>NZ_CP022162.1:2012247-2612247 GCF_003293595.1 Microbacterium sp. PM5 | reverse complement strand
GCCGAGCAGGCCGTAGGCCGCGTTGAGGTGCGCGTCGACGGAGCGGGGCGAGATGCCCAACCGGTCGGCGATCGCCGCGTTGGTCAAGCCCTCGGCGACGAGGGCGACCACTTCGCGCTGGCGTCGGCTGAGCCGGGTGAGCGGGCTGTTGCGGCGGATCTCGCGTTGAGCGCGGATCGCGGGATCGAGCACGGTGCGCCCGGCGGCGACGGCGCGGATGGCGTAGACGAGCGCGGATGCCGACAGCGAGGAGTTCTTGGAGAGAAAGCCCCACCCGGCGGCCTCGCTGCCCGGAACCTCCAGGAGGGTGCTGATCGAGTCGGACGCGGAGAGCACGAGGATGCCGAGACCGGGGCGGCGAAGCCGCAGCTCGCGGCCCAGCCGGATGCCGTCGCCATCGGGCAGGCGCAGGTCGATGAGGGCGACATCGAGAGTGCGGACGTCGGTGTTGCGGGCGCTCTGCGCCGAGGAGGCGACGGCGGAGACGCGCAGGCCGTTCTGATCGGCCAACAGCACGGCGAGCATCTCGCGGAAGAGCGGTTGATCCTCGACGACCATGACGTCGAGGATGCGGAGCTGCCCCGTCACGATCGCGGGATCACGTGGAGGCGGAGCGATCGGGGGCACGGGCGTGACATGTGCATTCTCCTGTCGAGTGGCCCCCGCCGACGACCATTTTCACGCACTCGTGCGGCTCGCCGTCGAAAATGACGAAGAAGACGGCGAGTTCGCGCACGGCAGCGCAGAACGCGTCGGTGATTCCACCTACAACTGCCGCCGCTGCGCTCGGAGCCGAGCGAAGCCCTCTGCTAGAACCGTCGAGGGGGATGCACACCGTGGCGAGCACGGAAGAGGACCCATGAGTATGGCGAGGAGGAGAACGGGATCGACGGCGCGCGGACGCGGCCGCCTCTCGCGCCGCGCCTGCGATGACGGGCCGCTCGTGCTGTCGGCCCTGAACGAGATCGTCGGCGAAGCGGTGATCGTGACCGATGAGCGCGGCATCCCCCTACGCCTGAACGGCCCGGCACGCGACGCGTTCGCACGGGCCGGGCTGCCCGAGACCCTGAGCGCCGGCGCGGAGTACCGCGACCTGCGCCTCTTCCACGCCGACCGGACCACGCCGATCGCGGTGGGGCCGCAGCTCCTGCACCACGTGGCGTCGACGGGCAACGCGATTCCGTATACGACGTGGGTGGGCGAAGGGGCCGAGCAGCGCGCGATGTCGATCACCGCCCGCCCGTTCCGAGATCAGCGCGGCGCCCGGCGGGGCGCGGTGATCGTGGCGCGCGATATGACGACGGTGTTCGAGGCGTCGCGGATCCGTGACGACTTCCTGCGCGATGCGGCGCACCGCCTGCGCGGTCACCTGACGACGGTGGCCGGCTATGCCGAGCTGCTCGAATCGCACTCCCCGGCTGGTGAGATCGGCGGGCGGCTGAGTCGGGCGACGGAACAGCTGGTCGACGTGGTGGACGATCTGTTCCGCACGGCTCGTGAGGACGTCGCGCGGTCGATACCCGCCACCGAGGTGTCGGCGGCCCTCTCGGACGTATGCGCCGTGTTCCTGGGCGTTGCAGGGGCCCGAGGGGTGACGCTGCAGGTGATCGATGAGGGCTGCGGCAGCGTGCGGTTCGAGCAGACGCAGCTGCGTCAGGTGCTCGCCGACCTGTTGTCGTATGCGATCGGCCATTGCCGTACGGCGGGCCGGATCGTGGTGCGAGCACATCGCGATCATCACCGCACGACGGTGTCGGTGGCCGACGACGGGCGGCACACGACGGACGAGGAGCGACGGCGACAGCTGGCGCACCTCATGGGCGCTGCCGGTCACCGCACGGCGACGCGAGATCCGGCGTTCGCGCCGCGCCATGCCGTGCGGGCGAATCAGGCAACGCTGTCGGTGCGGCCCGACCACCCGGTCGGCACGATCGCGAGTCTGGTGATGATCGCCGTCTGAGTCAGCGTGCGTGCAGCAGGGTCACGCCGCGCGCGGCGAGTGCGCGTGCGGTCGGGTCGGCTTCGGCGACGTCGGCGATGATCGCGGTGACGGCGTCGAGAGCGAGCACCTCGTACCGAGAGGCGGTGCCGATCTTCTCGTCGCTGCCGAGCACATAGGTGTCGGCGGCGCGGGCGGCGAGCGCGCGTTTCATGGCAGCTTCGTCGGCATCGCCGGTGGTGAGTCCGGCGGTGGGATGGATGCCGGTGACGCCCACGAAGAAGAGGTCGGCGCTGATGCGGCTGGCCGCTTCGACGGCGGCGGCTCCGCAGGCCACGGCGGAGTGCTTGAACAGCTGGCCGCCGATGAGGAAGACGTCGACGACGTGGTCGAGGAGGGCGGCGGCGATGGTGGGGCTGTGGGTGATGACCGTGCCGGGCTGGGTGCGCGGGAGCGCGTCGACGAGGGCGAGGCTGGTCGTGCCGCCGTCGAGGATGACGGTGGCGCCGGGTTCGATGAGGGATGCCGCGACGGCGGCGACGCGGCGCTTGCTGTCGGGGGCGACGGCGGTGCGGGAGGCGTAGTCGACGACGGCGGGCGAGGCGGGCAGGGCGCCGCCGTAGACGCGCACGGCGAGGCCGGCGGCATCGAGGTCGCGCAGATCGCGACGAATGCTGTCTTCGGAGAGGCCGAGTTCGGCGGCGATCTCTTTCGCGACGATGCGCCCATCGCGGCGGAGGCGGTCGAGCAGGAGGTCTTTGCGGGCAGCGGCGAGCATTCACGTTCTTTCTTGTTTTTGCACGTTGTGTCTTAGTGTAGCCGACATGAGTACGTCGTTGATGATCTTGATCGCCGGCCCCTACGCGTCCGGCACCGATGGTGACCCCGCGCTGATGGCGAAGAACCTGAAACGGCTCGAGACGGCGGCGTGGCCGCTGTTTCGAGCCGGTCATCTGCCGATGATCGGCGAATGGGTGGCGCTGCCGGTGCTCGACAGCGCGGGGGCGACGGGCCCGACCGACCCGCTGGCCGCGGAGGTGATGTACCCGACGGCGGAGCGCCTGCTCCAGCGCTGCGATGCGGTGCTGCGCCTGCCGGGAGCGTCGCGCGGTGCGGATCAGGACGTCGCGATCGCCGAGGCGCGCGGCCTGCCGGTGTACTACGCACTCGAGGACGTTCCGGGCGTGACGGCGTCGACCCTGTCGGAGGGCGCCGCACCGCTGTCGTGACGCCGCCGCGCCGCGGTTCTAACGACCGCGCGCCGGTGCACGGCATGCCGGACGGCCAGCGTGCGGATCAGAACGGCGGTGCGGTGTCGGTGGGTACCGGCGGTGGCGCAGGACTCATGACGAACGCGACCGGCGGCACGGGTGCGTCTTCGCGGTAGAGGCGGCCGGTCGGAGATGTCCATTCCAGAACGCCGCCGGGATGTTGTCGCACCCTCCACGCGGTGAACTGCTTCATCGAATGGTGCCGCTGGCACAGGTGGGCCAGGTTCCACAGCGCGGTGGGTCCACCCCGGGCATGGTCGATGGTGTGGTCGATCTCGCAGCGGATGGCCGCGCGGCGGCATCCGGGAAAACGGCAGTGCTGGTCGCGGGCGCGCAGGAATCGCCGCTGCGGTACGGCGGTGCGGTACCGGTCGACCGCGATGACGGTGCCGTCGACGGGATCCGTGAGCACGCGCGCGAGCGAGTGGGTCTCGGCAGCGAGGCACCGCGCGGTGGCGGCGTCGATGGGTGCGCGCCCGACCAGGTCGACGGGTCCCTCGTCGGCGCCGAGGAGGGTGAGGGCGGGCACGATGACCTGCACCTGGGCGCGGATCGCACCGAGCGTTCCCGGCCCGTCGCCGTACGCGGTCGGATCGAGCGCCGGCGCGCCCGTCAGCAGCAGGTCGCTGAGCACGTCGGCACGCACCTGATCGGTGGTGCGCGGGTCGTCGTCGGGAGTGCGCGCATCGATGATGACCGTCGCCTGCTGCGTGAGGCGGTCCATGACCCCTTCCGCGATGACGGTCGGAACCGTCGCGATGAGGTCGGACATGCCCTGGGCGCCCGGCACCACACGCACCCGTCGGCCGCGGCTCGCCTCCGCGTGCCGTTCGGTGAACGAGCGCTCGGCGCAGCGTTCGGCGAGGATCTCGACCGCGGAACGCACCCGGTTGGGGGTGTCGGCGGCGCACAGCCGAATCGCCTCCGCCTCGAACGGGGCCTTGCGATCGGCAGGCACGCACGCCCCGGCATCCAGGATCACGCGCACGTGGGCGCGGGTGAGGCGCCCGGCCTCCCACGCCTCAAGGGTGGCAGGGTAGCTCTCGACGAGTTCGCGCGCCTCTCCGATGCGCTGCTGCACCGTGCGGTCGGTCACCCGCATGACACCGCCGAGCTCGGCGGCGATCGAACGCAGGGCCATGTCGTGCACGCGCACCGAGCCCCGCTGGGTGGCGGCCTGACGCTCGGCGAGTTGGCCGGCCCGCGCGAGCAGCCGCACCTCAGCCACCTGGGCCGCCGAGACCTCTGCCAGCACCGTCTCGGTCTCGGCGACCAGAGTCGCGAGCACGGACAGCTGGTCGCTGTCTTCGCTCATCGGCGTGGTCTCTTCCATGCCTCAAGGGTAGCGACACCCTCGGACATTTGTTCGAATGATGAGAATGACATCGACGCCACCGATGTCGCGTCATGAACCGACGCGCGCGACATCTCTCTGTGTGAACGGGGCGCCCGAGGAGGCGCTCGCGCGCGCCACCGCACGATCCGTCAGGGAGAGAATGAACACCGCACTCGCCGCATCCGCCGCCACCGCACCCGCAGAGACGCCGCTGACCGTCGTCCTGCTCATCGTCGCCCTCACCGCTGTGGCAGCCGCAACCGGCGCGGCCGTCGCCATTCGGTCGCGTCTGCGGCGTCGGCTGGAAGATGCCGAGCGCGCTCACCGGGCGGAGCTCGCCGCTCACGAGGCGTCCGCGGCGGCCGTCCGTGCGCGTCTCCAGCAGCAGGAGGCGATGAGCGTGAACGCGCTCGAGGCGGAGCGCATCCTCCGCGGCGAGCAGGTCGATGCGCTGCTGGCTCAGCTCAGCCACGGGATGAAGTGGGAGCAGACATCGCGGGAGTTCATCCGCCGCGAGACGGCGGCGCTTCAGGTGGATGGGGTGCTGCTAACGAACCTCTTTCTCCTCACCGCCGACGAAGGAGGTGCGCCGTTCGTCACGCAGATCGATCATCTGCTCGTGACGGCGCAGACGATCGTGGTCGTCGAGGCGAAGCACTGGCGGGGTGTGGTCTTCGACGATGTCGATCCGGCGACGCTTCATCCCGCGCTCGCGCCGGTCTCGGCATCGCTGAAGCTTCCCTCCTCGTTCGCGATTCACCTGCGCAGCGGCAGGAACACGCCGCTGAGCGTCGATCTGCGCCCGTCTCCGCGCGCGCAGGCTCGCGCGCAGGCTGCGCACCTGTCGCGGATATTGAAGGCGGAACACGATCAGGTGTCGTGGATTCAGACCGCCGTGCTGTACAGCCACCCCGAGGTGCGACTGTTCAGTGGCACGCGCCCCGCGGGCGACTCACGCGGCCACGTGCAGACGCCCGCGCTCGACAGCACGTCGTTTCGCGCCTTTCTGCGCGGAGCGTTGGGGCGCTCGACCGATACCCCGAACGACGTCCGGTCGATCGCGCGGTCTCTCGAGCCGCATGCGGCCGATGTTGTTGGCCTGGGTGAGATGAGTGGCGAGTGGCCCGACTTCTTCCGCACCGCCGTCTCCCCCGGGGCGACGCGTCAGCCGTTGCAGGCCCAGCCGTCTCCGTCGCCGTCGAGCTTGTAGATGTCGCGGCCGACGACGCGGGCGACGCCGTCGAAGTAGGCGGGACCGTTGCCCTTTCCGCCCGCGCAGTCGACGTCGCTGGCGATGGGCACGCAGGCGTCGGCATAGTTCGGGTCGCAGCCTCCGGGCGCGGCGACGGGCGGAGGAGCGGCCGGCTCGACATACGTGCCGACGGAGGTCACCTCGGTGACGGGCGGCACGGTGACGGTGTCGGAGACGAGTTCACGCTTCGTCTCCTTTCCGTCGGTGAGGGTGACGCGGTAGGTGCGCGTGCGCTCACCGTTCTGTCCCGCGGTCGTGACCGCGCTCTGTCCCTGCGCCATCGTGGAGTCGTCCACCGACGTGCGCTCGAACGGTACGGCTTCGGTGACGGCCTCGTCGCGGGTGGTGACGACCGGCGTGTGGGTCGGCGTGGGCGTGCGGGTGGGGGTGGATGCCGCTGCCGTGCCGGTCGCCGCGACGAACGCGACCGGAGCGTTCTGCTCCGCCGCGGAGCGCGCGGCGAGCGTGGCCGCGTTGACCGCTCCCCCGACGAGCGCGATGCCCAGCACCGCCGCAGCGCCGACGATGATGCTCGTGCGGCGCGAGAGCCCCCGCCGTGGACCCTTCGGCGTCGCCGCCGTCGACACCGCGGTGTCTGCGGATGCCGCGGCCCCGGTCTTCTCGGCGACGTGCGCGGTCCACGCCGCCCCGTCCCACCACCGGACCGTGTCCGCCTTGTTCGGGTCGGGATACCACCCCGGTTGCGCGTTCGCCATCGACTCTCCCCAGCTCGATCAGAACGTACTCCCACCCGCGTGATCACGGCAATGGGAGCGGTACCGTGAAAAATCGAGAGTCCTCTCAGGGTGCCTCAGCACCCAGGTAGCTCTGCAGTTCCCCAGATGGTGAGAATCCGGCTTCCGTGATCTTTGTGAGGTCGAGGGTGCTGTTGGTGGGGCGGGGTGCGATGGGTGCGGTGGCGCCGGCGAAGTAGTCGTCGGTGGTGACGCCGGTGATGCGGTCGGGGTCGTGTCCGGTGAGGGCGAAGACCTGTTTGGCGATGTCGGCCCAGGTTTGGGGTTCGCCGTTGCTGGTGAGGTTGTAGGTGCCGTAGGGGGCGCCGGTGTCCAGGAGGTGGTGGATGCCGGCGGCGATGTCGGTGGTGAAGGTGAGGCGTCCGGTTTGGTCGTTGACGACGTTGGGGTTGATGCCGCGTTGGGCGAGGGTGGCCATGGTGCGCACGAAGTTGTTGCCGTCGCCGATGACCCAGCTGGTGCGGATGATGTAATGCTTCGGGACGGTGGCGATGATCTGGTCGCCGGCGGCTTTGGTTTGCCCGTAGACGCCGAGGGGTGAGAGCGGGTCATCCTCGGTGTAGGGGGTGTTCTTGGTGCCGTCGAAGACGTAGTCGCTGGAGACGTGCACGAGGGTGATGTTGTTGGTGGTCGCGATGCGGGCAAGGTGGGTGATGGCGGTGACGTTCGCGGCCCATGCGTCGCGGCGTCCTTCGTCGGTTTCGGCGGCATCGACCTTGGTGTGCGCGGCGGCGTTGATGATGACGCTGTAGTCCCGCCAGCGGCGTGCGCTCTCCAGGTCGGGGGCGGTGATGTCCAGGGAGCTCCGGTCGGTGTACTCCACGTGCGCGGCGTCACCGTACTGGGCGCGGAGGGCTTTGCCGAGCTGCCCGTTCGCGCCGATGATGAGGATCTTCTTCGGAGGGATCGGTGTCACCTGTGCGAGGCGGGGGTGGTTCTTGTCCTTCTCACTGATCTCCACCTGGTCCAGGGGGATGGGCCAGTCGATTCCGGCGGTTTCGTCGGCGAGGTTGAGGAAGGAGTACTCCGCGGTCGGTGACCAGTGATCGTTGACGAGGTACGTGTACGCGGTGTCCGCTTCGAGGGTTTGGTAAGAGTTGCCGACGCCGCGGGGAACGAAGATCGCTTTCGACGGGTCCAGCTCGGTCGTGTACACCGCACCGAAGGTGGGGCCTTCGCGCAGGTCCACCCAGGCGCCGAAGATGCGCCCGGTCGCGACGGAGACCCACTTGTCCCAGGGTTCGGCGTGGATGCCGCGGGTGGTGCCGACGGCGTCGTTGAAGGAGATGTTGTTCTGCACCGGCCCGAAATCGGGTAGGCCCAGTGCGGTCATCTTCTCCCGCTGCCAGTTCTCCTTGAACCAGCCCCGCGCATCCCCATGCACCGGCAGATCGAACACCACCAGGCCCGGGATCGGGGTGTCGGTGACCGTGAGCTGCTTCCCGTACTCGGTCACCGCGTCACTGCCCCTTGCTGGCGTAGAACGCTTCGACGCCATCCTTCGCCAGCGCCCACCAGGATTCGTTCCGCTGATACCAGTCGATCGTCGCGGCAAGACCCGCCTCGAAATCCCGGTACTGCGGAGCCCAACCCAGCTCGGTGCGCAGCTTCGTCGAATCGATCGCATACCTGAGGTCATGGCCGGCACGGTCGGTCACATGATCGTACGCATCCGCAGGCTGACCCATCAGAGTGAGGATCAACTCAACAACGGTCTTGTTGTCCTTCTCCCCATCCGCACCAATCAGATACGTCTCCCCGATGACACCCTTCTCCAAAATCGTAAGCACCGCACTGGAGTGATCATCGGCGTGGATCCAATCCCGCACGTTCTCCCCCGCCCCGTACAGCTTCGGACGAATCCCACGAATCACGTTCGTGATCTGACGCGGAATGAACTTCTCCACATGCTGATACGGACCGTAATTGTTCGAACAGTTCGAAATCGTCGCCTGCACCCCGAACGAACGCACCCACGCGCGCACCAGAAGATCCGAACCCGCCTTCGTCGACGAATACGGCGACGACGGGTTGTAGGGGGTGTTCTCCGTGAACCGTTCCGGATCATCCAACTCCAGATCCCCGTACACCTCATCGGTCGAGATGTGATGCAACCTTCTCCCGTGCTTCCGCGCCGCCTCCAGCAACGTGTACGTGCCGATGATGTTCGTATCCAAGAACGGACGCGGATCACTCAGACTGTTGTCGTTATGCGACTCCGCCGCATAATGCACCACCGCATCCACCCCCGCGAACAAGCCATCCACCAACTCCGCATCGGCGATATCACCCTCCACGAAAGAGAACCGGTCCGCCGGCAACCCCTCCAGGGAGGCCAGGTTGCCCGCGTAGGTCAGCTTGTCCAGCACAGTGACGTGGTCGTCGGTGTGAGAGAGGACGTGGTGAACGAAGTTCGAACCGATGAAACCGGCACCACCGGTCACCAGGAGTTTGCGTGCCATCAACGGCCTCTCTTCAACTGTTCCAACAGGTACGTCCCGTACCCCGACTTCACCAACCCCGCCGCACGCGCCTCAAGCTCCGCATCCGACAAGAACCCCTGCCGCCACGCAACCTCCTCCGGCACACCGATCTTCATGCCCGTGCGCCGCTCCATCGTCCGCACATACTCACCCGCATCGAGCATCTGATCAAACGTCCCCGTATCCAACCAGGCAGTCCCCCGCGGCAACACCTCCACCTGGAGCTTCCCCTCCTCCAGGTACGCCCGGTTCACATCCGTGATCTCATACTCACCACGCGGGCTGGGCTGCAGGTTCCGCGCGATCTCCACCACATCGTTGTCGTAGAAGTAGAGACCGGGAACCGCATAGTTCGACTTCGGAACCGCCGGCTTCTCCTCCAACGACACCGCACGACCCGCCTCATCGAACTCGACGACACCGTATGCCTCCGGCTCCGCGACCCAGTACGCGAACACCGCCCCACCATCCACATCCGCGAAGCGTTGCAACTGCGACCCCACCCCCGGCCCGTAGAGAAGGTTGTCACCCAGCACGAGCGCCACCTTGTCGGAGCCGATGTGATCCGC
Source organism: Microbacterium sp. PM5 (assembly GCF_003293595.1). NCBI lineage: Bacteria > Bacillati > Actinomycetota > Actinomycetes > Micrococcales > Microbacteriaceae > Microbacterium > Microbacterium sp. PM5. Next base: position 2,602,642 of record NZ_CP022162.1, on the reverse strand, counting down.
ACCCAACGTGAACGCCTGCGCCAACCCATCCGGCGACGCCTGCACCTGATACGTGAGGCTGATCCCGAACTGCGACCCATCACCCAACAACCGCACAAAATGCTCCGCATCATGCGGCGTCGTGATCACCAAAATGTCCCGAATGCCCGCCAACATCAACGTCGACAACGGGTAATACACCATCGGCTTGTCATACACCGGAACCAGCTGCTTCGACACACCTTTGGTAATAGGCCAAAGACGAGAGCCCGAGCCACCAGCGAGAACTATTCCGCGCACGTTTCTCCTCTTTCGGGGTGAGGTCGAGAGTTTCAATCAGGACGGAGAGCAGCGCAGCATCACTAAGGCCGCCCCATCCCGTAGTACGCCCACCCTGCAGCGCGCCACGCGGCCGCATCGAGCCCGTTGCGCCCGTCGACGACGACGCGGCCGTCCGTGAGCGACGACGCGTGCTCGGGAGGCAGCTGACGACGGTATTCATCCCATTCGGTGACGAGCACGAGAGCGTCCGCGTCACGGATGGCCTCGTCACGGTCTTCGACGTAGGTGAGCTGGGGGTGGATGCGGCGTGCGTTCTCGATCGCCGCCGGGTCGGTGACTGTGACGTTCGCTCCGAGTCCGTGCAGACGCACGGCGACGTCGAGAGCGGGTGAGTCGCGGATGTCGTCGGAGTGCGGCTTGAACGCCGCGCCGAGCACCGTCACCTTCTTCTCATAGACCGAGCCGCCGAGGCCGTCGACCACAAGCTGCACGGCGCGGTCGCGGCGGCGCAGGTTGATCTCGTCGACCTGACGCAGAAACGCGACGGACTCACCGCGCCCGAGCTCCTCCGCACGGGCGGAGAACGCGCGGATGTCCTTCGGCAGACACCCGCCACCGAAACCGATGCCGGCACCGAGGAAGCGCCGGCCGATGCGCGCGTCGTGGCCGATCGCGTCGGCGAGCTGGGTCACGTCGGCGCCGGTGACCTCGGCGATCTCTGCCATGGCGTTGATGAAGCTGATCTTGGTCGCGAGAAAGGCGTTCGCCGACACCTTGACCAGTTCGGCGGTCGCGTAGTCGGTGACGATGAACGGCGTGCCCTTGGCGACGGAGGGGTGGTAGACCTCACGCAGGACGGATGCCGCGATCTCGCCCTCTTCGCCGGCCGGCACGCCCGCGACGAGGCGGTCGGGGTCGACGGTGTCCTGTACGGCATAGCCCTCGCGGAGGAACTCGGGGTTCCACACGAGCGTGGCGCCCGTCTCCGACACCCGGGGAGCAAGGCTTGCCGCGGTGCCGACAGGGACGGTCGACTTTCCCGCGACGATGTCGCCGGGCGCCAGGTACGGCAGCAGCCCGTCGAACGCCCCGTTGACGTACGTGAGGTCGGCGGCGTAGTTGTCCTTCTGCTGCGGAGTTCCCACACCGACGAAGTGGACCTTCGCGCCCACGGCCTCAGCCATATCGGTCGTGAAGCGGAGATTGCCTGCCGCGACGCCGGCCGTGAGGATCTCCTGCAGTCCTGGTTCGAAGAACGGCGCCTCACCCTTGGAAAGCGCATCGATCTTGCGCTGGTCGACGTCGATGCCGACGACCTCATGACCGATCGACGCCATCGCCGCAGCATGCACCGCGCCGAGGTAACCACAACCGATGACGGACAGCTTCATAGGAGCTCCAAGTTGGGGGGACGGTGCGCGAGCGGAGGTGAACACGCAAGACTGTTCCTATCAGAGATGCGTATCCGGCTTGTAAACCGGCGGACGTAAGAGAGGTGACGTGACGTTCCTACCGGCCGACACCTATCGCCTCATCGAGGAGTCGATGCCGATCGCCTGCGTCGACTTCGTCCTAGTGCGTGAACGCAACGGACATCGAGAGCTCGGCCTGATCCTCCGCGACTCACCTCATGGCCGGGTGTGGTGCCACCTCGGAGGTCGCATTCAGCGCGGGGAGACGATCGCCGGCGCCATCCGCAGACACAGCCGCGAGACGATCGGCATCGAGCCGACTCTTCCGCTGAATCCGCAGCCGGACTATGTCTACGAGTGGTTCCCGCCCGATCTGACGCCGACCGACCGAACGGTGTCAGGCGACGACCCACGCAAGCACGCGATCGGTCTCTCCTTCGTCCTCGACGTGGAGGGGGCGCCGCGAGCACGCAATGAGGGTCTCGACTTCGACTACTTCGCGCCAGGCGCACTGCCCGCAAACCTCTGGCCCGGATGCCGGGAGTTGTTCGCGCTCCTGAAGCTTGCGCCGCTTCCCAATTGATCTTTACCGGGATTGGGCGTAGTTTCATCGCTTGGACGTAGTTGTCCCACCATTCCGGGGGGAATGGTTGTGTGAGCACTCTGGGGGGATGATGCTCGAGCGTGTCAAGAAGCGCATCAACGCGCTGATCTGGGGAATCGAGAGCGTGAACTGCGCCGAGTGCGGTTCCCGTGTGTCGCCTGCGAAGGCTATCTGGAGCGGACGCGATGCGTACTGCTCGATAGCTCACGAGTTCCGCGACCGCGACTTTGTGGGATGGGCGGCGGTGGCTTCGGAGGTACAAGACCGTACGTCCTCTATCCGCAGCGCACCTGCGCCCGCGTATCGTCAGGCGGCGTAATCGCCGTTCCACCAGTCGGCGATGTGGGACATCGCTTCTGCTGCGTGGACGTGGCGTGGGTCGAGGCGGAACCGCTCGAAGCTGCCCTGATCCACGAAGGTCGCATCTTCGACGATCACTCGCCCTTTTCGCGCGTCGAGCGAGAGTTCCACGCGCCACTCGACCACGCCGGGCAGTGAGGCCAGCGATCGCAAACCTTCGATCGCCTCCTCCACCCGGTCGTGGCTGACATCGTCGTGCACACGGAAGAGCACGATATGACGGAACAGCGCGCTACTCGCGGATGCTGTCGACATGGTCGCGATACCAGGCGACGGTGCGCTCCATCCCCTCTTCGAGCGTGATCTTCGCCGTCCATCCCGCCTCGGCGAGTTTGGAGACATCGAGCAGCTTCTGCGGAGTGCCGTCGGGCTTCGACGTGTCCCATGCGGTCTCGCCCGTGAAGCCCGTGACCCCGGCGATCGTCTCGGCGATCTCGCGGATCGTGACGTCGGAGCCCGTGCCGACGTTCACCTGATCGGGCCCGTCGTAATGCTCGAGCAGGTGCAGGCATGCGTCGGCCATGTCATCGGCGTGCAGAAACTCCCGCCGGGGAGTTCCCGTTCCCCAGTTGGTCACCGATGGCGCACCCGCCTTCGCCGCATCGTCATAGCGACGGATGAGCGCCGGTAGCACATGCGAGCCCTTCGGCGAGAAGTTGTCGTTCGGCCCGTAGAGGTTCGTCGGCATCGCACTGATCCACGGCAGGCCGTACTGGCGCCGCACGGCCTGCGTCTGCAGGATGCCGGCGATCTTGGCGATCGCGTAGGCGTCGTTCGTGGGCTCCAGGTGCCCGGTGAGCAGGGAGTCCTCGCGGATCGGCTGCTCGGCGAACTTCGGGTAGATGCACGACGACCCGAGGAACAGAACGCGCTCGACGTCGTTCGCGAGTGCAGCGTCCAAGACGTTGACCTGGATGCGCATGTTGTCGCTCAAGAAGTCCACCGGGTACGTGGAGTTGGCGAGGATGCCGCCCACCTTTGCCGCTGCCAGGACGACGTACTTGGGTTTGGCTTCTCCCATGTAGGAGAAGACGGCGTCACGATCCTTCAGGTCGAGCTCAGCCGACGTCTTGCCGACGATGTTCTCGAAGCCGGCCGACTCGAGCCTGCGCACGATCGCCGACCCGACGAGTCCGCGGTGACCGGCGACGTAGAACGTCGCGTCGCGGTCCAACTCACCCGGCGTGTACTCCACGCCGTCAACAGCCGTCGTCACAGGGTCCCCCACGACGCCAGCTTGACGGTGTCGATCCAGTCGGCGCCCTTTTCCAGTGCTTCCACGTCGGCGTCAACCATGAGCTTGGCCAGTTCCTTCCCGTCGATCGTGGGAACCCAGCCGAGCTTGTCCGCGGCCTTGGCCGGGTCGCCGATGAGCGCGTCGACCTCGGTCGGGCGCAGGTAGCGCTCGTCGAACTTCACGAACTCCTGCCAGTCAAGGCCCACGTGTCCGAACGCCGTCTCGAGGAAGTCCTTGATCGTGTAGCCGACACCCGTCGCCAGCACGAAGTCTTCCGGTTCGTCGGCCTGCAGCATGCGCCACATGCCTTCGACGTATTCGGCGGCGTAGCCCCAGTCACGAATCGACTCGAGGTTGCCGAGGTAGATGTCCTTCTGCACGCCGGCCTTGATGCGGGCAACGGCGCGCGTGATCTTGCGGGTCACGAACGTCTCACCGCGGCGGGGTGACTCGTGGTTGAAGAGGATGCCGTTCACCGCGAACATGTCGTATGCCTCGCGGTAGTTCTTGGTGATCCAGTACGAGTAGAGCTTCGCGACCCCGTACGGCGAGCGCGGGTAGAAAGGCGTCTCCTCGTTCTGAGGCGGAGGAGTCGCACCGTAGAGCTCAGAGGTCGACGCCTGGTAGAAGCGGGTCGTGATACCGGAGAGTCGAACCGCCTCGAGCAGCCGGATCGTGCCCGTGCCGGTGGTGTCAGCCGTGTGCTCGGGCTCGTCGAACGAGACCCTCACGTGTGACTGCGCGGCAAGGTTGTATACCTCGTCAGGGTTGATCTCCGACATCAGGGTGACCATGCGCGCCCCGTCGGAAAGATCGCCGTAGTGAAGGAAGAGTTTCGCCTCGGAGTCGTGCGGGTCGACATAGAGATGGTCGATACGGTGCGTGTTGAAGGTGGATGCTCGGCGGATGAGGCCGTGCACCTCGTAGCCCTTTGAGAGCAGCAGCTCCGCAAGATAGGAGCCGTCCTGGCCCGTGATGCCGGTGATGAGTGCGCGCTTGGTCAAGAGATTCTGCCTATCTTGATCGTCGGTGGGGGGAGTTCACGCAGGATGCTTCTCAGCGGCGGTGGCGATCAGATCCGCGAGCAGACTATCGAACCGATCGATCGCGAATGTTTCATCCAGCACCGTCTCTCTGTAACGTTTGCCGTTCTGACCGAGAAGATCGGCGGCCGCACGATCAGCCATGAGCGCTGACACGCCGTCGAGCAGCGCGGACGGATCACCTGCAGAGACAACCAGACCCGCGTCGGCCGCGCGCACCTCCTGCGCTGTGATGCCGGTCGAATCGGTTGCCGCGAGCACCGGACGGCCGGCCGCGAAGTACGACGTCAGCTTGCTCGGAACGGCCATCTCGGCGACACCAGGAAGCTCGTTGACCAGCAGGATGTCAGCGGCTTGAAGAATGTCGGTGAAATCACGGTCTCCCAGCGGCGGGAGAAATTGCGTCGTCGTCGGTTGCGCTTCAGCGCGCTGCTGCAACTCGTCGCGTTGCGAACCGTTGCCAACGAGCACGAAACGAACACGTGCCCCCCGGTCGTGCGCCAGGCGCCCCGCGTCTACGACGTGATGCAGACCCTGCTTTACGCCCATGTTGCCCGTGTGAACCACTACGACCTCATCATCAGCCCAGCCTCGGGCGGCGCGCACAGCGGATACGTCCACGGGCGGCAAAGACGGCAAGTGCGTCCAGTTGCGGATAACAGCGATACGCTCACGAGGCACTCCGAAGTCCTTATGCACGCGGTCGCCGAACCGCTCGTGTATGACGACTACGGTCGACGCGGAGCGGAGCAGCAGCCCCTCGATAGCGCGGACCACGCGGGCGGCAGCGCCACCTCCCTGCGCTGTTTCAGAGATGCCGACCCCGTACAGATCCTGAACCCAGACGACGAACGGCGCGTGGCGATGGCTGAGCTTGGCTCGCAACAGAACGATGGCGGACGAGATCAACGCGGGCGACACCGCGACGACGGCATCTATCCGCCCCCACGGGCGCAGCGCCTGTCGCAGACCAAACGTCGCCTCGGACAGCGCCCGAGCGACCGGCGTCGGTCGCCGAGGCACATAATGTCTCAGCCGGTTGACGCGAACTCCGTCAAGAGTCTCGTCACGGGTCCAACCTCCGTAGCCCTCCCAGAGTCTCCAGCCCGGGTAGTGCGGATGCGTCGCGACAACGCGAACGTCGAACCCGCGCTCGAGTAGGCCCCGGGCCGCGCCGCCTGTGTAAGGGGCAATTCCCGTGGTCTCCGGGGGATAGTTGAGACCAACTACAAGAACTCGCGATGGCTTCAGCACGAGTCGTAACTTACAGCCATCAGATTCCCAGTGTCGCGGGAGCGTCTCTGCGAAGGTCACCGGCAACACGCCCGTAGCATCGTCCAGGTATCATCTGGCGCGTCTGAGAGAGACTCAGATGGCGAACGGACTTGGAGACAGAGTGCATCATCGAAGCAAAACGCACCGCCTGGGCGTCGTCATCGTGACTCACAACTCGCGGGAGGCTCTCGAAGGATGCCTCAACCACCTTCTGTCTGCCGGACCGACGCACTCACCTGCTTCGATCTGGGTTGTCGACTCAGGCAGTGACGCGGAACAAGTCCCGGCGGACCAGCGCATCGATCGCATCATTCGTGCTGCGAACTACGGCTATGGCTCATCCGTGAATATCGCTGTAGGCGCTGGGCTCGAAAGCGATTGGCTGATTGTGGTCAACCCCGACGCGATGGTAACTCTCCAGCAGATCGAGGAGCTTGTCGAGATTGCGGAAGCTGAGGGGGCCGATATAATCGCCCCCAGCCTCGACCAAAGTTCCGAACACGGCGGACACTTCACTTCGACCCCGCACCCGCCGTGGGCACGCCGAACATCAGTTTCGGGGAGTGAATTAGGCAGAGACGACAGACCACGAACCATCGGCGTTGCGTCGGTGCACGGATCAGTAATGCTGATCAGCCAAGAAGCATTTCGCATTCTCGGTGGTTTCGACGAAAGATTCTTCCTTTACTTCGAAGAAATCGACCTCTGCGTGCGCGCATCACAAAACGGCCTCCGCGTCGCCTACTCACCGGATGTGGAGGCAGCGCACGCTGGCGGCGCAAGCTCGGAAGGCGTCACGAGGATCTGGCGCCGCACCGAGATGATGCGGGGTAAAGTCAGGTTCTTTCGAAAGCACTTCGGTCGCACACCGACCGCGTTGATGATGGTGGACGAGTTCTTTCGGCACGGGAAAGATGCAATACCCGTATTTACGCAGCTGCGACACAAGCCGCGCCGAGGGCTGGCGTTCCCGGCACGACCAATTGATACATCGGGCCACACTCAGACGTGCGCTGAGCCACGTGGTGAGGACACATGAGAGGCATCGGGGCCGGCGTAACCGCTGCTTACCGAGCTGCCAACATGGTGGTGGGCTTCGCCCTCTCCTTACTTGCTACGCGAGCAATCACCAGCGATAGCGGCTCCGCTGGGTTTGCGGTGTACACCCTGCTCGTTTCCCTCTTGGCATCCCTGCCTTTCGCCGACCTTGGACTCGGCGCGAGTGTCGTTAATGCCACCTCCGACCGCGAATCCGGGAGAATTTCAGCCCGCGAATACAATGAGCAAGTGCGCTCGACACTCACTATTCTGGTCGGCGTAACAGGAGCGATTATTCTGATTGCTGCATTAATCACCAGTCTCGACGGATGGCGATTTATCTTTGGCGAACAAGAGTCTTCATCGACAAATCTGGCCGCCCTTTTTCTGGGGGTTATGCTCGCCCTATCCGTTCCACTTGGGTTGGGCGTCAGGATACTGCAGGGTCTCGGGAAAAATCAGGTTGCGACTCTGCTCGCATTCACAGGATCGATTGCCCAAGGTCTCTGGATTTTTGCATGTATCGGCCTCGGCGCAGAGCCCGCGGTGTTCGCACTCTCGGCCGGAGCCGGGCTCTTGACCACCTCCGTTGTAACGTTCATTGTTGCCTCAAAACTCGCCGCGCTAGAAATTTCCTCAGCTTTCAGGATCGCAAGTCGACCGAACTTTATCTCCGAATATAAGCCTACCAACTCCGCCCTACCATACATGATTGTCATCATGGGAGTGACAGCTACGCTGCAACTCCAACGAATACTTCTGGCGCTGGTTTCAAATGATGGTCAAGTCGCCTCATATGGATATGTCGCACAGTTCACGGTTGCTGTCACTTCTGTTATCACACTCGCTTCGATGAATCTTTGGCCACGCTACCGATCATTGCGCGCGCAGTTCCAACTCCCCGCCACAACCGTGGCGAGTCATATTCTTACCTTCACAATCGTGGGCGCCGCTCTTGGCACTCTTTCTTCTGCAGCCGCACTGATTCTGCGTTCGTTCATCACCCACGATTCAATTACTGTGTCGATGCCGACGGTTATCGCAGCTGCAACGGTGGTTGCGGCTTGGGCTGCCACGCGTCCGTCTACTCTCTTCCTCAATTACCCCGCCGGGTTCTGGCTCCAGGCCGCATCCTCAGTCGCCTGCGCAGCGTCCAGTGTGGCGCTCACCGTGACATGGGGGAGAGTCTGGGGAGCAGCCGGCGCATTCGCTGCGAATGCATTTTCAATAGCCGCCTTCGTCGCCGTACCAATGTCGGCCGCAACGTTAATGATCCTAGTTCGCGAACGACGGTCTACAAGCGGGGAGTAAGATGAATGTTGTGGCCGTGACGCTGTGGGCCCTTTTGGCGCTCTTGACTGTCGCTATCGTCAAACAGACGAAACCAGACCGCAATGGAGTGAGACCGCTTGTGACCGCTGGAAATCTGGTGGCATTGCTGTCGGTCTTCTATATTCTGATGCCTGGACTTGGACTAATTTTAGCTAACGCTGAATTCACCTGGGCGCCAAGCTTTGGAGGGTGGGATCAGCTTTCCGGTTTTTTCGGTGTCACAATCGTCGGATTGACACTCTTCAACCTGGGATACTACTTAGTTCAAAATCGCAAACCGACGCGGCCAAGGTTAGCGGATAGGCCTTCAGCGACCCGCGCGACTGGGCCCGGTCCGCTTGAAATCATCGTGGTTGTGGCATGCCTCGTGATCGGCCTAGCTCTGAAGGCCTACCTGGTGCAGTCAACCGGAGGCGTGGTTTCGACGTTGCTTAGGCTATCAAGCAGCGTCCGCGAGTCGACAAACGTCGGCGACCTCGATGCAGGTGATCTGAGCCTCAGAACAGCATCAGGGCTAGCTGACGTCGCCGCCGTCTGGATCTTTATCCGCAGTCTCAGTAGCAAGCGGGCCATCGCACCAGCCACTGCTCTACTCGTAGCAGTCATGCTCATCAGCTTCACCACTGCAGGCAAACGCCTGACCCTTCTCCTGCCTATACTCGCTGTAGTGGTAGCCCTAAGCGTGGTCCGGATGAGACTATCCATCAGACTATTCCCAGTGCTGGTGAGTTTCGCGTTCGCATTCGGGATGGGCACACTGCTCTTTCGAATCTACGTTCCGGCGTGGCTAAACAACGTAACAATCAACCTAGATCAAGTTCCATATGCCCACGGGTCCGTATTCCTCTTTTACATGAACTCTCTCGAGTTCTCGACTGTTGAGATGAGCACACTCGCAATCAACGCTCGCGACTCAATCGTTTCTATGTTTGGCGGCTATGGGAATTCATTCTATGAACTCAACATCGTGCCGTTTCTGTATACAATTCCCCGAGGTATTTGGTTCGACAAGCCCGACACGATCTATGACTTGTCCTATGCAGTGAGCGCAATTGCTAGAGGTTTCCAAGTTCCCGACCCGACCGTCGGATACGTCACAACCCTCATTGGGAACAGTTACGTGATGTTCGGCCCACTCGGCGTAGCGGCTTCATTTGCTCTATTTGGCCTGGCGGCGGGATGTGTAGATCGGATGCGCTTCAGGCGAGCATCCTGGACTCCTGCCAGCTTGATCGGCTATAGCGTTCTGCTCGTCCTCGTGTTCCACGTTTTCAGAATGGGATCCTTGGGGTGGACTTTTCTTATTGGCGTTGTGCAGCAGTACGGATTCCTTCTCGGCTTCGGGCTACTCGCGCTGGCATCCGCAATGGACCGGGCGTGGCTGGTGGGACGGCACGCCGAACGAGCACCTCTGCGAGGCCATCATGGGCGTCGATCGGACGCGGTGCCGCTAAGGACGTAACCTCGAGACTCTGTCCGTGCAGTCTCGAACGAGAGCGCGCGCCTTCATTCGCACGTCACGCTCCAAGCGCGCTGGCGCAGGCGAGGGTAGGGGCTCTTGGACCCCGGAGCATCCAGACTCGGGCTCTACTTATCTTCGCACGTGGACCTCGCCTCAGCCGGACTTGGCCTGCTCGGCCAGCCACAGGCTTCGTGCGGCGGATTCTGGTCCGTCGACTTCAGGTCCCGCTCGAAGCGGTGAACTAAGGGACACCGATGTAGTGCGGTTCTAGCCGCTAGGACGTGTTGTTGAACAGATTTGGTCCACTCTTCATTGCCAGACGTGAACGTGGCGGATAATTGCGGACGTGGCGCACCTGCCGCAGCGAGGTCCGATCTGAGCAGGTCCCCGCCCATCCACTCTCCGTTCTCATGGTTGATCTCTTCCCCGCCGCGAGCTTGCAGCCGTTGGCGCGACTCGCGGCGACGGTGGCTTCCACCCGTCCGTGGGACGACGCAACGACCCGGAGCGGCAACCCCGTGCGGTCATGGCTAAGCGCATCGCGATCCCGCGCCACTGCTTGAACGTGTCGAATCGCCGCTCCACCGCGTTGCCCCCCGTCGTACCGGCTCCGCTCTTCTTGTTTGGAAGTCGATCGGTCGCCCTCGGGCGCCTGTATCGGTGCGCGATCTGATCGTCACGTTCGGGATCGCCACGGCTATCCCGCGCTCGCGCAACCAGGCCCGGCTATCCTCGCCGGTACCGCTCGCCGGCGAGCATCCGGTCCGGCCTCGAACGTAGTCTTTGGCCATCGAACCGGCGACGCGGATGTCGCTCAGCGTCGCGGCCAGCATGCGGGTATTCGCTGACGGCCCCGGCGTGAGGACCACGCCGAGAGCACCGTCCGAGACGAAGTGGCTCTTTGTCGTCAACGCGCCGCAAGCACGGCCGATCGCGTGCGACGCCTCATCACAGAAGCTCTTACAATTCGACAGAGCTCGCCGTTGTGCGCAGCGACCAATCCCGCTGCGCTGGCGGCGCTGGGACCACCGTTTGAAGTTCTTACAGGTCCTGTTCCAGTTCCCAAACCGCTGATGCACATCCGTCACAGCGCCTCGGGCCGGAGGGCCCACACCGCCGCCTCGTCCACCACGCGGCGATCTACCGGCGCCCCGCCCATGAATCTTGCAGACGGAACAGCGGCGCCAAAGGCTCCGTGCCCGCGCTCCACTCAAACAGCCACTGGCTGGGGGAGAAACATCCAGCGCGAGATCGACTCTGACACACGACCGAGAGAATTGACAAGGGAGTATCCGGCCCTGGCTACCGACCGAAAACGCGAGCAATTCTAGCTGGGCGCCGGACTACCGCCAACATCGCGCGAAGGTAGCACGCAATCACATCAGCCAAGAAGGAATACCACCGCTCGTCTTCCGTGTCGAGCCAAGTCAGCTCAGGCGCTCTCGATGAGGAGACACGTATCCCTCTCTCCTGATTCACGGCATTCGATCCGTGGCAACTCTGCACCCATCGTCGCACGCCTTTCAGCTGAACAACGGGACCGTGCTTACTGAGCCGGTCGTGCCAATCGCAAAAGACGGTGAGCGGAGGCTCGGCTGCAGGCTCCACCAAAGAAATGAACGCGTTCGACGGATGTCCGTATCTCAACAGACGTCTCCGACTGTACTGATACCCGTCGGCAAAATTCAGAAAAGCGAAAGCTCTATCGAGCGCTTCTCGCTGCACATCCTCTATGTATCGAGGATGCAGTGAGTCGTCGCTGTCCACCCTGCTTGTCAAGATTCTTTCGGCACCGCTGACCCGCGCCGCGACCTGGCTCGCGACTACTTCCTTCTCGCAGACACCAGATACCGCCACGATCTCGGCGTTGACCGGGAGTTTCGCCTCCAAGTAATCGCGCACACGATCAGGCGACATCTCATCGATAAAGACGAGCCACGTGAAGTCTGAGTTGGTCTGAGCAGCCACGCTCGGGAGACAATACCTCTCGAATAAATCCACTCGCGCCTCCACCCATTCCATTGGGGGCAAAGGCGTTCCATCGTTGATTCGCACATGGAATCGAGTGATCAAGAAGTGCTCAACCCTCCCCAACCCGGCGACACCGTCAGTGGGCAGCGCCATCTTTTCCTACCTCTCTGAAAGCAGCAGCCATCGTTTCCACCGAGTACAAATCCCTCACCCTTGAGGAGAGCGCCTCCGAATACTCGCTCACCATGTGTCGCCTCTGCCACGCCTGGCGCATCGTTTCCGCCAGTGCTATCGAGTCATCGGTGGTGAAGGAGGTACTGTTCTCTTCATCCAACAATTCGATTTCGGGCGCATGTGGCTCCGATCTGGAGTAGATGACAGGCACTCCGAAGCCTAGGGACTGTGTGGCATTGAGTCCGACGTAGCCGGGTGCAATCATGGATACAGCACATCCGAAAAGCTCTCGCAAATCATCGACGCTTGTGATTTCCCCCATGAAGCGAATTCGACCAGCATTCACTAGGTCAGCGTAGCTCTTTTGGATCGAATCGCGGAGTGGTCCGTCGCCGATGATCACCAAACGACTATCGGAAAGCTCTCTCGCGATGTGTGCGAACGCTTCGGCTGCGAGCGCAACTTTCTTGTTTTCCACGATTCGCCCGATTACGATGAAGTCAGTGCGATCTACACCTAACAAACTGGGCACGAGTTCTTCACGGGAGTAAATTGCGTTCGCTGCGACGTAGACGGGCGTCTGCGGGTGCAGTCTACGGAAGTCGTCTCGCTGTCTATAGGTATAGACGATCATTCCGTCTATCCCGCGCCGCATGACATTACGCACAAGGTCTGACCGGGCCGCCTCGCCTGCTCGGGGAAATACATGACCCCACGCCACCGTCTTCAGTCGCAGAATTTTGCGAACTGCGATCGCAAGCCAGGAGTTGAGAATTCGGGGGTTTAGCTCTACGACTAGGTTTTCAGCACTCCGGATAGCCCGCCAAGTCCCACGCTGCCATGCGAACCGACCACCAAGGAAGAAAAGGTTCCGTCCGGTGTATGTCACATTTTCGCCATTGACGCCAAGAACCACGCCGGGTAGAAATTGCCGGTCTCCGCTGAGAAAGGAAACTGATCTAGTTTCGGAAAGTTCCGAAACAAGGGCCTGCCGATAGTGGGGCAATGCAAGTTGCAATACCACGACCCCTGTGATCCTCTTCATGTACGTCCTCTCGCCGACACTAAACGGCAGATTCCCCCGGCATGAGCGCCGCCTTTGCAGTCTTCGCCAGAATTGCAAGATCGCCAACCAGCGACCAATTCTCCACATATGACAAGTCCAACCGCACGGTCTCCTCCCAGGACAGCGTGGAACGACCGCTCACTTGCCACAAACCGGTAATGCCCGGCTTGACCAGGAACCGACGATGCACATGAGTCGCATACTGGGCAACCTCGCTGGCTAACGGCGGCCGCGGTCCCACGAGTGACATCGAGCCGCCGATCACGTTGAACAGCTGCGGGAGCTCGTCCAGGCTGTACTTGCGCATGATTCGCCCGATCGGCGTCACCCGTGGGTCGTTCTTCATCTTGAACAAGACCTCGTTGCCCGAGTCAATGCCCTGCTCGACGCGCTGCCGCTGCAACCTCTCGAGTAGCTCTTCCGCATTCGTCACCATCGAGCGAAACTTCAGCATGGTGAACTCGCGCCCACCACGCCCAATGCGCACCTGCCGAAACAGAATCGGCCCCTCAGACGAGAGCCGAATACTCATCGCCAGGAGAGCCAGCACAGGGCTCAGCAACAGGACGCCGACGGCACTCGCGGTCACGTCGACCGATCGCTTCAGGAACAACTGGCCCTTGCTGAAGCGCGGCGTCTCGACGTGGATGAGGGGCAAGCCGGCGACGGGCCGAGTGTGCAGTCGCGGACCCGCGATATCGACGATGCTCGGCGCGAGCACGAGGTGCTGGCGCCCCGCCTGCAGGTTCCAAGAGATCTGCTTCACCTTGTCGGGCGGCAGCTCATCGGTGCTCGTCACGGCCACGGTATCGGCGCCGGTCAGTTCCATCGCGCGCTCCACCGCGTTGACGCTCCCCATCATCGGGATGGTCGTGCCCGGAACCAAGTCGGCAACCTTGCCCGTCGGAGTGCACGCACCGACGACGTGATAGCCGGCGCTCGGAGTGCGGATGAGCTCACGCGCGATCTGAGCCACCGACTCCTCCGAGCCGACGAGAAGAACCCGAGCCGAGAAGTCTCCCGTTTTGCGCTTCATGATCAGCCACTGCCGCCACAGCCACCGCGTCCACAGCAGCACAGCGACGCCCACCGGCAGACTGATGAGAAGAAATCCGCGGGCGACATCCACCTTGGTCAAGAACGCCACGATGGCGATCACTCCGAAGAGACGCACGCTGGCGTCGACGACACGCAGGTACTCGTTCGACCCCGATCCGAGCACACGGATGCTCCGGGAGTCACTCCACGACAGCGCACCGAGCCAGGCGACGACGAGGATCACCGAGAACACCCAATAGGAGATGTCAGAGATGCGAGCGTCGTCCCGGATTGCCAGTTGCGCATTGCCGAGGCCGAACCATGCGATCTGCGTGCCGAAGACGACCCACACAAGTACGAGGAAGTCGCTGACCACGAGCCGTCGCTGAAAGCGGCGACGCCAATCGTTGAAGGGTGGGGCAGCGGGACGCATGGTGCTGGTGGCCTGAGTCGACGCACCGGCCGGAGCAGTGATGGAGCCGCTGTCCGCGCGGGGTGCTGTCGAGTCGTGAGGCGACTCCGTCGTCGCATCGACCTGAATATCGGTCGACACTTCGGCTTCCTCCTATATCTCGGTTTCGGCCCCCCGGCTGTCGGGAGATTATCAGCCGAATGTGTCAGGTGTGTGACGCGTGACGGTCTGATGACTCCCGGTGACACCCGAGCCTATGAGCACGATGAGAGGGCTCTCATCATCCTTTTGGTGAAAACTTGGTGTCGCGTGCGGATCCGTCAGCCGAGCGACGGCGCCGCGGGCGCGACGGCACCCCACGTTCCGACGACGACGAGCACCAGATACGACACGTTGTAGACCACGTGCGTCAGCACGGCGCCCCAGATGCGGCCCGTGAGCAGAACCACGAGGGCGCACGTGCCCCCGACCGCGAAGAGTTGGATGCCGTCGACCAGCGTCAACGCCCCGGCCGTCGCGTGCAGCAGCACGAACCCGCCCGCCGACACCAGCGCCGCCGTCACCCCGGCCGCCACCCCACCCACGCTCCGCCGCAGCAACTGATACACCGCGACGAGAACGACCGTGCGGAAGAAGAACTCCTCGACGAGCGGCGCGACCAGCCCCGCCGGAATCGCCTCCGTCAGCCACCACCCCGAGGGCAGGCCGCCGTCGAGCGCCATCGCGGAGGGGAAGGCCGCGGCATCCGCACCGCTCACCCAGCCCTGCAGCAGACGCAGGCCGAGCCCCAGCCCGACGCCCCACAGCACATCGATCGGCCGAAACCGCAGCAGCCCGGCCGGCCGTGACCGCGCGAACGCGAATGCGACGGCGCCACCGAGCCCGAGCCACAGCACCACGGTCGAGGCGGTGGCGGCCCACGGCGCCGCGATACGGCTCACGGCGCCGCCGCCGACGACGCCGAGCCCCACCCCGATGAGCGCCGCCGACAGGACGGCAAGGTCCCACCGGCGCACCGCCGTGCCGCCCAGACGCCAGTCGGTGCGCTTGCGACGACGGCGACCGGGCGTCGCGGGCTCGCCAGAGGCCTCCGACGCGCCGCGCTCGCTCGGCAACCGGCGTGCAGGCGTCGACGCCTCGAGGGCGGACGAACCGGGGTCGCTAAGCTGATCGGGCACGTGGCCAAACTACCGGTCACGCGGCGAGCCACACACTCCCTCCCCCGCTCTATCGACACCGGAAGTCACCGTGCTCGAGATCCTCACCGTGTGCACCGGCAACATCTGCCGCTCCCCCCTGGCCGCGCAGCTGCTGGCCACCCGCCTCGCCGATCTTCCGGTGCGCGTCTCCAGCGCCGGCGCTCGCGCGCGCGACGGGATGCCGATGACTCCCGAAGCCGCTGACCTCGCCGTCGCCCGCGGCGTCGACCCGGCGCTCGTGGCGGCCCACGGCGCCCGCTACCTCACCCCGGTGCACGTGCGCACCGCCGATCTCGTGCT
Organism: Microbacterium sp. PM5; assembly: GCF_003293595.1. NCBI lineage: Bacteria > Bacillati > Actinomycetota > Actinomycetes > Micrococcales > Microbacteriaceae > Microbacterium > Microbacterium sp. PM5. The sequence goes on along the minus strand of NZ_CP022162.1, from coordinate 2,586,458 downwards.
CGCCATGGCGCGCGACCACCGCCGCGAAGTCGTCGAGCTCGACCCCTCGCGAATGCGACAGGCCTTCACGGCGCGCGAGTTCGCCCGCCTCGCCGCCGATCTGAGCGACGACGACCTGCGGACGGCCGCAGCGACCGCCGGGGAGGGCGCACCTCCGCGGGAGCGCTTCGCCGCCGCGCTGGGCGCGATCGCCGGGCGCCGCGGGATCACGCTGCCCCCGACATCCCCCGAGGACGACGACGTCATCGACCCCTACGGCCGCTCGGCGGCCACGTACGAACGCTCCGCGGTCGAGCTCGAGCCGGGGCTCGTCGCCGTCGAACGCGTCGTGCGGATCGCCTTCGGCTGACCGCGGCGCGGGCGGCGTTTCGACTCGCGCTTCGCGCTCACTCAACGACCGGGAGTGGTGGGAGGGTGCTGCCGGTCGTTGAGCGAGCGCAGCGAGTCGAAACGCCGCGACCCCTGTGGACAACTCCGACGAGTGTCGTAGGTATGTTCTAATGTCGAAGTCATGGAGAACAGGCTCGATGGCATCGCCGCAGCGCTCGACGCGCTCGCGGCGGCGGGCGGTGCACAGGCGCCGGCCGCGCTGTCACCGAGCGCGCTCGTCGAGGTGAATCGCGCTTTCGGCGTGCTCATGCGCCAGGTCGACGCCGCGTTCGCGCCCGTCGCAGCCGAGATCTCCCGTCAGTCGCGGCCGCAGCTCGGGGGCGACTCCCTCGCCAAGAAGCAGGGCTTCCGCTCCCCCGTCGCGCTGATCCAAGCCACCACCGGCGCGAGCGTGGGCGAAGCGATCAGACTCGTGCAGGTGGGCGAGAGCACGGCGCCGCGCACCAGTATCAGCGGCGAGTCGCGACCCGCCGCGCACCCGCACGTGGCGGCGGCTGTGGCGGCGGGCGCTCTGTCGATGACAGCGGCGTCGGCGATCATCACTCTGCTCGACAAGCTGTCGCTCCGCGTCGATTCCGCGCGCAGGGATGCCGTCGAGCGCGACCTCTGCCAGCGGGCACCCGGACTGCGGGCCGACGAGCTGACCAGGCTGCTGGCGCACGCGGAGGCCGAACTCGACCCCGACGGGCTCGCCGCCGCGCACGAGGAGCATCGGTCGGCCCGCGCGCTGCGGATGCAGGAGCGAGACGGCATGCTCCACCTCACCGGGGTATTCGACGTGGCCACCGCCGCGCCGATCAAGACGGTGCTCGACGCGATGGTCACCCGCGTGCTGCAGAACAACGAGCATGCCCCGCGGCACGAACACGGGGGCGGCGACGACCCCGAGGCAGGCGCTCTTCGCGACGAGCGCACGGTGCCGCAGATGAGAGCCGACGCCCTGCACGAACTGTGCGCGCACGCCCTCGGCTGCGAGCAGGTCCCCACGGTCGCGACGACCACCGTCGTCGTGCGGATGACGCTCGACCAGCTCGAGTCGGGGTGCGGCGTCGCGCGCATCGACGGGTTCGACGCATCGCTGCCCGCCGCGGAAGTGCGCCGGCTCGCCGCCGACCTGCAGGTCATTCCGTGCGTTCTCGGCGGCGACAGCGAGATTCTCGACTGGGGCCGCACGCGTCGCCTGTTCTCACCCGCACAGAAGCTCGCCCTCGCCGAACGCGACGGCGGCTGCGCGTTCTGCGGGGCTCCGCCGGCGTGGACTCACGGGCACCACATCGCCTGGTGGAACCGGGATGCCGGGCCCACCGACCTCGACAACGGCGTGCTGCTGTGCACCGGCTGCCACCATCGCATCCACAGCGACGGGTGGGAGATCCGCGTCGACGGCGTCGGAGTGGCCGCGCGGGTGTGGTTCATCCCGCCGCCGTGGATCGACGCCGATCGCACGCCCCGCATCGGTGGGAGTGCCCGCTACGCGCTGAAGTGCTGAGCCGCTGAACTGCTGAGCCGCTGAGCGATGTGGGGTGATGATGACCGATCCACACGGCGGCACCGACGGCGACGGCGACCTGTGCAGGCTGCACACGCACGTGTTGCCGCCCGGACACCGGCCCGAAACATCCGCTATGGCAGACTGAGTCCGATCGTCCCGGCCTTGCAACCCCCCTCCTGGCTGGCAGCGCGTCTTCGAGAGGCACCATGGAGCTCAGCGACTACATCCGCATCCTCCGCAAGAACTGGCTCGTGATCGTCGTGCTGACCCTGCTGGGACTCGGCGCGGCGGCGGGCTACTCCCTCACGAGGACCCCGATCTACGAGTCCGCGAGCACGGTCTTCGTCTCCACGCAGTCGGGCAACACGGCCCAGGAGCTGCAGCAGGGATCGTCGTTCGCCCAGGCCCGCATCAACACCTATGTGGGACTCACCACGACGCCCGTCGTGCTGAACCCGGTGATCGCCGACCTCGGCCTCGCCCGCACCGCCGAAGATCTCGCGAAAGACGTCAAGGCGTCGGCCGCTCTCAACTCCACGCTCATCACCATCACGGTCTCCGACCCCGACGCCGTGCAGGCGGCCAAGATCGCCAACGCGATCGCGGCGAGCCTCGCCTCCGCGGTGCCGCAGCTCGAGCCCGAGAGCAACAGCGGGGCCAGCGCCATCCGCCTCAGCCGCGTCAGCGACGCGCAGCCCGCGCTGAAGCCGTCGAGCCCCAACGTGCCGCTGAACCTCGCCCTCGGTGTTCTCGTCGGCCTGGCCCTCGGTATCGGCGTCGCGGTGCTGCGCACCACCCTCGACAACCGGGTGCGCACGCCCCGCGAGGCCGAGCAGATCACCGGCTCGCCCGGCATCGGCGCGATCGCCTACGACACGAAGGCCAAGGAGCGCCCGCTCATCGTCCACGCCGATCCGCTGAGCCCCCGGGCCGAGTCGTTCCGGGCGCTGCGCACCAACCTGCAGTTCCTCGACATGGGCGGCCGCTCCAGCTTCGTCATCACCAGCTCGATCCCCAGCGAGGGCAAGTCGACCACCACGATCAACCTCGCCATCGCCCTCGCCGACGCCGGCAAGCGCGTCGCCCTGCTCGACACCGACCTTCGCAAGCCCAAGGTCGCCGAATACCTCGGCATGGAGGGCGGCGCGGGTCTCACCGACGTGCTCATCGGTCGCGCGAAGGTCGGGGAGGTCATGCTCCCCTGGGGCGGGCGCAGCCTCTACGTGCTGCCCGCCGGCAAGATCCCACCGAACCCCAGCGAGCTGCTCGGCTCCCGCCAGATGAACACGCTGCTCGAGATGCTCGAGAAGGACTTCGACGTCGTGCTCTGCGACGCACCGCCCCTGCTGCCCGTCACCGACGCCGCCATCCTCGCGCGCGTCACCAGCGGCGCGCTGCTGATCATCTCGGCCGGCCGCACGACCAAGCACCAGCTCCAGGGGGCCACCGAAGCCCTCAACACCGTCGGCGCCAAGCTCGCCGGCTTCGTGATGTCGATGGTTCCCACCCGCGGGCCCGACTCCTACTACTCCGCCTACGGGTACGGATACGGATACGGGTACGGCTACCGCGAGACCCCGGCCAAGACCTCCAAGGCCGAGCGCAAGGGGGCCAAGCGCCGCGGACGCACCACGCCGCTGGCCAGCGTGCCCGCCGCCCCCACGCTCGACGAGCTCGGGTTCGACTCCCGCCGCGACGCGCGTGAGGCCGACAGGGAGAGCTGAGTCGTGCCCCGCCCGCGCAGCTTCGCCAAGAGCCGCGGCGGCGCGACGCTCATCGCGATCGGACTGATCGCGCTCACCGTCGCGGCCGTCGGGCTCAGCGTCGCCGCGCTCCGGCAGGGCCGCGGCCCCGGCGACGTCGACGCCACCGTCGGACCGGCGCCCACCTTCACCTACGCCGTCCGCACCCCGACAGCGACGGCGACACCCACGGCATCCGCTTCCCCCACCCCTGCCGGCGCGCCCGGTGCGGCCGAGCGGTTCCTGTCCGTCGGCGCCGACGCGATGTGGCGCGCCACCGCGGGAGCGTGCGGCGGCGCGGCCCCCGTCGTCGAACGCTCCGGCGATAACGGCGCCACGTGGCAGAGCGTCACCCCCACGGCGAAGGGCGCCGTCCAGGTGCTCAGCCTCACCTCGTTCGGTGGGCGCAACGCCACCGCCGTCGCCGCGCTCGGCGCGAACTGCACCCTGAATACGCTGCGCACCTACACCGACGGCCGGTTCTGGGAGCCCTATCCCGACATCTTCGCCGTCGACACCTACGTACTTCCCGGCGAGCGCGCCGTCATCGTCGACGGCACACGCATCGCCGCCCCCTGCGCGACACCCTGGGGCCTGCGCTCGGCCGGCAGCACCACCGCGATCGTCTGCGACGACGCCGCCTACCGCCTGGACGGGCAGAACTGGACGCGTCTCGCTCAGACCGCACGTGCCGTCGCCGTCAGCGCAGACACCGTCTACATCGCGCAGACGGATGCCGCGTGCAGCGGCATCCGCATCACCGCCCACTCGAGCGACGCGACCGGAGCGAGCGATCTCGGATGCACGACGCTCGACGCCGCCGATGCCGCCGGGCCACTCGCACTGGACGCGAGCAGCAGCGCATCGGGCACCGTGCTCACCCTCTGGGCGGGCTCACGCCTCATCGACATCGCCGGCTGAGCCGGCCGCAGTCACGAGGCGAGCAGCTCGGCGACGCGGCGACGCAGCTCGCGCGGCGCGAAGGGCTTCACGACGTAGTCGTCGGCACCGGCTCCGCGCGCCGCATCGATGTCGGACGGCGCCGATTTGGCCGTGAGCATGATGATGCGGGTGGCATCGAACGACGAATCCTGCCGCAGCGTGCGACAGACCTCGATGCCCGTCATCCCCGGCATCATCCAATCGAGAACGATGAGATCGGGGTGCGCTGCCGATGCCGCGGCGATTCCGTGCTCGCCGTCGGTGGCGACGGTGACCTCATGACCGGCGATGCTCAAGACCGTGCGCACCAGTTCGGCGACGTCGGCGTCGTCATCGACAACGAGCACGTTCGCCATGGGTGCGTCCTCCACCGACTCAGCCCCTCGATAACTAGCCTGGCTAGATTTCCCCCGAATGCCATTAGCGTACTCGTATGACAGCCTCCGGGGTGGATCGCCCCGTCGATCGCCCCACAGCTGCGTGGCGCACCCTGGGCTTCTGGCTGGGCGGAGCAGTGCTCATCTTCGTGCTGTCGATCGTGGCGGTCGGCTTCGCCGTTCCCGGCGTGCCGGTAGCCCTGTGGTGGCCCGCGGCCGGCGTCTCGGCCGTGCTCGTCCTGCGCGCGCCGCCGCATCGCCGCGCGGTGTCGGTGTGCGTCGTGCTCGTCGCGACGACCGCCGGCAACTTCGTGGCGGGGCGACCCGCCGAGCTCAGCGGTCTGTACGGACTGGCGAACGCGATCGAAGCGGCGATGCTGGGCTGGCTGCTGCTGCGCGGGGGGCGAGATGCACGCCTGCGCACAACCACCGACGCGGTGCAGTTCGTCGCCCTGTCCGCGGTCTCCGCCATGGTCTTCGCCCTGCTCATCGCGCTCATCAACATCACCCTCGTCGAGGGTGAACCCCTCGCTTCGGCGATCATCACCTGCGCGTCCCACCTGTCGGCCGTGCTGCTGATCGTTCCTCTCGCGCTCTTCGAGGGGCAGCCGCAACCGCCTTCTCGTCCGGGCGAGTCGGCGGCGCAGATCCTCGTGATGCTCGTCGTCATCGCGGCGGGCATCGGGCCGCTCAGCCCTCTGCCGCTCGCATTCCTCGTCTTCGTGCCGTTGGCGTGGGCCTCCCTGCGTTTCCCGCCGCTGTTCGCCCAGATCCAGGCCCTCGTCGTCGCGCTGACGACGATGCTGTTCAGCCGGCTGAGCATGGGCGTGTTCGACCCGGCCCGCATCGACCCCACCGAGCGCGCCATCACGGTCGCCGCCTTCGTCGCCGCGCTCGCGATCTTCACGGTTCTGACGACCACCGAACGCAACGAGTCGCTGCGCAACGCCCGCACGGCGGTCGACTCCGCGGAGCAGAGCGCCGAAGCCGCGCGTGCCACCGCCGCCACCGTCCAGGTGCGCTACGACCTCGAACGGCAGCGGCAGGACTTCCTCTCCACGACCAGCCATGAGCTGCGCACGCCCATCACGATCATCGCCGGTTACAGCGAACTGCTCTCCGACGCCGAACTGCCTGCCGAGGCCGGTGCGTGGGTTGACGCGATCCATCGCAACACCGGACGGTTGGCCGGCATGCTCGACGACCTCCTCGCCTTCAGCCGCACCCAGGCCGAACGACCGCGACCGCTCGAGATCGCGGCATCCGACCTGGTGCACGAGGTCGTCGCGCACCACACCAGCAGCGCCACTGCGCGCTCCATCGAGGTCGACATCGACACCGCCGAGGAGATGGCGGTCTTTGCCGACCGTGACGACGCCGCGCGCGCACTGGGCAACCTGCTGTCCAACGCCGTCAAGTTCACACCGGCCGGCGGCGCCGTCCGTGTCGAGATCTCGGGTGTCGCCGCCGACGTGATGTTCACCGTCAGCGACACCGGTCCGGGCATCGGGCCCGACGCCCTCGCCCAGGTCTTCGACCCGTTCTACCGCGGCGAGCAGGCCGAGGTCCGTGCGACCCCGGGGACGGGTCTGGGCCTGCCCATCGCCCGGATGCTCGCACGACGCAACGGCGGGGAGGTCATGATCGTGTCGCTGCCCGGACACGGCACGAAGGCGACCCTGCTGCTTCCCCGCAGCGGCAGAGCTGTCGCCGACGCGGATCAATAGACTGCCGAATGAGGAACCGATGACCACCCCCCGCGTCGAGAGTCGATGGGCCGACAGCCAGCTGATCGGCACCGTCGTGAGGTCCGTGTGGCAGTGGCAGCTCATCGTCGGCTTCAGCACCGTCGCGGTCGCACTGGGCGTGACGCTGCTCAATCCGCGGCTCTTCGGCGACATCTCGCTGCTGACGGGGCTCGCCCTGATCTGCGCGATCACATCGTGGGCGATGGTGATGCCGTGGGCCCGCCATCGCGAGCTCGTCCTCGCGCTGCCCTTCGCCGACGCCGTCGCGATCGGACTGCTCGCCATCTCGGACCACACGCTCGGATATCTGTGGGTCGTCCCGATGGCGTGGGTGGCCACCTACTACTCGATGGCTGCCGTGGTCGCCGCGCTCGGGCTCATCTTCGCGCTGCAGATCGTGCGCTGGTGGATTCCCGGGGCACCGCTCACGTCGCCCCTGGAGATCATGATCGTCCTGCTGGGACTCGGCTTCCTCGGCATCGCCATGAACCAGGGCGCCCGTCGCACCCGAGCGTTCCGCCTGCTCATCCAGCGCCAATCCCGCCAGCTCGACCGTGCCGTCGCGCGGATGAGCGTGCACGAAGACCGCGCCAACGGACTGTTCGACACCGTGAGCACCGCGCTGGCCCGCGTGGACGACCGTGGGAACATCGACCTGGCCAACGCCGCCTACCGGCATCTCTACGCCTACGACAACGACGACTACCGGCATCCGCCGCGCGCCGTCGAGTACGACGCCTACCGCGGCACCGCCCTTCCCCGCGACGCGACCTCCATCGCCCGCGCCGCCCGCGGCGAGCGGGTCGAGAACGAGCTGATCTGGCTGTACGACGCCAGCGGAGAGTGGCGCGCATTGTCGATGTCGATCCGCGGACGTACGGTGCGCACCGAGACCGACGACGACACGGAGGTCTCCATCATCCAGCTCGACGACGTCACCGACACCGAGCGCGAGCGCCGAGAGCAGCGTGCGACAACCAGCGCCGTCTCCCACGAGCTGCGAAACCCTCTCACGGTCATCCTCGGTCACGCCGACCTCATGCTCGACGCCGAAGACCTCACGCCGGCCCAGCGCGAGCACGCGACGGTCATCGAGGGGGCCGCCGAACGGATGCTGGCCCTCACGAAATCGCTGCTCGACTCCCACCGCGCCCCGGAGATGAGCGACCAGTTCGACCTGTCGGTGATCGCCGAGGCCACGGCCGACGCATTCGCCCCGGCCGCGGCCGCCTCCGACATCGACCTGCAGACGAACATCGACCGCCCCCTGCCGATCACCGGGGACGGCTTCCGACTGCGGCAGGTCGTCGACAACCTCATCAGCAACGCGATCAAGTACACCCCGCGCGGCGGTAGCGTCGAGGTCATGACCACCGCAGAGGGCGACGACGCGGTGCTGCGGGTGTCCGACACCGGCATCGGGATCGCGGCCGACGATCTGGAGCGGGTCTTCGTCCCCTATTTCCGCGCGCGCAGCGCCACCGCGAGCGGCATCGCGGGCACCGGACTGGGAATGTCGATCGCCCGCCAGATCATCGAGGAGAATGCGGGAACGATCACTCTGGAGAGCACGCTCGGCACCGGCACGACCGCGACCGTCCGCCTGCCGTTGCGGGGCTCTCACCGTCCGAGCACGACGGAGGTCAGCGCATGAGCATCTCGACCGTCATGGTCGCCTTGACGACGCTGTGCACCGCGATCATGATCGGGCTGGGGTTCTTGCAGCGGCCGTCGCGGGAGGCCGCGATCTGGTCCAGCGGATTCATCGCCGCCATGGCCGCGAGCTACCTGCAGACCAGCGCCAATCTGCTCGACAACGCCTGGCTCGACGCCCTCAGCGACGGACTCATGCTCCTCGCTCTGGGCCTCGTGTGGGTAGGCCTGCGCGCGCGCCGCGGGCGCCGACCGATCCTGCTGTCGGCGGTGATCGGTGTGACGCTCGTGGTCATCGTGACCGTCGCGCTCACCTCGGGCACCGCCGCCGAAGACGCGGTCGGCAACGTCGAGCTCGTCGTGTTCGCGGCGATCTCCGCAGCCACGGCGATCGAACTCGTCGGTGTGCGCACGGCAGCACGCGGCGTGATCGTCCCGCTCGCCCTGTCGTCGGGCCTGGTGGCGGTGTTCTCCCTGGTGTGGCTCTGCACCGACCTCGTGGGCGACCGCCTGCGCCTGGTCGACAACCTCCCTCCGACGGAGGACTTCACCCCGGTGGTCATGGCCATCACGCTCGTGACCGCCTTGACCACGCTGCTGCTGCTCGCCCGGGCCGAGAACCCGACCTCGGTGACGGCGACGGTCGCCGGCTTCCGAGTCATCGCACGTGACCGACTCGCCCGCGCGGAGCGATTCGACGACGCGTGGTGGTCGCTGCTGGACGTTCGCCTCGACGACCCGATCGCGCTGCGCGAAGCCTCCAGCGCGCTGGCATACAGCCGTGTCCTCGAGCGCTTCGCGTCGGACGTCGCCGCCGTCTTCCCCGCCGAGGCCGATCTCGATCGGCTCGAACCCTCGCGCATGCTCGTTCTGCTGCCGCGCCATGAGGCCGCCGTCCGTCCCCTCCTGCGTGCATTGCTGGAGCGTGTGGCGACCGTCTCGACCGACCAATCGATCGCCGTCCGCCTGTCGGCCAGCATCGGCTGGGCGAGCGTGTCGCGCATCGGCTACGACCTCGACGACCTCATCACGGCCGCCGCCGCCGCCGCCGACGAGGCGCAGCTGGCCGGCGGCGACCGCTGGGAGCGCGCGAGCGTGATCGCCTAGCGCCTCCCCGTAGGATCGTGGCGTGAGCGCACTCCCCCGCCCGGCGCGCACCGCGGGCCGCATCTTCGCGTGGACCGTCGCTGGTCTGCTGCTGCTGGCGGTCGTGATCGCCGTGTGGGTGGGCGTGCGCGGGGCCCTCGCCTACCAGCATCTGCAGCGGATACAGACCGGAGCAGCGCAGAGCACCGCGGCGCTGGCCGCCGACCCGTCATCCGCCGCGCCGACGCTGGCCCGGCTGGCCGCCGACGCGTCCGAGGCGCACCAGCTCACCTCCGACCCCGTCTGGGCGCTCGCCAGCCACACACCGTGGATCGGCCCGCAGCTGGCGGCGTTCGGGACGGTCGCCACGGCATCCGACGAACTCCTTCGGGAGAGTCTGCTGCCCCTCGCCACAGCCGCTCAGAACGTGTCGATCGACGGCCTGCGCCCCGTCGGCGGACGCCTCGACACGAGTGTCCTCGCGGGTCTCGTGACACCCGCCCAGGAGGCCGCGACGCGCGCAGCCGACGCCGCCGTCGCCGTGCAGGACATCGACCGCACCCCGCTGATCGGCGTCGTCGGCACGGCCGTCGACCGTGCCGACGATCTCTTCTCGACCGTGTCGACCGCCGTGGACACCCTGTCGCGCACGTCGCGGCTGCTGCCCGACATGCTCGGTAGGAACGGACCGCGGACCTACCTCGTGCTCGTCCAGAACAACGCCGAGTGGCGTTCGCTGGGCGGCATCGCCGGAACGGCGGTGCTGTTGAAGACCGATGGCGGAAGACTCACGCTGCTCGGGACTGAATCGGCGACGGCACTGTCGCGAAACATCCGTACTCCGGTGGTCGCGCTTCCCGATGAACTCGTGAAGATCTACGACACCAAGCCGGCGCGGTACTTCCACAACCTCACGCAGATTCCGGACTTCACGGTCGACGGCCCCCTCGCGCGAGACATGTACCGGTTCGCGACAGGCACCGACGTCGACGGCGTGCTCGCCATCGACCCCGTCGTGCTGTCGTACCTGCTGCAGAGCACCGGCCCGGTCGCGCTCCCGAGCGGCGACGCCCTCAGCGCCGACAACGCGATCCCGCTGCTGCTCAACGAGGTGTACCTGCGGTACGCCAAGCCCGCCGATCAGGACGCGTTCTTCGCCGGTGCGGCCGGCGCGGTCTTCCAGGCCCTCGCCGACGGGCGGGGCTCGGCATCCGGCCTCATCTCCGCCCTCACCCGGGCCGGCGAAGAGCATCGCCTGCTCGCGTGGAGCGCGCACGCCGACGAGCAGGCGATCATCGACGGCACCGTCGTGGCCGGTCAGCTTCCGGTCACCGACGCGCACACGGCACGGTTCGGCGTCTTTCTGAACGACGGCACCGGGTCGAAGATGAGCTACTACATCGACCCCGACGTCTCTCTCGCCTGGGCGTCGTGCCGGCCAGGCGGGCAGAGCGCGCCCCGCCAGCTCACCCTGCAGCTCACCCTGACCAGCCGCGCGCCCGCCGACGCCGCAACGGCGCTGCCGGAGTACATCACCGGCGGCGGCGTCTACGGCACGGCGCCGGGCGCCGCCGAGGTCGTCGGCAACATCTACCTGCCGCAAGGCTTCGAGCTCGTCTGGGCGACGGCCACGAACGGCGCCGGCTTCGCGGGCGGCGTGCACGAGGGACGCCGGGTGCTCACCTTCGGCATCGACCTCACCCCGGGAGCATCCACGGGCGTGACGGTCACCGTCCGGGCGAACACCGCCGCCGGCGATGCCCAGGCCGTCGTCACGCCGACGGCGGATGCCGCGCGCGCTCCCGTCGTCGTGGCCACCTGCGGCGCAGGGTAGACTCCCTGCATCGCACGCTCGGCCGGTTCGTCCCCGGTCTGGTGCACACCGCAGGGAGAAGCTCCATGACCCGCTCGCGCCGCCGTACCGCCGACCGTCTGGCGCGCGCCGCGGGGGCGGCCCTGGTGGGAGTCGTTCTCGCGCTCGCCCCGAACGCGGCCCACGCCTCCACGATCTACCCGCCGGTCGACTCGTGCACGACCTCTCCGGCCAGCATCACCGCCGGCGGCACCCTGTCGTTCTCCTGCGCAGAGCGCACGTTCGGCGCCGATGAGCCGGTCACCATCACCGTCACCGGGCAAGACGGCGCGAACACGTCGTTCGCCATGGTGCACCTCGGCATCAGCACGGGCAGCACCACACGCACCTCCGACGCGAACGGCGCCCTCGGTGATGTCCGCATCGTCCTGCCCGCGACCGCGAGCGGCGTCTACAACATCGCTGCGATCTCGCGCAGCTCGGCCGGCGGTACCGCCAGCGCGTCGATCACCGGCGCCGACGGCCTTCCGCGCACCGGCGGCGACAGCGGTCAGCTCGTCGGCGTCTGGGTAGGCGGCGGAGCGCTCGTCCTCGCCGGCGCGGTCGTGCTCGTCGCCCTCGCCGTTCGCCGTCGTCGCGACCGCAACGACCTCTGAACGGCCGCCCGCGCTCCCCGCACCGGTACAGTTCAGACGTGTCCTCCTCCCCCCGCAGGCGCATCCTGTCCCCTCGACGCGTGCCGAGACGCGGAATCGTCATCGCCGTCATCGTCCTCGCCGCCGTGATCGTGGTGGGCGCGATCGCCGCGGTGGGGATCGCCGTCACCCAGGGGGTGCATGCCATGCTCGCCCAGCCGCCCGCCGTCGGAACGACCGTCATCGCGCCGCAGCAGTCGAAGGCACGGATCGCGCTCGAGAACCTGCCGATGGATGACGATGCCACCGCCGGCACGACCTACCTCGCCGGGCAGCCCACCGCCTACTGGCTGACCCCTGAGCAGGATCCCATCGGAACCGTCGGCGGAACGGTTCTGGACCTCATCGCCCAGGCCCGCGATCAGAATCGCGCCACGGCGATGGTCGTCTACGGCCTGCCCGACCGCGATTGCGGCAATCACTCCGCCGGCGGCCTGTCGCCCGCCGACTACCCCCGCTGGGTCGCGGAGATCGGGAAGGCGCTGAAGACGGCGCCCGACGAGCAGAAGATCATCATCCTCGAACCCGACAGCATCGCCCTGACCAGCGAGTGCGGGGATGTCGCGACGCGTGCCGGCTTCCTCTCGGGCGCGGTCGACGCCCTCTCGTCGACGGCGACGTGGATCTACATCGACGGTGGACACAGCGCCTGGCACAGCCCCGACGAGATGGCCCAGCTCATTCGCCAGATGGGCATCATCGACCGGGTGCGCGGGGTGGCCACCAACGTCTCCAACTACCAGTCGACGTACGACGAGTTCGCCTACGCGCACGCCCTCTCGGACCGGCTGGGGGGCACCCACGCCATCATCGACACCTCCCGCAACGGCGTCGCGACCGCCGGGGCGACCTGGTGCAACCCCGCCGGGCAGCGCGTCGGCGATGCCACCGGGACCTTCGGCGACGACGTCGTGGACACCAACCTCTGGATCAAGCCTCCGGGCGAGAGCGACGGCGTCTGCAACGGCGGTCCGGCGGCCGGGTTGTGGTGGCCCGCCGCGGCCGCGGAACTCACCAGCGGCGTGCGCTGACGCCGCCTCGATCCCGCCGCGACGGGGCGTGGCTAGACTGTGGCTCAGCACCGTGCTCCACACCCCCCTACTGGAGAGTCCCGGGACCATGACCGATCCTTCGTTACCGATGAAAACCGCCGTGATCATCGAGGATGATCCCGACATCCGTCACCTCATCGTCGAGGTGCTCGAAGCCGCGGGCTTCTCGACGGTGTCGGTCGGCAACGGCATCGACGGCGTGCGGGCGGTGCTCTCCTACCAGCCTCTCGTCACCACTCTCGACGTGAACATGCCCGGCATCGACGGATTCGAGGCAGCGCGGCGCATCCGCGCGCAGAGCGACACGTTCATCATCATGATCACCGGCCTCGAGGAAGAGGCCGACGTCGTCGTCGGGCTCGGCTCCGGCGCCGACGACTACATCGTGAAGCCGTTCCGCCCGCGCGAGCTGCGCGCTCGCATCGACTCGCTCCTGCGCCGCCCGCGCGCCACGGCCGGCGGCGCGCCGCAGGTGGCCGCGCCGCGCCAGGAGGTCGGCGGCCCGTCCTTCCCCGGAGCGCGTCCGGGCGCGCCGCGCGTGCCCGACTACGGGATGCCGCAGGCTCCCGCCGCCGGGTACGGGTATCCGACGCAGGCCCCCGGCTGGCCGACACCGGTCGAGGCCCAGCCCGCCGGCTGGCCTCCCGCCGCGCCGGCCGACCCGCCCTACAGCTTCGACGGCGTGCAGCCCTCCGCAGCGCCTGCGCAGCCGCAGGAGCAGACAGCCCCGGCATCCGCCGCACCCGTTCCGTCCGCGGCGGCACCCGCCGCACCGGCGCAGCCGATCGTCGTGCCCTCGAGCGTCGGACCCCAGTCGCCCGGCAGCGCCCTCGCCACGGCGGGGGCCGCCGGTGAGGTGGTCGCCTACACCGGGCCCGGCTGGGTCGCGCACCGCGATCTCACCGTGAACCCGGAGCAGCGCGTTGCCGCGATCGCCGGTCAGGAGCTGGTGCTCACTCGCACCGAGTTCGATCTGCTGGCGACCCTCATGGAGTCCAAACGGCGGGTGCGCAGCAAGGCCGATCTGACCCTCGTGTTGCGCGGGGAGTCGTACGTGACGAGCTACTTCGTGGGCGAGGCCGACAAGCGCGCGATCGAGGCACACATGACCAACCTCCGCCGAAAGCTCGGCGACAACCCCGCCAACCCGCGGTACATCGAGACCGTGCGCGGCGTGGGCTACCGGCTGACGGCAGAGCACGCCGCCTGAGCGTCGCCGACGGGCACCGCGGGTCTTCGCCGCGGGGCGTCAGACCTTGAAGCCCTGGTGGCGACGGAACAGCCGGAACGACATGAGCACGGTCTGGATGACCGTGACCACCCCGACGATGGGCCAGCCCACCCAGAGGATCGCCGACTGCGCCACCGGGTCGAGCATGTTCCAGATCACCGCGACCGCGATCGCGACGATGGCGAGCATGATGAACGGCACCCAGTGGCCGATGCTGCCGCCGCCGCGTTCGGCCTTGGCCTGCATCGCCCAGTTGTCGACCTTCTTGCGCGACAGGAACCGCGTCCACGACCGCAGGAAGTGGCTGATGCGCACCCACATGAAGATCTCCGCGGGGAACATCAGGCCGGCGAAGAGGAGATCGCGACTGTTGCAGGTCTCCATCGCGCGTGCGACCCGCAGGTTCAGCATCATCGCGACCACCGGCGGGATGAGCCACCACGGTGAGAAGACGAACGCGTTGATCGAGAGCGAGGCGATCAGCAGGGTGAGGAAGGCGACGCGCACGAAGAGGTTGGTGAGCATCGAGAAGTTCTCGAACCACCGCAGGCGCAGGTTCGGGTGGAACGGCTGCCCCTTGGTGTCGCCGCGCTGACCCGGCCACATGAGCTCGATCGCGCCGTAGGTCCACTTCACCTGCTGGGCGTCGTAACCCTTGAGCGTGGTCATTCCGCCCACGTCGGCGCGGGCGAAGGGGCTGATCTTGGTGAGGTAGCCGGCGCTCTTGATCTGCAGCGACAGCAGCGAGTCCTCGACCTCGCTGTCCTTGACCCAGGGCGAGTTCTGGTGGTTCGCCTTCATGACATCGCGCAGCGCCGTCGTCGAGAAGATCGAGAACTGCCCGCCCAGCACCGCCATGTTGCGCCCGCGCAAGAGGTTCTGCAGGTTGAAGGCCGCGAACTGGGTGCGCTGGCCGGCGATGAGGAACTTCGCGATGACGCCCTTGATCGGGCGGTCATCGATCGAGTAGATCGCAGAGATCCCGCCGATGCGGGAGTCGCCGACGGCTTCGCCCTCGAGGAACTCGACGGCCCGGCGGTCGGCGATCGTGTCACCGTCCACACCGAGCAGGTAGTCGTACCCCTCGACCAGTGCGTAGCCGTAGTTGAGCGCTCCGACCTTCTTGTCGGGGTTCTTGCCGATGTCGTGGACGAACACCTCGGTGAACTGCTCGCCCAGCTCGGTGGTGATCTCGTGCGGACCGCTGAACTCCGACGCGATCTTGACCGTCGCGTCGGACGTGTTGTTGACGACGACGTGGATCACGTCGGGCACCCGGCTCTGCCCGAGCAGCGAGCGCAGCACGTCGGCGATCGACTCCTCCTCGTTGTACGCAGGCACGACACACCCGATGGTCGAGCGGTGCACGGTCGTGTGCTCGAGCACCGAGGAGAAGTCGTCGAGCTCGGGGATGGCGAGCTCCGCGGGGTGGAAGGACTCCTGCGGCACGGGGAACCCGTACGGCTGCGCCGGCGGTGCCGGCGGCGCCCCGAAGGGGGCCGCACGGAACTGCGGTTCGGCGGCCTGCCGGCCGGTGTCGAAGGGCGTGCTCACGGTATACCTCGTGTCGGTGTGGACAACAGACTATTGAGTGGGGGCGGTCGGGGAGAAGATGGCGATCGGAAGAACCTGATAAACGGTCTGCTGCTGGAAGCTCGTATCCGTGTTGGCCGTGCCCTCCACCCACACCTGCAGGGCGAACTGGAGGGTGATCCCGTAGGTGTCGCCCGGCAGCTGGTGGATCGTCGTCGTCGGCACGAGCAGCCCGCCCTGGAAGGTGTTCAGCAGGAGGCCGCGGTCGGAGCGCATCGTGTCGGACGGCACCAGGGTGCGCGGGTCAGCCGAGAACTGGAACGGCGACATCATCTGCTGCTGACCGATCGTGGACTGCGACACCTGCGAGGTGATGCTGACCATCGACAGGTACACACGTCGCTTCTGCGTGAGCACCGCCTTCTCATCGACGCGGTGATCGACCACGTTGACCGCGAAACCGAAGGTCTTGTCGTTGTCGGGTGCCCACTCCTGAGTGCGCTTCGGATCGGCGGCCCAGACGTCCAGGCGCACCTCGAGCCCGTCGGCGACGTCGGTGGACAGCGACACCGAGCCGTCGTAGGTGAACTTCGAGTCGTAGGGCATGCTGACGGCCTGGGTGACCGCCGGGCGCGGGGCAGGCGTGGACACCGCGTTCTGCTGCAGACCGTTGAAGGCGCTGGCGATCTGGGTGCAGCCGGTCAGGGACGTCAGCACCACGAGGCCCGCGGCGGCGGCGCCGAGGGCGCGGAGGCGGGGAGGACGCGAGGGGGCGGGAAGCATGATCCACACGCTATCTATGGACCACCGGCGGGACGTGCGAATCAGGGAAACCTCGACACGGTCTTTACCCGATCTTGAGGAAGGCGCGTTCAGCCGCCGTTCTGGGCGGCGATCGCGATCGTCAGCGTGTCACTCGCGGTCTGCTTGGCGAATTCGGTCGAGGTGGGCGTCGTCTGCACCAGGAAGTCATACTCGAACTGCACCGTGACGTAGGTGGCCTCGGCAGGGACGGCTCCGACATTGAAGGTGTTGGAGTAGCTGTAGGGCGACAGCACCAGGTATCCGGGAGAGACCGTGGCCTGATCCACCTGGGCATCCAGCGGTGCGAACGTCTGCGACGCGTTCGCGGGGATCGCGGTCATCGTGGCGCGCTGGAGATAGACCTTCTGCCCGTCATTGGGCGTGATCGTCGTCACCATCGACAGACTGATCGGCTTGATCGCCGCCGGCGTCCAGCGGTCCATCCGCAACGTCGACCAGTAGTTCACTGCTGCCGAGACCGCGCCCGCCGTGAGCGTGCGCTGGGTCGATCCGCCCGACAGATCGTTGGAGACCGGCGTCGGAACCGGGACGGCGGTCGTGGGAGCGGGCGCGGGTGTCGTCACCTGCGCGGCCCATGGCGCGGGCCCGCAACCGACCAGCGGGATCACGACGACCAGCGCGGCGAGCGCGGCGCTGAGAGCACGGCGGCGGCTCCCGGGGCGTTCCATCCGGCAGGTCTCCTTCACGTCGCGAAACATTTACATATCGGAAACCGCAAGAGTTTGCAATCCGGCAGACCCCTAGGGAATACTCGGGAGAGCATCAGCACCACCATACCGCTTCACTCTCCATCCCCCCATCTGCATCAAGACCGGATATACGGAACGAGCGGATCATCAGGTACCCCCAGACCGGATTCGAAAGCAGGCACTCATGAAGCACCGTTTCACCAAGGTCGCGGCCTCCGTCGCGATCGCCGCAGGGTTGGTTTTCGCCGCCCCGGCAATGGCACAGGCTTACACCCCGACCGGCCCCGACACCGTCACCGTGACGGTCACGGCGCCCGGTCCCGTCCCCGTGACCGGCTTCCAGCCGGGCGCGAGCGTGACCTTCACGCTCGTGGGCGAAGGCGTCACCGGCGCCAACCTCGCCACGGTCAAGTTCGCGGTCAGCTCCACGACGGTCACCAAGACCGCCGACTCGTCGGGCGTCGCCACGGCGACGATCGTCGGCACCCCGCCGGCGGGCTCCTCGTGGACGCTCTCCGCGACCGGCGCTCGCGCCTCGTCCGAGGCCGGCGGCGGCAGCGGCACCCTGCCCTCGACGGGTGGCGACAGCGAGTCGCTGCTCGGCATCTGGGTCGGCGGTGGCGCTCTCGTCCTCGCCGGTGCGACCGTCGCCGTGGCCGCCACGGTGCGTCGCAACCGCCAGGAGACCAACGCCTGACGCACGCCAGAACGACAACGAGAGAGCCTTCCCGGTCACGGCCGGGAAGGCTCTCTCGTTGTGCGCAGGCTGCGCGGCGTCAGCGCACCACCGCGGTCACCGCGGGAAGATGCGACAGCACCTCCTGGCTGATCGAGCCGAGCAGGAAGCGGGCGAGGGCCCCGCGACCGTGCGTACCCACGACGACGAGGCGAGCGGTCAGACCCCGCGAGGCGATCGCTCGCGAGGGGTAGCCGCGCTCGACGACGCGCTCGACGACCAGATCCGGGAAGTCGACGGCGAGCCCGGCGAGGGCCACCGACTGCATCTCCTCCGTGGCGGCCTGCATGTTCGACAGGTACATCTCGGGGTAGACGGCCAGTCCGTTGCGGGGCGCCTCGATGGGAGTCCAGACACTGACCGCGGTGAGCGGCTCGCCCAGGCGGTCGGCCTCGCGCGCCGCGAAACGCAGCGCATGCTCGGACACCGGCGACCCGTCGACGCCGACGACGACCCCGCGCCGACCGACGAGCGCCGTGTCGGGCACCACCACGACCGGGCAGGCGGCCCCGGCGACGATACGGATGCCGTGGGCGCCGCGCGCCGGTCCATCGCCCGGTCCGCGGTAATCGCTGCCCAGCACGAGGAGTGAGGCGTTGACGCTGGCGTCGATGAGGCGGGACACGGGGTTGCCGGTCTCCACCCGGGTCATCACCGTGATGCCGGCATCCCGCACCGGCGCCGCCAGGCGCTCCAGCACGGTCTCGGTGTCGGCGACGGCCTGCGCGATCAGCTCCGCCTCGCCGACGGCGCCGAGCGCTCCCCCGATCACCGACATCAGCTCGATGCCCTGCGTGCCGGGCGGAGCGGCCTGCGCCCGCTGCAGCGCCCATCGCACCGCACGTTCGGAGACGGGTGCCCCCGTCACAGCCACGACGATCTTCTCGACCATGATTCATCCCTCCGTTGGGATCGGTGCCTCCACGCTACGCCGCGGCACCGCACGGCCACAGAATCGTGGGCCGTGACAAAGAGGGTCAGGGGGTGCGCGGGGCCAGGGCGCGCGGCTCGGCAGTGATCAGAATGGGCAGGTGGTCGCTGCGCCCCTGCGGCAGCGTCGTGATCGTCGCGATGTCGAACCCCACGCTCGTCGCGAAGTCGTAGTGGCCGCGGAAGAACTTGTAGCGCGTATACGTGCGGGCATCGCTCAGGGTGAGCTCATATCCGGACTCACGCACGTGCTGGCCGAGGTTCTCTTTGAACACCGGATAGTTGTAGTCGCCGACCATGAGGATCGGCAGGTCGGGGCCGAGGCTGGAGAGCTCTTCCAGCGCGGCCTGGATCTGCTTGCGCCGCAGCGAGTTGAGCGCGGTCAGCGGGGCGGCGTGGAAGCTCGCGACGATCACCTCGCGGCCGAGGTCGATGTCGTGCAGGCGCACCGCCAGCATGCGCTCCTCCGCGGGCTTGAGCACACGGTCGTGCAGCGACTTCTTCAGCGCGAGCGCGCGCACCTCGCGCGCATCGAAGATGCTTCGCCGGTAGTACAGCGCAAGTCCCAGCCGGTTGCGTGCCGTCGCCTCGGCCAGGTGCAGATCGCCGATCTGCGACGGCAGGTCGCTGGAGACCGCCTCCTGCAGGCAGAGGACGTCGGCCCCCGTGCTCTCGACCAGCTCGCCGAGCTCGCCGATCGCCTTGTGCTTGTTGAGGTTGTACGAGATGACCTTCATCCCCCGCCTTCCGTCGCTCTCAGCCTAAGCGGCGGTCCTAGGAATCTGCTCCGTCTTGACAACGGGACCCGGCCGGCTCAGTCAGCGTCGAGGCTGCGGCGTGCGCGCGTCTGCGCGGCGCGGGAACCCAGCAGGTCATCGGCGGGGTAGCCGACCTCGGTGAGGGTGAGACCGCGGGCCGCGAGCACCTTCACGTCGCTCGTGCGCACCCCGCCGTCGCGGATCGCGGCGACGTCGGCGATCTTCAGCCGCCCTTCGCCGACCGCCGCGCAGGCACCGACGAGGGCGCGCACCATGCTGTGGCAGAACGCGTCGGCTTTCACGCGCGCGATCAGGATGCCGTGATCGTCTCGACCCCAGCCGAACTCCAGCAGGGTGCGGATCGTGGTCGCCCCCTCCCGCCATTTGCAATACGCCGCGAAATCGTGCAGACCGATGAGCGACCGTGCCGCGGCATCCATCGCGTCCACGTCCAGCGCGGCCTTCACGCTGGTCGTGCGCACGCGCTCGAGGGGGTCGTAGCCGGCGATGCGATCGGCGATGCGATACTCGTAGCGTCGCCAGACGGCCGAGAACCGCGCATCGAAACCGTCCGGTGCGACGGCGGTGCGGTGCACCACGACGTCGGGATAGGCACCGAGCACGCCGTTGATGCGGGCAGCCAGCGCCTCGGCGGTGCCGGCGCGGCTGGACGACAGCCGCTGCTGCTGCCGATCGGTGAGATCGAGGTGGGCGACCTGCCCGGCCGCGTGCACCCCGGCGTCGGTTCGACCCGCCACGACCAGCTGCGGATCGCCGCCGAGCACGCGGGCCAGTGCTGTCTCGAGCGTGCCCTGAACGGTGCGCAGACCCGGTTGACGGGCCCACCCGCGGAAGTCCGTGCCGTCGTAGGCGAGATCGAGGCGCAGCCGCACGCCTCCCGCGGAGTCGGAAACGACCTCGCCTGTCGTCACAGAGCGCCTTGGGACGGCGTCCCGGCCGGCACAGGAGTCATCGTCACGACCTCGGCGGGCCCGGTCACCAGGCCGGTGACGGCGGCTTGCAGGGCCTTCACGGCGTCGCCCTGCGCGTGCGCGGCGAGGGCGGTGGGCTCCGCCCATTTCTCGATCATCACGACCGTCCCGTCGGAGGCGGCGTGGATGGCATAGAGCAGACACCCCTCCTCGGCGTGGACGGCGGGCATGGCGGCACTGAGCGCCTCGATGAGTGCCGGGCGCTGGCCCTCGACGGGCTGAAAGACGGCGGTGACGACAACAGTCATGACAGGAGACCTTTCTTGTGGGTGGGACGCGCGCACCCGGCTCAGCCGAGACGCTCGTCCACGTCGGCACGGGTCGGCGGGTTCGCACCGGCCCGCGAGACGGTGATGCCGGCGGTGACGGCGGCACGGCGCAGCGCCGCGGCGAACGAGGCGGCGTCCTCGAAGATCGCAGGATCGTCCAGCGCGCTGGAGATGAGGCTCGCCATGTACGCGTCGCCGGCACCGATCGTGTCGACGACCGTGACAGCCAGCGCATCGACGGCGCTCACACCACCGGGTCCCAGCCCGACGGCGCCCTCGCCGCCTCGGGTCATGACGATCACGCGTGGCCCGTAGGCGGCGACCTGGTGCAGCACGGCGTCGGCGTCCAACCCCGGGTACAGCCACGCGGCGTCCTCGTCGCTCAGCTTGACCAGATCGGCCGATGCCGCGGCCTGGGCGAAGCGTGCGAGCGCGACCTCGTGCGCGCCGACGAGCGCCGGGCGGATGTTCGGGTCGAGCGTCACCAGCGCCGCACCCGTGTCGGCGGCGCGACGCAGAACCTCCAGCACGGCGCTGCCGCCCGGCTCCAGGAAGAGCGCGATCGAACCGGTGTGGACGACACGGGTTCCGTCCAGGGATGCCGCGGGAACCGCCCAGTCGATCGCGAACTCGTACTCGGCGGAACCGTCCGGACGCAGTCGTGCGCGGGCGGTGGAGGTCGCGGCATCCGTCCATGACTCCTCGTCGACGACGGCGCCGGATTCGGCGATCTGGGCGGCGATCCGCGCGCCGCGCTCGTCGCGCCCCAGTCGGGTCAGCAGACGCACCGCGTGTCCCTGCCGGGCAAGGCCCACGGCGACGTTGGCAGGGCTGCCACCGACGAGCTCGCGGTCGCCCTCGGCGCTCTCGACGATGTCGATGAGCGCCTCACCGATGACCAGCACATCCGTATCCATACGACCAGTCTGGCGCACCGCACGCGGCGCGCGCGTCATCAGCAGTCGGTGTAGACGACGCCCGACGTTCAGGGAGGGTACGTACACTGGAAGATCCGCTCGCACCGACCCGACGTGGCCGGCGAGACGGCCCACGGAACTCGCTCCGAATCACCACGGAACCGCCCCGGAACCCCCTCGGAACCCCAGTGCCCGCCATGACCTCCCCCTCCCCTCGTTTCGCCGGCCTCGACGGCCTGCGCGCGCTCGCCGTGCTGCTCGTGGTCGTGTACCACCTGTTCCCCGGCTGGCTCCTGCAGAGCGGCTTCGTCGGCGTCGACGTCTTCTTCGTCATCTCGGGCTTCCTCATCACGTCGCTGCTGCTGCGCGAACACGACCGCACCAGCCGCATCGCCCTCGGCGCGTTCTGGGCGCGCCGCGCCCGCCGGCTGCTGCCGGCCCTCGCCGTGGTGGTCACCGTGAGCGCCAGCGTCGCCTGGCTCATCGGTGGGGACGTTCTGCTGGGGCTCGGTCGACAGGTGCTCGGCGCGATCACGTTCTCCTCCAACTGGGCGTCGATCTCGGCCGGCGCGTCCTACTTCGCCGGGACGCAGCCCGAGCTGCTGCGAAACCTGTGGTCGCTCGCGGTGGAGGAGCAGTTCTACGTGCTCTGGCCGCTGCTTCTGCCCGTGTTCCTCCTGCTGCCACGCCGCGGCATGCGCGCCGCCGTCGCGATGGTCCTGGCCGCGGCATCCCTGGCCTGGGCAGCGCAGCTCGTGGGCGTCGGCGCGGGCTCGGTCGACCTGACGCGCGCGTATTACGGCACCGATACGCACGCCTTCGGCCTGCTGCTCGGCGTCGCACTGGCCTTCGCGCTCGCCGGGCGCACCGCGTGGAGCGCGTCCGCGCGCCCGTCCATCGGCGGCGTCGTGCCCGCCTGGACCGCGGTCATCGGCACGGCGAGTGTGATCGGCATCATCATCGTCGGTGCGCTGCCGGGCGGGGCGGAGCGCTATCCGCTCGTGCCGGCGATCGCGAGTGCACTGACCGCGGTCGCGATCGCGACGGCGACACACGCCGGCTCCTGGTTCGGGCACGCCCTCGACGTCGCGCCGCTGCGCTGGATCGGCGAGCGCTCCTACGGCATCTACCTGTGGCACTGGCCCATCGTCGTCCTGCTCGCCCTCGCGACCACGGGCGGCTTCCTCGAGGAATCCGTGCCGGTCAGCGTCGGGCTCGGCGCCGCCGCCCTCACCCTCGGCGTCTCCGCGGCCTCGTACCGCCTGCTCGAACAGCCCGTGCGCCGGCTCGGCTTCCGGGGCGCGGGGCGAGCACTGTGGGCGCGCCTGCACTCCACGCCGTCACGGCGGTTCGGCGCGATCGCGACCGTCGGTGTCGGGGCGCTCGTGCTCGGCGGCACGACGGCCGCAGTCGCCGCCGCCCCGCCAGTCAGCTCCAGCCAGGCGGTGGTCGAGGCGGGCCAGCGCGCGCTCGACGCGGCATCCGCCGCCCCCACTCCGTCGGGCGGCAGCGCCGCGGCACCCACGGCGACACCCACCGCCACGGCGACGCAGGGCCCCGACGGCGAGCCGCTGCCCCCGGCACCGGTCACCGTGAGCGGCGACCGGGTGACGGCCGTCGGTGACTCGGTGATGCTGGCCTCGGCCGGCGGCCTGCTCGATGAGCTGCCCGGCGTGCAGATCGACGCCGAGGTCTCGCGCTCGATGTGGGCGGGCAGCAAGATCATCGACCGGCTCTCCGACCAGGGTGCCCTGCGTGACTACGTCGTCGTGGGCCTCGGCACCAACGGCCCCGTCGATTCGGACGCCCTCCAGGACATCTACGACCGCGTCGGTCGCGACCGCACGCTCGTTCTGGTCACGGCGTTCGCTCCCCGCGATTGGATCCCGGGCGTCAATGCCGAGCTGAGCGCGTTCGCGGCGAGCCATCCCGGCGTCGTCATCGCCGACTGGTCCGGCGCGATCGCGCCGCACGCCGATGTGCTCGCCGGCGACGGCATCCATCCGGGCGAGACCGGCGGGCGCATCTACGCCGACACCGTCACCCACGCCGTCGATGCCGTGGCGAATCAGCGCGCGCAGACGCGCTACCAGGTGCAGCTGATCCGCTGGGCGACGAGTCGGACGTTCGCCCCCGCACCGTCGTCCTGAGCCGCCCGCGGCGCCGCGGGCGTGCGCAGCGGGCGCCTCAGATGTGCGCGACCAGGGCGACCGACCGTTCGTCCGCCACGAAGCCCAGCCCCTCGTAGAGGGCATCGGCGCCCGTCGGGCTGGCGGTGTCGACGTCGAGCACCGCCTTCTGCAGACCGGCATCGGCGATCGCGCGCAACGTCGCCGCGACGACCGCGGGAGCCAGTCCCTGCCGACGGCGCGCCCGCACGACACCGATGAGGTCGATGTACGAGTTCGAGGCGCCCAGACTCGCCCAGTCCTCCTCGTTCACCGACGCGAGACAGAAAGCGGCGATGGTGCCGTCGGCCTCGACGACCAGCCGGGACAGATCGGCGCGGAAGAACTCGCCGCCGACGAACTTGGCCCACGACTCGGGCTGGCTCGGCAGGCTTCCCCAGTGATCGCGGAACGCATCGTTGCGCGCCAGACGGGCGTCGTCATCACGATCGTGCGTGTACGCCACGATGCGCAGCCCGCCCTCCCGCGCCGCGGCCGGCAGCGACACCTCCGGCGCACCGTCGGTCAGATCCCGCAGCATCGTGGCGAACCAGCGTTCGGCGGCCAGACCCGCCGACTCGGCGAGCCTCTGATTCCCGCGGTTCGACTCCTCGGCGTACACCCGCAGCTGAGCGCTCCAGTCTTCCCCCGGCACGTCGGGCAGCGCACCCGCGGCCTCCGCCAGCTGCTCGAGGCCGCGCGCGTACTGCCAGCCGAACACCGCGCTGCCGATCCCGCGGCGCCACAGCGTCGGCAGCACCGCACCCGACAGGTGCACGTTCAGGGCGCCCTCGCGCGAAGGGTGGAGGAAGGAGCTTCCGAACGCGATCACGGTACCCTCGGCATCCAGCGCCAGCACGGTGTCGCGGGAGTGGTCGATGTGCGCAAGATCGAAGGTGTCGGCGACGTCCTCGCGCGGAGTGGTCCAGGTCGGGTGGTCGACACGCTCCGCCGCCACCATCACGGCGTGGATGGCGTCGATGTCGTCGGCCGTCGCGGTGCGCCACGACGCGACCTCCGGATGCCGTGGCAGCACCGGTCCGAGCTCGGATCCGGACCGGCGGCGGGACTGGTCGATGCGTGCACTCAGCGATGGCTCACTCACTCGGGCCACTGTAGTTGGGACGCGCGTGGCGCGCACGCGCGGAGCCGGCCGAGGCGCGAAACGAGAAGGCCCGCACCCCTGATGGGTGCGGGCCTTCTCGAACGACAGCCGTGCTTACTTCGCGGCGTCCTCGGCAGCAGCCTCGGCCGCGGCGCCCTCCTCGGGCGACTCGGCACCTGCGGCGGCGGCGGCGTCGGCGACGACCTCGTCCGCGGCATCCTGAGCCTCGTCGGCCTCGGCGACCGCGTCGGTGGCGGTCTCCTCGGCGGCATCCTCATCCTTGGCCGGGGTGGCGGCCGGAGCGGCAGCGGCCGCCTTCTTGGTCGACTTCGGCTTCGGGTTGACCGGCTCGAGGACGAGCTCGATCACAGCCATCGGCGCGTTGTCGCCCTTGCGGTTGCCGATCTTCGTGATGCGGGTGTAGCCGCCCTCACGCTCGGCGACCAGCGGCGCGATCTCGGCGAACAGCTCGTGGACGGCGTCCTTGTTGCCGAGGACGGACAGCACACGACGGCGCGCGTGCAGGTCGCCACGCTTGGCGAACGTGACCATGCGCTCGGCGAGCGGGCGCAGGCGCTTGGCCTTGGTCTCGGTCGTCGTGATCGACTTGTGGGTGAACAGCGCCGAGGCCAGGTTGGCCAGCAGCAGACGCTCGTGGGCGGGGCCGCCTCCGAGGCGGGGACCCTTGGTGGGCTTGGGCATGTCAGTTACTCCAGAGGGAAAAGGTCAGCGAACCGGTCGGGGCCGGTGCGCGCAGAAGGTCTTGCCGTTGCGAGCGCGGAGGCTCAGAGGGCCTCGTCGTCGTAGCCGCCGTAGAAGTGCGCACCGTCGAACCCGGGGACCGAGTCCTTCAGCGACAGGCCGAGGGAGACGAGCTTGTCGCGCACCTCGTCGACCGACTTCTGACCGAAGTTGCGGATGTTCATCAGCTGCGTCTCGGAGAGGGCGACCAGCTCCGACACCGTGTTGATGCCCTCGCGCTTGAGGCAGTTGTACGAACGCACCGACAGATCGAGGTCCTCGATCGGCATCGACAGCTCGTTGGTGAGAACCTCGGCGACCGGCGCGGGACCGATCTCGATGCCCTCGGCTTCGACGTTCAACTCGCGAGCGAGACCGAACAGCTCGGTGAGCGTGCGCCCGGCCGACGCGACGGCGTCGCGCGGGGAGATCGACGGCTTGGCCTCGACGTCCAGGACGAGCTTGTCGAAGTCGGTGCGCTCACCGGCACGCGTGGCGTCGACGCGGTACGAGACCTTCAGAACGGGCGAGTAGATCGAGTCGATCGGGATCTGGCCCGCCTCGGCGTACTCGTTGCGGTTCTGGGTGGCCGACACGTAGCCACGGCCGCGCTCGATCGTGAGCTCGAGCTCGAACTTCGCCGAGTCGTTGAGCGTCGCGATGACCAGCTCGGGGTTGTGCACCTCGACACCCGCCGGAGCGGAGATGTCGGCGGCGGTGACCTCGCCGGCGCCGGTCTTGCGCAGGTAGGCGGTGATCGGCTCGTCGCGCTCCGAGGAGACGACCAGCTGCTTGATGTTGAGGATGATCTCGGTGACATCCTCCTTCACGCCCGGGATGGTGCTGAACTCGTGCAGCACGCCGTCGATGCGGATGCTGGTGACAGCCGCGCCGGGGATCGAGGACAGCAGGCTGCGGCGCAGCGCGTTGCCGATCGTGTAGCCGAAGCCGGGCTCCAGCGGCTCGATGACGAAGCGGCTGCGGAACTCGCCGATCTTCTCCTCGGTCAGAGTGGGACGCTGTGCAATGAGCACTATGTGTTCCTTTCCGTCACGTGCCCGCTATATGACACGTGCGATTGCAAGAGGTGTTGAGTTTTCAAAGACGACGGATGCCGGGTGCCGCCCGCGATGCGGGGGCACCCGGCCCGGAAGTCAGACGCGGCGACGCTTCGGCGGGCGGCAGCCGTTGTGCGCCTGCGGGGTGACGTCGGAGATCGACCCCACCTCGAGGCCGGCGGCCTGCAGCGAACGGATCGCGGTCTCGCGACCCGAACCCGGGCCCTTCACGAAGACGTCGACCTTCTTGACGCCGTGCTCGGCGGCCTGGCGGGCGGCCGACTCGGCGGCCATGCCGGCGGCGTACGGGGTCGACTTACGCGAGCCCTTGAAGCCCACTCCACCCGAGGACGCCCAGCTGATGACAGCGCCCGAGGGGTCGGTGATCGAAACGATCGTGTTGTTGAACGTCGACTTGATGTGGGCCTGGCCCAGCGCGATGTTCTTCTTCTCCTTGCGGCGCGGCTTGCGCGCAGCGGTCTTGGCCTGTGCCATGTGTCTGTTCTCCTAAACCTGTACCGGGGGCCGCGCTTACTTGCGGCCGGCCTTCTTCTTGCCGGCGACGGTGCGCTTCGGGCCCTTGCGGGTACGCGCGTTGGTCTTGGTGCGCTGACCGCGCACCGGAAGGCCGCGGCGGTGACGCAGACCCTCGTACGAGCCGATCTCGACCTTGCGGCGGATGTCGGCGGCGACCTCACGGCGCAGGTCACCCTCCACCTTGTAGTTGCCTTCGATGTGGTCGCGCAGCGCGACCAGCTGGTCGTCGGTGAGGTCCTTGACGCGGATCGACTCGTCGATCTCGGTGGCCTTGAGGATCTCGACCGAACGGGTACGGCCGATGCCGTAGATGTACGTGAGGGCGATCACCACGCGCTTGTCGCGCGGGATGTCAACGCCGGCAAGACGTGCCATGCGGTTCTCCTAGGAGTAGTGGAGGTGTGGAGCAGGATCGGTGCCCGGGCCTCCGCCCCGAGGTGTCCCCTCCGAAGAGGATCTGATCCTGCCTGTGTGCTGACTGTTTCCAGTCGGTGCGAACGTTGCGCCGTTCTCGGACCACTGGTCGTTGAGCGAGCGCAGCGAGTCGAAACGCGCCGTTCGCGGTATGGAGTTGTGTCTTCGTGCTGAGGTTTCGGCTCGGCCGCTGCGCGGCCTTGCTCAACCTTGAGTCGTGAGCGGATCAGCGCGGCTTCGCCGCGGTGATGCGCTCCGACTCAACCCTGGCGCTGCTTGTGACGCGGGTTCGACTTGCAGATCACCATGACGCGACCGTGGCGACGGATGACCTTGCAGTGGTCGCAGATGGGCTTGACGGAGGGGTTGACCTTCATGATTTTCCTGTTCGCTGTCTTCGAGTCGGACGGGATGCCGCGGCATCCGCCCGCTCGTTACTTCTCGACCGGTCTAGCGGTAGCGGTAGACGATGCGACCGCGCGTGAGGTCGTAGGGCGAGAGCTCCACGACGACGCGGTCTTCGGGGATGATGCGGATGTAGTTCTGCCGCATCTTGCCGGAGATCGTGGCGAGTACCTTGTGTCCGTTGGTGAGCTCAACGCGGAACATCGCGTTGGGCAGCGCTTCAGACACGACGCCCTCGATTTCGATGACACCGTCTTTCTTAGCCATAGCCTCGCTGACGCTTGTGCAGACCGGTCGGTCTGCGGTGAGTGGGATGTGGTGCGGCGACACGCCAATGAAGGCGCAAGGCACCAAAGATTCAGTGTACGTGATAGAGGGCCGCACGGCAAACTGCCGTACGGCCCTCTCGCTCGTCTCAGACGCGCGTCACTTGAAGAGGGAGGCGAACTGGCCCTTCGCCGGAATGGTCTGGTTCGAGATGACCGTTCCGTTGATCGCGAGAGTGGGCGTGCCGATGCCGCTCGAGCCCGGCTGGACCGGCGTCTTCTGCGTCATCGAGGTGACGAACTTCGAATAGGTGCCGTCCGTCACGCACGAGTCGATACCCGTGACGCCGACGCCCTTCGCGATGTCGATGATCTGCTGATCGGTCAGGCCCGTCGAGTTCTCCTGGGGCTGGTTCTTGTACATCGCCTGCATGAACGCGACGACCTTGTCGGGGTCGGCCTGCGCGACGCAGTACATGGCGTTGGCGGACCGCGTCGAGTAGTTGGTTCCCTGCGAGTAGCGGTCCAGGATCGCGATCGGGTGGATGTTGAGCGTGATCGTGCCCTTGTTCGCCAGATCGAGGATCTCGGGGCCATACGTGGTCTCGAACTGGTTGCAAATGGGGCACATGAAGTCGATGTAGGTGTCGAGGGTCTGCTCTCCCGAGCCGACGGCGATCGCGCCCGTCTCCTGGTTGATGCCCGCACCCGCCGGTGCCGTACCGGGGTCCGTGGCTGCCCGGTTCATCCACACCACGAGCGCGATGACCAGCGCGACCACGACGACGACCGCCACGCTCACCCAGATCGCGAACCAGTTCCTCTTACCCGCTGCTGCCTGCGCCATAACCTCGATGCCTCTCCGATGTGCGGCTGTCGCCGCCGTCCTACCATTGTGGCTCACGCACTCTTATGCGTTGCCCGTGAAAGCCGTGACTTCACCCGCCCCCATCCCGCCGAGCCGCTACGTCTCCCCCGACCCGCCATGTTCTCGCGCGCCCTTTCGCGTCGGTTCGGCACCTTCGTGGCGGCTCGGCGTGACGGGTCAGCGTTGCGGATGGATGCCGAACGCGCGCAGGCGTGCACCCAGGTGGGCTGCCGTGGCGATGTCAGCCGTGCCCCAGCGCACGAGTCGCCGTCCCGTGGTCCCGCGGATCCAGTCCTCGCGCTGCTTCTCTTCCATGACCACCCGCTCCACCCCGACGCCCTCGCCCCGCATCGCAGGATCGAGGTACTTTCCCTCGCCGTCGTACTCGCCCCAGACTCCGACGTCATCCAGCGCGAAGTCGACATGGAACAGGCGCGAGCCCGGACCGGCGACCGGGACCTGCAGACGCGGCGTGGCGAAGCCGAGGTCGCCGATGTAGAGCCGGCTCACGCTCTCCCCCGGCGAAGCGGCACGACCATCGGCGAGTTCCAGCATCCGCCGGGCCGCGCGAACTCCGCGGCCTCCCGAAGGCAGCCGCTGCGCAACCTGCCGGCGCAGACTCTCCGCCGCCTCCACGTCGTACCCGTTCCACGACCAGGCGGCACGGCGAAGCGCGGCGTCGGCGAGGGAGAGTCCTGTCTCGAAGGATGCCGAGCGCAGCACGTCCGCGACCGTGCGGGCCAGTCCGGTGCAGACCACGCCCTGGCGCATCGTCTTGTCGCTCGAGGCGACGGCAACCTGGTGACGTGCGACCAACGGCTCGGATGCGCGTACGTGCCCGCTCGCTGCGCGTCCGCTGAGGTGCACGCGGCGGGGTTCGACGCGAAACAGCGGCAATTCCCAGAGGACGGCCGCCGAGGCATGGGAGTAGACGAGCTCGGAGTTCCCCGTGCGACGACGTTCAGCAGCGACGACGCGCATCAGGTGACGCCCTTCGCTGTGGGCGCCGCGCCACCGTTCCGCCTCGGCGTAACACCCGCGATCCACACGGATGAGGGATCCGTGCCGCACCGCCGCAGCGACGTCTCGCGCCGAACGCCCTCTGCGTTCGAGCTCCTCACGGGAAGCGAGGAGGGTGCGCGCTTCGGAAACCAGCATGCCGTCCACGATCACCGCCGCAGCGGCATCCGGATCTCCCTCTTCGCCCACGGTGGACAACAGCCGCCCGCGGGGTGCCCTGGGGAGGAACCTTCGCGCACCACGCGAGCCGCTCCTGCGGCGCCGAGCCGACATCCTGCGGCGCGGCCGATGATGTCGGCTCGCGCCGAGGATGGCGGCTCGCGGGGAGCAGAGTGCGCGCAGCGCGGGGTCAGGCGATGGGCGTGGGGGTGACGCCGAAGGGGGCGAGACCGGCGGCGCCGCCGTCGGCGGCGGTCAGCACCCACACGCCGTTCTCGTGAACGGCGACGCTGTGCTCCCAGTGGCTTCCGTCGCTGCCGTCGACGGTCGTGACCGTCCAGTCGTCGTCCTCGACGAAGGTCTCCTCGGAGCCGGCGGTGATCATCGGTTCGATCGCGACACACAGGCCGGGACGCACCGCGGGGCCCAGGTCGGACACCCGGTAGTTGAAGATCGTCGGGCCCTCGTGCATCCGGCGGCCGATGCCGTGGCCGACGTAGTCGCGAAGGATGCCGTAGCTCTCCCCCGAGCGCTCGATGTAGCCCTGCACCGCGTCACCGATCTCTCCGACGCGCGACGCCGACGCGAGCGCGGCCACGCCCGCCCAGAGCGAGCCCTCCGTCACCTGCGACAGCCGCTCGCGCGACGCCTGCACAACCGGATCCCCGCCGGGGACGACCACCGTGATGGCCGAGTCGCCGTTCCAGCCCTTGAACTGCGCACCGGCATCGATCGACACGATGTCGCCCGGCTCAAGCACGCGCTCCCCGGGGATGCCGTGGACGACCTGGTCGTTGACCGAGATGCAGGTCGTGTGGCGGTAGCCGCGCACGAGCTGGAAGTTCGACTCGGCCCCGCGGGCGAGGATGACCTCGGATGCCGCGGCATCCAGCTCAGCCGTGGTCACGCCCGGGGCGATCAGTGCGCGCACCGCGTCCAGCGCGGCCGCCGTGATCAGACCCGGCTCGACCATCGCACGCAGCTGCGCCGGGGTCTTGTACAGGGAGCGCCGAAGTCCCATCAGGAAGCGGCGATGCCGCGAGCTGCCAGGGCGTCCTGGATGCGCGCGTACACCTCGTCCAGGGAGCCGACACCGTCGATCTGGTCGACGATGCCGCGCTCGCGGTAGACGTCCAGAATGGGCGCCGTCTCGGACTCGTAGATGGCCAGACGCTTCGCGATCGACTCGGCGTTGTCGTCGGCGCGACCCTGCTCGGCCGCCCGCAGCGACAGCCGCTGGATGGACTCGTCGCGCGGTACCACCAACTCGATGACCGCGGTGAGGGGCTCGCCCCTCTCGTCCAGGAAACCGTCGAGGTCGCCCACCTGTCCGAGGTTGCGCGGGTAGCCGTCCAGGAGAAAACCACCGGCGGCATCCGGCTGGGCCAGGCGATCGCGCACGATCTCCCCGGTGAGCGCGTCGGGGACGAGGTCGCCCGCGTCGATGATCGCCTTGACCTTCAGACCGAGTTCCGTGCCCTCTTTCACGTTGGCACGGAACACGTCCCCCGTCGACACGGCGGGGATACCGAGGGCGTCGGCGATGCGCACGCCCTGCGTGCCCTTGCCGGAACCCTGCGGTCCGATGATGAGAAGTCGCGCGGCGGTCATCGCAGCAGCCCTTCGTAGTGACGCTGCTGCAGCTGCGCGTCGATCTGCTTGACCGTCTCCAGACCGACACCGACGATGATGAGGATCGAGGCGCCGCCGAACGGGAAGTTCTGGTTGGCGCTGACCGTCGCGAGCGCCACCAGCGGCAGCAGCGCGATGAGCCCGAGGTAGATCGAGCCCGGCAGCGTGATGCGGGTCAGCACGTAGTCGAGGTACTCCGCCGTGGGCCGACCGGCACGGATGCCGGGGATGAATCCGCCGTACTTCTTCATGTTGTCGGCGACCTCGACGGGGTTGAACGTGATCGCGACGTAGAAGTAGGTGAACCCGACGATGAGCAGGAAGTACAGCAGCATGTAGAGCGGGTGATCGCCCTTCGTCAGATACTGCTGGATCCACGTCACCCAGCCGGGGATGTTGCCGTTGGCGTCCGGCGTCTGATTGAACTGGGCGATCAGTGCCGGGATGTACAGCAGCGACGAGGCGAAGATGACCGGCACGACGCCCGCCATGTTCACCTTGATCGGGATGTACGTATTCGTGCCGCCGAGGGTGCGACGCCCGACCATGCGCTTGGCGTACTGCACGGGGATGCGCCGCTGCGACTGCTCGACGAAGACGACGAGGGCGACGACGACGATGCCGACGGCCAGCACGAGGAGGAAGACCTCGAAACCGCGCGACGTGGCGATGGCCCACATGGCCGCCGGGAACTGTGCCGCGATCGAGGTGAAGATGAGGATGGACATGCCATTGCCCACGCCACGCTCGGTGACGAGCTCGGCGAACCACATGATGAGGCCGGTGCCGGCGGTCAGCGTGATGATCATCAGCAGCTGGGCCCACCACACGTCGTTGGTGAGCAGCGCGTTGCACTCGGCGATGCCGGTCGTGCCGAAGAGCTGACCCGAGCGTGCCACCGTCACCAGGGTGGTGGACTGCAGGAGCGCCAGCGCGATCGTCAGGTAGCGGGTGTACTGCGTGAGCTTGGCCTGACCGGCCTGCCCCTCCTTGTACAGCGCCTCGAAGTGCGGAATCACGACGCGCAGCAGCTGCACGATGATCGTCGCGGTGATGTAGGGCATGACGCCGAGCGCGAAGATCGACAGCTGCAGGAGCGCGCCGCCGGAGAACAGGTTGACGAGCGAGAGCAGACCCTCACTCGCAGAACCGGTCTGCTGGAGGCAGGACTGCACGTTCGGGAAGCTCACGAAGGGCGCCGGAACGTGCGCACCAAGGCGATAGATGGCGATGATCGCGAGGGTGAAGAAGATCTTCCGCCGGAGATCCGGGGTGCGGAAGACCCGCGCGATGGCGCTGACGGCGCTGAACAAGGGGATTTCCTCCAGAGAGCTGACCGGTGTCTCGATGCGGGTCCGAGGACACCGCTTCCAGAGTACGGCAACAGGGGCCGGAGGCTCGCCTCCGGCCCCTGCCGTGGAATTACTTGACCGAACCGCCCGCGGCGACGATCTTCTGCTCGGCCGAACCCGAGACCTTGTCGACGGCGACGGTGAGCTTGACCGAGATGTCGCCGGTGCCGAGCACCTTGACCTTCTCGTTCTTGCGCACCGCACCCTTGGCGACGAGGTCGCTGACGGTGACGTCGCCACCGGCCGGGTACAGCTCGGCCAGCTTGTCGAGGTTGACCACCTGGTACTCGACGCGGAACGGGTTCTTGAACCCGCGCAGCTTCGGCGTACGCATGTGCAGCGGCATCTGACCGCCCTCGAAGCCGACCTTCACCTGGTAGCGGGCCTTCGTGCCCTTGGTGCCACGACCGGCGGTCTTACCCTTCGAGCCCTCACCGCGACCGACACGGGTCTTCGCGGTGTTGGAGCCGGGAACCGGACGCAGGTGGTGGACCTTGAGCACACCGGGGCGCGACACCTCGGCATCCGCCTTCTTGGCGGGAGCCTTCTTCGCGGCCGGCTTCTCGGCGGTCTTCTTGGCAGCCGGCTTGGCGGCGGCCTTCTTCTCGGTGTTCTTCACAGCGACCTCTTCGGTCGCCTTCTCAGCCTTCTCGGCCATCAGTCGATCTCCTCAACCTTGACGAGGTGGGCGACAGTCTTGACGTAGCCGCGCGTCTGCGCGTCGTCGGGACGGACGACCGAGTCGCCGATCCGCTTCAGACCGAGCGAACGCAGCGTGTCGCGCTGGTTCTGCTTCTCGCTCACCTTGGACTTGACCTGGGTCACCTTGAGACGCGCGGCCATCAGGCACCTACCTTCGCAGCGGCCGCGGCGTCAGCCTCGGCACGGATCAGACGGGCGGGAGCCACCTGGTCGAAGTCGAGACCGCGACGAGCGGCGACCGCGCGGGGCTCCTCGAGCTGCTTCAGCGCCTCGACGGTCGCGTGCACGATGTTGATCGTGTTCGACGAGCCGAGCGACTTGGAGAGCACGTCGTGGATGCCGGCGCACTCGAGCACGGCGCGCACCGGACCACCGGCGATAACACCGGTACCGGCGGCAGCCGGACGCAGGAGCACGACACCGGCAGCGGCCTCACCCTGCACCGGGTGCGGGATGGACGAGCCGGTGCGCGGCACACGGAAGAAGTTGCGCTTGGCCTCTTCGACACCCTTGGAGATGGCGAGGGGAACCTCACGCGCCTTGCCGTAGCCGACGCCGACGAGACCGTTGCCATCGCCCACGACGACGAGCGCCGTGAAGCTGAAGCGGCGACCGCCCTTGACGACCTTCGACACGCGGTTGATCGTCACGACGCGCTCGAGGAACTGGCTCTTCTCGGCGTCGCGCGAACCACGGTCGCGGTTGGGGTTGCGCTCGCGACCGCCACGACGGGGCTCGCGGGCCTCGCGCTCGACGGGAGCGGTGGCCGCAGCCTGCTCGGTCACTTCGTTCTCCACATTCTGAGTAGTTGCATCGCTCACAGGTTCAGACCTCCCTCGCGGGCGCCCTCGGCGATCGCTGCGACACGGCCCGCGTAGCGGTTGCCACCGCGGTCGAACACGACGTCCGAGAAGCCGGCCGCCTTGGCGCGCTCGGCGACGAGCTCGCCGACCTTGCGGGCCTTGGCGGTCTTGTCACCGTCGAACGTGCGCAGGTCCGACTCGAGAGTCGAGGCCGACGCGACGGTCACGCCCTTGCTGTCGTCCACGAGCTGGACGAAGACGTGGCGGGCCGAACGGGTGACGACAAGGCGCGGACGGGCCTCGGTGCCCACGACCTTCTTGCGAAGGCGCAGGTGACGACGCGAACGCGCGTCGCTCTTCGACTTGACAGCCATGATTACTTACCAGCCTTTCCGGCCTTGCGGCGAACGACCTCGCCCGCGTAACGCACACCCTTGCCCTTGTAGGGCTCGGGCTTGCGGATCTTGCGGATGTTCGCGGCGGCCTCACCGACGGCCTGCTTCGAGATGCCGCTGACGGTGAGCTTGTTGTTGCCCTCGACGGTCAGCGTGATGCCGGCCGGCGCTTCGACCAGCACGGGGTGCGAGAAGCCGAGCGCGAACTCGACCGCCGTCCCCTTCTGCGCGACGCGGTAACCGGTGCCGACGACCTCGAGGCCCTTGGTGTAGCCCTGGGTGACGCCGATGATGTTGTTGTTGATCAGGGTGCGGGTCAGTCCGTGCAGCGAACGCGACTCGCGCTCGTCGTCGGGACGGGAGACCAGAACCTGGTTCTCCTCGACCTTGACCTCGATGGGCTTGGAGACGGAGAGCGCGAGCTCGCCCTTCGGGCCCTTGACCGTGACATCCTGGCCGTCGACCGAAACGGTCACGCCGGCGGGGATGTCGATGGGAAGACGTCCAATACGCGACATGTCAGATCACCACACGTAGGCGAGGACTTCCCCACCCACGCCCTTCTGCTCTGCCTGGCGGTCGGTGAGAAGACCGGAGGAGGTGGACAGGATCGCGACGCCCAGGCCGCCGAGGACCTTGGGGATCTCGGTCGAGCGTGCGTACACGCGCAGGCCGGGCTTCGAGACGCGCTTGATGCCGGCGATCGACCGCTCGCGGTTCGGGCCGTACTTCAGCGTGAGCGTGAGGGTCTGGCCGACACGAGCGTCGGAGACCTCCCAGCCGGAGATGTAGCCCTCCTGCTGGAGGATCTCGGCAATGTGGGTCTTGAGCTTCGAGCTCGGCAGCGACACGGAGTCGTGGTGCGCCGAGTTCGCGTTGCGCAGACGGGTCAGCATGTCAGCGACCGGGTCTGTCATCGTCATTTCTTGGTTTCCTTTGTTCAGCGGTTTCGGATGCCGTTACACGACAGCCGACCTTCTTGATGGGCCGACCGGAGAGGTCGGGGGTGTCAGGCCTGGTTCTCGTCCGTCTTGAACGGGAAGCCCAGCTGGCGCAGCAGCGACCGGCCCTCGTCATCCGTCTTCGCCGTGGTGACGATCGTGATGTCGAAGCCGCGGACGCGGTCGATCTTGTCCTGGTTGATCTCGTGGAAGACCGACTGCTCCTGCAGACCGAACGTGTAGTTGCCGTGACCGTCGAACTGCTTGGGCGACAGGCCGCGGAAGTCGCGGATGCGCGGCAGAGCGAGGTTCACGAGGCGGTCCAGGAACTCCCACGCGCGGTCACCGCGGAGGGTGACGTGCGCACCGATGGCCTGGCCCTCACGCAGCTTGAACTGTGCGATGGACTTGCGGGCCTTGGTGACGACGGGCTTCTGACCCGTGATCTTGGTGAGGTCGTCGACCGCACCATCAATCACCTTGGAGTCGCGAGCCGCCTCGCCGACGCCGGTGTTCACGACGACCTTGACGATCCCGGGGATCTGCATGACGTTGGCGTAGCCGAACTCGTCCTGCAGGGCCTTCTTGATCTCGCCCTGGTACTTCTGCTTCAGGCGGGGCTGGATCTTGCCAGCCGCCGCGGCAGTGGTGCTGCTCATGTTCAGAGGTCCTTGCCGCTCTTCTTCGCGTAGCGCACGCGAACGGTGCGCTTCACGCCATCCTTCGTCTGCTCCTCGACACGGTGACCGACCTTGGTCGGCTTCTTGGTCGAGGGGTCGACGAGGGCGACGTTGGAGATGTGGATCGGGGCTTCCATCGTCTCGATGCCGCCCGTCTTGGTCCCGCGCTGGGACTGGCCCACGCGGTTGTGCTTCGTGACGTAGTTGACGCCCTCGACGATGACGCGGTTCTGCTCGACGAGAACGTCGAGAACCTTGCCCTGCTTGCCGCGGTCGCCGCCCTTGTCCTGCTTCTTGCCAGTGATGACCTGAACGAGGTCACCCTTCTTGATCTTGGCCATGAGGGTCAGATCACCTCCGGTGCGAGCGACACGATCTTCATGAACTTCTTGTCACGAAGCTCACGACCGACCGGTCCGAAGATGCGGGTGCCGCGGGGCTCCCCGTCGTTCTTCAGGATGACGGCGGCGTTCTCGTCGAACTTGA
Source organism: Microbacterium sp. PM5 (assembly GCF_003293595.1). Classification (NCBI taxonomy): domain Bacteria; kingdom Bacillati; phylum Actinomycetota; class Actinomycetes; order Micrococcales; family Microbacteriaceae; genus Microbacterium; species Microbacterium sp. PM5. The sequence continues at coordinate 2,548,856 of NZ_CP022162.1, read as the reverse complement.
TGTAGGAGCCGTCGGGACGACGGACCTCCTTCTTGGTGCGGACGATGACGGCCTTGACCACATCGCCCTTCTTGACGTTGCCGCCGGGGATCGCGTCCTTGACGGTCGCGACGATGATGTCGCCGAGACCGGCGTAACGGCGGTTGGAGCCGCCGAGCACGCGGATCGTGAGCAGCTCCTTGGCGCCGGTGTTGTCGGCGACCTTGAGGCGGGACTCAGTCTGGATCATTTCTTACTTCGCCTTCTCGAGGATCTCGACCAGGCGCCACCGCTTGGTGGCGCTGAGCGGCCGGGTCTCGTTGATCAGCACGAGGTCGCCGATGCCGGCGCTGTTCTGCTCGTCGTGGGCCTTGACCTTCGACGTGCGACGGATGACCTTGCCGTAGAGCGGGTGCTTCACGCGGTCCTCGACCTCGACGACGATCGTCTTGTCCATCTTGTCGCTGACGACGTAGCCACGACGCGACTTGCGGTAGCCACGGGCGTCCGCATCGCGCACGTCGTGGGCAGCCGACTCGTGACCGGCAGCGGGCGCCTCGACGACGGCCTCGGCGGCCGGCGCCTTCTTGGCGGCCTTCTTCTCGGTGGTCTCAGCCATCACTCGGCCTCTTCCTTCGTGGCCTCGGCAGCGTCATCCGCCTTCTTGGCCTTGGTCTTCTTCGCCTTGGACGCGACCTCGACGGGGGCGGGCGTGGCACGGATGCCGAGCTCGCGCTCGCGGATCACGGTGTAGAGCCGCGCGATGTCGCGCTTGACGGCGCGAATGCGGCCGTGGCTCTCGAGCTGGCCGGTGGCCGACTGGAAGCGCAGGTTGAACAGCTCTTCCTTGGCCTTGCGCAGCTCTTCGACGAGGCGCTGGTCCTCGAACGTGTCCAGCTCGCTCGGAGCGAGCGTCTTGGTTCCGACAGCCATTACGCGTCGCCCTCCTCGCGCTTGATGATGCGTGCCTTCAGGGGCAGCTTGTGAATTGCACGGGTGAGCGCCTCGCGAGCGAGCTGCTCGTTGACGCCCGCGACCTCGAACAGGACGCGACCCGGCTTGACGTTGGCGACCCACCACTCCGGCGAACCCTTACCGGAACCCATGCGGGTCTCGGCGGGCTTCTTGGTGAGGGGACGGTCGGGGTAGATGTTGATCCACACCTTGCCGCCACGCTTGATGTGACGCGTCATCGCGATACGAGCGGACTCGATCTGACGGTTGGTCACATACGCGGGGGTGAGGGCCTGGATGCCGAACTCGCCGAAGGAGACCTTCGTGCCGCCGGTGGCCTGGCCCGCGCGACCCGGGTGGTGCTGCTTGCGGTACTTGACCTTACGGGGAATAAGCATTATGCCGATGCTCCTTCTGCGACGGGCGCCTCGTTGCGGGGCGCGCGACGACGGTCGCCACCACGGTCGTCACGACCGCGGGGTGCCTTCGGCGCGTTGGCCTGCTCGCGAGCGAGCTCCTTGTTGGTGAGGTCGCCCTTGTAGATCCAGACCTTCACACCGATGCGGCCGAAGGTGGTCTTGGCCTCGTAGAAGCCGTAGTCGATGTTCGCGCGCAGCGTGTGCAGCGGCACACGACCCTCGCGGTAGAACTCCGAACGGCTCATCTCGGCGCCGCCGAGACGACCCGAGACCTGGATGCGGATGCCCTTGGCGCCGGCGCGCTGTGCGCCCTGCAGACCCTTGCGCATCGCGCGGCGGAAGGCCACGCGGGCGGAGAGCTGCTCGGCGATGCCCTGGGCGACCAGCTGAGCGTCGGCCTCGGGGTTCTTGACCTCGAGGATGTTCAGCTGGATCTGCTTGCCGGTGAGCTTCTCGAGGTCGGCGCGGATGCGCTCGGCCTCGGCGCCGCGGCGACCGATGACGATGCCGGGGCGGGCGGTGTGGATGTCGACGCGGACGCGGTCACGCGTGCGCTCGATCTCGATGCCGCTCACGCCGGCGCGGTCCAGCTGCGTCTGCAGGAGCTTACGGATCTTGACGTCCTCGGCCACGTAGTCGGCGTAACGCTGTCCCGGCTTCGTGGAGTCGGAGAACCAACGCGACACGTGGTCCGTGGTGATGCCGAGGCGGAAGCCGTACGGGTTGACCTTCTGTCCCATTACTTGCTCGCCTTCTTGTTCGTGGAGCCGGCCGCGGCCTCATCGACCTCGGGGGTCGCGAGCTCGACGGTGATGTGGCTCGTGCGCTTCTTGATCTGGAAGGCGCGGCCCTGTGCGCGGGGCTGGAAACGCTTGAGCGTCGTGCCCTCGTCGACGTACGCGTTGCGCACGTAAAGGTCCTGCTCGTCCAGGAACTCGCCGTCCTTGTCAGCCTTCACACGGGCGTTGGCGACCGCAGCGGCGACGAGCTTGTAGATCGGCTCGCTGGCACTCTGGGGCGCGAACTTCAGGATGGCCAGGGCCTCCTGAGCCTGCTTGCCCTTGATCAGCGCGACGACACGACGAGCCTTCTGAGGGGTCACGCGGATGTGCTTCACGCGTGCGATGGAATCCACCATTTCTCTCCTCCTCTAGTCCTCTCTAGGAACGCCACCGCGTCAGCGGCGGCGACCCTTCTTGTCGTCCTTCTCGTGGCCGCGGAAGGTGCGGGTGGGCGCGAACTCGCCCAGCTTGTGACCGACCATGGTCTCGGACACGAACACGGGGATGTGCTTGCGTCCGTCGTGCACGGCGATGGTGTGTCCCAGCATGGCGGGGATGATCATCGAACGGCGCGACCAGGTCTTGATGACGTTCTTGGTGCCGGCATCGTTCTGCGAGACGACCTTGCGAAGCAGGTGCTCGTCGACGAAGGGGCCCTTCTTCAGGCTGCGAGGCATCTTCCTCTACTCCTACTTGCGCTTCTTGCCGGCGTTGCGACGACGGACGATGTACTTGTCGCTTTCCTTGTTGGCGTGGCGGGTGCGACCCTCAGCCTGGCCCCAAGGAGAGACGGGGTGACGTCCACCGGACGTCTTGCCCTCACCACCACCGTGCGGGTGGTCGACCGGGTTCATCGCGACACCGCGGACGGTCGGGCGGATGCCCTTCCAGCGGTTACGGCCGGCCTTGCCCCAGTTGATGTTCGACTGCTCGGCGTTGCCGACCTCGCCGATCGTGGCGCGGCAGCGCGCGTCGACGTTGCGGATCTCGCCCGACGGCAGACGAAGCTGCGCGTAGGGGCCGTCCTTGGCGACCAGGCGAACCGACGCACCGGCCGAACGCGCCATCTTCGCGCCGCCGCCGGGGCGGAGCTCGATCGCGTGGATCACGGTACCGGTGGGGATGTTCTTCAGCGGCAGGTTGTTGCCCGGCTTGATGTCGGCGCCCGGACCGGACTCGACGATGTCGCCCTGCTGCAGCTTGTTCGGCGCGAGGATGTAGCGCTTCTCGCCGTCCACGTAGTGCAGCAGCGCGATGCGCGCGGTGCGGTTGGGGTCGTACTCGATGTGTGCGACCTTGGCGTTGACGCCGTCCTTGTCATTGCGACGGAAGTCGATGACGCGGTACTGACGCTTGTGACCGCCACCGATGTGACGCGTGGTGATGCGCCCCTGGTTGTTGCGACCACCGGTCTTCGACAGCGGACGGAGCAGCGACTTCTCGGGCGTCGATCGCGTGATCTCGGCGAAGTCGGCCACCGACGAACCGCGGCGACCCGGGGTCGTGGGCTTGTACTTGCGAATAGCCATGTTGGTTGTCCTCTATCCCAGCTGTCAGCCGACGGCCGTGAAGATGTCGATGGTGCCCGACTTGAGCGTGACGATGGCGCGCTTGGTGTCCTTGCGCTTACCGGTGCCGAAGCGGGTGCGGCGGGACTTGCCCGCGCGGTTGAGCGTGTTGACCGCGGCGACCTTGACGCCGAAGATCTTCTCGATCGCGAGCTTGATCTCGGTCTTCGAGGAGCGCGGGTCCACCAGGAAGGTGTACTTGCCCTCGTCGATGAGCCCGTAGCTCTTCTCCGAGACGACCGGCTTCAGGATGATGTCGCGCGGGTCCTTGTTGAGGGAGACGTTCATGCCGAGACCTCCTCGGTGGTGGCGCTCTTGGACGCGACGAACGCGTCGTAGGCGGCCTTGGTGAAGACGATGTCGTCGGAGACGAGCACGTCGTAGGCGTTCAGCTGGTCGAAGCTGAGGACGTGGACGTACGCGAGGTTGCGAACGCTCTTGACCGACAGCTCGTCGCCACGCTCGATGACGACCAGGACGTTCTTGGTCGGAGCGAGCTCGGCGAGGACGGCCGCAGCGGCCTTGGTCGACGGGGCGCCCTCGATGCCGAAGGAGTCGACGACGTGCAGACGGCCACCGCGAGCACGGTCGCTCAGCGCGCCCAGAAGGGCGGCGGCGATCATCTTCTTGGGGGTGCGCTGCGAGTAGTCGCGCGGCTTCGGGCCGTGGACGATGCCACCACCGGTCATGTGCGGCGCGCGGATGGAGCCCTGACGGGCGTTACCCGTGCCCTTCTGCTTGAAGGGCTTGCGGCCGGCACCGGAGACCTCGCCACGACGCTTGGTCGAGTGCGTGCCCTGGCGAGCCGCCGCGAGCTGCGCGACGACGACCTGGTGGATCAGCGGGATGTTCGTCTTGACGTCGAACAGCGCAGCGGGAAGAGCGACCGAGCCGGCCTTCTTGCCGCTGGGGCTGTGGACGTCGAGCGCGAGAGTCGAGTCAGCCATGATCAGGCACCCTTCACTGCGTTGCGGACGTAGACGATGCGGCCGCGCGCACCGGGGACGGCGCCCTTGACGAGCAGCAGACCCTTCTCGGCGTCGACGGCGTGCACCGTGAGGTTGAGGACGGTCACGCGCTCGCCACCCATACGGCCGGCCATGCGCATGCCCTTGAAGACGCGGCTCGGCGTCGACGAGGCGCCGATCGAGCCGGGCTTGCGGTGGTTGCGGTGCGCACCGTGCGAGGCGGAGACACCCTTGAAGTTGTGGCGCTTCATGACACCCGCGGTGCCCTTGCCCTTGCTGGTGCCGACGACGTCGACCAGCTGGCCGGCCTCGAAGGTGGCGTCCACGGTGAGCTCCTGACCGAGTGAGTAGTCAGCGGCATCCGCGGTGCGCACCTCGGTGAGGTGGCGGCGGGGGGTCACGCCCGCGGCCTCGAAGTGGGCCGTCTGGGGCTTGTTGACCTTGCGGGGGTCGATCTGGCCGTAGGCGATCTGGACGGCGTTGTAGCCGTCGCGCTCCGGCGTGCGCACCTGGGTGACCACGTTGGGGGCCACCTCGATGACGGTGACGGGAACGAGCTTGCCGTTCTCGTCCCAGACCTGGGTCATGCCGAGCTTCGTGCCGAGCAGGCCCTTGGAAACCTTTTCGTTGATGTGTGCCATGACCGGGACCTCAGAGCTTGATCTCGATGTTGACGTCGGCCGGGAGGTCGAGGCGCATCAGCGAGTCGACGGCCTTGGGCGTCGGGTCGATGATGTCGATGAGGCGCTTGTGGGTGCGCATCTCGAAGTGCTCGCGGCTGTCCTTGTACTTGTGGGGCGACCGGATGACGCACACGACGTTCTTCTCGGTCGGAAGGGGCACGGGGCCCACGACGGTGGCGCCTGCGCGGGTCACCGTGTCGACGATCTTGCGCGCCGACGTGTCGATGACCTCGTGGTCATACGACTTCAGGCGAATGCGGATCTTCTGTCCCGCCATTGTCTGCTCACTCTCTTTCTCGCGTCGTACCTGCCCTGATCGCTCAGGGGGCATTGGACGCACATGGCACAGGGTTGTGCCGGGCACTTGCGCACCGCTGTTCTGATGTCAGTTCCGATCGTTCGCGCGCACGCGCACGAATCCTGTGACCAGGAGAGATCGGATTGTGTTGTTCTGCTGCCCGCGGCCTAGGTCAGTGCGCGATTCCGAAGAGGATGCGCCGCCTATGCACTGCCCTGGCAGTGATCCCGCACGCCGCGCGTCTTGTCAGTCGCGCGCACGCAGGAATGTGGAACTGGACTAGTCTACGTGTCCGCCGGGCGTGTCGCAAACCCGGGCGTGTCGCCGCCGCATGAGTGACGCGTGCGCGGGATCTCGTCGCGCTCGTGAGACAGAAAAAGGGGAGGGGCGGGCCCTTGGGGAAAGCCCACCCCTCCCGGTCTCCGCGGGACGCGCGACCCCCCGACCGCGCGTCCCGGGTCTCAGCGCGCCGCGTCCCCCCGACGCGATGGCGCGGCGTCCAGAACGACGTGCAGACGCGGACGACCGCGATGAGGACGCCCCCCGGCATCCACATCGACGGCGAGGAGTCCATCGCCGGCAGGAGCCAGGGACACGCGGTCGGAAACGCCGAACCGCGACGAGTGCGCTCGGGTCCCCCGAACAGCATCCCCCATACATCCACGAGCAGCGCTCATGCCCCCACAACCTGTCACCGTGCACACACGCAGCTTCTGCGCGATGCGGCGGAACGAACCCCCACAGTTCGTTCAGTCGGTTTTCAGCCCCCCGGCGTCGTACTGACCACTGCTGACGCTAGATGGTGCGCGACCCCGCGTCAAGTCGGGTTTGATCTCGTTTTCGACACGGTGCGATGAGGGGGTGGATGCCGCGGCATCCACCCCCTCATCCGACCACGTCGGCGCTGATCGCCGGTCAGTTGCCGAGGGCGCCGTCCACCTGATCGCGCACCTCGTCGACCTTGCCGTCGAACTGATCGGGGGCGATCTTCTTGACGAAGTCGGCCGCAGCGTCCAGCACGCCGTCGCTGACCTCCTCCGCCTTGTCGGAGTGGATCACCTCGTCGATCTTGTCCTTGTTCTGCTCGAGGAACTGCTTACCCTGATTCACGATGTCGTCCAGCCCCATGGCCATCCCCTCCTGGTCGATCGATACCGCGCGGGAGCGCGCTGAGGACATTCTGGCGTCGCGGGAGCCGGCTGCCTAGGGGGATGGTCGCGCAGAGACGACGATGCCCCCGGGAGCACGTGGCTCCCGGGGGCATCGTCGGTGTGAAGTGCTTACTTCAGGATCTTGGTGACGGTACCGGCACCGACGGTGCGGCCACCCTCACGGATCGCGAAGCCGAGGCCCTCTTCCATGGCGATCGGCTGGATCAGCTCGACCGTCATCTCCGTGGTGTCGCCGGGCATGACCATCTCGGTGCCCTCGGGCAGCGTGATGACGCCGGTGACGTCGGTGGTGCGGAAGTAGAACTGCGGGCGGTAGTTCGTGAAGAACGGGTTGTGACGGCCACCCTCCTCCTTGGAGAGGATGTACGCGGTGCCCTCGAAGTCGGTGTGCGGCGTGACCGAACCCGGCTTGACGACGACCTGACCACGCTCGACGTCGTCACGCTTGGTGCCGCGCAGGAGCAGACCACAGTTCTCGCCGGCCCAGGCCTCGTCGAGCTGCTTGTGGAACATCTCGATACCGGTGACGATCGTCTTCTGCGTCGGGCGGATGCCGACGATCTCGACCTCGGAGTTGATGGCCAGCGTGCCACGCTCGGCGCGGCCCGTGACGACGGTGCCACGACCGGTGATCGTGAAGACGTCCTCGATGGGCATGAGGAACGGCTTGTCCTTGTCGCGCACCGGGTCCGGGATGGACTCGTCGACGGCGTTCATCAGCTCGACGATCGACTCGACCCACTTCTCGTCGCCCTCGAGAGCCTTCAGGCCCGAGACGCGGACGACGGGAGCGTTGTCGCCGTCGAAGTCCTGCGAGCTGAGCAGCTCACGAACCTCGAGCTCGACGAGCTCCAGGATCTCCTCGTCGTCGACCATGTCGCTCTTGTTGAGCGCGACCAGCAGGTAGGGAACGCCGACCTGCTTGGCGAGCAGAACGTGCTCACGCGTCTGAGCCATCGGACCGTCGGTGGCGGCGACCACGAGGATCGCGCCGTCCATCTGAGCGGCACCGGTGATCATGTTCTTGATGTAGTCGGCGTGGCCGGGCGCGTCGACGTGCGCGTAGTGGCGCTTCGGGGTCTCGTACTCGACGTGCGAGATGTTGATCGTGATACCACGCTGACGCTCTTCGGGAGCCGAGTCGATCGACGCGAAGTCACGCTGCACGTTGGTCGCCGACGGGTACTTGTCGGCGAGCACCTTCGAGATCGCAGCGGTGAGCGTGGTCTTGCCGTGGTCGACGTGACCGATCGTTCCGATGTTGACGTGCGGCTTGGTCCGCTCGAACTTGGCCTTGGCCACTGGGTCCTCCTCAGGACATTCATGTAGAGGTTCCGGGCGCTGGATTGCGACCGGTGCTCTACGGGGATGGGTGTCAGTCTAGACGACTGGGTCTGTATTCAGTTTGTGCGGATGCTGTGCGCGAAGCGGTCTACGCAGAAGGCTCGGCGCACAGCATCCCAGAGGGTTACTCGCCCTTGTTCTTCTGGACGATCTCGTCGGCGACGGCCTTGGGGACCTCCGCGTACGAGTCGAACTCCATCGAGTACACGGCCCGGCCCGAGGTCTTCGAGCGCAGGTCGCCGATGTAGCCGAACATCTCCGACAGCGGGACGAGGGCGCGCACGATCTTGATGCCCGACCCGTCCTCCATCGACTGGATCTGGCCACGACGCGAGTTCAGGTCGCCGATGACGTCGCCCATGTACTCCTCGGGCGTGCGCACCTCGACCGCCATGAGCGGCTCGAGGATGGCGGGGTTCGCCTTGCGGATGGCCTCCTTGAAGCCCATGGAGCCGGCGATCTTGAACGCCATCTCGGACGAGTCGACGTCGTGCGACGCGCCGTCGAGCAGGATCGCCTTGACGCCCACGACGGGGTAGCCCGCGAGGACACCGACGTTCATCGCGTCCTGGAAGCCCTGGTTGGTCGGCTCGATGTACTCGCGCGGGATGCGGCCACCGGTGACCTTGTTCTCGAACTCGTACGTCTTGTCGGCCGTGACCTCGAGCGGCTCGATCGCGAACTGGATCTTCGCGAACTGACCCGAACCACCGGTCTGCTTCTTGTGGGTGTAGTCGTGACGCTCGACGGCCTTCTTGATCGTCTCGCGGTACGCCACCTGGGGCTTTCCGACGTTGGCCTCGACCTTGAACTCGCGCTTCATGCGGTCGACGAGGATGTCGAGGTGCAGCTCGCCCATTCCCTTGATGACCGTCTGGCCGGTCTCGGGGTTGAGCTCGGTGCGGAAGGTCGGGTCCTCTTCGGCGAGCTTCTGGATCGCGGTGCCCAGCTTCTCCTGGTCGGCCTTGGTCTTCGGCTCGATGGCGACCTCGATGACGGGCTCGGGGAAGGTCATCGACTCGAGGACGACGGGCTCGTTCGGGTCGGCGAGGGTGTCACCGGTGGTGGTGTCCTTCAGGCCGATCACGGCGTAGATGTTGCCCGCGGTGACCGCGTCGACGGGGTTCTCCTTGTTGGCGTGCATCTGGAAGATCTTCCCGATGCGCTCCTTCTTGCCCTTGGTCGAGTTGATGACCTGCGCACCCGAGTCGAGGTGACCCGAGTAGACGCGGATGTAGGTCAGACGGCCGAAGAAGGGGTGCACCGCGACCTTGAACGCGAGCGCGGCGAAGGGGTCGTTGGCGTCGGGGTGACGCTCGATGACCTTCTCCTCGTCCTTCGGGTCGTGCGCCTCGATGGCGGGCACGTCCAGGGGCGAGGGCAGGTAGTCCACGACCGCGTCGAGCATCGGCTGCACGCCGCGGTTCTTGAAGGCCGAACCACAGAGCACCGGGTACAGGTCACCGGCGACGGTGAGCTTGCGGATGGCGCCCTTGATCTCGGCGAGCGTGAGCTCTTCGCCGCCGAAGTACTTCTCCAGCAGCGCCTCGTCGGACTCGGCGACCGTCTCGAGCAGCTTCTCGCGGTACTCGGCCGCACGGTCGGCGAGGTCGGCCGGGATCTCCTGGACCTCGTACTTGGCGCCCATGGTGACATCACCCTTGGCGTCGCCGGGCCAGACCAGTGCGCGCATCTCGACGAGGTCGACGACGCCCACGAAGTCGTTCTCGGCACCGATCGGCAGCTGCAGCACGAGCGGCTTGGCGCCCAGACGGTTCACGATCGTGTCGACGGTGAAGTAGAAGTCGGCGCCCAGCTTGTCCATCTTGTTGACGAAGCAGATGCGGGGCACGTCGTACTTGTCGGCCTGGCGCCAGACCGTCTCGGACTGGGGCTCGACGCCCTCCTTGCCGTCGAAGACGGCGACGGCACCGTCGAGGACGCGCAGCGACCGCTCGACCTCGACCGTGAAGTCCACGTGTCCGGGGGTGTCGATGATGTTGATCTGGTGCTTGTTCCAGAAGCAGGTCACGGCGGCGGACGTGATCGTGATGCCGCGCTCCTTCTCCTGCTCCATCCAGTCGGTGGTCGAGGCGCCGTCGTGGGTCTCGCCCAGCTTGTGGTTGACACCCGTGTAGAACAGGATGCGCTCGGTCGTCGTCGTCTTGCCGGCATCGATGTGCGCCATGATGCCGATGTTGCGGACCTTGTTGAGGTCGGTGAGCACTTCTTGTGCCACGGGGTGTCCTTACGTGTGTGTTCGGGTTGCGGACGCTTCGACGCGGCCCTGCGGGCCTCGCTCAACGACCGGGGAGTGACCGCCGGTCGTTGAGCGAGCGCAGCGCGTCGAAACGCGTTACCAGCGGTAGTGAGCGAAGGCGCGGTTCGACTCGGCCATCTTGTGGGTGTCTTCGCGGCGCTTGACCGCGGCACCCAGGCCGTTCGAGGCGTCGAGGATCTCATTCTGCAGACGCTCGGTCATCGTCTTCTCACGACGACCCTTCGCGTAGCTGACGAGCCAGCGCAGCGCGAGCGTGTTCGCGCGGTGCGGCTTGACCTCGACCGGCACCTGGTAGGTCGAACCACCGACGCGGCGGCTCTTGACCTCGAGGGTGGGGCGGACGTTGTCGAGCGCCTTCTTGAGGGTCGCGACGGCATCCTGGCCGTTCTTCGCCTCGACGCCCTTCAGAGCGTTGTAGACGATCGACTCGGCGAGCGACTTCTTGCCGTCGACGAGGATCTTGTTCACCAGCTGGGTGACGATCGGAGCACCGTAGACCGGGTCGTTGACGACGACGCGGCGAGGTGCGGGTCCCTTGCGAGGCATCGGACTCAGCCCTTCTTGGCGCCGTAGCGGCTACGGGCCTGCTTGCGGTTCTTGACGGCCTGGGTGTCCAGGGCGCCGCGAACGATCTTGTAGCGGACACCGGGGAGGTCCTTGACACGGCCTCCACGGACGAGCACGAGCGAGTGCTCCTGCAGGTTGTGGCCCTCACCCGGGATGTAGGCCGTGACCTCGGTGCCGTTGCGAAGCTTGACACGGGCGACCTTGCGCATCGCCGAGTTCGGCTTCTTGGGCGTGGTCGTGTACACGCGGGTGCAGACACCCGCCTGCTGCGGGTTCGACTTCAGGGCGGGCGCCTTGGTCTTGGTGACCTTGGGCGTACGTCCCTTGCGAACCAACTGCTGAATGGTTGGCACGTTCTCTCCTTGTAAAGCTGTGCGGGCTCTCGCCTGCACAGGTGCTGCACGGTGACAGCGATGGTGGTTTCACCACAGATCCACCGACACGGCGGATGCCGAGCATGGGTGGTGGATATGCCGTGGGGGCGGCCTGTTCGCAGACCGGTCCCGATCGTGTGCCGAACCCCGTCCGGATGCCGTGGCACGGCGGACGGCGCGCGTATACGCACACCCGGTCAATACTACGCCGTATGACGAACGCGGGCAAACGCGCCCGGTGAGTCGCGCCCTGCTCCCGCCGCGCTCGCCTCAGCGTTCGATGCGCGCGAGGTGGAACTCCTCGTCGCCGAGGAAGAACCGCTCCCCCGCGTCGATCTTCGAGCCCGGCTCCACCTCGACCTCCTCGCCCATGAAGGTGCGAACGAGCACCCCGTTCGTCGAGGCCAGATCGGTGATCGTCCAGACGTCGTCGTGCCGTTCGAGGCGGGCGTGGGTCTTGGACACGGTGAGAGCCTCGCCCGCAACGGCGATGAGCTGCGCTTTCGGGAAGGCCGTGTCGGCTGCCGGGCGACGCCCGAGGATGACGACGTCCGCCGTGATCGCCACCGGTGCGCCGGCGGCGGGGACCAACTGCCACACGGCCGCGCGGACCCGCCGCGTGATCACCGTCTGGTCGATGTCGTCGTCGACGCTCTGGTCGCGGCGATGCTGGGCCGCGACGGCGCCCGCGGCGGAGCGGGGCGACCCGGCGGCGGGCGATCCGATGACCGCCGAGACCTCGCCCGACAGCTCCGGGAAGCCATCGGGTTCGTTCGGGGCGACCGCGAACGCCGGCCACGGTCGTGCGCGACGCAGCGGCGGCTCCGCCGCCTCCGGCGCGAGCCCACGCTCCCCCGCGGCGGGCGCGTCCGAGGAGCCCGCCTGGGAGCCGTCGACCGCGGAGTCGGACGCATCCGCGGCGGGTTCGGCCGGTACGCCGTGGGCGGCTCGGGCGGCTGCCGCGGCCGCGGAGACCCGGGGCGCCGGTGCCGGTGCATCCGCCGCCTCGCCGACGTCGTGCGGCGACGGCAGCGCGGTGCTGCGACGGCCCGGCACGAAGTCGATGGGGGCATCATCGGTGACCGGCGGCATCGCGTGGCGCCATCCGGCACCGGAGCTGGGCGGGAACGGGGAGGGCGCGATCGCCGAGACATCATCGATCTCCGACGGCCACGCCGCGTCGTCGTCAGCGGCGGCTTCCCCGGCGCGGACCGCGGCGGATGCCGATACGGGCGCCGGAGCGGGCGGACGGACCACGGCGGCCGGGGACGGCGACGACGTCGCGACGGGCTCGTCGAGCGCATCGAGCGCATCGACGGCGACGGTTCCCGCCTCGGGCCGTGCGGGGGCAGGTTCCGCCGGCGCCGTTTCCGCGGGCGCCGGGGCGACCGTCGACGGCGAGGCGGGCGGCACCGTCGTCTCCGGCGGGGTCCAGGCCGGTGCGGCGGCGGGAGCGGGAGGAGCGAAGAGCCGCGCCAGGTCGTCGTCGTCCTCGCGCACGTCGTCGGTCGGTGCTGCCGGCTCCGCCGCCGCGGCCGGCGGCAATGCAGAGACGACCGCGGCTTCCGGCGTCATCGGGGCGGGTTCGGCGAACACACCGCCGAGGCTCGCGCGTGGCTGTTCGCGGCGGTGCGCCGACATGCCGCCGGCGCGCGCGCCGAGCCATCGCGCGGGCCCGAAACCGAGAATGCTTGCCCACACGACGAACAGCACCGCCGCGAGGGCGGTCATGCCGCCCCCGTAGCCGAAGCCCGGATTGATCCGGTGCGCCGCGACGACGACCAGCACCCACAGCACGATCGGCCCCAGCACCGGGAAGAGCGCGATCAGAACGAGCCACGGGCTGAAGCCTCCCCACCGGAGGAGGGTGGCGACGTTCCACACGGGAACCCACCCCTTGTAGGGGGCCTCTCCCATCTTGCGGAACATCGCGGCCAGCGCCAGCGCGGTCCAGACATAGAGAGCGAGGCCCACCGCCAGGGCGACGAGGCCCAGCAGAGCGCCGACGGAGTCGCCGATGGGTGCGTTCATGCGGTGCGCCGCGGGCGCGAGGCCGCACGGCTCCCCCTCTCGAAGTGTGACCGGAACGATCGCGGGACGAACGATCTCAACGATACGGCTGCACGCAGCCGGCGCCACCTGTTCGTCGCGAGCGCGGCCCGCTCGTCCTCGACGATCCGCCAGAACTCCTCGGCCTCGTCGGAGGACATCGGGCGGGCGGAGAAGACCGCTTCATCGGCCGTCCGCGCGAGGGTTCCCGCCGCAGGACGAGCCAGCGCCCGTGCGATCTCGGAGCGCGTGGCCGCGGGCGGTGTGCGACGGCCGGCGTCGGCGGCGGCGTCTAGGTACTCGTCCCACCCCCCGGCGATCGCGTCGGCGGGTCGGTCCTGGCGCCGTCGCCGTCGGCGGCGCAGGGCCTTGGCGATCATGATCGCCGCGAACGGGCCGGCGAGCACGAGCAGAACCGCGAGGACGCCGCCGGTGATACCCAGCGTCGTCCACAGCCAGCGCAGGTCGAGGGGGTCGGGTCGGTCGGTCGGCGCGGCACTGTCCTCCTGCGCGGGACGCTGGGGCTGGACCTCGTCGACCCCGTCGGGGCGCACCGACGTGGCGATCTGCGGGTCGGGCTGCTCGGTGCGCTCGGTGCGCGGCGGGCGCGTGTGCTGGGGGGTGACGTCGACCGGGATCCACTCCCCGGATGCCGAGCGCACCTCCACCCAGGCCGAGACGTCGCCGGCGCGGCACACTCCGTCGGCGCACGTCGCGGCGTCCGGGTCGCTCGACACGAGCCGCGTGCCGACGACGATCCGCGCCGGAAAGCCCAGCTCGCGGGCGATGAGGGCGACGGCGGTCGAGAACTGCTCGTCGTCGCCGACGGCGGCCACGAGGTCGTCCGCAGCCACGGCGGCGGGGTCGGCCTCGCGGGCGAGCAATGCCGTGAACATACTGTCGATGCGCGCCAGCGAGTGTCCCGATGCGCTCGGCGCGAAGGTGTAGCCCGCGCCTAGCTGCTGCATCCACGCGGCGCCGCCGGCCGGAGCGCGCAGCGCGTGGCTCAGGTAGCCGCGCGAGCGCAGCAGCGCGACGAGTCCGTCCAGGGCTGCACCGCCCGTGCCGACGACATGCTGCTGCATCCAGGTGCGCAGGCTCGCCGGCGCCACGAGTTCGCCGCCGTCGGCCGCGGTCACCGACACCCCCGCCTGTCCCCCGGGAGCAGCCGCCGAGGTGAGGGCGCTCACCGCCGGTGCTGCGGCGCGGAGGCGGTACGTGTCACCGGCGCTCCACGGTGTCGTCTCGACCGCCGCCTCGCGGGCACCGCTCACGTAGAACCCGTCGGCGAGCGCGGCGGCGCGCGGTCCGGCGAAGTCGACGGATGCCACGGCGCCGGCCGTCGGCATCCAGATGCCGTCCAGCGCACCGATCGTCACCTCGGCATCGATGGGAGCGCCCGCACCGAGAACGCGCGCCGCCGCGAGCCGCACGAACGGCTCGCCCGCCGGGTCGGTGCGGAAGACCGCGCCGTCGTAATCGTCCAGCACGGCCAGTCGCACGCGATCGGGGAGCGCATCGCCGGTGATGCGGAAAAGCTCCTCGTCGACGCGCGCATCGGCGAACAGCGTCCGATACGCGCTCAACGGGCTGACCGCGCGCGAGATCTCCTGACGCGGTCCCGTCGCCTCGCGCAGGACGTCGCGCTGCGACGGCACCGCCACCGCCGGCACCGCGACGGCGACGGCCGCGGCGACGACGACCATGCCGACGCCGAGCCCGAGCCGGCGCAGTCGTGCACCCGCTCCCCGCGCGGCGCCGCCGGCCACCCGCACGCTGGCCGCGCCCGACGCCCGACGAAGTGCCTGCACCCGCGCGGCGCGGGTGCGCCACGACAGCCACAGCACCCCACTGAGCAGCACCCCGGCGCCGACGGCCGTTTCGACCGGAGCGGGAAGGACGACGGGTCCGACAACCAGCGGCGCGCTGAGCTCCGTGCTGCCGAACAGCAGCCCGAAGCCGGCCATCGCGATCGCCACGGGCACAGCGAGCACGGCGAGCGCGTCTGTGCGCCAGCTCAGCAGCAGGACGCTGGCGGTACCGACGAGGAACACGACGAGCGCCGGCACCAGCAGGTTGCGATAGGACCCGACCGGCAGGTCGACGGTGAGCAGGTCCTTCCAGCCCCACAGCAGCCCCGCGACGAGCTCACCCAGTCCCTGGAGGAACGGCGCCGGTGCTCCGGCGCGCGAGGGGACGGCCACGGGCACGCCGACCACGAGGAGTGCACCGGCGAGCAGCCCGGCGGCAGCCCAGCCGTTCCATCGCCGCCAGGCGACGAGGGCGGCGATCGCTCCCGCGAGAACGGATGCCGCAGCCACCAGCAGCAGGAACGACGCCGAGCGGTAGACCGGCCAGGCCGCCACCGCCGCCAGCCCCACGGCTGCGAGAGCGTACAGCGCCCCGGCCGCGACCCTCACGAGCGCGCTCCGCGCAGGAGGAGTCCGGCGAGGTCCTCGAGCGCACCGATCGTGACGACGGTGAGGGGACCGACGGTCTGCGCGCGCGGATGCGCGCGCTCGTCGCAGCGGACGGCGATGATCGCGGCATCCACCGGAAAAGCCAGTGCCGCCAGGCGCAGAGACGTGAGAGGCACGCCCGAGCCGGCGACCAGCACGGCGACCGAGAGCCGCTCGTTCGCCTCGGCGGTCAGCCGGCACACCTCGGGGAACGGCATCGTCTCGACGAGACGATCGACACCGCTGAAGCCGTCGAGCACGGCGCGCGGAGCACTCGCGGCGATGTGTCGGATGGCGCGCAGGCGACCCCGCACGACGCGCGGGATCTCGGCACCGACGACGATGTCGAGGTCGCGCGCGTCGTGCACAGCCCGCAGCGCCAGGGAGGATGCCGCACTGACGGCGAGTTCGAACTCGTCGTCGGACGCGTATTCCGCGCTGGAGAGTCCGAGCACGACCGCCATCCGCGAGCGGCGCGACTCCTCGTACTGCCGGACCATCAGCCGGCCCGTCTTCGCGGTCGACTTCCAGTGGATCTGTCGGCGCGCATCACCGGGCGCGTACTCGCGGATCGCGTGGAAGGACATGTCCGCATCGACCAGTCGCCGGGTCGCGCTGCCGTCGAGGTCGCGGATGAGTCCCGCGCTCGTGGACGGCACGGTGACCGTGCGCGGGTGGACGAACAGCTCCTGCACCTCGTCGAAGGCGTGCTCGCGCCGCAGCAGACCGAGCGGGTCGGAGCGGATCGTCGTCGCGGGGCCGATGCGCACGATGCCGCGCCGCTGCGGCGGCAGATCCACCGCGTGCCGGGAGACCTCGTCGGCGGCGAGGAGCGGGATGCCGACCTCGACCAGACCGGGTCCGATCGGGATGTCGATGCGGCCCGGCAGCGCCGTGGTGCGCCCGATGTTGCGCACGGCGATGCCCGCCCGCGCCGCCGCCCCGGCGACGACGCGCTCCCGCTCGAGCACCACCCGCACCTCGTACGCGCGGGCTCCGAGCAAGAAGGGCAGGGCCATCACGAGCAGTGCCCCGGCCGCCGCCCCGGCGACGAGCGCCTCGACCCATCCGAACGCGAGACCGGCGGCGAGGCCGACGGTCGAGGTGAGCACGACCAGGGCCCCGGCGGGCCGGATCGTGGCACGACACCAGGCGATGGCGGCGCGCACGGCCGAACGTCCGCTCGCCCAGGCTCGCGAGGCGCGGACGGCCGCTCCCACGAGGCGACGTCCGCGGCGAGCCGTCACCTCGGTCCGCTCGCCGGTGAGCCCGGTGGCCGACGTGCGCGTGAGCCGGGTGTCGGTCACGGACGAGCGGCTCTCGACGCTGCTCACGCGCTGTCCCGGCGGGTGGGCGGCGGCACGTCGAGAAGGACCTGGCCGATGACCGCCGCGGGGGCCACACCGTCGAACTCGGCCTCCGCATGCAGGATCAGGCGGTGGGCGAGAACCGGGACGGCGAGACGCTTGACGTCGTCGGGAGTGACGTAGGTGCGACCGTGGGCGGCGGCGGTGGTGCGTGCGGCACGCGTCAGGGCGAGAGCCCCGCGGATGCTGACGCCGAGGCGCACCTCGTCAGCGGCTCGGGTCGCATCGACGAGCCGCGCGATGTAGTCGAGCACGAGCGCGTCCACGTAGACGTCAGCGGCCAGTTCGCTCATACCGACCAGCGCGCCCGGAGTGAGCACGGGCGCCAGGTCCGCGGTCGCGACCGCGGCGCGATCGAGGATGCGGACGGTGGCCGCATGATCGGGGTAGCCGAGCGCCGTGCGCAGCAGGAAGCGGTCGAGCTGGGCCTCGGGCAGTCGGTAGGTGCCGGCTTGCTCGACCGGGTTCTGCGTGGCGAGCACGAGGAAGGGGGCGCCGACGGCGCGCGTGACGCCGTCGATGGTCACGCTCCCCTCCTCCATCACTTCGAGCAGCGCGGCCTGCGTCTTCGGACTCGCGCGGTTGATCTCGTCGGCGAGGACGATGTTGGCGAAGATGGGGCCGGGGTGGAACTCGAACGCGCCGGTCTTCTGGTCGTAGACGGTGATTCCGGTGATGTCGCCCGGAAGCAGGTCGGGGGTGAACTGGATGCGGGTCGTCGTCCCCTGCACCGACTGGGCCACGGCGCGAGCGAGGGACGTCTTGCCCGTGCCCGGCACGTCCTCGATGAGCACGTGTCCTTCGCTGAGCATGGCGGTCAGGATGAGCTCGACGACGTGACGCTTGCCGAGCACGGCGCGCTCGACGTTGTCGGCCAGTTGCGCGAAGGTCTGGGCGAACCAGGTCGCCTGCTCGGTGGTGATCGTCATGAGGACTCCGTCGGGTCAGCCGGCCGGGTTCGGCGCGGTGGAGGGCGTACAGCGTGTCGCGAGTTCTGCGCTCGCGGGGGCGAGGCTCCAGCCTTGCCCGGACCAGTCGACGACGACACGGATGCCGGTGACGCGCACGGCCTCCGCGGGCACCGTCCACGGGTCCGTGCCGGGAACCAGCAACGCGTCGTTCTTGTCGTAGTAGCGGATGCCGGCGGCATCGAACGTCACCGCGGCATCCGAGCCGCTCGATCCGGCGTTGCGCGTGAGGGTCGTGCCGCCGGTGCACGTGCCGAGCGACCAGGACGCCTGCACCTGGTAGGGAGCGCTGCCGGCGGCGGGGACGACGTCGCCCCAGTCCGACTGCCACCACCCGTCCTTGTGCTCGTAGCGCACCTCGATCCCGGGGTCTTTGTCGAACACGCTGCTCGGCAGTCCCCGGAAGACGACGTTGTTGTCGTTCGGCGGCGTCTCGGGCGACGTGGGCGTCTGATCGATCGTCCACGTGGCGCGGCCCGACGGGGTGCCGTCGCCGGCGACGTGGGCGGTGGGGCCGACGACGAAGGTGTACCCGGTCGGCGCGGCTCCGCTCTGCACCGCGCGCACCGTGTTGGTGACGGTGGCCCGACCGAAGGAGCGGGAATCGAACCACGACTCCGCGCAGAGGGCGAAGGTGTACAGGCGCCCGTCCGGAAGACCGCGGAAGACGCGTTGTCCGCCGTCGTCGCTCGTGCGACAGCTGTCGACGGAGACCGGGGCGCCGTCCTGGGCGACGGGGCCGTCGAGACGCACGATGCCGTAACGCACGCGGGCGCCGTCGCCCCCCGGCGTCGCCGTTCCCACCGCCGTGATGTCGACGCGGCCGCCGCCGACGTTGACGGCCGTGAGGGTCAGGGTGCCCTGCGTCGGCGCACCGATGCCGTGCGCCGACACCGTCGTGGAGCCGATGGCGGGGCCGGGCAGTCCCGGTGGGGCCGTGTACCGCGACAGCGGCGTGATCGTCACGTCGGTCGCCGTGTTCGCGCCCACGCGGAACGCGGGCACCGTGACGGTGGTCTGCGACGAGCCGACGGCGATCGTCTGCGTCTCGCCGACCGGACTGGTGATCTGCAGAGATCCGGTGTTCGCGGCATCCACGCCGGAGATCGCCAGCGACGCGACGCCGCCGTCGGCGCCCGCGACGACGGGAGCCGCGGTCGCACCCGTGGGAGCGGACGGCGGGTCGTACGCCCACGCGGTCGTGCGCACCGCGGTGAGCGATGACCCCACCGCATTCACCGCGACGGCCTCGTAGGAGCGCTGCTCGCCGTTCGGGGCGCTGATCGGCGGGCAGATGCCCTGCGGGGTGCACACCGCCACGCGCTGGCCGCCCTGACGGACCTCGAACCCGGTGAGCACCGGGTAGGCGGCCTGCGCCGGTCCGGGATCGACGCGGAGCGTGAGAGAGCCGTCGGCGTAGGCGGACTGGGCCACGCTCGCCGGCGCCTTCGGATAGCCCTGCAGGTCGAGGAGGATCCGCCCGTCCCGGGCGCTCGCGCTCTGGCGGCCCTGGGCGTCGCGGACGGTGAAGCTCGCCGCGCACGTCGCACCCGGCGCATCCGAGGTCCACGATGCCGAGACGCGGCTGGGCGAGACCACCGCGAAGCTCACTCCGGTGCAGACGCCGGCCGGGGCGACCGAGACGACCTGCAGCGGCGTACCCGGCAGCGGGTTGACCTCGCCGACCGCACCGATGACGTCGATCGTGCACGACGAGCCCGATGCCTGGCTGCACTGCTGCTGCACCGAACCGCCCTGGGGCAACGTGGACGGGGCGGCGCCGACCCGCAGGGAGATCCGCGCCGGGGCGACACCCGGGTGCGACGTCACCTGGACGACGACGCTCTCGATCGTGCCGGGGGCGGCCGCATCGCGGCCTCGAACGCTGAGCTGCGCGCCCTGCAGCGCGAGGTCGAAGGATGCCGGGGTCCCGTCGACCCGGTAGACGATCGCCTCGGGGCGCCCTTGCCAGGTGGTCATCGCGCCGAGGTCGAAGACCTGGGTGTCGCCCGGAGCGACCTCGAGCGCGGCCGGCGACAGCCGCGGCTGCGGGGCGATCGGGGTCACCACGACCGGGATGGCCAGGACGGTCCAGGCCGGCTGACCGGCCAGGCGTACGAGCACCCGGCAGGTGTCCGTCCACGGCGCGTCCGCGCCGGCCGCGTAACGCAGGGTGGTTCCGCCGACGGCGGTGCACGATGCCCCGGGCCGCGCGCCCGAGGCGCGGGTCTCGCCGGACAACTCCAGGGCGCGACCGCGTGGCACCGTGATGAGCGCGGCGAGGTCGACATCGGCCTGCGCGTTCTCGCCGACGGTGAGCGGGGGCGCCCCGGCACGCAGCGCCAACGGCGTATCGGCGGCGGCCGGGATCCTCAGGAACGCGTACGTCGTCACGGGTCCGGCGGACGTCTGCCCCGTGACCGAGAAGGGGATCACGTGGGCGCGGTCGTCGACGGTGCCCACCAGGCGCGTCCCCTCGACGGTGATGCCGTCCACCGGTGCCCAGAGCCCGACCGACAGGTCGCCCGTGTCGCCTCCGGACCACAGCACCTTGCCGGAGAGCACGTCGATGCCTCGCGCCAGATCGGCGCGTCCGTCGGCGTCGAGCACGGTGTCGGAGACGACCGGGAAGTCGGCGACGCGCTGGGCGACCACCCGCACGACGATGAGGCCGCGGGCGGTGTTTCCGGCCGAGGAGACCACGTCGTAGAGGAACGACATCGTCCCGGGTGTCGGTCCCGCCGCGATCGTGACCGTGTCGTCGCTCTGCGACACGAGTCGCTGTTGCAGACGGGTGAACTCCGCCGTCGGCGACCCGTCCAACGCGAACTGAGGCACGTCGGGGCGCACCCGCTGCAGGGTCAGCGTGCCCTGCAGGGGGTCGATGTCATTGGCGAGGGGATGCACGCGCAGCACGTTGCCGTCACCGGCTTGCACCTGCACGTAATCGGTGTAGGTGATGGGGGCAGGACTGGCATCGCCGCTCAGCACCCCGACGCGGACGGTTCCGACGCCCGCGGCGCCGGACGGGTCCACCACCCGGTAGGTGAACGTGTCCTGCCCCGAACTCCCGGCGTCGCTGGAGTAGACGATGGACGCACCGTCGGCGGAGATGACGGCCGAGCCGTGCGCGGGCTGATCGACGATGCGATCCAGACGCACGACGTCGCCGTCCGGATCCATCCCGAAGCCGTCGAACGCGATGACCGTGGACAGTCCGCTGAGCACCCGCCCCGAGAGCGTCCGCGGCAGGGGGTCGCGGTTCGCTCCGTCGCCGACCACGCTCAGGTGCACCGTGGCGGTGTCGCCGAGCGCCGGTGCGCCGGTCGTGAACGCCCGATAGGAGATCGTGACGTCCCCCGGCGTCGTGGGAGCCAGCACCCGCAGCACATCGCCGGCGGCGAAGGCGAGGACGTCGGGGCGCGAGGCGACGATCGACTCGGGGTCCAGGCGAGGGCGGGTGCCGACCGCCGCGACGTCGTTGTCCAGCACCGGGATGTCGATCTGCGCGCCCGCGCGCACGACGGCACGATCGTCGACGGCGATCGGCGCCTGCTCGGCGGCGGGCGGCAGCAGGTACACCGTCGCTTCACCGGTGATGGCCGAACCCTCGTCGGTCGTGCCGTCGCCGACCCGGTAGGAGACGGTTCCCAGCAGACCCGACGCGCCGGATGCCGTCGAGCCCGACACCCGCAGCTGGCTCTGGGCCACGACGTCGGCCGACAGGGACGCACCGGTGACCGGGCGGATGACCAGATCGCTCAGCAGCAGCACCCGCCGGGTGGGGTTGGTGACCGCGGCCAGGGCGTCGACGGTGGCATCGGCCTGCGGACGCACGAAGGCGACGACCGGCGAGGTGGACAGGTCGGCGGGCCCGCCGGGGTCGAGCAGCGTGAGTCGGACGGTGCCGGTGGCCTCGTGCCCTCCCGAAGACACCGTGACGGCGACACGGTAGGCGCCCGGCGACGCCGCGACGACGTCGAACGTGGTCGAGCCGCCGACGACGGTCGCGGTGGCCGCCGCATCGTCGAGCACGCGCGCCGCGGTGAGCGTCAGGTCGCCGGCGGTCCCCGTGACGTGCGGGGCGACGTCGACCGACACGCGCGAGCCCGCCACGTCGACGACCGCGAACGACTGCAGGGCCGGCTGCGCGTCGCCCCGGATCCGCACGACGAGCTGCCGGGTCGCTGTGGCGCCGCGGACGTCGGCGACGGTCACCGTGATCGACTCGGCCTGCTCGCCGGCCACCCCGGCGTCGCGGTGCTGGAACACGACGTCGCCCTCCGGGGTGGTGGCGACCTCGCCGAGACCGGAGTCGTCGCTCGCCGACAGGAGCAGAACGGGGTCGCCTTCCGGGTCCACCCAGTCGCCGAGCACGGGAACGGTCACCGTGCCCCCGGGAGCCACCTCGGGGCTCGGCCAGTCCTGGCGGCACCCCTCGACGCCGCACCACACCGGGGCGGAGTTCTCGTCCTCCGCCGCGACGCGCAGCGTCACCGTCGCCGGCGGCGAAACGAGCCCGTCCGCCGTCGTGCCGTCGGTGACCGCATAGCTGAACGTCGCCGATCCCGTCGCTCCGGGGGCGACCCGCACCGCAAGGCGCTGGCGGTCGTCGGTGGTGGTCACGGTGCCGAAGGCGGGGTCGAGGCCGGTGACCGATGCGGGGTCGACGGCGAGGACGTCATCGTTGGGATCGTGATCGTTCAGCAGGACCGGAAGGCTCACGAGGGCACCCGGCCGCACGCCGAACGCATCGTTCTCGGCGACCGGAGGGCGCGGGTCGATGATGGGCGGCGGCTTCTGGTCCGACGTCTTCGGCGCCGTCTTCACCTCGTCCTCGATGTCCCAGTTCTGGCTGGAGGGCAGCAGGTGCCCTTCCGGGACGGACCAGACCCACCCTGATCGCGCATCGTTGAGGATCACGCTGTCGCCGGCATCCACGAAGACGGGGCGACGCTGGGAGCCCAGACCCTGCCCGCCGTAGTCCAGTGGCACATCCCCTCCGGTGGAGGTCCACAGGGTGCCCCCGCGCGTGCCCTCGGCAAGCCACGCGGCGCTGATGACGCCGCCGCGACTGACCGGACGGGCGGGGGTGCCTCGCGAGGTCGTGCTGTCACCGAAGATGCGCTCGGCCGCGACCGCGGAGACCGGAATGCGCACCAGACCCGTGTCGTCGGCGACGTAGACGGCATCGCCGTCCACCGCCGGTCGGCTGACCGCGATGGTGCCCGTCAGCGAGATCGTGCCCGTCCCACGGCTTGTCCAGAACCGTCCCGCACCGCTGCCGGCAGTGTCCAGGAGCACCCAGTCATCGCCGGCGGCAGTGAGGACGGGGCGCTCCACCGTGGCCGCGACCTTGTCGGCGGCGACGACCCTTCCCGAGGCGAGGTCGATCCGCGAAACCGTGCCGGCCGACGCCGAATAGCTGAAGACCACGCCCGACGATGCGGCCGCGACGGCGGCGGCGGCCGGAACGTCGATCGGCGCGGCGGGTCCGGCCGAGAGCCGCCCCGCGAAGACCGCCCCCGCATCGGTGCGGTAGGCCACGACGTCACCGGAGGCGTCGATGTCGGCCGTCCCGGCGGGCGCGGGCGTCGCGGTGCGCAGCCCCTCGGCGTCGAGATCGACCGGCGCGGCGTCGTCGATGCGCTCGACCTTGGCGTCGTTGTCGGTGAACATGTACGCACCGTCGGCGGAGGTCACGATCCGACTCGGATTGCTGACGGCGCGCACCGTGTCGATCTCTCCGATCGCGGTGTTCACGCGCGCGTAGCGCAGCGTGTCGGCCTGCAGAACCCACGCGGAGCTCTGCGACGGCGGGGTGCGCTGTGCGTCCAGGCCCGGCCACACCACGCTGACACCGGCGATCAGCGCCGCCGTCGCGCCCGCGGCGGCGAGACCGACGATGCTGCCCCGCCTCATCAGCGCATCACCGTCCACAGCGCCGCGGCCGCGGCCAGCAGTCCGCCGCCGACGACGAGGGCGCCGACGATCGAGAGCGCGATGACCCGCGGTGACCACAGCGCACGCGGCGCGGAGGCGCTCAGCCCCGTCGCGTCCTCATCCCCGCCGGGGGTGCGTCGGGCCGTGGGGTCCGCCGTGGCGCGCCGACGCCCCTCCGCGACGCGGCTGCGCGCCGGTCCTCGTGCCGACACGTCGGTGAAGTCGATCGCGTCGGATGCCGGCATCCACTCCTCCGTCGGCACCTCCAGCGCCGTGGGCGCGATCCCGGCCGCGCGCTGCACCTCGCGGACGGCCTCGCCGAACTCCCGCGCCGAGGCGTAGCGACGGTCGGGGTCTCGGGTCATCGCCGTCGCGAGAACCTGCTGCAGCGCGTCGGGAACATCCGGGCGGGCGATCGGCACGAACGTCGCCCGCGCGATGCGGCGACGCATCAGCTCGCGGGTGTTCTGATCCTTCTCGCGCCGCTCGAACGGACTGTGCCCGGCCAGCAGCGAGTACACGGTCGCGCCCAGGCTCCACACCTCGCTCGCGATGGTGCCGCCACTGTGCTCGGCGACGACTTCCGGCGCGCTCCACGGAATCGACATCGCCAGGACGTCGGATGCCGCGCTGCGCTGCAACGACGCGGAGATGCCGAAGTCGGCCAGCACCGCCGACCCGAAAGTGGTCACCAGGATGTTGCTCGGCTTGATGTCGCGGTGGATGAGACCGGCGCGGTGCGCCGACTCGAGCGCACCGGCCAGACGTACGGCGACGGCCATCACCTCGTCCACCGGCATCCGCTCGATCCGGTAGCGCTGCGCGAGCGAGCCCGGACAGTACTCCATCACGATGTACGGCCGTCCGTCGGCGGAGATTCCGGCCTGGTAGACCGTGACGATCGCCGGGTGCGCCGACAGATGCGCCAGCACGTCCGCCTCGGCATTGAACATGCGCAGCAGGTCGGGGTCACGCTCGCCGGCCGGCAGCACCTTCACGGCGACCGCGCGTCGCGGCATGTCCTGTTGATACAGGAACACGTCGGCGAAGCCGCCGGATCCCAGCGGACGCACGTAATCGAGCCCCGGCAGCTGCGGCGGCGCAGACGGGAGCCTGCGCGTCATGGCACCCCTCAGTCATCTCGCGACCCCATTCCCGACGACGTCGGGAACCCGGCCATGCTAACAAAGCCACCTCGCCGCACCGCGGCGCCCGCTCCGCCCCGCTTCGCCTCGGGGCGAGCCGGAGCGAGTCAGAGCTCGGGAAGTCCGGGGTCGCCGTTCGGCTCGAACGGCGCATCCAGCGAACGGGTGAGCTCCTCGAGCATGGCGGCGATCTGCGGCTCGACGTACTGCGCGATGGCGGCCTGGATGCGGAGGCGATGGTGCAGCAGCACGGCGCAGACCTCGCGGCCCACCATGTTCGCGTAGTCATCGGCGAGGCCGACCTCTTGGCGCAGGGCCGCCTTCGCATCGTCGCTGAGCGGTGGCAGCGCGGGGATGTCGGCATCCTCCTGCTCCGCGAGCCCGCCGATCGTGAAGAGGAACGGCGCCCCCGGCACCGGATCCGGGTCGAGCGGAAGCCCCTCGAACTCGGGATCGAGGCCCTCGGCGGGCCGATAGCTGCGCGCCCGGTTGCGGGCGGCCTGCTGCTCGAGTTCGGCCTGCAGCATGGGGAGATTGCGCGACGTGTACTCGGCCACCGCGTGATCGACGATCGTCTTGATGCGGGTGGAGAGTCCGTGCTGCACACCGTGCGGAACATCCGCTCCCAGGCCCGCGGCCGACAGCACCGGCGAGCCGAAACAACGGCGGCACGGAGCGACGCGCCCGCGATGGGTGGCGGGCTCCCAGCGCGGCAGCCAGCGCAGCCAGGCGTCCACCGCCTGGCTGACCTGGGTCTCGATCGACCGCTCCACGGCTCCATTGTGGCGGCATCCGCGCCGATCGGCGCGGATTTGCGCGCACGGCTCAGTCCTCGTCGCGCTCCCACGGCCAGCGCGGCCGCTCGGCGGCGGTCCGCACGAGCGCGATCGCGGCCCATCCCGCCACCAGAGCTGCGGCGGCCAGCACGACGGCGAACCACGAGGTCGCGAAGCCACCCACCGCGGCCACGACGCGCGCGGCGTCCACTCCCGAGAGCACGCCGCCGACCGGTACACCGACGAGGTAGGCGAGGAACGTCGCGACCGTCACGATCAGCGCACTGCCGTATCGTGTGCGCTCGGCTCGCAGGGCGAACCACGTCGACACCCCGAACGCGCCGACGGCGAATGCGCCCCCGACGATGCCGGGAAGCTGCCCGAGCCCGGAGACCGCCAGCACCTCCGCCCCCGTGAACAGGCTGAGCATGCCGAATCCCGCGATGACCAGGGCGAAGAATCCCGCAACGGCGAACGCGGTGGCCACCGGCGGAGCGAGTCCGCCTGCGCCACCGCGTCCGCGCGGATCGGTCATCAGCTCTGGTGCAGCCTCGGGCCCGCCTCGAGCGTGCGCTCGTACTCGCGCTGCGCCTCGTCGTTCAGCTCGGTGACGCGCTTGCCGCGTGCCGCCACCCACGCGCCGAACCAGATCGTGAGCTCACGGCCGAGCACGAAGGCCACGATCGCGAGCGGGGCGAGCAGCTGCCCCTGAACGAGGTCGGCACCCTGCCGCGCGGTGAGCGTCCAGAACGGCGCCTGGAAGAGCTGGCCGAGGAGGTGACCCGCGTAGGCGACGACGCCGACGAGCAGGCCGAAGATGACCCAGTGTCCCCAGCGTCCGCGGTTGATGATGGCGCCGAGCAGCCAGAAGCCGATGAAGAAGACGACGACCGGCACCCACAGCCACCACGACTGCACCGCAGCCAGCGCGGCGGTGCCCACGTTGGCACCCGTCACCTCACCCCGGATGGCCTGCAGGCCGAGCGCGGCGCCCAGGTACAGGATGCCGAAGGCCAGCGTCGCCAGCAGGCCGATCGCGCCCGCGGCGCCGCGGTTGCCGCGCAGACGCGGCGGCTCGGGAGCCTGGACGAAGATCGGCTGCGGGGCGGGGGCCGCGGCCGGGACGACCGGCACGACCGGCTCCGCGACGACGACGGTCTCCGCAGAAGACGAATAGGCGCCCGGAACGTACGTCTCGTCGACCGGATCGTCGGCGAAGGAGGATCCGTAGACCGGTTCCGTGTGCGTGGCGGGCGTCGACTCCGCGCGGGCCGGCTCGGCGACCACGGGCTGCGGCGCCTGCTCGGACGCGGCCGATGCGGACGTGTGGACAGCGTCGGCGGCCTCGGCATCCGCCCTCGAGGGCGCATCGACGGCGGCCTCGCGAGAGGCGGCCTCGGCGTCGGCGAGCCCCGCATGGGCACTCGCGACGGCCTCGTCGACCGACGTGGTCTCGACCGGAGGGTGCTCCTCGATCGGTTCGCCGTACTTGGGGTCGCTCATGGCGTGTGCTCCTCACGCGGGACGTGTGCCGCCGCACAGCGAGCGTAACGCCGGGCCGGCGCGCCGACGGGGAGGCATGCCGACGTGTCTCGACGCCCGTGCCGCGCGCGCCGCTTATCGTGAGGCCATGACCTCACGCCGACTCGCCGCCCTCGGGCTCGCGCTGCTCGCGGCTTTCGCGCTGACAGCCTGCGCCGGCACTCCCGACGGTGGCACGACGAGCGCGACGTCGGGGGCGTCGTCTGCGGCGCCGACACCGGTGATGACGCTCGCGCCGTTCCCGATGGGCCCGGCCACCTCGACGACGCCGCTGCCCTCGAACCTGCCGCAGGGGTGCCGCGACATCCTGACCGCGAGCGTCCTGCAGGAGCTCGACGGCGTGCCGCTGAACGCCGACGGGATGGGCGGCGGCATCCGCAGCGACAGCACGCGCGTGTGCGTCTGGGGCGAGCCGGGCGCGGTCGGCACTCGCCTCGTGACCCTCATCGGGTACGCCCCCGACCAGCCGGCACGCGATGCGCTCTACGCCCTCGGCAACGACGGCTACACGTGCTACGAGCCGCACGGCGGCATCCGCTGCGAGAAGACCTGGCAGTCCGCGACCCTCCCGGTGCAGGAGGGGCGCACCCTCTTCTACCGCGACGGTGTCATCGTCGACACCCAGTACTCGAATCTCGCCCCCGCCGGCTACACCGACGCCATCATCGACGCGCTCTGGCCGCCCGCCGGGTCGGTGCCGAGAACGCCGGCGCCGACACCCAGCCCCTCGGCGACGCGGTAGCGGTGCGCGGTCAGCCCCAGACGCGCTTCGCGATGCGGCTCACGTAGTCCGAGGGGTGCCAGCCGCGCTCGCTCGTCGACAGCCACCGGCCCCCACCGGCTTCGATCGTCTCCGTCAGGTCGCCGTCGGTGCGCGTGCAGCGTGTGCGCTCGCCCTGCGATGAACAGGTGAACCCCGCCGCGGGCAGCGCCGCGGCGGCGATGGGCCCGGCATCCGTCGGCACATCCGCGAGCGTCGTGGTCACGGTGCCGGCGTCGGCGCGCCATGCACACGTGAACACGACCTGCGGTCGCAGCGCGTCGACCAGCTGCGTCGCGGTGGTGGTCGGAGCGTCCGACGATGCCGCCAGCCCGGCAGCCCCGGGCGCGAAGGTGAGCGTCGCGTCCAGAGCCGCGTCGTAGAGATCGGCGCAGCGGGTCGGCGCCGCGCCCCCGATGGGCCCCGCCTCCCCCGTCGCGTCCGCGGCCGGTGTCGAGGTCGACGGGCGTCCGACCGCCTCGCCGAGCCACGACACGGATGCCGGGATCATCGGAATCGCGAGGAACGCCAGCACGCCGACGGTCGCCGCACTCGCGACACCGACGACCCACGCGAACGCCGCGTTTCTTCCTCCGACCCGAGCCATGCGCTCAGGCTATCTCCGCGCCCCCACGCACCCGCCGCGCCCTCCCGCGAGCCGCCAAGATCTGCCCGAGCCGCCATGTTCCGGCGCGCCAGATCATGGCGGCTCGCGCGGAACGTGGCGGCTCGCGGGAATGGGAAAGGGCCCCGGGGACGTGTGTCCCCGGGGCCCTTTGGCCTCGATCAGTTGTAGGTGCCGGGCGTGAAGTCGTCCGTCGAGAAGCTGTCGAAGTCGACGTAGCTCAGGTCGGCGTCGCTGTACGCGCCGTCCGAGGCGAAGATGCGGTTGGGGTACCGCTCGCTCTTGGCCTCCTCCGTCGCCTCGACCACGACGTTGCGGTACTTCGCAAGGCCGGTGCCGGCGGGGATGAGCTTTCCGATGATGACGTTCTCCTTGAGGCCGACGAGCGGGTCGCTCTTACCCTCCATGGCCGCCTGCGTCAGGACGCGGGTGGTCTCCTGGAACGATGCCGCCGACAGCCACGACTCCGTCGCGAGCGACGCCTTCGTGATACCCATCAGCTCCGGACGACCCGACGCCGGGCGCTTGCCCTCGGCGACGGCCTCGCGGTTGATCTGCTGGTAGCGCTTGAAGTCGACCAGCTCACCCGGAAGCAGCGTCGTGTCGGCGTGGTCGACCACGGTGACCTTCCGCAGCATCTGGCGCACGATGACCTCGATGTGCTTGTCGTGGATCGGCACACCCTGCGAGCGGTAGACGCCCTGCACGCCGTTGACGAGGTACTTCTGCACCTCACGGGCGCCCATGACGCGCATGACCTCCTTGGGGTCGAGCGTGCCCACCAGGATCGGCTGGCCGACCGTGACGCGCTGGCCGTCCTCGACCAGGAGCGTCGCGCGCTTCAGGACGGGGTAGACGTGCGGCTCGTCGCCGTTGTCGGGCGTCAGGATGACCTTCTTGGCCTTGTCGGTCTCGTCGATCTTGATGACACCGTCGGCTTCGGCGATCGGGGACGCACCCTTGGGGGTACGCGCCTCGAACAGCTCCTGCACGCGGGGCAGACCCTGCGTGATGTCGTCGGCCGACGCGGAACCACCGGTGTGGAAGGTACGCATCGTCAGCTGCGTGCCGGGCTCACCGATCGACTGGGCGGCGATGATGCCGACGGCCTCACCGATGTCGACCAGCTTGCCGGTCGCGAGCGAACGGCCGTAGCACTTTGCGCAGACACCGACGGCCGAGTCACACGTGAGCACGGAGCGCACCTTGATGGTCTCGACACCGGCGGCCACGAGCTTGTCGATGAGCACGTCACCCACGTCGTCTCCGGCCTCGGCGACGATCTCGCCGGACGGTGCGACCACCTCGGCCGCGAGCGTGCGGGCGAACACGGAGTTCTCCACGTTCGCGTCGCGCACGAGGGTGCCGTCGGCACCGGGAGCGGCGATCGTGAACTCGAGGCCCTTGGAGGTGCCGCAGTCGTCCTCACGGATGATGACGTCCTGCGAGACGTCCACGAGGCGGCGCGTCAGGTAACCCGAGTCTGCGGTACGCAGAGCCGTGTCGGCCAGACCCTTACGGGCACCGTGCGTCGCGGTGAAGTACTCCGCGACCGACAGCCCCTCGCGGTACGAGGAGATGATCGGGCGGGGCATGATCTCACCCTTGGTGTTGTTGACCAGGCCTCGGATACCGGCGATGTTACGGATCTGCAGCCAGTTACCACGGGCGCCCGAGCTCACCATGCGGTTGATGGTGTTGTCGGCCGGGAAGTTGGCCTTCATCGCGGCCTGCACCTCGTCGGTGGCCTCGGTCCAGATCTTGATCTGCTCCTGACGACGCTCGGCGTCGGTCACGAGACCCTTCTCGAACTGGCCCTGGACCTTCTGCGCCTGCTTCTCGTACTTGGCGATGATCTCGCCCTTGTTCGGCGGGGTCAGGATGTCGCTGAGCGCGACCGTGACACCCGAACGCGTGGCCCAGTAGAAGCCGGCATCCTTGATGCGGTCCAGCGACGCCGCGACCTCGACCTTGGGGTACTCCTCGGCCAGCTTGTTGACGATCTGCGACAGCTTGCCCTTGTCGGCCTGCTCGCGAACGAACGGGTAGCCCTTAGGGAGCGTGTCGTTGAAGATCGCCTGGCCGAGCGAGGCGTCCACGAGACCGTGGCGCTCGTAGCCCTCGGGCGCTTCGCCCTCGAGGAAGGTCAGACCGGGGATGCGGATGCGCACCTTCGCCTGCAGGTCGAGGGTCCCCTCGTCCTTGGCCAGGATGGCCTCGCCGACCGAGCCGAACACCCGGCCCTCGCCCTTGGCGCCCTCGATGACCGTGGTCAGGTGGTGCAGGCCGATGATCATGTCCTGCGAAGGCAGGGTGACCGGACGGCCGTCGGAGGGCTTGAGGATGTTGTTCGACGCGAGCATGAGCACGCGGGCCTCGGCCTGAGCCTCGACCGACAGCGGCAGGTGCACGGCCATCTGGTCACCGTCGAAGTCGGCGTTGAACGCCGCGCACACGAGCGGGTGCAGCTGGATGGCCTTGCCCTCGACGAGCTGAGGCTCGAAGGCCTGGATGCCGAGGCGGTGCAGCGTGGGGGCGCGGTTGAGCAGCACCGGACGCTCGCGGATGATCTCCTCGAGCACGTCCCAGACCTCGGGACGGGTGCGCTCGACGGCGCGCTTGGCGGCCTTGATGTTCTGCGAGTGACCGAGGTCGATCAGGCGCTTGATCACGAACGGCTTGAACAGCTCGAGGGCCATCTGCTTGGGCAGACCGCACTGGTGGAGCTTGAGCTGCGGGCCGACGATGATGACCGAACGGCCCGAGTAGTCCACGCGCTTACCGAGCAGGTTCTGACGGAAGCGGCCCTGCTTGCCCTTGAGCATGTCGGACAGCGACTTCAGAGCACGGTTGCCGGTACCGGTGACGGGACGACCGCGGCGCCCGTTGTCGAACAGCGCGTCGACGGCCTCCTGCAGCATCCGCTTCTCGTTGTTGACGATGATCTCGGGGGCGCCGAGGTCGATCAGGCGACGAAGACGGTTGTTGCGGTTGATCACGCGACGGTAGAGGTCGTTCAGGTCGCTGGTGGCGAAACGGCCACCGTCGAGCTGGACCATCGGGCGCAGCTCCGGCGGGATCACCGGGACGACGTCGAGGACCATGGATGCCGGGCTCATGCCCGTCTGCAGGAACGAGTTGACGACCTTGAGGCGCTTGATCGCGCGGATCTTGCGCTGGCCCTTGCCCTCGGAGATCTGCAGGTGCAGCGACTCGGCCTCGGCGGCCAGGTCGAAGGCCTGCAGACGACGCTGGATCGACTCCGCGCCCATGTAGGCCTCGAAGTACTGACCGAAGCGGTCCTGCAGCTCGTGGAAGACGTCGTCCTCCTGCTTGAGCTGACCGACCTCGAGACCGCGGAACTCGTCCCACATGCGCTCGAGCTTGGCGACCTGGTCGTCCGCGTTCTTGCGGATGGACGCCATCTCCTTCTCGGCGGCGTCCTTGACCTTCTTCTTCTGGTCGGCCTTGGCACCCTCGGCCTCGAGGGCCGCGAGCTCCTCCTCCAGCTTGGCCAGACGCGTCGCCACGCGGGCGTCGCGGCGGTCGCCGAGGTTCTTGATCTCCAGGCGCAGGTTCGCCTCGTGGGTCGGCATGTCGCGGTGGCGGGCGTCCTCGTCGACCGAGATCACCATGTACGCGGCGAAGTAGATGACCTTCTCGAGGTCCTTCGGCGCCATGTCGAGCAGGTAGCCGAGGCGCGAGGGCACGCCCTTGAAGTACCAGATGTGGGTGACGGGGGCGGCGAGCTCGATGTGGCCCATGCGCTCACGGCGCACCGAGCTCTTGGTGACCTCGACGCCGCAGCGCTCGCAGACGATGCCCTTGAAGCGGACGCGCTTGTACTTGCCGCAGGCGCACTCCCAGTCGCGCGAGGGGCCGAAGATCTGCTCGCCGAACAGACCGTCCTTCTCGGGCTTGAGCGTGCGGTAGTTGATGGTCTCGGGCTTCTTGACCTCGCCAAACGACCAACGACGGATGTCGTCAGCGGTGGCCAGGCCGATACGAAGCTGATCGAAAGTGGTGGACTCGAGCACTGGTTCTCCTGTGTCTCAGAAAAGTTTCGAAATCAGGCCGCGGGTCAGATCTCGTCGATCGACGAGGACTCGAAGCGGCTGGAGATGTTGATGCCGAGCTCCTCCGCTGCGCGGAAGGCCTCGTCATCCGTGTCTCGGAGGTTGACGGGCGTGCCATCGGCCGAGAGCACCTCGACGTTCAGGCAGAGCGACTGCATCTCCTTCATGAGCACCTTGAACGACTCGGGGATGCCGGGCTCCTGGATGTTCTCGCCCTTGACGATGGCCTCGTAGACCTTCACGCGGCCGACGATGTCGTCGGACTTGATCGTCAGGAGCTCCTGGAGCGCGTACGCGGCACCGTAGGCCTCGAGGGCCCACACCTCCATCTCACCGAAGCGCTGGCCGCCGAACTGCGCCTTACCACCGAGCGGCTGCTGGGTGATCATCGAGTAGGGGCCGGTCGAACGCGCGTGGATCTTGTCGTCCACGAGGTGGTGCAGCTTCAGGATGTACATGTAGCCGACCGAGATGGGCGCCGGGAACGGCTCGCCGGAGCGACCGTCGAACAGCGTCGTCTTGCCCGAGCTGTCGATGAGACGCTCGCCGTCGCGGTTGGGCAGCGTCGAGTCGAGCAGGCCTGCGATCTCCGCCTCGTGCGCACCGTCGAACACCGGAGTCGCGACCTTCGTGCCGGGAGCGGCCTCGCGGGCCTCCTCCGGCAGGTGCACGGCCCACTCGGGGGTGCCTTCGACCTTCCAGCCCTGCTTGGCGATCCACCCGAGGTGAGTCTCCAGCACCTGGCCGAAGTTCATTCGACCCGGGATGCCGAGCGGGTTGAGCACGACGTCGACCGGCGTGCCGTCCGCGAGGAACGGCATGTCCTCGACGGGGAGGATCTTCGCGATGACGCCCTTGTTGCCGTGGCGGCCGGCGAGCTTGTCACCCTCGGTGATCTTGCGCTTCTGGGCGATGTAGACCACGACGCGGCGGTTGACGCCCGAGCCGAGCTCGTCGTCGCCGTCCTCGGCGTTGAACTCCTTGACGGCGATGATCGTGCCCTGCTCGCCGTGGGGCACCTTCAGCGAGGTGTCACGGACTTCGCGGCTCTTCTCGTTGAAGATCGCGCGCAGCAGGCGCTCCTCGGCGCTCAGCTCGGTCTCACCCTTGGGTGTGACCTTGCCGACGAGGATGTCGCCGGGGCGCACCTCGGCGCCGATGCGGACGATGCCGCGCTCATCGAGGTCCTTCAGCAGGTCGGGGCTGACGTTGGGGAGGTCGCGGGTGATCTCCTCCTTGCCGAGCTTCGTGTCGCGGGCATCCACCTCGTACTCCTCGATGTGGATCGAGGAGAGGGTGTCGTTCTTGACGAGGTCCTGGCTGAGGATGATGGCGTCCTCGAAGTTGTGGCCCTCCCACGTCATGAACGCGACGAGCAGGTTCTTTCCGATCGCCAGCTCGCCGTTCTCGGTGGCGGGGCCGTCGGCGATGACCTCGCCGACCTCGACCCGGTCGCCCGCCGAGACGATGACGCGCTGGTTGTAGGAGTTGCCCTGGTTGGAGCGGTCGAACTTGCGCAGGAAGTAGTCCTTCGTGCCGCCTTCGTCCAGCTGCACGGTGACGACGTCGGCGGAGACCTCCATGACGACACCGGCCTTGTCGGCGGTGATGACGTCACCGGCGTCGATGGCGGCGTAGCCCTCCATGCCGGTTCCGACGAACGGCGAGTCGCTGCGCAGCAGCGGCACGGCCTGACGCTGCATGTTCGCACCCATGAGGGCGCGGTTGGCGTCGTCGTGCTCGAGGAACGGGATGAGAGAGGTGCCGACCGACACCATCTGGCGCGGCGAGACGTCCATGTAGCCGATCTCGTCGGCGTGGAAGAGGTCGACCTCGCCACCCTGACCGCGGCGGGCGAGCACGCGCTCGTTGGCGAACTTGCCGTCGGCGGTCAGCTCGACACCGGCCTGAGCGACGATGTAGTCGTTCTCCTCGGATGCCGTGAGGTAGTCGATCTCGTCGGTGACCTTGCCGTCGACCACACGGCGGTACGGCGTCTCGATGAAGC
Organism: Microbacterium sp. PM5; assembly: GCF_003293595.1. Lineage (NCBI taxonomy): Bacteria > Bacillati > Actinomycetota > Actinomycetes > Micrococcales > Microbacteriaceae > Microbacterium > Microbacterium sp. PM5. The sequence goes on along the minus strand of NZ_CP022162.1, from coordinate 2,513,749 downwards.
CGAACGCGTTGATGCGGGCGAAGGAGGCGAGCGAGCCGATCAGACCGATGTTCGGGCCTTCCGGCGTCTCGATCGGGCACATGCGGCCGTAGTGCGACGGGTGGACGTCGCGGACCTCGACGCCCGCGCGCTCACGCGACAGACCGCCGGGGCCCAGGGCCGACAGGCGGCGCTTGTGGGTCAGACCCGCGAGCGGGTTGTTCTGGTCCATGAACTGCGACAGCTGCGACGTGCCGAAGAACTCCTTGATCGCCGCCACGACGGGACGGACGTTGATCAGGGTCTGCGGCGTGATCGCCTCGATGTCCTGCGTGGTCATGCGCTCGCGGACGACGCGCTCCATGCGCGACAGACCGGTGCGGACCTGGTTCTGGATGAGCTCGCCGACGGCGCGGATGCGACGGTTGCCGAAGTTGTCGATGTCGTCGACGTCCAGGCGGATCTCGGCGGGCTGGCCTGCTCGCACGCCCGGGATGGTCGCGTCGCCGTTGTGCAAGGCGACCAGGTACTTGATCGTGGCGACGATGTCGTCGACGGTGAGCACCGAGTCGCTCAGCGGCTTGTCGAGGCCGAGCTTCTGGTTGATCTTGTACCGGCCGACCTTCGCGAGGTCGTAGCGCTTCGGGTTGAAGTAGAAGTTGTCCAGCAGCGCGCGGGCGGCCTCGGCGGCGACCTGCTCGCCCGGACGGAGCTTGCGGTAGATGTCGCGGAGCGCGTCCTCCTTGGTGAGGATCGTGTCCTTGCTCAGCGTGTCGGCGATCGACTCGTAGCCGGCGAACTCGGCGAGGATGTCCTCACTGGACAGACCGAGCGCCTTCAGGAACACGGTGACGGACTGCTTGCGCTTGCGGTCGATGCGCACGCCGACCTGGTCGCGCTTGTCGATCTCGAACTCGAGCCAGGCGCCGCGGCTGGGGATGACACGGGCCGAGACGATGTCCTTGTCGCTGGTCTTGTCGGGCGTCTTGTCGAAGTAGACACCGGGGCTACGCACCAGCTGCGAGACGACGACGCGCTCGGTGCCGTTGATGATGAACGTGCCCTTGCCGGTCTGCAGGGGGAAGTCGCCCATGAAGACCGTCTGCGTCTTGATCTCACCCGTGAGGTGGTTCATGAACTCGGCCTCGACGTACAGCGGGGCGGCGTAGGTCTTGCCGCGCTCCTTGCACTCCTCGATCGAGTACTTCTCCGGCTCGAGGTAGGGGTTCGTGAAGCTCAGCTGCATCGTCTCGCCGAGGTCCTCGATGGGCGAGATCTCCTCGAAGATCTCCTCGAGGCCGCTGGTCTCGGGCACATCGGTGCGACCGGCGGCCTTCGCCTCTGCGACACGGGCCTTCCAGGCGTCGTTGCCGACGAGCCAGTCGAAGGACTCCGTCTGCAGCGCGAGAAGGTCGGGGACCGTCAGCGTGTCGGAGATCTTGGCGAACGACAGGCGCGAAGCGCCGCGGCCGTTCTTGGGGGTGGTGGTGGAATTGGTTGCGTTGCGCGCAGCAGCCAAGGGGATTACCTCCATGAGCCCGGGCAGGGGCTGGTTTCCTTGTCGTCAGGTGGAGTGCTCCGTTCCACTCCTGCGCGAGCGCCCCCATGATCCGGGGCACATTGTCAACGCAGGCACAAGCCGACCACCATATGAGGGCATGGGGGAAGGGAGCGCAACTACCCACTATAGTCCGCACGACGCGCCATGTCCAGTCGATTCTTGACGAGCTTCCCCGGCTGCGGTATAAACGCGCGGACGCGCTCTCAGGAGGGACCGGACGACGCCGCGCCGGCGTGGCGAAAGCGCAGGCGCGTGCCCGGCCGCGCCTGACCGAGGAGATCGCGATCGGCATCCGTGACCACGGCGACGACCGGGTAGCCGCCGGTGACCGGGCCGTCCGGGCCGAGGATGACGGGATGTCCGTCCGGCGGCACCTGGATCGCACCGGGCAGCATGCCCTCGCTCGCCAGCTCCGAGACATCGGCGCGCTCCAGCGTCGGCCCCTCCAGGCGGATGCCCACCCGATCGGCCTGTGTGGACACCGTCCAGACCTCCGCGAACAACGGCTCCACCGTGGCGAACCGGTCGGCGCGCGGGCCCGGCGCCAGCGCGATGTCGAGTTCGGCGGCGGGCGGACTCCAGGGCCGCAGATCGACGGCGGGAACCGGCCCGGCGACGTCGCCTCCCACGCCGAGCACATCGCCCGCCGCGAGCGGCGCCGGGCCGAGCCCCGCGAGGGTGTCCGTCGCCCTCGAGCCGAGAAGTGAGCGCACGGCCACGCCGCCGCGGACCGCGAGGTAGGCGCGCACACCGTGCGTGAAGGTGTCGATCTCCAGCTCCGCGCCCACAGGCCAGGGGTGGGCGACGTAGGGGTCGAGCGGCCGGCCGTCGAGACGCATCGTGCCCCACGCACCCGCGAGGGCGAACCAGAGGTCCTCCGCGGATGCCGCGGCATCCCGCACCGCACGGAACCCGCCCATCGTGATCTCGACGCCGGCCGCGGTGGCCGCGGTGCCGACGAGCCGGTTGGCGACCCGCAGCGCCGCCCGGTCGGCCGCCCCGGACAGCGCGACGCCGTCGGCGAGCACGCCGCGCCGCCCCTGGTCCTGTACCGTCGCCGCTGGCCCCGGCGCGCGCACCACGATGCCGTCGCGGGCGCGCGACGACGGCGACACGGCGCGAGGGGCGGCGGCCGGGATGTCAACGCCGACCGGGCGCCCCGCCGCCGACGGCGCCGTCGGAACGAAGCGCACATGGTCGCCGGGCCGAAGGAGCGCGGGGGATGCGGCATCGGGGTCGAACAGCACCGCGGGTGTCGTGCCGATCAGCTGCCAACCGCCGGGCGTCGAGCGCGGATACGCCCCCGAGAAACGTCCCGCGAGCGCGACGGCGCCGGCCGGCACCCGTGGCCGCGGACGCGCCCTCCGCGGCACGTCGAAAGGCCAGTCGGCGCTCACGAGGTAGCCGAAACCGGGCGCGAACCCCGTGAAGGCGACCGTCCAGTCGGCCGCCGCGTGGCGCGCGGTCAGCTGCGCGACGCCGATGCCGAGCTCGGCGGCGAGCGCATGGAGGTCCTCGCCGTCGTAGACGACGGGGACCTCGACGGTGCGAGCCGGCGGGAGTGCGCCCTGCGCGACGGCCGTGCGGGCCGAGAGCACCCACGTCCGCGCCGACGCGAGCGGCATCACCGTCGGGTCGATGACGACGAGCACCGTCTGCGCCGCCGGCACGAGATCGACGATCCCGGGCCGCCGCGTCGCCACGAGTCGGGCGTGCAGCGCGAGAACCGCCTCGAGGTCGTCCACCTCCGCGAGCAGCGCGCGCTCGCCGAAGGGCCGCACCCGGATGCCGCCGCCGATCACCGCGTCGCCGTGCGTCACCATGGCGCGGCGACGTCGACACCCGCGGCATCCAGCGCCGCGCGCACGGCACGGGCCATGGCGACGGCGCCCGGTGAGTCGCCGTGGACGCAGAGTGATGCCGCACCGGTGGCGACGAGGCTGCCGTCGACGGCTTCGACGACCCCGTCGCGCGCCAGTCGCAGCGCGCGTGCAGCCACCTCGTCGGGGTCGTGCAGGAGCGCCCCGGGGTCGCTCCGCGGCACGAGCCCACCGTCGGGCAGGTAGCCGCGATCGAGGAACGCCTCGCGCACGAACGGGACACCGGCCCGCGAGGCATCGTCGGCGATGGCGCCGTCCAGACCCAGGATCGGAACGGCACGGCCGAGCCCCGCGGCCAGCGCCGCCACGGCATCCACCACCGCGCGGGCGTGCGCGGCGTCGGAGCGGACGGCGTGATAGAGCGCCCCGTGGGGCTTGACGTAGCGGATGTCGGCGCCGACGGCGGCGAGGGTGCCGAGCTGGTCGTCCAGGCTCCGGCGGAGATCGGCTGCGCTCATCGCGAGGGGCGTCCGTCCGAAGCCGGCGCGATCGGGGTAGGAAGGGTGCGCTCCGATCGCGACGCCGGTGCGGGCGGCGCGCTCGACCGCGGCGTGCATCGAGGCCATGTCGCCGGCGTGGCCCCCGCACGCGATCGACGCGCTCGAGATCAGCGCGAACATGGCGTCGTCGTCCGCCGTGGGCAGCCCGCCGACCGTCTCGCCGAGATCGGCGTTGAGATCGATGACCGCCACGATCCGAGCGTACCGGCGGCCGGCGTCCGTCGGTGGGGTCGGCCGGTCAACCTGCGGTCACCTGACTGCGGCGTGCACAACTCCGCCTCACACGCGCCGACCGCGGCCCCCACACCCGGCAACGCCGATCCAGGCGGAGTTACGCACGCCACGAGCCGGGTGCGGGCGCGCGAGTACCGTGGGAGGCATGGCTCGCGCGCACGTGGAGGACGACGAACCGCAGGCGCGCCTGTCGGACGGCACGATCGCACGGGTCGTGCCGAGCCGCTACGCGGGCGGCTTCGAACTGGATGTCGACGGCACACCCCAGTCGCACGTCGATCTCGACGACCCGGCGCACCTGCACTTCGAGTACGTGGCCCGGATGGGCGCGGTCATCGACCGGCTCCGGATGCCGGGGCAGCCGCTCACCGCGATCCACCTCGGCGCGGGAGCGCTCACCCTTCCCCGGTACGTCGAGCACACGCGCCCCGGCTCGCGACAGCAGGTGATCGAGCTCGAACAGCCGCTCGTGGACCTCGTGCGCGCCCAGCTGCCGCTGCCGCGCGGCGCACAGGTGCGCGTGCGCATCGGCGACGCCCGCGAGGTCGCCGGTCGCCTTCCCGCGGGGCTGCAGGGCGCCGCCGACCTCGTGGTCTCCGACGTGTTCGCCGGGGCACAGACCCCCGCCCACCTCACCACCGTCGAGTACTTCCGCATCCTCGCCGGGCTCCTCGCTCCCGACGGCGTGCTCCTCGTCAACGTCGCCGACGGGGCGGGACTCGCCTTCGCCCGCCGCGAGGTGGCCACGGTCCGGGAGGTGCTGCCCGAGGTCATCGTGCTCGCGGAGGTGCAGACCCTGAAGGGGCGCCGCTTCGGCAACCTCGTCATCGCGGCATCCCCCTCTCCCCTGCCGGTCGCGTGGCTGCCGCGACTCATGGCCGCGGGCCCGCACCCGGCGAAGGTCGCACAGGGCGCAGAGCTCGACGAGTTCGTGCGCGGCGCTCGCGTGGCGACGGATGCCGACGCGACGGCCTCGCCGAAGCCCGCGGCATCCGTGTTCGAACGCTGAGAATCGGCACCGGCGGCGTGTACAGGCCGTCCCTCCGACGGCCGCGGGTCACACTGGAGGGGTGCGCCTCACCCGGGCGCGTTCGCACGACGAAGGGGGCCCGCCCGTGAGCTACATCAAGGGATACGACCCGCAGACGCTGCGCGAGATCGTGGACCCGCGCGAATGCCAGGAGCGCCTCGACGAGCTGGGCGACCAGCGCAGCCTTCCGGCTCTGCTCGAGCGGGTGTGGCTGCTGAAGGTGCTCGGCCGGTGGGACGAGTCCCTCGTCGTGTCGGAGCAATCGGTGCGGGTGGCGCGGATGGGCGGGACCCGCAAGGATCTCCTGCGCGCACGGATCCTGCACGCGAGCGTGCTGCAGGTGCGGGGAGCCTACGCCGCGGCCCATCAGGAGCTCACCACGTGCGCCGAAGAGGCCGAAGGCCAGGGCTGGGCCGCCCTGGCGGCGTTCGCTTTCCAGCATCGCGGCAAGGTGAGCTACGACGCCGAGGAGTTCGCCGACGCCCGCGCCGACTTCAAGCGCGCGCTGTTCCTGCGCCAGCAGGCGGGTGCCCCCGAGGAGCAGCTCGAATCGACGCTGCTGGCGATCGAAGCCGCCGACCGTCGTCGCAGCACGGCCGTCGCGAGCTGAGTGTCGGACATCCCTTCTAGCGTGTGCGCATGACCGATCTGGACGTCGTCCGGCGCGAGGCCGAGGCTCTCATCCGCACGCATCTCGACGCGTCGTGGACGTTCGCGTTCGACAACGCGAAGCGGCGCGCGGGGGCCTGCGACTACACGCGCCAGCGCATCACCGTCTCGCGGTATCTCGCCGCCCGCTACGACGACGAGACCAACCGGCAGACGCTGTTGCACGAGGTCGCGCACGCGCTCGCCGGTCCGCGAGCCGGGCACGGCAGCGCGTGGAAGCGCACGGCGCGCCTGCTGGGCTACACCGGCGGCACAACCCACCACGGCGAGACGGCCACCGAGCTGGCGCCCTGGGTCGGCATCTGCCCCCGCGGCCACATCGCCTATCGCCATCGCCGCGCCACCCGACCGACCTCGTGCGCGCGCTGCTCGGCATCCTTCGACGACCGCTACCTCTTCGTCTGGACGAGACGCGAGATCTCGCCGGCCACACGTCGGGCGGCGATGACGCCGCGGGAGAGCGTGGGCGCGTCGCTCTGAGCCCGGCTCGTGCGTGCAGCGAGAACCCTCAGGCGTACGGCACGAAGACGCCGTCGCGCAGCACCGGCGCCGACGACACGGTATCGACCTGGGCGGCAGCGAGCACGTCGTCGCGAAGGCCCTGGTCGATGAGCTCCTGCCCCGAACCGCTGGCGGTGAGCAGGTGCCGCAGCGCGGGACGAAGGCCTCGGAACGCTTCGCCGGCGGCCGCGGCTTCGGGAGAGGTGTGGTCGATGCCGAGCGCTCCGAGGGCGTCGACGATCGCGCCGGCGCCGAGAAGGTCTTCCACCGCGACGCGGAGAGCGGCGCCGGGCTCACGGGATGAGAGCTCGCCGGCGGCGATGACGAGGATGCTCGTCCTCGCGGCGCGGCGCTGCTGCTCGGCCATGACGGCGGCGGCCACCGCACCTGCGCTGACGAGCGCCCCCAGAAACACCACCGCTGCGCTGTCGGCGGCACGGGCTGCGACGGCCGCGCCGTTCAGCGACACGGCGTGGGCGTCGGCATCCAGGGCGACGGTGACGCCCGCCGCGATACGCCGCGCGACCGTACTCGAGAATCGGAGCACGTCGACGACGACCACGATGTCGGATGCCGCAGCGCGCTCGAGCCCCGACACCCCCCATTCCATGCGCACCTGATAGCGGGACTGATCGAACGGGGAGGGCATGTCTCCAGGCTACGGGCAGGCGGATGCGAGACTGGGCACATGCGGATCATGCTGAAGCTCGTCCTCGACTGCGATGCGGATGCCGCGTGGCGAGCGCTGCACTCGCCGCGGGCGGTGGCCGATCTGTACGGCCCCTTCGTGCAACTGGTGCCGATGGCGGCAGAGGGGCTGCCGTCGCGGTTGGAGGCGGGCGCCGACGTTCCCGTTCGCATGAGCATCGCCGGGCGGATCACGCTCGGACAGCAGCTGATCCACGTGAGTGAGCGTCACATGGACGATGCGAACGGTCCCGTCCGCATCTTCCGCGACAGCGGCATCCCGCTCACCGGCCCTCTCGCGGCCCTCGATGTCTGGGACCACCAGATGGCCGTCTCCCCCGCACCGGGCGATCCGTCGCGAACCCTTTGGCGCGACCGACTCGTCATCGGCGGTGCGGCGGCGGCCGCGCTCTGGCCCGTGCTGTGGGCGACGTGGCAGTGGCGCGGCGCGCGGCTGAAGGCGCTGGCGCCGACCTGGGCGTACGACCCCGACACCGTGCAGAGCGTCCCCGGCGACGCGTCGACGCGCTGACCGCCACCCTTCGGAAAAGCCGGCCGCCACGGTCGAAGCCGTGACCGCGGCGGCCGGTGTCCGGGCGCTCCCGATGCGCCCGGAGACTCATTCGGCGAGGGCCTCCACGGCGCTCACCCGTGTCGCCAGCCGCGTCGGTACGACCGTCGCGACGGCAGTCAGCAGTGCCGTCGCCGCCACGACGATGAGCACCGGCATCCACGGCACGGCGGGAGCCACGATCGTCGGCGACGAGAACGACGGCGGCAGCGTGACCGACCCGAGCAGCGACTGCACCGCCACCCAGCCGTAGGCGACGCCGAGCACCAGACCGAACGCGAGTGCCGTAACCGTCACGTGCACGGCCTCCAGCAGCACCACGGTGCGCACCTGCGCCGACGACAACCCCAGCGCACGCAGCAGACCGAGCTCGCGTCGGCGCTGGACGACGCCGATCGTCAGAAGGTTGACGAGCCCGACGGCGGCGATCACCGCGGATACCGCCACGAGACCCATCATGATCGCCGCAAAGGTGTCGAGCACGCGGCTCAGCTCAGCAGGCGGAACGCCGTCGGCGGCCGCGGTCAGCAGGGACTTCACCGACGCGCTCGCGACCGCGAACATCACGACGAGCGTCACCCCCATCACGACGCCGATGGCCATCCGGCTGGCCCGCTCGGGGTAGCGCAGCGCATTCTCGGCCGCCAGGCGCGCCGGCGCAGACCGTCCGAAGGCACGGCCACTGAGACGCAGCAGCGGCGGCATGACGAGCACAGCGCCCAGCGCGAGAGCGGTGAAGGACAGCACGCCCCCGAAGAAGGCGACGATGACGCCCAGCGGCGATGCGGTCCCGACGGCCACGCCGGTGGCGAGCAGGGCTGCGCCGACGGCCCCGAGGCCGGCCGCGACCGCCGTACGCCCGCGCGAACGGGTCTCGTCGCGCGTGCGCGGTGTGGCTCCCCCGAGCGCCTGCAGCGGCGTCACGGCCAGCACGCGGCGCGACCCGCTCCAGGCGCCGGCCCAGGTGGTGATCGCCACGACGGCGGCGGGGACCAGCAGCACCGGCTGCAGCACGGCGTAGCCGACGGTGACGTGCAGCACGGCATCGGCGGCGCGGACGAGAACCGCAGCGACGGCGGCTCCCAGGACGAGTCCCGTGGTGGCTCCGATGACGCCGACGCCCCAGCCCTGACGGCCGACCGCGCGGCGCTGCGCCCGCGCTGACGCACCGATCAGCCGCATCAGGGCGATCTGACGGGTGCGACCGGCGACGATGGTCGCGAAAGTGTTGGCCGTCACGATCGCAGCGACGTACACGGCGACGCCGACCAGCAGGACGCTCAGGATGCCGAGGACGATCGCGACCGTCTCACTGTCGCCCAGGTACGGGTCGCTGCGCGCCCAGGTCGCGATGTAGCCGGTGGCGGTCAGCAGCAGCACGCCGAACGCGGAGGAGATGGCGGCGACGAGAATGCTCGCCCCCATGCCGCGCTCGCGCAGCCACCCGCCTCTGGCCGCGTCACGTCGGGAGGACCTCGTCGGCGGCGCGGCGCGATCGGCGACCAGGGCGCTCACGCCCTCACCTCCGCGGCCAGCATGAACGCCGCGACCTGCTCAGCGGTCTGCGCGGGCTTGTCGGCGACGACACGGCCGTCACCGAGGAACAGCACGCGATCGGCATGCGCAGCGGCCACGGGGTCGTGCGTCACCATCGCAATGGACTGTCCGTGATCCCGGCTGGCGGCGGCGAGAAGGGAGAGCACCTCACGGCTCGAGCGCGAGTCGAGGTTGCCGGTCGGTTCGTCGGCGAAGACGAGGTCGGGCGCCGTCGCGAGGGCGCGAGCGATGGCGACGCGCTGCTGTTGGCCGCCGGACAGCTCGTGCGGCCGGTGCTGCAGGCGTGCCCGCAGCCCCAGGGTGTCGATGAGGGCATCGATGCGAGCCCGTTCCAGCGCCGTCGGGCGCCGTCCGTCGAGGTCGAAGGGCAGCATGATGTTGCCGATCGCGTCGAGGGTCGGCACGAGGTTGAACGCCTGGAAGACGAAGCCGATCCGACGCCGGCGAAGAATCGTCAGCTCGAGGTCGGACAGACCCGTGATCTCGGTGTCGCCGATCCACGCCCGACCGCTGGTGGCGCTGTCCAGCCCGGCCATGATGTGCATGAGCGTCGACTTGCCCGAGCCCGAGGGGCCCATGATGGCGGTGAACTCCCCGCGGCGGATGCCGACGGTGACGCCGTCGAGGGCACGCACCGCGCTCTCCCCGCCGCCGTAGGTCTTGGTGAGGCTCTGCACGCGAGCGGCGAGCCCGAGTTCGGTCGTGGTGATCTGCATGATCTCGACGCTACGGAGGGCGTCTGCAGCCCCGCGTCGGCCTCGCGTCGCGGAGACGTACATCGCAAGGATGATGCGGCGACGACGCGCTCTCAGGCCAAGCCGTGCTCGAACGCGAAGACGACCAGCTGCACGCGGTCACGGAGTCCGAGCTTTCCCAGCACGCGGCTGATGTGTGTCTTCACCGTGGCCTCGGACAGGAACTCGCGCTGGGCGATCTCGGCGTTGGAGAGGCCGCGGGCGGCGAGGGCGAAGATCTCCCGCTCTCGGTCGGTGAGCTCGGCGAACGCCGGCGGTGCGGCACGCAGAGGGGCCGAGAACTGGGCGAACAGCTCACGCGTGGCCGCGGCGGCGATGACCGCCGAGCCCGACTGCACCGTGCGGATGGCCGCGAGGAGGAACTCCGGATCGGCGTCCTTCAGGAGAAAGCCGCTCGCCCCCTGACGAATGGCTCGCGCGGCCGCCTCGTCGAGATCGAAGGTCGTGAGCATGACGATCCGCGGGGGTGCGCTCGCCAGCGTCGTATCGGACAGCAGCTCCGCGGTCGCAGCGAGGCCGTCCATCACCGGCATCCGGATGTCCATGAGCACGACGTCGGGGCGCGTCTGTCGGACGACCCGCACGCCTTCCGCCCCGTCTCCGGCTTCACCGACGACGGTCAGGTCCGGCTGCGAATCGATGACCATGCGGATGCCGGCGCGAAAGAGGGCCTGGTCGTCGATGAGGACGACACGGATCGGCGCGCTCACCGCGCCGCCTCCCGGACGTGCGAACCCGGCAGCGTCGGCCCGGGCACGCGGGATCCCGGCGTCATCGCTTCGGCGGCGATCGGCAGCGAGGCACTCACCACGAAGTCCCGCCCGCGGGGAGCCGCCTCGAGGTTCCCGCCGACGAGTTGTGCACGCTCACGCATGCCGATGAGCCCGTGCCCGCGCGCCTCGCCGTCTGCGCGGTCGCCGTGCGCGCCGGCAAGCGGCGACGGCGGATCGATGGGATTGCTCACGGTCAGCTCCACCCGTCCAGGGTGCCACGCCAGCCGCACGCTCACCTCGGAGCGTGCGCCGTGGCGCAGCGCATTGGTGAGCGCCTCCTGCAGGATGCGGAAGACGGCGAGCTGCACGGCCGAGGGCACCTCGGCGGCCGGCATCGGGTCGACATCGACGCGCAGTGCGACCCCCGCCGCGCGGACCTGCGCATAGAGCTGTTCCAGGTCGGCGAGCGTCGGCTGTGGCCCTTCGGCCTGCGTGTGCCGCAGCTGCGTCAGCAGCATCCGGACGTCGGACAGCGCGGCGCGGGCCGTGGCCGAGATGGTGCCGAGAGTCGCTGCGGCAACGGCCGGGTCGGATGCCGCCGCGTAGCGCGCACCGTCGGCCTGAGCGATCACGACCGCGAGCGAGTGGGCGACGACGTCGTGCATGTCGCGGGCGATGCGGGTGCGCTCGGCCTCGGCGATCGCCGTCGCCTCGGCGAGTTCTTGCGCGCGGCGGTTCTCGCGCGCACGCAGCGTGGTGCGCACCAGCGCGCCGGTCGTCCACGACAGCAGCAGAGCGAACGCGGCGGAGGCGAAGGTGGCGACGCTGGCGAACACGTACGTGCCGATGCCGTTCGGCGTGCCCGCTCCGAGCAGGAGCGGCACCACGACGATGTAGGCGGCGATCGCGAACGCACCGACCAGGGATGAGGCGAGTCCGAACCAGAACGTGCGTCGGGCGCCGTATGCGGCGGTGGTGTAGAGCACACCGAAGATCACGACGTTCGCCGGCAGGGGCGGCAGGCCGCTGGCCATCTGCATGATCGCGGCCACCCAGCAGACCGCGAGCGCCAGCTCCGGCGCGAGGCGGCGGATCGCGCCGGCGGCCGAGAAGACCACGGTGAGAACCAGCGCGACGGCGAGCGCCACGCGCGGCGGCAGCACGCCCGAGCTCACCGAGTCCCAGGGGACGAGGGTGGCCAGCACGGCGAACATCGCGAAGACGCCGGCGGCGACGATGTCGACCGTCAGCTGCGTGCGGGTGAGCGTGCGGAACACGCTTCGACGCTACGCGACGGCGCGTGTCGCGGCATCCATCGCGGGATGTATTGCAGTCGGCGGCGCCCGGCGGCGCTAGGACGCGCCGAGCGGGACGATCGGCCGGTGCTCGTAGAACGTCTGGAGGACGACGGTGGTGCGAGTGCGGACGGAGGCCGCGAGGCGGATGTCGCGCACGAGCTCTTCGAGTGCGCGCGGCGAGGCGACGCGGGCGAAGAGCATGTAGCTGGCGTCGCCGGCGATCGAGTGGCAGGCCTCGATGGCGTCGAGGTGCTCGAGCAGCTCGGGCGCATTGTCGGGCTGGGCGGGATCGAGCGGGGTGATCTCGATGAACGCGGCCAGGGGGCGTCCGGCCGCATCGGCATCGACGAGGGCACGATACCCGGTGATGACCTCGCGGGACTCGAGGCGCTTGAGCCGCGCCTGCACCGCCGAGACCGACAATCCGACGGCGGCGGACAGGTCAGCCAGGGTCATCCGCCCGTCACGGGAGACCTCGGCAACGATTCGACGGTCGACATCATCTTCCACACATGGAAGAATATCTGACGCAATCCACTCAGGCCGTAAATATTCCTGCCAAACGATCGGAGGTGCCCACCATGTCCCTTCTCACTCCCGCGAAGTCCGTCATCGGAGAGCCCGAGGTCGTCGAAGACGACCGACCGATCACCCAGCTCGTCGAAGACGACCGACCGATCGCCCAGCAGCCGGCCTGGCTGGCCCTGAAGGACGCCGTCTCACGACTGCAGCCGCTGCAAGCACCCGACGGCGCGGTGCCCGACCCCGCTCACCGTGATCAGGCGACCTCGCTGGTCGCCGTCGTTGCGAAGGCGATCGAGACTCTCGCGCCCCTGTTCCCGCACGACGCCGATTATCTGTCGGCGTGCGTGGTCGACCTGCACCGCTGGGCGGACTCCGGTTTCGGCGCGCCCGACTTCCTCGACTCCTTGGTCGCCTTCCAGCCGCAGCGCGATCGGGTCGATGGCCTGCGCCATCTCGTCGTCTTTCCGATGTACACGCAGAACGGCTCCCGCGACCGCCACCTGGAGGCGGTGCTCTGCGAGGTGATCTGGCCGGGGTTCATCGCCGAGCTCGAACAGACCTACACCAACGGCCTGTTCGTCTCCCTCCGCCTGCTGGACTTCACGTCCGGCTACGACACGAACTCGGCGGTGCTGTTCCCGGAGACGGTCGCCATGCGCGAGATCCCGGCGTTCACCTGGGGCGCGATCTTCCAGGACCGTGAAGCGGCGCGTTTCCGACGCGTGGTCGCCGCGGCATCCGAGATCACGAAGCTCGATATGCCGGAGGGCGTCAGGCGCCTGCTCGCCGACCAGCGCTTGACCGAGCAGACCTTCGTGATGTGGGACCTGATCCACGACCGCAGCCACATGCGCGGGGACCTGCCGTTCGACCCGTTCATGATCAAGCAGCGCATGCCGTACTTCTTGTACACGCTGGAGGAACTGCGATGCGATCTGACGGCGTACCGGGAGTGCGTCGGCATCGCCGCGCGGCTGAGCGCGCGCGTCGATGAGGGCGACGATCTGACGGATGCCGAGCGGGAGATGCTCGATCACGCGCGACTCGTCCCGTACGCGGTGCTCTTCGACCGGATCTTCCGATTCGCCATCACCGGGTCGCGGGTGCGCAACTACGACGGTCTCGGCGGGCAGCTGCTCTTCGCCTGGCTGCACCAGCGCGGCGTGCTGCACTGGACCGACACCGCTCTCGCCCTCGACTGGGACGAGGTGCCGGCGGCGGTCATCGCCCTCAGCGATGCGATCGACCGGCTGTACTGGGAGTCGATCGACCGACCGAAGGTCGCGCACTGGCTCGCCGCCTACGAGCTCGTGAGCAGCGTCGTGACCCCTCACCCGGCGTCGCTCTGGGCGCGCGGTCTGCCCGACGACGTGCTGGCCGGAGCCCCGAAGGGCTACACCGACGCCGTGCTGGACGACGAGTTCCCGCTGTCGATGTTCTTCGAGGCGCTCGACAAGAAGATGCAGAGCGTCATCTCCTCGACCACGGGCATCACGGGCCGCGATGGGTGACGGCGTGCGCGGGCGCTCGGTCATGATCGCCGGTGCGACGAGCGCGAGCGGGCACGCCGCCGCACGCGCGCTCGTGGCGGCGGGGGCGAACGTCATCGCGGTGGGGCGACGGGCGGACGCTCTGATCCCCCTCCGAGAACTGGGCGCCCGCACCGTCGTGTGCGACCTCGCCGACGAAGCGGAGGTCGCGCGCTTCGCGGCGACGCTCGCGGCGGACGGCGTACGCCTCGATGGGCTGCTGCACCTCGTCGGCGGCTGGCGCGGCGGTGGAGGGCTGCGCGGCCAGACCGAGGCCGATTACCGAGATCTCGAGAGCGGACTGAGCGCCCTGCGGCACGTCACGAGAGCATGGTGGGACGATCTGCGTGCCTCCGCCGCTGCACGCGCGGCGATCGTGTCGTCCACGGCGGTCGCGCGTCCCCTGGCCGGCGGCGCGAACTACGCGGCCGTCAAGGCGGCCGAGGAGACGTGGGCGCGGGCGATGGCGCAGGGGTTCGCGAAGGACGCGCGCGATCGCTCGATGCCGCAGAGCGCGGCATCCGTCATCTTCCGCATCCGCGCGCTCGAGGGTCTCGAGGACGAGCTGGCCCGTGCCTTCGTCGGTCTGTGGGACCTCGACGCCGCCACCGTCAACGACACGATCGTCGCTCTCGGCGCGTCGAACTAGATTGGATGTCCGTGACGACTCTCCACGACACCGCCGTGCGCGGCTTCGCCAGCGACAACTACTCGGGCGTCCACCCCGAGATCCTCGAGGCCATCGCCGCCGCCAACCACGGACACCAGATCGCGTACGGCGAGGATGCGTACACGGCCCGACTGCAGGAGGTGTTCCGTCACCACTTCGGTGCGGGCGTCGAGGCGTTCCCCGTCTTCAACGGAACGGGCGCGAACGTCGTCGGGCTGCAGTCGATGCTCCCGCGCTGGGGGGCGGTGATCGCGGCATCCACCGCGCACATCAACGTCGACGAAGGCGGTGCCCCGGAGCGCGTGGCGGGGATCAAGATCCTGAACGTCCCCACCGACGACGGCAAGCTCACCCCCGAGCTCGTCGATCGCGAGGCCTGGGGGTGGGGTGACGAGCACCGCGCGCAGCCGCTCGTCGTCTCGATCACGCAGTCGTCCGAACTCGGAACCCTCTACAACCCCGACGAGATCGCAGCCCTCGCCGACCATGCGCACGCGCGCGGTATGCGCCTGCACCTCGACGGCGCCCGGATCTCCAACGCGGCTGCGGCGCTCGACCTGCCGCTGCGCGCCTTCACGACCGATGTCGGCGTCGACGTGCTGAGCTTCGGTGGGACGAAGAACGGCGCGCTCGGCGGAGAGGCCGTCATTGTCCTGAACCCGGATGCCGCGGAAGGACTTCTGTTCCTGCGCAAGCTCAACATGCAGCTGGCGTCGAAGATGCGCTTCATCTCCGCGCAGCTGGTGGCACTGCTCGAGGGAGACCTGTACCTGCGCAATGCCCGCCACGCCAACGCGATGGCCCAGCGGCTTCGTGCCGGCGTCGAGGCGGGCATCGCCGACGGATCGATCACGGGGGTGTCGTTCAGCCAGCCGACGCAGGCCAACGGCGTGTTCGCGGTGCTGCCGGACGGTGTCGCCGACACCCTCCGTGAGAGCTTCCGCTTCTACGACTGGGACGCGGCGAAGAACGAAGTCCGCTGGATGTGCTCCTTCGACACGTCCGAGGACGACGTCGACGCGTTCATCGCGGAGCTCGCCCGCCTCACCTGAGACCCGCGCTCTCCCCGCCGGTCAGGCGCCCGCGAGCCATTCGCGGTAGGCGTCGAACGAGGAGGGCCGCCCCAGGAAAGCCTCGACGAGCGCGGTCGCGTCCCGGCTGCCGCCGGGCTCGAGGATCTCACGACGGTAGCGGGTCGCCGCCTCGGCATCCATGAGGTCGCCGCCGAAGCCCGAGAGCAGGTCGCGCGCGATCACGAGGCTCCACTGGTACGTGTAGTAGCAGGCGCCGTACCCCGTGAGATGCCCGAATCCGGCGTACGAGTGCAGCCCGCGCAGCGGCTGCACGGGGCTCGTCGAGGCGTACCAGTGCTCGGTGGCCGCCTGCAGGTCGGCCGGACGGTCGACGTGCAGGTGGTAGGAGACGTTGGCGTGACCGAGCTGACGGCGCACCTCCAGTGCCCGGCCGAACCCGTCGGCGACGCGCATCTTGGCGACGAGGTCGGCCGGGATCGGCTCGCCGTCGGCGTTCGCCGTGAAGGATGCGAGGACCTCGACATCCCACGCCCACTCCTCCAACAGCTGACTCGGTGCCTCGACGAAGTCCCACTCCGTGGCGACCCCCGAGAAGCGCACGAAGCGCTGGGCGCCGCCGAGGATGTCGTGCACGAGGTGACCGAACTCGTGGAAGAACGTGACGACCTCGTCGTGGGTCATCAGCCCGCGCGCGAAGTTGCACAGCAGCACCGCCTCGGGCAGCACGCGTCCCGTCACGCCGGGCGCGAGGGGGAAGCACGCGGCGTGGTTGTACTTGCCGTCGCGCGGATGCAGGTCGAGGTGGATGCGTCCGAGCCGCGCGCCGCGGCGGATCACGTCGTAGGAGCGCACGTCGTCATGCCAGGCGGAAATCTCGACGGGAACGTACTGGACGTCCAGCAGTCGCGCGGTCGTGTCGAGCACGCCCGGCAGCACGCGGTCGAACGAGAAATACGAGCGCACCAGCTGGGCGTCGACGTCGTGACGCTCACGGCGCAGCGTGCTGAGAAGGTAGAAGAAGTCGGCGATGGTGACCTCGGTGGCCGACGGGTCGTCCTGTCGCAGCCGCTCGAGCAGCACGGGGTACTCACCCGCGGCGGCGGCGGCTGACGCATCGTCGAGACGCGCGAGGAACTCCGCGATCGCCGCACTGCCGCCGTCGGGGCGTCCGGCGCCGATCATGCGGGTCTCGGTTTCGTAGTCAGCCCAGTCTCGGTAGCCGAGCAGCTGCGCCCGCTCGGCGCGGACCGCCAGCAGTTCGGCGAGCACCGCGTCGTTCGCCGGCCACGCGAGGTCGTTGTAGGCCGCGACGAGCGCCGCGCGGGTCGCGCGGTCGGTCGCGTATTCTCGCACCGGCATGAGGTCGGTGTATTCGGTGGTGAGCACGATCAGTCCGTCGTCGTCCACGGGATGCGCGTCGATGAAGTCCTGCGGCAGACCCGCCAAAGCCTCGGGTGCGACACGGACCTCCCGACGCCCGTCGCGGATGTTGCGCGAGAACTCGAGGCTCAGCTCCGTGTCGCGGTCGGTGAGCACGCGCACGCGATCGCGGTCGTCCGGAGGAAGGGCGACGCCCCCGCGGCGGAAGTCGCGGCGCACCTCGGCGAGCAGGCGCACCTGGTCGGCGTCGAGATCCTCATCGGCCAGCGTCTCGAACGCGGCGAAGAGCTTCGCGTCGAGAAGCCGGGATGCCGAGAGCGCCTCGAGCGCCTGCACCTGGGCTTCCGCGACGCGGCGCACCTCGGCATCCGGGTGCGCCTCACTCAGGAGATAGGCCTCGCACGTGGCCTGACGCAGCGCCAGGTCGGCGTCGTTCCACAGATCCAGGCGCGTCGCGGCATCCATCTCGTCCGCCGCGCCGACGAGGCGGGCGTCGACATCGGCGACGAGGGCGACAGCGGCGGCGGGGCGTCCGGACGCGAATGCCGCCCAACCGTCGGCGTCGGTCGGGAAGACGAGGGGCTCGATCGAGGTCATGCTCCGAGCCTACGTCGGGCCCGCGACGTCACCGATCGGCGATCACTGCGGCGCGTGATCGTCGTCGATCTCCTCGGCACCGGGTACCGACGCGGCCTCGGCGCCGTCGGCCGCCGCCTCGGTGCGCAGCAGCTCCTTGACCTCGGACATGAAGCTCGTCAACTGGTGCTGCTGCCAGCGCAGCGCCCGCGCGCGGTCTTCGGCGTCGCGCAGCACGCTCTGCGAATGCCCGGTGACGGTGTCGATGATCTTCTGCGCCTTGACGCTCGCGCGATCCAGGATCTCGCGCGACCGCAGCCGGGCGTCGGCCTCGTGCTGCTGAGCCTGGGCGCGCATGAGCTTGTCGAAGTCGTCGGCCTTCGCCGTGATGCGCTGCGCGTGCTCCAGCGATGCGGCGACCTGGTCGTTGGCGTCCTGCGTGATGCGCTCGGCGTGCGCGACGGCCTGGTTGTGCAGCATCAGGAACTCCTGCTGGGCATCGTCCTGCCGGCGGCTCAGGGCCTCCTCGAACTCGAGTGCGCGCAGGCGCTGCTCGCGCACCGCGTCCTCCGCCTCCGCGCGGAGCTGCTCCGTCTCGCGCGAGACGAGAGCACGCAGGGCCGCGGCGCCCTTCTCAGCTTCGGTGCGGATGGCAGCGGCCTCCTGTTCGGCCTGGGCGAGCTTCTCGGCGGCGTGCGCCGCTTCGCGCTCGAGCTGGGCGGTGTGCGCCGTCAGCTCGGTATCGATCGTCAGTCTCGCCTGTGCGGCATCCGTCGCCGCCTGGGCGCGCACCGTCTCGATATCGGCGTGAGCCGCTGCGCGCTGCGCGGCGATCTCCTCGCGGGCGGCCTGGAGAAGACGCTCTGCCTGCACGCTCGCGTTCTTGATGATCACGGATGCCTGGTCCTCCGCGACCCGCAGCACGTCCTCGAACCGCTCGCGTTCGTGGGAGGACTCCGCGGCGGAGCTCACGAACTCCGCCGAGAGGGTCTGCACCTTGTCCTCTGCGTTGTCGGCGCGCGCGGACTGCACCGCGAGGTCGCTCTCCAGCTGCGCAACGCGCGCCTGGAGCCGCGCGAGCTCGTCGGTGCGCTCGTGCTCCTGCTGCTGCGCGGTCTCGAGCTGACGGGTGAGCGCGTCGGCGTCGGCGCGGCGGGCGTCAGCGTCGGCCATCAACGCCGCGAGCGCGGCATCCACGGCGGCGCGGTCGTAGCCGCGGAAGACGGTGGGAAACGACGCCGCGTCCCCTTCGGATCGGGACTCGTGCGACCCCGACATGAGGTCGTCGAAGGCGGACTGGTCGGACTCGTGGCGGTCGGTCATGGCAACACTCCGAAGCGGCGCCCGCCCCGGCGGGCGCGGCGGCATGTCACCGACTCGGGCGTGCCGGCACGCGAATGATATCGGAGAAGCCGATCGTGACGGTGTCGTCGTCAGCGACGCCCGAGCAGAAGATCGGTGAGGGTGGGCCGGAAGTGCCGGGCGACGTAGGTCACGGCTTCGTCGACGCCGAACGCGCGGGTCGAGTTGCCGACCCGCACCCACAACTCGGTGCCGCCGCCCTGGGCGACGAAGACGGGCTCGGGCGCTCGCGGGCAGCGTACGGCGCAGACCGTGGCGCCGTCGACCTCGGCGAAACGGATACGCGGCATGGCAGCGGCGTTCTTTCCGAGACTCGCCGTCAGCATGTCGCGCAGCCAGAGCTCGAACCGGTCGGCGTCGGGGGTGCGGAGAGTCGCGAAGTCGCGATCGAGACCATGCACGCGGCCGTCGTCGTCGACGCCGATGAGCAGTGTTCCCCCGGAACTGTTGAGGAAGGCGGCGACGGTCTTCGCGACCACCTGCTCCATCCGCGCGTCCTTCTTGTCGTCACGGACGTTCCAGCGCGCGGTCTCCTTGAACTCGACACGGTCGCTCTCGCCCTTCTCCAGGAGCGCGGCGACGTCGATGGCCCCGTCGCGGCGCAGCAGCGCCGCCACGCCGGCGACGAGGAACGACAGCCCGAGGCTGCTGCCGGCCGCCAGCAGCAGTGCGGTCGGCATCCACAGCCTCAGCCCGACGAAGAACCACCCCGCCAGGAAGAGCCCCAGGCTCACTCCCAGCAGCGACACGATCGTCATGACCGACAGCGGCAGGGAGAGCCGGGCACCGAACAGGCGACGCAGCACCCAGGCGATCACGAACGACAGCAGCAGCGCCAGCGGCAGCGCGCCGGCGACCTCGACGAGCATCTCACTGCGGGGCACGGTGATCACCTGGGTTCGAGAGTCGGTTCGGCGGCGGGGCGGTCAGCGCAGCGCGCCGACGCTGGCGAGAGCCAGACGGATGAGCGTCGAGCGCCCGCCCTCCATCTCGGCGGCCAGAGCGTCGGACGACGCCTCCTCGGGGGTCATCCACGTGACCTCCAGGGCATCCTGGCGCGGCTCGCACGTACCGGTGACCGGGATGACGAACGCCAGCGACACCGCATGCTGACGGTCGTCGTGGAAGGCGCTGACCCCGGGGAGGGGGAAGTACTCGGCCACCGTGAACGGCACCGGTTGCGGCGGAAGCTGCGGGAACGCCATCGGACCGAGGTCGTTCTCGAGATGGCGGAAGAGGGCGTCGCGCACCGTCTCGCCATAGCGCACCCGCCCCGACACGATCGACCGGGTGATCTCCCCCAGCGGCGTCGCCCTCAGCAGCACGCCGACCTGCGTCACCGCACCCACGCCGTCCGTGCGCACCGGCACCGCCTCGACGTAGAGGATCGGCAGCCGCCGACGGGCCTCGGCGAGCTCGACGTCGCTCAACCAGCCGGGGTTTGCGGCGCTTTCCGGAGCCGGCGAGCCGAACGTGCCGTCGCCGAGAGGGTGCCCGGGACGACCGGCCCCTCCCCCGAAGCCGCGCAGCGGGTCGCGAGGGGTCCCGTCGTCGTCGCGTTCGTTCGGATCAGGGTCGGGGGTGCGAACGGCCATGCCTCCATGTATACCCGCACCGCCGCCCATGGCGCGTCCGCGGCGTCGGCCGGGCGACGACGCGAGCGTCGACACCTCCTGCGAGGATGGGGTGATGAGCGCGATCGCGATCGACGACGGGGCCGTCCTCTGGTCCGAAGGCCCCGAGGCGCGAAGCGGCAGACCCGTGCTGCTGCTCCTGCACGGCTACGGCTCGGACGAGCGCGACCTGTTCGGGCTCGCTCCGTTCCTGCCCGACGCGTTCGTGCTGGCCGCCGTCCGCGCGCCGTTGGCTCCGCCGTTTCCCGCCCCCGGCTGGTCGTGGTACCCGATCGAGGGACTCGACGGACGCTCGAGCACCGCGGTGACGGACGCCGCCGACGCCCTGATCGCGTGGCTCGATCGGACGACGGATGCCGAGACGGTCGGCATCCTCGGTTTCTCCCAGGGCGCCGCGGTCGCTCTGCAGGCCCTGCGCCTGCGCCCCGAACGGTTCGCGTTCGTCGTGAACCTCGCCGGCTATGCGGACCCGACCCCCCTTCCGGGCGACGGGACGCTCGCCGAACGCCGCCCGCCGGTCTTCTGGGGACGGGGTGCCCGCGACGAGGTCATTCCGCCGGCCGCGGTGGCCCACACGGTGCAGTGGCTGCCGGAGCACGCGACCTTGAGCGGTCGCGTCTATGCCGGGCTGACCCACAGCGTGTCGCAGGAGGAGCTCGACGACGTCCGCGTCTTCCTCGAGAAGCAGCTCGCCGCCGCGGAGAGCTGAGCCGGCTGTGGCCTTCGGAGGGCGGGTGCGTTAGGCTGTCGGCGTTCCTGTCCCGACCGTGAGGAAGACCGTTGAAGGGTTTCGACGCCGCGCTGTGATTGCGCGCTGAGCCGTCGATCCCTCCGTCCCTCTTCGGAACCCGGGTTCTTCGACGCGTCGGCGCATCCTTATCCGCGCCGGCCGTCGACCCTCTCCCGTCGTCCCGGGAACGGTGTCGTGCGCGCCCGCGCTCCGACACTGTTCCCGTCACCGACAGGAGGCACCCATGCCCCACGCTTCTCCCGCGGTCGTGCTCGACCGCGTCACCTTCACCTGGCCGGACGGCACCGTCGCTCTCGACAGCGTCTCCGGAGCCTTCTCCGATGTGCGCACCGGACTCATCGGACGCAACGGCGCCGGCAAGTCCACGCTGCTCGGCCTCATCGCGGGCACCCGCGTCCCGGCATCCGGCACCGTCTTTCGCAGCGGCACCGTCGATGTGATGCCCCAGCGGGTCCCCGAAGACACCCGCGTCGCCGCTCTGCTGGGCGTCGACACGTCCCTGGATGCCGTGCGCGCCATCGCCTCCGGCGACGTCGACCAGCGTCACTTCGATGCCGTCGGCGACGACTGGGACGTGGAGGCGCGCGCCCAGGCCGCGCTCGCCGAAGCGGGCCTGCCCGCCGACGCGCTCGACAGACGGGTGGACGCACTCTCCGGCGGCGAGGCCGTGCTCGCGGCGCTGGTCGGAGTGCGGCTGCGCGGTGCACCCATCGCGCTGCTGGACGAGCCCACCAACAATCTCGACCGCGATGCGCGGGCGCGGGTATACGAGCTCGTACGGAGCTGGCGGGGCACGCTCATCGTCGTGAGCCACGACACGGCACTGCTCGAGCAGATGGACGAGACGACCGAGCTCTACGGCAGTGCGCTGACGACGTTCGGCGGTCCGTACTCCGCGTGGCGCGCAGCCCATGAGGAGGAACAGGCCGCCGCACGGCAGGCCGAGTCCGCCGCTCGCCAACAGGTGCGGCGCGAGAAGCGCGACCGCATCCACCAGGAGCAGGTGCTGGCCACCCGCACGGCGATGGGGAACAAGGCGTACGCCGAGAAGCGTGAGCCGAAGATCATCATGGGCGGCAAGAAGCGTGCTGCCCAGGTGTCGGCCGGGCGGCTTCGGGTCGAGGCACGCGACAAGGAGACGGAGGCGCGCGCGGCGCTCGACGCCGCCGAACGTCGCGTGCGCGACGACGAGTCGGTGCGCATCGACCTCCCCGACCCCGGAGTCGCCGCGGGACGGCGGATCGCGACGATCGGTGACGGCGAGCGATCGTGGATCGTCCAGGGCCCGGAGCGGGTCGCGCTGATCGGTCCGAACGGAGCGGGCAAGACGACCCTCCTGGAGCGGCTCGTCGCGGGCCGCTCGGGCCCTTCCGAGCCCGACGACGTGCACAACTCCGCCTCAACCGGCGCCGGCGGCGGTGCAGGGGGCCCGGACGGCCCGCCCAGGCGGAGTCCTGCACACGCGACCGCCCACACCGACCGCGTCGGGTACCTGTCGCAGCGGATCGACCGGCTGGAGGAGGAGGCGACGCCGCTGGAGAACCTGCGCCGCGCCGCACCCGGCGTCGGCGACGTCGAGCTGCGCAACCGTCTCGCACGGTTCCTGCTCCGCGGGGCCACGGTGCTGCGCCCGGTGTCGGCGCTGTCGGGCGGTGAGCGCTTCCGCCTCGCGCTGGCATGCCTCGTGATGGCCGAGCCGGCACCGCAGCTGCTGGTGCTCGACGAGCCGACGAACAACCTCGATCTCGACACGGTTGACCAGCTCGTCGCCGCGCTGTCGGCGTTCCGCGGCGCCGTCGTCGTGGTCAGCCACGACGACGGCTTCCTCGGGAGGATCGATCCCGACCTCGTGCTCGAGCTGCGGGAGGGGGTGCTGACCGAGGTCGCGTCCGGCTGATCCGGTCCTCGGGGCGGCGGGCGCGCTCCGCCGCCCCGACGCGTCGGTGTTCGCCGCGCGCGAGCGCGACCCCGCTTGTCGGAGGTCCGCGCGATGATGGAGCGATGGCCGATGTGCTCGAGCGGTTCGGTCCTGCGACCCAGGACTGGTTCCGCGGCGCCTTCGCCCAGCCCACGAGCGCTCAGGCGGGGGCGTGGGATGCGATCTCCGCCGGCAAGCACGCCCTCGTCGTGGCTCCCACCGGCTCGGGCAAGACCCTCTCGGCGTTCCTCTGGGCCATCGACCGCGTCTTCCGTGAGAAGGCTCCGGCGCCGCGAGCGTCCGAGGCGGCGGAAGACCCCGCTGCGCCCAAGAGGCCCGCTGCCGCCCAGCAGCCCCCTGGCTCCCGGAAGAAGGCGGCGAGGAAGAAGGATGCTGCCGGCACGCGCATCCTCTACATCTCTCCGCTCAAGGCGCTCGGCGTCGACGTCGAGCGCAACCTCCGCTCGCCGTTGGTGGGAATCGGGCAGGCGGCGAGGCGCCTCGGCATCCCGCTCCCCGAGGTCACCGTCGGCGTGCGCTCGGGAGACACTCCGGCCGCCGATCGCCGCCGACTCGTCGCTGACCCGCCCGACATCCTCATCACCACGCCCGAGTCGCTGTATCTGATGCTCACGTCGCAGGCGGCGGCGACCTTGCGCGACGTGCACACGGTGATCGTCGACGAAGTGCACGCGGTCGCGGCGACCAAGCGCGGCGCTCACTTGGCCGTCAGCCTCGAACGACTCGACGCGCTGCGTCGCGGCGACGACCCCGAGCGCGCGCCCGCGCAACGCGTGGGGCTCTCGGCCACCGTGCGCCCCATCGACGAGGTGGCGCGCTTCCTCGGCGGCTCCGCGCCGGTCGAGATCGTCGCCCCGCGTGCGACGAAGGCGTTCGATCTGCGCGTCGTGGTGCCGATGAGCGACATGCTCAACCCTCCCCCACCGCCGGAGCGGACCGATTCCGACGCGGAGGCGGCGGCGGATGCCGAGGGCGACGGCGACTGGTTCACGCCGTCGCAGCCGTCCGAGGTCACCGGCTCGGTCTGGCCGCACGTGGAGGAGGCCATCGTCGACCGCGTCCTGGCGCATCGCTCGACGATCGTGTTCGCGAACTCGCGGCGTCTCGCGGAGCGCCTCACGGGGCGCCTCAACGAGATCTACGCGGAGCGGCTCGGGCTCGATCTGCCCGCGCAGACGGTTCCGGCCGCCACGATGGCCCAGGCGGGAGCGAGCGCCGGAGCCCCGCCGGAGCTGGCGAAGGCCCACCACGGCTCGGTGTCGAAGGAGCAGCGCGCCCAGGTCGAAGACGAACTGAAGCGCGGCATCCTGCGCTGCGTCGTCGCGACGAGTTCGCTGGAGCTCGGCATCGACATGGGCGACGTCGATCTGGTGATCCAGGTCGAGGCACCGCCGTCCGCCGCCTCGGGACTCCAGCGTGTCGGACGGGCGGGCCATCAGGTGGGCGAGGTGAGCCGGGCCGCACTGTTCCCCAAGCACCGCGGCGATGTCCTCCACACCGCGGTGGTCACCGAACGCATGCTCGCGGGCCAGATCGAGGCGATCAGCGTGCCGCAGAATCCGCTCGACATCCTCGCGCAGCAGACGATCGCCGCGTGCGCCGTCGGGCCGGTGGACGTCGAGGGCTGGTTCGAGACGGTGCGGCGCTCGGCACCCTTTCGCACGCTGCCCCGCTCAGCCTACGAAGCGACGCTCGACCTGCTGGCCGGCAAGTACCCGTCCGACGAGTTCGCCGAGCTGCGTCCCCGCGTCGTCTGGGACCGCGATCACGGCACGCTCACGGCGCGCCCCGGTGCCCAGCGCGTGGCCGTGACGAGTGGCGGCACGATCCCCGACCGCGGCCTGTTCGGCGTCTTCGTCGCCGGCGAGACGCGAAACGCCCGGGTGGGCGAGCTCGACGAGGAGATGGTCTACGAGTCGCGCGTGAACGACGTGTTCACGCTCGGCACCACAAGCTGGCGCATCGTGGAGATCACGCACGACCGCGTCAACGTCCTGCCCGCGTTCGGTCAGCCTGGAAAGCTGCCGTTCTGGCACGGCGACGGGCTCGGCCGGCCCGCCGAGCTGGGCGAAGCCCTCGGCCGGTTCTCGCGTGAGGTGGCGGGAGCGGATGCCGAGAAGGCGACGGCGCGTCTGCGGGAATCGGGCCTCGACGACAACGCGATCGGCAACCTGCTGGCCTATCTCGACGAGCAGAAGGAGGCCACCGGAAGCCTCCCGACCGACCGCACGCTGACCGTCGAGCGCTCGCGCGACGAGGTCGGCGACTGGCGGATCATCTTGCATTCCCCGTACGGCATGCATGTCCACGCCCCGTGGGCGCTGGCCGTCAATGCGCGCATCCGGGAGCGGCTGGGCGTCGAGGGCTCGGCGGTCGCCAGCGACGACGGCATCATCGCGCGGGTGCCGGATGCCGAGAGCGAGCCGCCCGGCGCAGAACTGTTCGTCTTCGAGCCGGACGAGCTCGAACAACTCGTCACCGACGAGGTCGGCGGCTCGGCGCTGTTCGCCTCCCGGTTCCGCGAGTGCGCCGCACGCGCGCTGCTGCTGCCCCGTCTGAACCCGAACAAGAGGTCGCCGCTGTGGCAGCAGCGCCAGAAGTCGGCCCAGCTGCTGGAGGTGGCCAAGAACCACCCGACGTTCCCGATCATCCTCGAGACGCTGCGCGAAGTCCTCCAGGACGTCTACGACCTCCCTGCGCTGCTGCGCATCGCCCGCTCCATCGGCGACCGCCGGATCCGGCTGGTCGAGACCACCACGAGCACCCCCTCGCCGTTCGCCCGCGATCTGCTGTTCGGCTACGTCGGCGCCTTCATGTACGAGGGCGACTCGCCCCTCGCCGAGCGTCGCGCGGCCGCTCTGTCGGTCGACCCCGCCCTGCTCGGCGAGCTGCTCGGCAAGGTCGAGATGCGGGAGTTGCTCGACCCGGCCGTGATCGCGCAGTTCGAGCGCGAGGCGCAGCGACTGGACCCGTCGCGGCGCGTGCGCGGGCTGGAGGGCGTCGCCGACCTGCTGCGCCTTCTCGGACCGCTCGACGCGATCGAGGTCGCGGCGCGACTGGCCCCACCGACCACGCAGTCGCAGGACGCGTCTGCGGGTGTGGCACCGTCCCCGACGGATGCCGAGAGCGACGCGGGCGCGCACGGCGCGGCATCCGCATTCCTCGATCAGCTCGTC
The DNA here is from genome assembly GCF_003293595.1 of Microbacterium sp. PM5. NCBI lineage: Bacteria > Bacillati > Actinomycetota > Actinomycetes > Micrococcales > Microbacteriaceae > Microbacterium > Microbacterium sp. PM5. The sequence goes on along the minus strand of NZ_CP022162.1, from coordinate 2,487,238 downwards.
GCGGCACGTCGGGCGATCCGTGTGAGTGTCGGCGGTGTCGAGCGGGTCGCGGCCATCGAGGACGCCGGGCGGCTCCGCGATGCTCTGGGCGCCGCGCTGCCCGTCGGCATTCCGCTCGCCTTCCTCGAGCCCGTCGCCGACCCCCTCGCCGACCTCGTCGCGCGCTACGCGCGCACCCACGGCCCGTTCCGCACGGCCGATGTCGCACGGCGGCTCGGCGTCGGCGGCGCCGTCGCCCGCCAGACGCTGCAACGGCTGGAGTCGCAAGGGCGCGTGGCGAGCGGCTTCTTCCTGCCCGAGGGGGCCGCCCCGCGATCGATGACCGACGACGAGGGCGGTTCCCGCGCCGGCATCGACGACCTGGAATGGTGCGACAGCGAGGTGCTGCGACGTCTGCGCCTGCGCTCGCTCGCCGCGATCCGCGGCACCGTCGAACCGGTGACGCCGGCCTCGTACGCCCGCTTCCTCCCCGCCTGGCAGCACATCGCGGGCGCGGCCGGCGGACGCCCGCTCGAGGGTGTCGACGGCGTCCTCGCCGTCATCGAGCAGCTCGCGGGCGTACCGCTTCCCGCCAGCGCGTGGGAGTCGTTGATCCTGCCGCTGCGGGTGAGCGACTACACACCGGCGATGCTCGACGAGCTCACCTCGACCGGCGACGTCGTCTGGTCGGGTCACGGCTCGTTGCCCGGCCGCGACGGGTGGATCGCCCTTCACCCCGCCGACACCGTGGCCCTCACCCTCACCCCGGCGGAAGACCCGGAGGCACCCTCCGACACGGAGCAGCGCATCATCGACGCCCTCCGCGCCGGCGGCGCGTTCTTCGCCGGCCAGCTGGCAGCGATGACGCAGGCGACCAGCGAGCAGGCGGTCATCGATGCGCTCTGGAACCTCGCCTGGACGGGACGGGTGACCAACGACACCTTCGCGCCCGTTCGCGGTCTGCTCGCCGGAGGCTCGCAGGCGCATCGCACCGCGAGACGTGCTCCCCGCGCCCGCATGTTCCGGGGGACCTCCATCCCCACGACCCTGGCCGCCACGCGCACCGCCGCACCGCGCGCGCCGATGGCCGGCGGACGATGGTCGCTGCTGCCCGAGCCGTCTGCCGATGGCGCGCTGCGGGCGACGGCCTCGGCGAGCCTGCTCCTGGAGCGCTACGGCGTCGTGACGCGCGGCAGCGTGCAGGCCGAGGCCGTCCCCGGAGGGTTTGCACAGGCCTACCGCGTGCTCGCCGGATTCGAGGATGCCGGGCACTGCCGCCGCGGCTACTTCATCGAGAAGCTCGGGGCCGCGCAGTTCGCGGCATCCGCCACCGTCGATCGCCTCCGTGAGTACGCCGCTCTCGCCGACCCGCCGCCGCGTCGCGCCGTCACGCTCGCGGCGACCGATCCGGCGAACCCGTACGGCGCCGCACTGGCCTGGCCGGCGCTCGACGGCGTCTCGCATCGTCCCGGGCGCAAAGCCGGCGGACTCGTCACGCTGGTCGACGGCGAGCTGGTGTTCTACCTCGAACGCGGCGGCCGGTCGGCGCTCGTGTTCAGCGACGACGACGAGGTGCTGGCCGCCGCTGCCGCGAGCCTGGTGGCCACGGCGCGCACCCATCGCCTCGACACGCTCACGGTCGAGCAGGTGTCCGGGGCGTTCGTGTACGGCACTGCGTCCGGGCGCGCCCTGCAGAGCGCAGGCTTCGTCGAGTCCAGCCGTGGCCTCACCCTGCGACGGCAGCGATGAGGCGGCTGTCCGCGCGCTCGTCGGGAGCCGCTCATGCCTGAGGGCGACACCGTCTTCCGCACGGCGCGACGGTTGCACGAGGCGCTCGCCGGTGCCGAGGTCGTCCGGTTCGACCTGCGCGTGCCACGCCACGCCACGGCCGATCTGACCGGCGAGGTGGTGCACGAGGTCGTGCCGCGGGGCAAGCATCTGCTGATGCGCATCGGCGGGTTCACCCTGCACTCGCATCTGAAGATGGAAGGACGCTGGATGGTGTTCGGGCGCGGCGAACGCTGGCGGGCTCCGGCCTATCAGGCCCGCGCGATCGTCGGCACCGCGGCCGTCGATGCCGTGGGCTTCGAGATCGCGATGGTCGACCTCGTCGCCACCGCCGACGAGGACCAGCTGGTCGGCCACCTCGGTCCCGATCTGCTCGGCCCGGATTGGGACGCCGAGGAGGCGGCACGGCGCATCCTCGCCGACGAGCGGGCCGTTCACGTCGCGATCCTCGATCAGCGCAACCTTGCCGGATTGGGAAACGAGTACGCCAACGAGCTGCTGTTCGTCCGCGGCATTCTTCCCACCACGCCGGCCGCCGCCGTGGATGCGGCCGGGCTCGTCGAGACGGCCGCGCGGATGATCCGCGCCAACCGCGATCGCGCGTCGCGGACGTTCACCGGTGACACCCGTCCCGGTCGGCAGAACTGGGTCTACCGCCGAGAGCGCAAGCCGTGCCTGCGCTGCGGCACGCCGATCCGCCGCACCGAGCTGGGTGCCACGCAGACCAGCGAGCGCATCGTGTTCTGGTGCCCCCGCTGCCAGAGCTGACCGCGCCCACTCGCCCCGCGCCGCCAGCCCGGCGGCGACGGCCACCACGTCGGCGCCTGCCAGCGCGCCTCAACAGAATCGGATCACTGCAACAGAATCGGATGCCGCGGCATCCGCTCCTCCGCATCCGTTGCCAGACTCCGCATCCGGTGCGGCGCGGGCCACCAGCCACGCGGCGCGCGCCGGCCCGGCGGCGACGGAAGATACCGCGGTGTCAGCGGCCGAGGTAGCGGCCCGGGCGGTGGTTGAGGGCGAGCACGAGGTTGAGGAGGATCGCGCCGACGGCGCTCATCACCACGTTCGGCCAGGGGACCACCAGCAGCGCCAGCGCCACGATCAGCACGTCGAAGATCATCATCGTCCACCCCGCGCGGAAACCGGTGCGGTCCTGGATCTCGAGGCCGACGATGTTGATGCCGCCGACGCTGCCGCGGTGGCGGAAGAGGATCAGTACCCCGACACCGGCGAGCAGGTTGCCCGCGAGGGTGCCGTACAGCGGCTGGAGACCGCTGATCGGGAAGAGCGCGTCGTGCAGCGGGGCGAGCCCGGAGACCAGTGCGATGCAGACGATCGTGCGGATCGTGAAGTCCCAGCCGCGCCGCCACACGGCGAGCAGCGCGAACGGCAGGTTGACGGCGGCGAACAGGATCCAGAAGGGCCACCCCGTGGCGTAGCCCAGCAGCAGCGAGAGACCGGCGGTGCCGCCCGTGACCGCCCCGGCCGCGTGCAGCAGGTGCAGCCCCAGGGAGACCAGGAACGTTCCTGTGAGGATGCCGAGAATGTCCTCCGCGACCGAGTGGTCCTGGGTCTTGGCTTCGAAGACAAGGGTGGGACCGGTCGTCGGGTCGGGGTCCGCGGGGATGGTCACGGCATCCATCTTCGCAAGCCGCGTGCGACTCGGCGTCATCGGACCGGCCGTGGGAATGATCCGACGGTCGCCACCGTTGCGGATACCAGGAGGGATTCGTGGGTAAGAACTACATCGACATCGAAGACGAGCGTGGGCAGACGCTGCGCTATCGCAAGCACGTCAACGGCCGCGGCCTGATCGCCAACGGCGCGAAGGTGCACGCCTCTGCGCTGGTCGAAGCGGGCGCGTATGTCGAACCGGGTGCGCAGATCGCCGCGGGTGCTCACATCGGCCGCGGCGCGTGGATCGAACCGGATGCCGTGATCGGGCCGGACGTGGAGATCGCCCCGCACGCGCACATCGGATCGGGCGCCGCGATCGGCCCTCGCGCCAAGATCGGCGTTCGCACCGTGGTCGGCGCGCACGCGCGCGTGGCGGGCGGATCGCTCATCGGCGACGATGAGCAGATCGCCGACGGCGAGCGCGTCGCAACGGATCGCCGAGGCCTTCGCCTGGCCGCCTGAACTCTCTCATCGTCGGCGGGATACGCTGGCCTGCATGGCCGGACGCGGAACGGGAGGAACGGGCGGGCGACCCGGCAGGCCCGCGCGGCCCTCGGCATCCGCTCGCCGCTCGCCTCAGAAGAATGGGACGAAGAAGGGCACTGCCGGCACCGGTGGGGCGCCGAAGGGGGCAAGCCCGAAACCGGCAACGTCGACGGCGCCCGAACCTGCGCGCGGCCGCTTCCGCCTCGGCGCGATCGAAGGCGCCACTCCGGGAAAGTGGATCGGCACCTGGCGTGAGCGGATGCCGCACGTAGCCCTCGAGCTCGCGCCGTTGAGCATCGCCGACCAACGGCAGGCACTGACGACGGCCACGGTCGACGCGGCTCTCGTGCGTCTGCCGATCGATCGCACCGACCTGCACGTCATCCGTCTGTACGACGAAGTGCCCGTGGTCGTCTGCGCGGCCGACTCCCATCTCACCGCCGCGGACGAGCTGACCCTCGCCGATCTGAGCGGAGAGGTGATCATCGTTCCGCAGCATCCGCCCCTGGAGCTCGAGGTACCAGGCGGCGAGACCCCTCGCTTCGCTGCGCCGGAGACCGTCGCCGACGCCATCGCCATCGCAGCATCCGGCGCGGGAATCGTGATCGTCCCCATGTCGCTGGCGCGGCTGCACCACCGGAAGGATGCCGCGCACCGCCCGCTCACCGACGGACCGACCTCGAGCATCGCTCTGGCGTGGGCGGCCGCTCCGGCGACGGGACCGGACGCCACGGCCGCTGCGTTCGTCGAGACCTTCATCGGCATCGTCCGCGGGCGCACCGCCAACTCGTCGCGGTGAGCGACGTCACACACCTGCCCCCTCGAAGCACGCCCGCCTAGACTCTCGACATGTCTCCCCTCGTCTACGTGTGCGCCCGCCCGCAGCAGGGTGCGGCAGCGGCCGAGTACGAATCATTCCGTCAGGCGATGCGCCTGGACGAGAAGGAGTTGGAACGCTGGGATCTCGTGCGCGACCCGTGGCCCGCCGACGCGGCCCGACGCTGGCGCGGTGCCGTTGTGGGCGGCAGTCCCTTCAACGTGACCGATCCCGAGTCGGCCAAGACCGATGCGCAGCGGCGCCTGGAGGGCGACCTCGCCCACCTGGCGCAGGCCGCGGCATCCGGCGAGACCGCCGCACTGTTCACGTGCTACGGCATCGGCGTCGCGACGCGCGCGCTCGGCGGCGAGGTGACCCGGGCGTACCCGGAGGACACCGGACCGACCACGGTCACACTGACCGCGGACGCCCAGCAGGATCGCCTCTTCGGGGGTCTCGCGTCGACGTTCGCGGCACTGACGGCGCACAAGGAAGGCACCGGGCGCCTCCCCGAGGGCGCCGTGCTGCTGGCGACCAACGACGCCTGCCCCGTTCAGGCCTATCGGCTCGGCGAAACGCTCTACGCGACCCAGTTCCACCCCGAACCCACCGGCCGGGCGTTCACCGAGCGCATGGCCGTCTACCGCGACGACGGCTACTTCGCAGCGAACGACTTCGATCGCGTCGCCGCGCGGGTGCTCGCCGCGTCTCTCACCGAGCCGGTGCGGATCCTCCGCGCCTTCTCGCAGACCTTCTGAGCGGGCCGCGCCCGCACCGTTCAATCGCCGATCGTCGCGGCCACCGCCCGTCGCCGCAGGGCCGCGGCGACGGCGGCGATCATGATGACGGCGGCCACGACGAAGGCGGCCGTGGCGACCGCCGGCGCGTGCGGCTCACCGCTGCTGCGCGCCACACCGATCCACACGAGCCCCCACGACATCGCGAGCGCAGGAGTGATGCGCCCGCCGGTGCCGAACGCGATCGCGATGCCGACGAGGGCGACCACCACGAGCACGATCACCCCCCAGAGCTGCTGAGCGTCGGCGTCCATCGGCGCGACGACCTCAGCGGCCAGCCACGCCGTGATGTTCGCGACGGTGGCCAGGCTCACCCACCCGAGATGGATGCCGACGGTCGCGTCCATGAACAGGCGATCGCTCCACGTCTCGGCCGACGTGTGGACGAGGACGCGCAGCGTCGCCCCCAAAGCCACCAGGAGCAGCACGATCGCGAGCACGGTCAGCGGAAGGGTGAGGAACTGTGCCGTCAACAGCCACGCGCCGTTCAGCACGGCGGTGATGGCGATCCACCACCCGGCGCGGCGCTGACGCTCCCGCGCGCGCTGGCCCGGCAGCGCCTGCCAGATCGTGTACGCGATCATCAGCACGTAGACGACCGACCAGATCGAGAAAGCCGGCGTCGCCGGCGCGAGCACGGTGGCATCGGCATCCAGCGCCCCGCCCTGCAGCTCACGCACATTGGTGCCGCCGAACAGCCCCGTGCCCACCATCGCGGCGATGATCATGAAGACCACCGTGGAGATGACCACGATCTGGCGCAGAAGGTCGGTTCCGGTCGGGCGCGAGTCGTCCATGCCATCGAAGGTATGCACGGATGCCGTCGCGCGCCAGACCCTTGACACGTGCGGCGCCGTCGGGATCAGCGCGACGGCGCCTGCGCCCGCGCACCGACGACGGCGGCAGAATCGGCCGAGAGCACGAGGGGTCCGGCATCCGTGCGCTGTTCGTGCGCCGTCGTCGCGAGCCAGATCTCGCGGCCCACGAGCTCGACGGTCCACGGCTCGGGCGAGAGGTTCACGTACACCGACGCGGTGTCGCGGTGAAGGATCCATCGTCCGTCGCCGACGCTCTCGGCCGCATGGCCCCGTTGGTCGGGATCGGTCAGCTCCGGCCGACGCGCCCGCAGTCGCGCCAGCGCGCGATACAGCGACAGCAGGCGCGCGTGGGCGGGTTCGTCGAGTTCGGACCAGTCCAGCTTCGACCGCTCGAACGTCGCCGGGTCGTTGGGGTCGGGCACGAGCGACTCGTCCCACCCCATCCGCGCGAACTCGGCCTTGCGTCCCTCGCGGGTCGCGGCGGCGAGCTCGGGTTCGGGGTGCGAGGTGAAGAACTGCCATGGCGTGGAGGCCCCCCACTCCTCCCCCATGAACAGCATCGGAGTGCCGGGCGCCGTCATCGTCAGCACCGCCGCGACCTCCAGGCGTGCCGGCGTCAGCGACTGGCTGAGCCGGTCACCGGCCGCGCGGTTGCCGATCTGGTCGTGGTCCTGCGCGAACGTGACGAGGCGCCACGACGGTACCGCCGCAGGTAGGGGCGCGCCCCAGTCGCGACCCCGGAAGGACGAGAACGTGCCGTCGTGGTAGAAGCCGCCCGTCCAGGTCTTGGGCAGTGCCTGCGGATCGGCGAAGTCGGCGTAGTACCCCTCGGTCTCCCCGGTGAGGGCGACGTGCACGGCGTGATGCCAGTCGTCCACCCACTGCGCGGTCAGCCCGTACCCGCCGGCCTCGCGCGGCAGGATCATGATCGGATCGTTCAGATCGCTCTCCGCGATGAGGCTCAATGGACGGCCGACGTACGCCGACAGCGCGTCGACCCGCTCGGCGATCTCCTGCAGGATGTGCACCGGGCTCGATGCGGACTCGTGCAGCGCGTGTACGGCGTCGAGCCGCAGGCCGTCGACGTGCATCTCGCCGAGCCACATCAGCGCATTGTCGATGATGTAGTCGCGCACCGCCCGCTGGTCGAGGTCGATGCTCGATCCCCACGTGGTGCTCTGCCCGTCGCGCAGGTACGGCCCGAACTCGGGCAGGTAGTTTCCCGAGGGGCCGAGGTGGTTGTAGACGACGTCCTGCACGACCGCCAGTCCCGCCCCGTGAGCCGCGTCGACGAAGCGTCGGTAGGCCTCCGGGCCGCCGTAGTCCTCCTGCACGGTGTACCAGAGCACGCCGTCGTAGCCCCAGTTGTGGGTGCCGTTGAAGCCGTTGACCGGCAGCAGCTCGACGTGTGTGACACCCAGCTCGACCAGGTGGGGCAGGCGGCCGATCGCGGCATCCAATGTGCCCTCGCGGGTGAACGTGCCGACGTGCAGCTCGTAGATCAGCCCCCCGGCGAGTTGCCGTCCGGTCCAGGCGGCATCGCTCCATACGAAGGATGCCGCGTCGTCCCACGCCGACAGATCGTGCACCCCCCGCGGCTGGCGGCGCGAGCGCGGGTCGGGGCGAACGTCGCCGTCGTCGAGCACGAATCCGTATTCTTCGCCCGGGTCGGGCGTCGCGAGAGTCGTCCACCAGCCGGCATCCCGCGGCGTCATCTCGATGTCCGCAGCGCCGTCCGGGAGACCGGCCAGACGCAGTCGCACCCGCGCCGCACGCGGCGCCCACACCTCGATCGTCATGCGACCATCCTGCCCGTCACGGACGGGTGCCCCGCACCCCTTGACGCGGAACGACCTACGACGTGCCGTCGGAGTTACCCTCGTCGTCTTCGTCGGGTGTCGGCCGGCGTCCGAGAAAGAAGAAGACGACGGCGAGCACGCCGAACGGCAGCGCCACCGCCCAGTTCTGCATCGTCAGTCCCATCGAGACGGCGATCGCGAAGAAGGGGATGGCGACCCCGAGATAGCTCTGCTGCTGCCCGCTCGACTCGGCCATGACTCGACGCTAGCGAAGACCTCCTGCCGCGGCATCCCCCGTGCGACGGAATCGACGCGCTCGCATCCTGCCGCGAACCCCGCAGAATGTGACGTACTCCGCACCGGATGCCGCGTCTGCGTGCGGAGTTCGTCAGGATCTGCGGAGTTCGTGGGGGCGGTCGCCGCGGGCGGTGACGCGCGTCAGTCCTCCCAGCGGGAGGGGCCGCCGGATGCCGCGAACTCCGCCGCCGCTGCGGCACGCAGCTCGGGGTCGGCCGCGTAGGCCACGGCCGTCGCGGCGAGGGCGACGGCGGCATCCACGAGCGCGTCCGTGGCGGCGGGCAGCACCGTGAGCTCGGCGAAGGCCGCGTTGTGCGGGAAGACGTCGTCGGGGCCGCCGAGCCCCAGCGAGGGATGGATCGAGGGAATGAGCCGGCTGACGTTTCCCATGTCGGTCGACGGCCCGCCCTGCGGCGGGGCGGCCGGCGGCGGAACCTCGTGCCCGCGTGCGGCGAACGCATCCACCCAGCGCGAGGTCAGCGCGGTGTTCGTCTGCAGCGGCAGGTAGGGAGGCACGGGATCGACGTCGATCTCGGCACGCGTGCCGGTGGCGAGAGCGGCGCCTTCGAGCACGGCAACGACGCGATCGGTGAGCTCCCGCAGCTGATCGACGTCGGCGGAGCGCACGTAGAACAGCGCCGAGGCGCGCTCGGGCACGATGTTGGGCGCGGCGCCGCCGTCGGTGATGATGCCGTGGAGGCGATCGGTCGGCAGGATGTGCTGGCGAAGTTGCGCGATGCTCTGGTACGCCGTCACGACGCCGTCGAGCGCGTTGCGGCCGAGCCACGGCGCCCCCGCGGCGTGCGCGGCCCGCCCGTGGTAGGTCACCGCAATGCGGCGCACGCCCGTCGTGCGCTGGCCGAGCACGGAGCTCGTGCCCGATCCGCTCGAGGGGTGCACCATGCCCGCGGCATCCACGTCGTCGAAGCCGCCGGCGCGGATGATGAGCTCCTTGCCGCCGCCGTTCTCCTCAGCGGGGGTGCCGATGAGCGACAACCGCCCACCGAGGCCGGCGACCACCGGCGCGGCCGCGAGGTATGCGCCCACGGCGACGGCCGCGATCACGTTGTGCCCGCAGGCGTGGCCGATGCCGGGCAGGGCGTCGTACTCGGCGATGATCGCGAAGTGCGGGCCGGATGCCGCGCCCGCCGCGGCCGTGCTCGCCCGCAGGGCGGTGTCGAGTCCGAAGGCTCCGACCTCGGCATCCACCCCGTGCGCCGCCAGCAGCGCCGCGATGCGGGCGACCGACGCGTGCTCCTCGAAGCCGATCTCGGGCTGGTCGTACAGCTCGCGCGCGAGCCGCTCCAGCTCGGGACGCAGCTGCTCGACCGCCGCCGCGATCTCGGCGTCGACGCTCACAGCTCGACGAGCTCGCCGTCGGCGCGGCGGAGCGTCAGCCGGAAGCCCGACTCCGCACCCGCCACGACCTCCGCGACGCCGTCGCCCAGCCGGTAGGCGGCCAGGATCGCCTGCAGCGGCGCGGGGTCGGGCTCGGTGCGAACGAGCGAGATCAGCTCGATCGTGGGGATGTCGCTGAGTCCGGGCTGCGCGGTGGTGCCCCAGTCGATGAGGAAGGGCACGTCGATACGACGGTTCTCGCCGCGCGTGAGCCGCCACTCCAGCAGGGTGCCGTCGGGCGTGCGGCGGGAGAGGTCGCTGACGTCTCCCGGGTCGTAGCCGCCCGCGCGCGCCGTGGCCACGGTGGCCTCGATGTCGGCGGGATGCACCGCGTACGCCTGCACGCTCGGCGCGGTGAGCGTCGAGATGCCGAAGGTCTCCGGCAGCTCCGGCTCGGGGCGGGCTGGGTTGGGACCGATCAGCTCGATGTACTGCGGTCCGCGGCGGCCGTCGACGGTGAGCGCGACGAGGGCGTTGGCGGTGCCGGTCGGGTGGGCGCCGCCGGGTGCGGCGACGACGCCGGTGCGCTCGGCGAACCAGTCGACCAGCGCGGCGAGATCGGGACCGGCGATGACGACGTGGTCCAGAAGGGTGGGGATGCTCATGATGTCCTCGTGGTGTCGGGTTATCGGGTGGAGGCGCGGCGGGCGGGAACCTCGGGCTCGCCGAGCGACAGCATGAGCCGGTTCGCCCAGTTGAAGAACGCGGCGCCGCCGATGACGTCGACGATCTCGACATCGTCGAGCCCGGCCGCCCGCAGGCGCGCGATGTCTGGTTCACCGAACGCCAACGGGGTGTCGGCGAGGGCGACGGATGCCGCGACCACCGCGTTCCACGTCTCGTCGCCGAGGTCGGCGTCCACGCCCTCGTCGAGCAGCCGCTGCACGTCGGCCTCGCGGCCGGACTCGCGGGTCGCGGCGGCGGCGTGCACCGACGCGCAGAAGACGCAGCCGTTGTGGCGCGAGGTCGCGGCGGCGGCGAGCTCTCGCTCGGCGCGGCCGATGCCGCCGGTGACGTTGTAGAAGATGTCGAGGTCGGTCAGCGTGCGGGCGCGGAGCGCCTCGGGGTCGCGGGCGAGCAGTCGGAAGTACGGCATCTTCGCGCGTGCGGGCTCGATGAGCGCATCGCGCTGGGCATCGGTGAGCTCGTCCTCGGCCACGGGAAGCAGCCACGGGACCCAGCCGAGTCCTTCCTGGGTGAACGCGTCGGGTCGAGCCAGGTCGGCGTAGGTGGTGACGACGTCGGTCATCTCAGGCTCCTTCGGAAACGGTGGCGGAGGCGGCGGAGGCGGCGACCGGTGCGGATGCCGCGGCCAGCGCGCGCAGCCCCCAGGCCACACGCAGCTGGAAGCTCAGGAAGGCGATGAGCTGCGACAGCGAGACGATGTCGTCGGGGCTCCACCCGGTATCCACGAGGTCCTGAAGCGCCTCGGCGCGCGCCTCGCGCGGACGGAAGACGAGCAGATGTGCGTGCGCGAACGCGCCGGACAGTCGCGGGCCCAGGGCGGACGCGGTCGCGGCATCCGGAGTCCAGCGCACGCCGTCGGTGGACTCCGCCTGTAGGCGCGGCTCGCGATAGGCGCCGAACGGCCCGGTCGCGGCGGCGGAGGCCGCGGCGGACGCGACGACGGAGGTCAACGCGGGGCTCTCGTCGCCCAGGAGGTCGCCGTAGAACGCGGTCGCCGCGTCGAAACCGTGCAGCTGCGAGACGAACGAGGCGAGCGCGTACCGCTCCGCCAGCGCGAACGTGCCCGGCTCGGCGGGCTCGAGCAGCGCCTCGAAGCTGCGCTGGGCGTTCTCGCGGGCCTGCGCGCGCTTCTCGCGCACCGCGGCGAGCGGATCGCTCGGCGCGATGCCGGCGAGCAGGTCGATGATGTCGGCGCTGGGGGTGGTCATGCGAGTCCTTCCGAGGAGGCGACGAGGGCGAGCGGACGATGGGCGTGGTGGAGCGCGGCGGCGGCGTCCGCTCCGACGGCGAAGCCGAGGCGCGGGGCGACCTCGCCGGCCAGCAGCTCGAGGGAGCGGAGGGTCAGCTCGTGGGTCGCCGCGATCGAGTGCACCTGGAACGAGACGTCGCTCGCCTCGGGCAGTGTGCGATCGGCCGACAGCGATGCGACCACCTCGTCGACGGTGCCGACGTGGGTATCGGTGAGGCGGACGAGCTCGTCGAGGGAGACGCCGTCGGTGTCGAGGCCGAACATCGTGCGCGCGAGGTGACGCAGGCCGTCACCGGCCAACTCGAGCGCGCGCGTACGGTTCTCCGGGTCGACGACGAGCGCCGTCCGGGAGGCGAGGACGCGGACGGGGGCGCCGTCGGGAAGAGCGGCCCGGTAGGCCTCGATGATCGGCAGCTGCAGCTCGTGCAGCGGCGCGTCGGGTGCGTCCGGCGTGCGCGGCTGCGTGCGCGAGAGCAGCAGGCCGTCGCCGCGCTCCCCTGCCCGGCGGCCGCCGTCGATCGAGAACGTCGCCTGCCAGATGCGCGCCGACAGATCGCCCGCGGCGGGATAGATGCGCGAGTCGGTGCCGCGCACGCCGCGCCCTTCGAGGGCGTCGAGGAGCACGTCGAGGTGATCGGCGAAGATCTCGCGGCGACGGTCGGACTCGCGACCGAACGCCGCGAACGAGGAGGGCGTCCCCCCGGTGGCCAGCCCCAGCTGCACGCGTCCGCCGCTGATCTGATCGAGCACCGTCGCATCCTCGGCGACGCGCAGCGGGTCATCCAGCGGAAGAGTGACGACGCCGGTGGCCAGCGCGATGCGGCTCGTGCGCTCCGCGGCGGCGGCCAGCAGCACGAACGGCGACGGCAGGCCGCCCTCGTGCTCGCCGAAATGGTGCTGCGCGAGCCAGGCCGAAGCGAAGCCGGCCTGTTCCGCGTGGGCGATCTGTTCGATCGCGAACCGGTAACGATCGGCGGCGGAGGCCTCTTCGAGCACGCGGCTGAAGAAGCCGAGACGGGGACCGCTCATGCGGATACCTCTTCCTGATGAGGGGCGGCGGAGTCGGGGGCGGTCAGGGCCGCCGGCGTGGATGCGGACTCTGAGCGCAGCGATGCCCCGGGGATCGCCGCGAGGAGCTCGCGCGTGTAGGCGTGCTGAGGACCGGCGAAGACCTCGGCGGCCGGGCCATGCTCGACCTGACGCCCCCGACGCAGTACCGAGACCGTGTCGGCGATCTGACGCACGACGGCGAGGTCGTGGGAGATGAACACGTAGGTGAGGCCCAGGTCGCTCTGCAGCCGGGCGAGCAGCCGCAGGATCTGGGCCTGCACGGTGACGTCCAGCGCCGAGACGGCCTCGTCGAGCACGACCAGCTCGGGTTCGACGATCAGGGCGCGCGCGATGGCGACACGCTGACGCTGCCCGCCGGAAAGCTCCCGCGGATGCCGCGACGCGATCTCGGGCGCGAGAGCGACCAGCTCGAGGTGATGGGCCACCCGCTCGGCCCGCTCGCCGCCGCTGCCGATGCCGAAGTTGCGCAGCGGCTCGGCGAGGATGTCGCCGATGCTCTGACGCGGATCGAGTGAGGCGTAGGGGTTCTGGTAGACCAGCTGGGTGGTGCGGTGGAACGCGCGGCGAGCACGTCCGCCGGCGAGCGCGGTGACCTCGGTGCCGCCGACGCGGATGGTGCCGCGCGTCGGGTCGTTGAAGCCCGCGATCGAGCGTCCCGTCGTGGTCTTGCCCGAGCCCGACTCGCCGACCAGCGCGTGCGTCGTCCCGCGCGCCACCGTGAACGACACGTCGTCGACGGCGACCAACGGTGAACGCCCGGCGCGGCGGAACTCCTGCGTGAGCCCGGTGACCTCGACCAGGGGTGCGGATGTCGGGGCCGGCGGCGCCGCCCGCTCGACGACGCGCGCGAGCGAGGGGGCGTCGGCCAGGAGCGTGCGGGTGTAGGGCGACGTCGGCGCGGTGAGCACCTGAGCGGTCGGTCCGGCCTCCTGCACCCGACCTGCCTGCATGACGACGAGCGCGTCGGAGCGGTCGGCGGCGACGGCGAGGTCGTGCGTGATGAAGAGGATGCCGGTGCCGGTCTCGGTCCGCAGCTCGTCGAGCAGGTCGAGGACCGTGCGCTGCACGGTGACATCGAGCGCGCTCGTCGGCTCGTCGGCGATGATCAGCTCGGGCTCGAGCGCGAGCGCGGCGGCGATGAGCACGCGCTGGCGCATACCGCCCGACAGCTCATGCGGGTACTGGCGCGCGCGGGATTCAGGGTCGTCGATACCGACGCGTTCCAGCAGATCGATGACGCGCGCGCGGATCTTGACGCGATCCTTCCACCCGTGGATGCGCAGCGCCTCGGCGACGCTCCACTCGATGGTTGCGACCGGGTTGAGGGAGTTGCCGGGGTCTTGCGGGATGAGGGCGATGCACCGACCGCGCAGGTGACGCCACCGCCGCTCGGACAACCCGACGAGATCGGTCAGGCCGTCGGTGCGCTCGGAGAGGCGGATGCTTCCGCCCGACACGCGGCCGTTGGCGGCGAGCAGGCCGATGACCGACTGGGCCACGGTCGTCTTGCCCGAACCGGACTCGCCGACCAGAGCCGTGACCGCCCCCGCCTCGACGTCGAACGAGACGCCGCGGACGGCGTCGACCGTTCCGCGCCGCGTGCGGTACTGGACGGCGAGGTCGCGGATGGACAGCAGCGGCTGCGCGCTCATGCGGCATCCCCTCCTCGAAGGGCCTGGCTGAGGCGGTTGGTCGCCAGCACGACGACGACGACGATCAGGCCGGGCAAGACCGTGAGCCACCAGGCGGTGGCGACGTAGTTGCGCCCCTCGGCGATCAGCAGGCCCCACTCGGGCGTGGGCGGCGGCGCGCCGTAGCCGAGGAAGCCGAGGGTCGAGATCTGCAGGATCGCCGAGCCGAACTGCAGCGCCGCCAGCGCGATCACCGGAGTCAACGAGTTGGGCAGGATGTGGCGCCACAGCACGCCGAGGAACGTGCCGCCCGAGCCGTAAGCGGCCTCGACGAAGTCCGACACGCGCACACTGACGACTCGCGAGCGCGCCAGCCGGGCGAACACGGCGATCGAGGTGACTCCGACCGCGACGGCCGCGCTCGTGGTGCCGAAGCCGAGCAGGATGACGACGCTGAGCGACAGCAGCAGACCGGGGATTGCGAGCAGCACGTCGACGAGACGCATGAGCGTTTCGTCGACGGCGCCGCCGAGCGCGCCGGCGGCGAGGCCGACGGCGGTGCCGACGACGAGACCGACGAGCACCGCGATGAGAGCGCCGATGATCGACTGCGACGCCCCGTAGACGACGCGGGTGTAGAGATCGCGGCCGGTCGCGTCGGTGCCGAACCAGTGCTCGGGGCTGGGCGCCTGCAGCGCGGGCGCGACGGTCTCGGTGGGGTTCTGCCCCGTGAACAGTCCCGGAAACAGCGCCCAGAGCAGCGCGACGAGGATGACGAGCGCGGGCAGGACGAACCCGACGCGCGCGAGGAGCGCCGCCCATCGAATGCCCCGGTCGGCGGACGGACCCGCGCCCGGACCCGTGGCGGCGGCGCCGTCGAGTCCGGCGGTGGTGGCCAGAGCGGTCATCGGTTTTCTCCTCGGGAGGAAGTGGTGGCCGCGATGGGGGTGCCGACCTCGGCATCCACGAGCTCGTTGACGGCACGGTCGGCGGCCTCCTCGCGCGGTGCCGCGGCCGACCCGCGGGCACGGCCGGCGGTGCGCAGTCGCGCGTCGAGCACGGGATACAGCAGGTCGACGATCAGGTTGATGACGACGAAGGCGACCGTGGAGATCACGACGACGGCGAGCAGCACCGGGGTGTCGCGGTTGGCGACGGCCTGCGCCGTCAGCTGACCGATGCCGGCGCGCGCGAAGACCGTCTCGGTCACGACCGCGCCGCCCACGAGCTCGCCGAACAGCAGGCCGGCCATCGTGAGGGTCGGCAGCAGCGCGTTGCGGGCGACGTTTCGCCACAGCAGCCACGGCGTGCTGGCCCCGCGCGCACGGACCACCGCCACGAACGGCTGCTCGCGGACCTCGTCGATCGAACGCATCAGCACCTGGGAGAGGGGGGCCGCGATCGGGATCGCCAGCGTGATCACCGGCAGGATCAGTGCCTGCACCGGGTTCGCCCCGATCACCGGGACCAGACCCAGGCGGAAGGAGAACACCTGGATCAGGATGATGCCGATCCAGAACACCGGCAGCGACACGAACAGCGGCGGGATGCCGCGAAACACCCGGCGCAGCAGGCGACCCCCACCGTAGGTCGCGGTGAAGGCGATCGTCACCGCGAGGAACACCGCCAGCGCGAGTCCGAGCACCGCGAGGGTCAGCGTGGGCGGCAGCGCCGTCGCGATGAGATCGGAGACGGCGGCACCGCTGGCCACCGAGTAGCCGAAGTCTCCCGTCAGGAAGCCCGCGATCGAGCGGACGTACTGGACGACGAGCGGCTGATCGGCACCCAGCGACTGGCGGATCGCCTCGATCTGCTCGGGGGTGAGCCCCAGCTCGGGGCTCCCGTACCGGGCGATGACGGCGTCACCGGGGAGCGCGGCCAGCAGCAGGTAGGCCGCCGTGTAGGCCAGAGCGAGCACGAGCACCGCCTGGCCCACACGACGAAGGACGTACGTCATGGATTCCCGGATTTCCCGACTCAGCCCGCGAGCCAGGTCGAGTAGAAGGTCGGGCGTCCGACCGACTCGGTCTCGAAGCCCTGGACCTTGGCCGTCAGGCCGAAGACCTGCGGTTCCTCGAAGATCGGCAGGATGTACGCGTTCTCGGCGAGGTAGGTCTGCGCCGCCTCGGATGCCGCCTGACGCTGGGCCGTGGTCGGCTCGGAGGCGATGGCCTGCAGAAGCGTGTCGAGCTGCGGGTCGCCGATGCTGCCGTCAGCCGGGTTCAGGTTGAGCAGCGTGTTGCGGTTCTTCGAGAAGTACTGCGACTTCAGCACATCGAAGTCCGCGCGGCCGACCATGGAGTGGTACACCTGGATGACGCTCTGGTCGGTCGACGCCTTGGTCTGCGCGGCCATGTCGCCGGCGAACAGGTTCACCTGGATGCCGAGCTTGCCCAGCTGCTCCTGGATGAGGGTCACGACCTCCTTCGAGCGCGGCTGCGGCAGCGCCTCGTTGAAGCTCAGCGTCAGCTTCTGGCCGTCCTTGGCACGGATGCCGTCGGATCCGAGGGTCCAGCCCGCGGCATCCAGCAGCGACGCGGCCTTGGCGGGATCGTAGGTGTAGTAGGAGGAGGTGTCGACGTAGCCGAGCGCCGTCTTGGCGAGCGCCCCGGTGGCCAGCGGATAGTTCTTCGTGAACAGGGTGTCGACGATCTTCTGACGATCGATGCCGGCGATGATCGCCTGACGCACGCGCACGTCCGCCAGACGCGGCTCGCGGAAGCGGAAGCTCAGGCCGTTGTTCACGCCGTTGGTCGCGGCGGCGTGCAGCGAGAGGCCTCCAGCGGCGAACTGCGCCTCGTCGGGGGCCGGGATGTTGCGCGCGATGTCGGCCTGGCCGGCGACGACGGTGCCGACGCGCACGCTGTTCTCCGCCGCGACGACGTAGTTGACGCCCGCGAGGTAGGCGGCGCCCTGATGCTTCAGCGACGGCGGCGCCCAGTTGTAGTCCTTGCGCGCGGTGACGCTAGTCTGCGTGCCGATCTGCTCGTCGGAGATGACGAACGGACCGCTGCCGATGATCTTGGTGGCGTTGCCCGGGCCGAACTGCTCGCTGGTGCGATCGAGCGTCGCATCCGACAGCAGGCCCGAGTTGATGGTCGAGACGGCCTGCGCGAAGCCGGGCGACGGCGCGGTGAAGTGGAACACCACCGTGTGGTCGCCGGTCACCTCGCCGTGGTCGTAGTTGTTGATCGCCTCCGACACCGGAAGCGCCCGAGCCTTGTCACCCTTGCCGTAGAGGTCGATGTTCTTCACGACGTTCGCGGCGGTCAGCGGGATGCCGTCGGAGTAGGTGACATCGGTGCGCAGGTCGAACGTGTACTCGGTGGCGTCGTCGTTGACCTTGTAGTCGGTGGCGATCCACGGCTCGAGCTCGAGCGTCTCGGGGTTCTGGTAGAGCAGCCGGTCGGTCACGTTGTTGACGATGCCGCCGTTGGGGTAGAAGCCCGCGGACGGCGGATACAGGGTCGTCCAGGTCTGCGGCTCGAGGTAGGTGAGGGTGCCGCCCGTCTGGGGCTCGCCGCCTGCGGAGGCGGACGGGGTGGCGGCGCCGGACGCGCAGCCGGCGAGGAGGGCGACGGCGGCGAGGGTGGATGCCGCCGCGAGAGTCGTGCGGGTGAGTCGGGACATGGTGGTCTCCTGGTGTGCGCCGGGCGGCGCTGCGGTGTGCGGGATGATCCACCCCATCACGGCACGGGCCATCGCGACCAGCCGCCGGTCACGTGACGTAAGCGAACGTCACGAAACGTCACACGCGAGGCGTTTCGGCTCGCTGCGCTCTGCGTTTCGACTCGCTGTGCTCGCTCAACGACCGGAGTGGGGGCGCCCCCGGTCGTTGAGCGAGGAGCGCAGCGACGAGTCGAAACGCGCCGCGCCGACGCTCAGGCCCGCGTCAGCAGGGCGACCGGCAGGTCGGCGAGCAGGATGCCGAGGCTCGCGGCCCCGCCGTCGATCTCACGCCCGGTGAATGCGTCGCGCCACCGACCCGCCGGAAGCATCACGGCCGTCCCGCCCCAGCCGCCGCGGTCAGCGAGACCGACCGGCAGCCTCGTCGCGACGGCGACCGCGCCTCCGCGATCGAACGCCAGGGCGTGCGCGTCGGCCGCGCCCACGACCGGGAGCGCGACGTAACGGGAGAACAGTTCGGGGCGCTCGCGCCGCAGGCGCAGCGTCCGCGAGACCACCAGCAGCTTGGCCGCGCCGGAATCGTCGATACCCGGCATCCATCCGCCGTCCAGGCGGGCGAGCAGTTCGCGGCGGCGCTCGATGTCCACCGGGCGCCGGTTGTCGGGGTCGACCAGCGAGAGGTCCCACAGCTCGGTGCCCTGGTACACGTCCGGCACGCCGGGACCGGCCAGGTGCAGCAGCGCGGCGGCGAGCGCGTTGGATCGGCCCGGCGCGACGAGGTCGCGCACGACGCTCTCCACGATCGGGCGCGCCGCACCGAAAGCGGCATCGATCAGCGCGTGCACGCGCGCCTCGAACGCCTCATCGGGATCGGTCCAGCTGGTGCCGACGTCGCCCTCGCGCGCCGCCTTCTCGGCGTATGCGTGCAGCCGCTCGGGGAGGGCGGGATCGTCCGACCATGCGCCCACGACCGCCTGCCACAGCAGCGCGTCGAGCGGACCATCGCCGGTGGAGCCCTCCGCACGCAGCGCGTCGAGCGCCGCCGCCCAGCGATCGGGCATCTCCGCGAGCACGGACAGGCGCGCGCGGACATCGGCGGAGCGTTTCGTGTCGTGCGTCGTCAGGGTCGTCAGCGCAGCCGGCCACGACGCCTGCCGACGCGCGAAGGCGGCGTGCAGACCCTCGACCGGCAGAGCGAACTGCGACGGATCGCCGCCCACCTCGGTGAGCGAGGTGAGGCGCGTGTATCGGTAGAAGGCGCGATCTTCGACACCTTTGGCCATCACCGGCCCGGTCGTCTGCATGAAACGACGCGACAGCTCGGACGAGGCGTCCGCGACGGCATCGGCGACCTGGGCGAGCGCATCCGCCAGGTCGGGACGCCGAAGGGATGCCGCAGCCACGGCATCCGCGAGCACGTCGGGGCCGGCGGGAAGATACGCGCGGTAGACGGGGAAGGCTGCCAGCAGCTCCGCGAATGCGTCGCGCGCGCGATCGTCGCCCAGACCGGCCCGCAGGGACGGCGGCAGGCAGCGGATGAGCCGCCCCACCTCCGCCGCCTGAGACGTGTCGGCGATCTCCCGCTTGGTCCCGGCGATCATGTCGACCCAGCTCAGCCGGGCGCCGCGCAGCCGCTCGTCCTCTGCGGTGAGAGCCGCCTCACCGGCCGGGTCGACGAGCACGCGGTCGATCTCCCCGAGCGCATCGTAGCCGGTGGTGCCCGTCGTCGCCCACCAGCCCGGCAGCTGCTCGCCGGGCTCGAGGATCTTCTCCACGTAGACGGGGAAGCTGCGAGTCGACGCGGGGCCGCGCGCCTGTGCGACCGCCGCGGCGAGCGCGTCGAGATAGCCGCCTGGATCGGCGAGGCCGTCGGGGTGGTCGATGCGCAGGCCGTCGACGAGCCCCTCTCGCACCCATCGGAGGATCTCGAGGTGCGACGCCGCGAACACGTCGGGCAGCTCCACGCGCACCCCCGCGAGCGAGGTCACCGTGAAGAAACGGCGGTAGTTGAGCTCCGCGGCATCCCGCCGCCACGACGTGAGCCGCCAGTGCTGGCGTTCGAGCACGTCGCGAACGGCCGTGCGGTCGGTCGTCGCGTGCAGCGGCGCCGTGCCGGGTGCGAGGGGGAGGACGAGGTCGTAGTAGCGGGCCGTCCCGGTCTCGTCGTCGGTGGTCGCAGGCCGTACCTCGATCTCGCCGGCGCCGAGCACCTCGTCGAGGTCGCCGCCCAGCACCGGCAGCACGACGCGTTCGGCGCCGTGCGCCCAATCGATGTCGAAGCCCTGCGCGAATCGGGAAGCGCGCCCGTGGGTCAGGACGTCCCACCACCACGGGTTCTCGGTCGGATCGGCAACGCCCTGATGGTTCGGCACGATGTCGACGAGGATGCCGAGGCCCGCGGCCCGTGCGGCGTCGACGAAGCGCTCGAGCCCAGTCCGGCCGCCCCGATCGTCGTCCACTCTCGTCGGGTCAACGACGTCGTAGCCGTGGTCGGAGCCGGAGGCCGCCTGCAGGATCGGCGACAGGTAGGCCCAGTCGACGCCGAGATCGCGCAGGTAGTCGGTGACGGCGGCGGCGGCATCCAGGTCGAACGACGCACGCACCTGCAGACGGTAGGTGGATGCGGGAAGACCGCGGCTGTCGGCGATCACGGTCAGTGCGGCAGCTCGGTCTGCGGGGCCGGGGAGCGGACGATGTCGATCGGCACCGTCAGCGCCGCCAGCGACGCGGCGACGGAGTGGTCGACGTCGGGCTTGTCCTCCTGATAGTCGCGCAGGACGATGAGCGAGCGACCCGCGAGCTCCACGGCCTCTCCCCCGCGGCGCGGCTCGGTGTCGGTGAGCTGGCCCGTGGTGTCGACGACGATCTCCCACTGCGGACTGAACTCGGCACGCGGGATCGTGAACGAGAGCCCTTCGTCGCCCGCGTTGAACAGGATGAAGAAGTGGCGGTCCTCGATCTGCTCGCCGCGCCGATCGCGCTCACGGATGCCGTCGCCGTTGAGGAACACCCCGACCGCCCGGCCGAAGCCGGACTCCCAGTCCTCGGGCTGCATCTCGGTGCCGTCGGGGCGCAGCCACGCGATGTCGGGCAGCGGCGCACCCTCCTCGCGGCGGACGGGCCGGCCGTCGAAGAACCGGCTGCGCCGGAACGTCGGATGCTCGCGGCGCAACCGGGCGAGGGCGGCCGTGAACTCCACGAGCGGCTGATCGACGTGATTCCAGTCGATCCAGGTGATGTCGTTGTCCTGCGCGTACCCGTTGTTGTTGCCGCCCTGCGTGCGGCCCAGCTCATCGCCGTGCGAGATCATCGGCACGCCCTGGCTGAGCAGCAGCGTGGCAAGGAAGTTGCGCTGCTGGCGCGCGCGCAGCATCAGGACGCCCTGGTCGTCGGTGGGGCCTTCCACACCGCAGTTCCACGATCGGTTGTGCGATTCGCCGTCGTTGTTGTCCTCGCCGTTGGCCTCGTTGTGCTTCTCGTTGTACGAGACGAGGTCGCGGAGCGTGAAGCCGTCGTGCGCGGTGACGAAGTTGATGGAGGCGACCGGTCGACGCCCCGAGTTCTCGTACAGGTCTGCCGAGCCCGTCAGCCGCGACGCGAACTCGCCCAGTGTCGCCGGCTCGCCGCGCCACAGGTCGCGGACGGTGTCGCGGTACTTGCCGTTCCACTCCGTCCACTGCGGCGGGAAGTTGCCCACTTGGTAGCCGCCGGGGCCGATGTCCCAGGGTTCGGCGATGAGCTTGACCTGCGAGATCACCGGATCCTGCTGCACGATCTCGAAGAAGGCCGCGAGTCGATCGACCTCGTAGAACTCGCGGGCGAGGGTCGCCGCCAGATCGAACCGGAAGCCGTCGACGTGCATCTCCAGCACCCAGTAGCGCAGGGAGTCCATGATCAGCTGGAGGGTGTGCGGATTGCCGACGTTCATGCTGTTGCCGGTGCCGGTGTAGTCGGTGTAGTACCGCTTGTCGTCGGCTTCGAGCCGGTAGTACGCCTCGTTGTCGATGCCGCGCATCGACAACGTCGGGCCCATGTGGTTGCCCTCCGCGGTGTGGTTGTAGACCACGTCGAGGATGACCTCGATGCCCGCGGCGTGCAGGGCTTTCACCATGCTCTTGAACTCCTGCACCTGCTGACCGCGCTGACCGGTCGAGGAGTAGGTGTTCTGCGGCGCGAGGAAGGCGATCGTGTTGTAGCCCCAGTAGTTGCTGAGACCCTTCTCCTGCAGGGTGGAGTCGTTGACGAACTGGTGCACCGGCATCAGCTCGATCGCGGTCACGCCGATGTGCTTGAGGTGCTCGATGACGGCGGGATGCGCGATCGCGCTGTACGTGCCGCGGATCTCCTCGGGGATCTCGGGATGCAGCTGCGTCAGCCCCTTGACGTGGGCCTCGTAGATGACGGTCTCGGCATACGGGGTCTTCGGCAGCCGGTCGCCCGCCCAGTCGAAGAAGGGGTTGACGACGACGCCCTTCATCATGGCGGCGGCCGAGTCCTCGTCGTTGCGGGAGTCGGGGTCGCCGAACTCGTAGCCGAACACCGACTGCCCCCAGTGGACCTGCCCTTCGACCGCCTTGGCGTAGGGGTCGAGCAGCAGCTTGTTGGGGTTGAACCGATGCCCGTTGGCGGGATCATTCGGCCCGTGCACGCGATAGCCGTATCGCTGGCCCGGCTGCACCGTGGGCAGATACACGTGCCACACGAATGCATCGACGTCGCGCATCTCGATGCGCGTCTCTTTGCCGCGGTCGCCGAACAGACACAGCTCGACACGCTCGGCACCCTCGCTGAACAGCGCGAAGTTCGTTCCACTGCCGTCGAACGTCGCCCCGAGCGGGTACGCGGATCCTGGCCATGCCTGCATGTGCGACTCCCTGTGCGATGACATCGTTCGGTGACACCGTTGCCACACGCTCGAACCGTGACGAGACCATCCCGTGACGAGTTCAGCCTAGGCCTCGGACCCTCTCGTCGGGGTGTGGGACGGTGGGTCTGGACGCGGGCGCGCGGAGTTGCTATACGCCACGGCACCCCGCGAGAAACCAGCCTCGGAGCGAGAAACACGTGCAGACGTGATGTCTCGCGGCGGGGATGGTTTCTCGCTGGCTGCAGGACGCCGGCGGTGCGGGATGCCGTCAGGCGGCGAGGATGCGGGCGGCCTGACGAGCGGCCCCGAGCGCGACGTACTCGCCCGCCGCGGGCACGTCCACCGGCACGCCGAGGACGTCGGGGGCGATGCGCCGCACCGCCTCGGACTGCGCGCCGCCGCCGACAAGCAGCGCCCGTTCGATCGGCACGCCGAGCCCGCGGATGGCATCCAGGCCGGCCGCGAGTCCTCGCAGCATGCCCTCCACCGCCGCGCGGGCGAGGTTCTCGCGCGTCGTGGAGGCGAGCGTCATGCCCGTCAGCTCCGCTGTGGCGTCCGGCAGGTTGGGCGTGCGCTCCCCCTCGAAGTAGGGGAGCAGGCGCAGCCCGCCCGCTCCGGCGGGAGCGGCGAGAGCGAGCGCGCTCAGCTCATCGTGATCGACAGCGAGAAGCCGTGCGGTCACGTCGAGCACGCGCGCCGCGTTGAGCGTGGCGACCAGCGGAAGGAAGTGACCGGCGGCGTCGGCGAAGCCGGCGACGGTGCCGGTCGGGTCGATCGTGCGCTGCGCGCTGACCGCGAACACCGTGCCGCTCGTGCCGATCGAGACGACGACGTCGCCGACGTCGGCACCCACGCCCAGGGCGGCGCCCGCGTTGTCGCCCGCGCCGGGGCCGACCCGACGGCCCGCGGCATCCGACACCCACTCGTCCGGGCCGAGCACGCGCGGCAGGGCGGCGTCGTGACCGAGCGCAGCGACGAGCAGATCGCGATCGTAGGCGCCTGTCGCGGGGTTCCAGTAGCCCGTCCCCGAGGCGTCCGAGCGGTCGGTGGTCAGCTCGTCGAATGCCACCGCGCCCTCGACCACCGGACCGAAGCCGCGCAGACGCCAGGTCAGCCAGTCGTGCGGCAGCGCGACGGCGGCGACGGCCGCGGCGTTGTCGGGCTCGACGTCACGCAGCCATCGCAGCTTGGTGATCGTGAAGGAGGCCACGGGCACGAGACCCGTGCGCGTGGCCAGCGCCTCGGCGCCGAACTCGGCGATGAGGTCGGCGCCGGCGGCCGCCGACCGGGTGTCGTTCCACAGCAACGCGTCGCGGACGACCGCACCGGTCGCATCGAGCGCGACCATGCCGTGCTGCTGGCCGCCGATCGCCCATGCCTCGACGTCCGTCATGCCGCCGGCATCCGCGATCGCGGCCTGGAGCGCGCTCCACCACGCCTCGGGGTCGACGCTCGTCCCGTCGGGATGCGCCGCGCGCCCCGAACGGACCACGGCTCCCGTCTCCGCATCGACGATGACGACCTTGCAGGACTGCGTCGAGCTGTCGACGCCCATCACGAGTGCCATCTCGGCATCCTCTCTCGGTGGACCGCCACCACCCGCCGAGACACCGGATCCGCACCGAGACACCGGCGTACGGCGGGTGTCTCGGTGCGGACGTGGTGTCTCGCGGGCGGGGCGGTCGGGCGGATGCCGGGGTCAGCGGGCGCCGAGCAGGTGCTCGGTGGCCAGCTGCTGCAGGCGGACGAAACCGAAGCCCTTGCCACCGAGGTAGGCGTCGGTGTCGAAGTCCTCGTAGGCGGAGCGGTCGGCCACGAAGTCGTCGTAGCTCTCGCCCTCGGCGAACGTCGGCTGAGCGAGCTCGGCCACGCGCGCAGCGGCGAGTGCCTCCTGCACCTCCGGATCGGCGCGGAAAGCGGCCGCGCGCTCCTTCAGCAGCAGGTACGTGCGCATGTTGGCGGCTGCCGAGTCCCAGACGCCGGTCTCGTCCTCGGTGCGCGAGGGCTTGTAGTCGAAGTGGCGCGGTCCCTCGTAGGCCGGGCCGCCGTTCGGACCCCCGTTTTCGAGCAGGTCGACCAGCGCGAACGCATTGTGCAGGTCGCCGTGGCCGAACACGAGGTCCTGGTCGTACTTGATGCCGCGCTGGCCGTTGAGGTCGATGTGGAAGAGCTTGCCGTGGTACAGCGCCTGAGCGATGCCGGCCGCGAAGTTCAGCCCCGCCATCTGCTCATGACCGACCTCGGGGTTCAGGCCCACGAGCTCGGGACGCTCGAGCGAATCGATGAAGGCGAGGGCGTGCCCGACCGTCGGCAGGAGGATGTCGCCGCGCGGCTCGTTCGGCTTGGGCTCGATCGCGAAGCGGATGTCATAGCCCTTGCTGACGACGTAGTCGCCGAGGAAGTTGACGGCTTCGCGGTAGCGCTCCAGCGCCTGGCGGATGTCCTTCGCGGAGTCGTACTCGGCGCCTTCGCGACCGCCCCACATGACGAACGTCTGCGCGCCGAGCTCGGCTCCGAGGTCGATCTGGCGCAGCACCTTGCGGATGGCGAAGCGGCGTACGTCGCGGTCGTTCGAGGTGAAGCCGCCGTCCTTGAAGACGGGGGCGCTGAAGAGGTTGGTCGTGACCATCGGCACCTTCAGTCCCGTCGCGTCCAGCGCGCCCTTGAGACGGTCGATCTGGTGCTGACGGTCGGCGTCGCGGGAGCCGAAGGGGAAGAGATCGTCGTCGTGGAAGGTCAGCCCGTACGCCCCCAGCTCGGCGAGCTTCTCGACCGCGTGCACGACGTCGAGCGGCGGACGGGTCGGGCCGCCGAACGGGTCGGTGCCGTTGTAGCCGATGGTCCAGAGACCGAAGGTGAACTTGTCGGCGGGGGTCGGGGTGGTCATGACGCTCCTTCGCGGTCTCCCGGGTGGGAGGTTTGTTGTTGACAGCAACCTATACCACGACGCACCCGTCGTCTACCGCGACGCCCGGCATCCGCGCCTCTAGGGTGGACGCGTGGCACGCGCAGAAGGAACCGTCGAGGGCGTTCGGCGCGCCAACCTCTCCCGCGTGCTGCGGCTCGTTCACGAAGACGGCCCCCTCTCACGCGCGGCACTCACCGAGACGACCGGTCTGAACCGGTCCACGGTCGGCGCACTGGTCGCCGACCTCGTCAGCGCGGGCCTCGCCACCGAGGGCGCCCCCGAGATGCACCGGCGGGTGGGACGGCCCTCACCGTCGGTCGCGGCCGCCGCGGACGTGGTCGCCATCGCGGTCAATCCCGAGGTCGACGCCCTCACCGTGGCCGCCATCGGACTCGATCGCGCGATCGTGTGCCGCGAGCGCATCGAGCTCGCCGGACTGCTCACCCCCCACGAGGCCACCGCGCTCACCGCCGAGGTGATCGAACGCTGGCGCACGGGGGTGCTCGCCTCGCACCGCATCGTCGGCATCGGCATCGCGGTGCCCGGGCTGGTGCGCTCCGCCGATGGGCTCGTGCGCCGCGCCCCGCACCTCGACTGGACCGACGCCCCGCTACGCGACGATCTCGCGCAGGCCACGGGCCTGCCGACGGCGATCGACAACGACGCGACACTCGGCGCCCTCGCCGAGAGCCGCTACGGAGCCGGTCGCGGCGTCGCCGATCTGATCTACGTCAACGGCGGCGCAAGCGGCATCGGCGGCGGCCTGGTGATCGGCGGACACCTCGTGCGCGGCGCGGGCGGCTACGCCGGCGAGCTCGGCCAGAACAGGCCGGGCATCGCACAGCCGGCGGATCGTCGCTCGGGCGCGCAGGGCACCCTGGAAGACGAGGTGAGTCGCTCGCGCCTGCTCGCCGTCGTGGGGCTGCACAGCGCGGACGAACCCACACTCGAGGAGGCGATCCGCACCTCGGGGAGCGTGGAGGTCGCGGCGGAGGTCGAACGACAGCGCCGCATTCTCGCGACGGCGTTGGCGAACGCCGTGAACGTGCTCAACCCGTCGACCGTCATCCTCGGCGGCTTCCTGGCGACGATCCTCGACCAGGATGCCGAGGCCCTCCAGAGCGCCGTCCGCGAGCAAGCCATGGCCATGAACGTCGAAGACCTGCACCTGCGTGCGGCCGACCTGGGCCCCGACCGCCTGCTCGTGGGCGCGGCCGAGATCGCCTTCGACGCGCTGCTCACCGACCCCCTCGACACACTGCCCGACGCACTGCCCGACGCGGGCTGACCCCCGGCATCCGCGCGCTCAGCGCAGCGGCGCGGTGGTGGCGCGCGGGATGAGCCGCGTGGGAAGAACGAGGTGCGTGGCCTCGGGCGCGCCCCCGCCGAGCATCGTGACCAGCATCCGCGCGGCTTCGGCGCCGAGGCGCTGGATGGGCTGGCGCACCGTGCTGAGCGGACGCGCCGTGAGGAAGGCCTCGGGGATGTCGTCGAAGCCGATGACCGACAGATCGCCCGGCACGTCCAGTCCCAGCTCCCCCGCCACTTCGATGAGCCCGAGCGCCGTGCGGTCGTTCGCGGCGAAGACGGCCGTGGGCCGGTCAGACTGCTGCAACAGCGCACGCCCGACGACCCGGACCGTGTCGGGGTCGTACATCCCCACGGCCACGAGGGCGGGGTCGAAGCGGATGCCAGCATGGCGCAGCGCGCGGCGGTAGCCCGCCTCGCGCATCTCCGACGAGCGCAGCTCGGGACGCCCCGCGAGGAACCCGATGCGCCGATGCCCGAGTTCGAGGAGGTGCGTCGTCGCCTCGAAGCCTCCGGCGAGGCTGTCGGATTCGACCGAGGGAATGTCGACGCGACCGGCGTGCGGGTCGACCGCGACGATCGGCACGTCGGCGTTGACGCCGACGACCGTGGGGGTGACCATGATGGCGGCATCGATGAGTGTGCCGCTGAGCCGACTGAGCGAGCGACGTTCCCACCCCTGCGGATCGCTGTCGCGCGCACCCGCGTACGCGAGCAGGTCGTAGCGGTGGCTGCTGAGGGCCGCACCGACGCCCTTCAGCACCTCCGCGCTGAACGGCTCGAAGTCCGAGACGAGCACGCCGACGACCCCCGTTCGGCGGGAGCGCATGCTGCTCGCGACGAGGCTCGACTCGTAGCCGAGCTCGGCCACGGCATCCAGTACGCGCGACACCGTCGCGCTGGCGACGCCGTACCGCCCGTTGACCGCTTTGGACACCGTGGCGACCGACACTCCGGCGGCGGCGGCGACGTCATGGATGGTGGCTCTGCGACTCACGGGGCGATCCTATGGGGACGGAAACGTTATTGAAAAGGTTTTTGAAAACGTTTGACGTTGTTGACAACAAATGGACACACTGGTGCACATTCCGGCCCGAACCCGTTCACCGGAATGCTCCGTGCCCCGAATGACCGGGGTGAGGCTCAATGAGGAGGACAGGAATCACATGAAGGCGAACAAGATCCTGACCGGAGCGGCGCTCCTGGTCGCGGGCACGCTCGGTCTGAGCGCCTGCAGCGGCGGATCGGGCGGAACCAACGCCGACGGCAAGGTCGAGATGACGCTCTGGCAGAACTCGACCACCGGTCCCGGACAGCAGTTCTGGAAGGACGCCATCGCGGCCTTCGAGAAGGAGAACCCGAACGTCACCATCACGATGCAGTCCGTGCAGAACGAAGACATGGACGGCAAGCTGCAGACCGCACTGAACGCGGGCGACGCTCCCGACATCTTCCTGCAGCGCGGCGGCGGCAAGCTCGCGGCGATGGTGCAGGCGGGCCAGCTGATGGACCTCACCGACAAGATCGGCGACACCGCCAAGTCGGAGATCTCCGAGGGCTCCTTCAAGGCCGAGACCTACCAGGACAAGGTGTGGGCCATGCCGCTGGCGGTGCTGCCGAGCGGCTTCTGGTACAGCTCCGACCTGTTCACCAAGGCGGGCATCACGACGCCGCCGACCACCATCACCGACCTGGAGTCGGCCGTCGGCAAGCTCAAGTCCGCGGGCGTCGCACCCATCGCGCTCGGCGCGAAGGACGCCTGGCCGGCCGCCCACTGGTACTACAACTTCGCCCTCCGCGAGTGCAGCGCGCAGACCATCGAGAAGACCGGCGACACCAAGGACTTCAGCGACGGCTGCTGGCTGAAGGCCGCGGAAGACCTGAACGACTTCGCCGCGACCCAGCCGTTCAACGACGGCTTCCTGACCACGAGCGCCCAGCAGGGCGCCGGCAGCTCCGCCGGTCTCGTCGCCAACCACCAGGCCGCGATGGAGCTCATGGGCGCGTGGGACCCGGGCGTGATCGCCTCCCTCACCCCCGACGAGAAGCCGCTGCCCGACCTGGCCTGGTTCCCGTTCCCCGAGCTGTCCGGCGGCCAGGGCGAGCCGGGCTCGATGATGGGCGGCGTCGACGGGTACTCGTGCTCGGTCAAGGCTCCGAAGGAGTGCGCCGACTTCCTCAACTTCATCGCGTCGGCCGACCAGCAGAAGGCCTACTACGCGGCCTTCAGCGCCCCGCCCGTCAACAAGACGGCGCAGGCGGCGGTCAAGGAGCCCTACCTGCAGGAGGTCCTCGCCGCCTACAACAAGGCTCCCTTCGTGTCGCAGTGGCTCGACACCGTCCTCGGCCAGAACGTCGGCAACGCGCTGAACGTCGCCGTGGTCGATCTGCTGGCGGGCAAGAGCAACCCGCAGCAGATGATCCAGTCGGTCACCGACGCGGCCAAGAAGGGCTGATCGGATCGTGTCCCTTCGCGAGACCTCCGTGGCCGTCACCGACCCGGAGACGGATCTCGCGCAGCACGGCGGGGGCGGCGTGACGCCGCCCCCGCCCACGCCGCGCCGCCGTCCCCGTGGACTGGGCTGGGCCGGGAGATTCGAGATCGCGCTGCTGGTCGGGCCGGCGCTGATCATGTTCCTCGGCTTCGTCATCTTCCCGGTGGCGATGGCGGCCTAC
This sequence comes from Microbacterium sp. PM5, assembly GCF_003293595.1. Taxonomy (NCBI): domain Bacteria; kingdom Bacillati; phylum Actinomycetota; class Actinomycetes; order Micrococcales; family Microbacteriaceae; genus Microbacterium; species Microbacterium sp. PM5. The sequence goes on along the minus strand of NZ_CP022162.1, from coordinate 2,457,355 downwards.
TACGGCTTCTTCCGCTGGCAGGGCTACGGCACGCCCACCGACTTCGTCGGCCTGCAGAACTACGTCACGATCCTCACCGACCCGACCTTCCTCGAGGCGCTCGGGCACAACGGCTTCATCGTGATCGCCTCGATCGTGCTGCAGGGTCCGGTCGCGGTGCTGCTGGCTCTGCTGCTCAACCGTCGGATGCGGGGGCAGTCCCTCATCCGCGTGCTGATCTTCGTGCCCTACGTCATCGCCGAGGTCGTCGTCGGCACCGGCTTCGGCCTCATGCTGCAGACGCAGGGCGCCGTGAACGGCCTGTTGGAGAACTGGGGGCTGGGCGCCCTCGCCCACGATTGGATCTCGGATCCGGCGATCGCCATCTGGACGCTGATGGCCATCCTCACGTGGAAGTACGTCGGCTTCGCCGTCATCCTCTTCCTCGCGGGACTGCAGGGCATCCCCGAGGAGCTCTACGAGGCGGCGGCGCTCGACGGCGCCGGCTACTGGCAGACCCACTGGCGCATCACGCTGCCGCTGCTGGCCCCCACGCTGCGCATCTGGGCGTTCCTCTCGATCATCGGGGCCCTGCAGCTGTTCGACCTCGTCTACATCATCTGGGGCCAGTACGTCGCCTCGACGGCAGGCACCTCCACGATGGCCACCTACATGGTGGTCAACGGCCGCAACGCCGGCAACTTCGGCTTCGGCAACGCCGTCGCCGTCGTCATCTTCGTCATCTCGCTCGTCGTCGCCCTCATCTACCAGCGCTTCGTGCTGCGTCGCGACACGGCCGGCGCCATCACCGAAGGGAAGAAGACCCGATGAGCGCGCTCACCGTCGACACCCCCGTCTCCACCGCCGCGGTGGCCACCGCAGGACACCGCGGACGGGGTCCGCGCCGCACGAAGGAGCGGCTGCCCTGGGGCAGTCCGCTCGTGTACTTCATCGCTCTCGTCGTGATCGCCCTCATGCTGGCGCCGGTGCTGTACATCATCATCGGCGGGTTCCGCAGCAACTCGCAGATCACGGTCGACCCCGCCGGCTGGCCCGATCCGTGGAACGCCCAGAACTACCTGAACGTCCTCACCGGGCCGCAGTTCTGGCGTCAAGTGCTCAACTCGATCATCGCCGCCGGTGCGACCACCGCCGGAGTGGTCGCACTCGGGCTCATGGCCAGTTATGTCATCGCGCGGTATCCGTTCCGCGGGCGCGGCGCGCTCTATGCGCTGTTCGCGGCGGGTCTCATGTTCCCGATCACGGTCGCCATCACGCCGTTGTACATCGTCATCCGTGACCTCGGCCTGATGAACTCGCTCGCCGGGATCATCCTTCCGCAGATCGCGTTCGCGCTGCCGACGACGATCATCATCCTCGTGCCGTTCCTGCGGGCGATCCCGGACGAGATCCAGGAAGCCGCGTTCATCGACGGCTGCAGTCGATTGGGCTTCTTCTGGCGGATGGTGCTGCCCTTGTCGGTGCCCGGCGTCATCACGGTCGGCATCCTCGCCTTCATCGGTAGCTGGAACAGCTACCTGCTCCCCCTGTTCATCCTCAACAACGAGGCGAGCTTCACGCTGCCTCTGGGCGTGCAGGCCTTCTCCTCCCAGTACTCGGTCGACACCGCCAAGGTGCTGGCTTTCACCTCACTGTCGATGCTCCCGGCACTGCTGTTCTTCAGTCTGTTCGAGCGTCGCATCGTCGGCGGCCTCACGGGCGCCGTGAAGGGCTGATCCGTATGACGATCTCCGATTCCCCCCTCCACCAGCCGCTCGCCGAGCCGGTCTCCCCCCGGGTTGCCGCGCTCATGGCCGCGATGACCGTCGAGCAGAAGGTGGCGCAGCTGACCGGTTTCTGGGTCGACCAGGGCGACGAGGTGGTCGCGCCGATGGCCGGCGAGATGCTGGCCGGCGAAGCGACGCCCTCCGACCGCTACGAGCAGGCGTCGGCACACGGCCTCGGCCACCTCACGCGCGTCTACGGCACGAGGCCCGTGGATGCCGCGGAACGCGCGGCCTGGCTGTGGAACGAGCAGCGCCGTCTCGCCGCGGCATCCGGTCACGGCATTCGCGCGATCGTTCACGAGGAGTCGCTGACGGGGCTCGCGGCCTGGAGAGCGGCGACGTTCCCGACGCCCCTGGCGTGGGGCGCGGCGTTCGACCCCGAGCTCGTCGAGAGGATGGGACGTCTCATCGGCGCATCGATGCGAGAACTCGGCGCGCACCAGACCCTCGCCCCCGTGCTCGATGTCATCCGCGATCCCCGCTGGGGGCGTGTCGACGAGTGCATCTCGGAGGATCCCTACGCGGTGGCGACGATCGCCACCGCCTACGTGCGCGGCATCCAGGATGCCGGGGTGCACGCGACCCTGAAGCACTTCGTCGGCTACTCGGCCTCGCAGGCGGGCCGCAACCACGCGCCCGTCCACGCAGGTCCGCGAGAGCTGGCCGACGTGTTCCTGCCGCCGTTCGAGATGGCGGTCCGCGACGGCGGCGCACGCTCGGTGATGAACTCCTACACCGACATCGACGGCGTTCCGGTGGCCTCGGACCCGCGGCTGCTGACCGACCTGCTGCGCGGAACGTGGGGCTTCGACGGCGTGGTCGTCTCGGACTACTTCGCGATCGCCTTCCTCGAGACGATGCACGCCGTCGCCGCCGACCGCACCGAGGCGGCACGCCTGGCGCTGACCGCCGGCATCGACGTCGAGCTGCCCAGCGGCGACGCCTACGCCGCTCCCTTGCTCGCCGGGCTGCGCGACGGCCGCATCGACGAGGCGCTCGTCGATCGGGCGCTTGCCCGCGTGCTCGCGCAGAAGGAGGAGCTGGGTCTGCTCGATCCCGACGAGAGCGAACCTCCGACCGCGATCGACCTCGACTCGCCAGCGCACCGTGAGGTCGCGCGCGAGCTCGCGGAGCGCTCGCTCGTGCTGCTGTCGAACGACGGCACGCTGCCGCTGGCCACCGGCACGGCCGGTCCGGCACGCATCGCGGTGATCGGCCCGAACGGCCACGACGCCTCGGCGTTGATGGGCTGCTACTCGTTCGCCAACCACGTGCTGGCCCATCACCCGGGAACACCGTACGGCTTCGCGATCCCGACGGTCGCCGAGGCGCTGCGCGCAGAGCTGCCCGACGCCGCCATCGTCTCTGTCACGGGCTGCGAGGTCGAGGGCGACGACCGCTCGGGCTTCGCCGCGGCGGTGGATGCCGCGGCATCCGCCGACGCGGCGATCGTCGTCGTCGGCGATCGCGCCGGCCTGTTCGGACGCGGCACCGTGGGCGAGGGCAACGACGCAGAGAGCCTGGAGCTGCCGGGCGTGCAGCGAGAGCTCGTCGACGCCGTGGTCGCCACGGGCACGCCGGTCGTCCTGGTCGTCGTGACTGGGCGGCCCTACGCCCTCGCGTGGGCTCTGGATGCAGACGCCGACGCGCGGCCACGAGCGGTGGTGCAGGCGTTCTTCCCGGGCGAGGAGGGCGGAGTGGCGATCGCGCGGATGCTGTCTGGAGCGGTCTCACCCTCGGGCCGACTGCCCGTCTCGCTGCCGCGTTCGGCCGGCGCACAGCCGTTCTCGTACCTGCATCCGATCCTGGGCGGCAACAGCGATGTGACCAGCGCCGACAGCGCACCGGTGCGTCCGTTCGGGTTCGGACTCGGCTACACGACGTTCACCCGTACCGACCTGTCGGCGCCGGCCGAGGTCGACGCCGGCGGCGTTCTGCCGGTGAGCGTCACGGTGACCAACACCGGCTCCCGCCCCGGCACCGAGATCGTGCAGCTGTACGCGCACGACGTGCACGCCAGCGTCGTCCGACCGGTCGCCCAGCTGCTCGGATACGCCCGGGTCACGCTCGCGGCGGGAGCGAGCGCGCGCGTGCACTTCGAGGTTCCAACCGCACGCCTGGCGTTCACCGACCGGCGCGGCATCCGCATCGTCGAGCCCGGCCGCGTCGATCTCTGGGTCGGGGAGTCGGTGGCCGACCGCGAGAGCGTCGCAACCGTCACGCTCACCGGAGACGTGCACCCGGTCACGGCCGCCGATGCCCGCATCGTGGGGACACACGTCGAGTAGCGGTCTTTCGCCTCTTCCGCCACTCGATCAGACGGCCCGCCCCTTTCCCGGGGCGGGCCGTCCTTCCGTGCGGTCAGTCGAGAGCGAGCTCGACGGTCGCGAAGGCGTGCGGCGGCAGATCGACGCGCAGGACACCCGCCTCCACCGTGGCCTCCAACGGCACCGGGCGCACCGTGTCGGGCGCCTGCGGGGTGTTGTGCGCCGCGGCATCCGGTCCGGTCACCACGCGGGCGCGCACGACCCTGGCGTTGCGACCGCGGAGGTCGATCTCGACGGGAAGCGCGTCGTCGACGCCGACGTGCGTGAGCGAGACGAGCACGGCGCCGTCCTTCGTGGATGCCGAGAGCGACAGCGCCGGCAGCTGCGCATCGTCGACACCGACGGCGGGCGTGCTCACGACGTGCGCCGGCAGCGCCATCGCGTCATGGTGCCCCACGTTCATCTCGTACACGTGGTAGGTCGGAGTCAGCACGAGGCCGCCATCGTCGTCGGTCAGGATCATCGCCTGCAGCACATTGAGCGTCTGCGCGATGTTCGCCATGCGCAGGCGCGCGGCGTGGCGGTGGAACACGTCGAAGTGGATGCCGGCGACCAGCGCATCGCGCACCGTGTTCTGCTGGAAGAGGAAGCCGGGGTTGGTCCCCGGCTCCACGCTCCACCAGGTGCCCCATTCATCGCAGACGAGGTCGATGGTGCGCTCGGGGTCGTAGGCGTCCATGACGGCTTCGTGCGCGCGGATCACGCGCTCGATCTCGTAGGCCTTGCCGATCGTGCGAACGTATTCGTCGCGCGAGAACGCCGTCGCCGACTCCTTCTGGATGCCGGTGCCGGCGTGCGTGTAGTAGTGGAACGAGATCGCCTGGAACGGCGAGCGCTGCGGGTCGGGGGCGTTCGTCGACATCGCCGACGCCATGAGCGCGTGCGTCCAGCGCACGTCGTCGTCGGCGGCGCCGGCCGCGATGCGGGTGAGGGTGTTGCCGTCGTGCTCCTTGCAGAAGGTCGCGTAGCGCCGGGCGAGCGAGGTGTAGTACTCCGGCGTCATGTGGCCCCCGCATCCCCAGGCCTCGTTGCCGAGACCCCAGAACGGCACCCGCCACGGCTCGTCGCGACCGTTCGCACGGCGCAGGCGCGCCATGGGGCTGTCGCCGGAACGGGTGAGATATTCGACCCACTCGCTCATCTCCTGCACGGTGCCGCTGCCGACGTTGCCGTTGACGTAGGGCTCGGCGCCGAGCATGTCGCAGAGGTCCATGAACTCGTGCGTGCCGAAGGCGTTGTTCTCGACGACATCCCCCCAGTTGGTGTTGACCATCGTCGGTCGGGTCTCGCGCGGACCGACGCCGTCGCGCCAGTGGTACTCGTCGGCGAAGCACCCGCCGGGCCAGCGGAGGTTCGGAACGTGCAGTTGGCGGAGGGCCTCGACCACGTCGAGTCGGATGCCGCGCTCGTTCGGGATCGGCGAGTCCTCCCCCACCCAGAAGCCCCCGTAGATGCATCGTCCGAGGTGTTCGGCGAAGTGTCCATAGAGGTGACGGCTGATCTGCGGACCCGTGACGTCGAGGTCGACGGCGGCGCGAGCGATGGTCATGACGGCTCCCGTTCTGCGGCTGCTCCGCCGCCCTCCCATCCTCGCACCGATATGTTTCACATGACAACAAATATGGACCCGCGGCACCGATCGCGCCACGACGGGCGAGAACCAGCGGCGCACCGTGCGGCAGCGCAGCCGCGTCAGCGCAGCGAGAGCTGGTCGTCGAGGTAGTCGGCCAGGGGGCGACGCGCGCCGGCCGCCGTCCACGTCACGAGCGGGATGCCGTCGACGAGCACCAACGGCCCGGAGCGCTCACCCCGGCGCACGGCGTCGAGGTCGATCTGCGTCGCACCCAGGTGCAGCACCTCGCCGTCGGCGAACCCGCCCCGCGCCGCCGCGGCTGCACGCTCGGAGCGGGCACGCTGCGCCTCCGCCGTGTACCCGCGGACGGCCTCGGCGCGGGCGCGGAGGATCTCACCGGTGGCATAGACCTCGGCATCCGCGATGAGGAGCACGCCTAGGTGCCATGCCTCGCCGACCGGCACGATCCGGGGAGCGCGGCCGAAGCCGAGCAGGCGCCGCGTGTGGGCCCAGTCACCCAGGCGCTCGCGCGGGGATCCCGCCAGACGCCGGCGGGCGTCGGAGAGCACGGCGTCGAGCAGGTCGGCGCCGGCGGCGGGCTCGTCGCTCATCGCGGACCGGGGCGCACGGTCAGGTCGCTGATGACCGCGTCCCGCGGAAGATCGAGGGCCGTGAGCACGGCGGTGACCACCGACGCCGGGTCGATCCACCGATCGGGGTCGTAGGCGGCCCCCTCCTGCGCGTGGACCTCCGCCTGCATGGGCGTGGCGGTGCGACCGGGGTACACGGTCGTGACACGCACGCCGTGCTCGGCCTCTTCGCCTCGGAGGGCATCGGCGAGGGCCTTGAGCCCGTGCTTGGATGCCGCGTACGCCGCCCACTGCGGATGCGCGGTGAGACCCGCGCCCGAGTTGACGAACACCACCTGGCCACGGGCGGCGCGCACCCGCGGCAGCAGCAGCCGGGTCAGCTCGGCGGGCGCGGTGAGGTTCACGGCCAGCTGGCTCTCCCACGCCGATACCGGCAGATCGCCCACGCGGCCGAGTTCGACGATGCCCGCGGCGTGGATGACGCTGTCGATCCGCTCCGGGACGGCATCGGCGTGCTGCATCGCGTCGGCAATCGCAGCCGGGTGCGCAAGGTCGGCGACGACGGTGACGCTGCCCGGGAACGCGCGCGACAGATCGTCGGCCCGGGCAGCGTCGCGGACGATGAGCACGAGGCGGTCGCCGCGCGCCGCGAGCCGCTCGGCGATGAGGTTTCCGATGCCGGAGCCCGCTCCGGTGATCACGTGGGTGGTCATCTGACCATCCTCGCACCGCGGTGGTTCAGACCGCCCTGTCCTGCATGCCCCACGGCGAGCCGTAACCGGTCGGCGCGGGCGCGGCGAGCAGGTCGAGGAACGGCTTCGCGTCGAACGCCTCGGGGCCGAGCACGCCGGTACCGGTCCACACCCCCGTGGCGAGCAGCTCGAGCGCGATGACCGGGTTGATGGCGGTCTGCCAGACGACCGCCTGCGAACCGTACTCGCGCATCGTCTCCTCGTTGTCGGCCACGTGGTACAGGTACGTCGAGCGCGGGCGGCCGTCGACGCCGGTTCCCGTGACCCACACGCCGGCGCAGGTCTTGCCGCTCATCTTGTCGCCGATGGTCGCCGGGTCGGGAAGGCACGCGGCGACCACGTCGCGCGGCGAAACCTCCACGCCCTTGACGTTGACCTTCGCGGTGCTGTCCAGGCCGAGCTTGTGGAGGGTCTTCAGCACGCCGATAAATTCGTCGCCCAGGCCGTACTTGAAGGTGACGCGCTTCGCCTTCGTCCAGCGCGGCATCAGCAGCACCTCCTCGTGCTCGACGTTGACGCATTCCACCGGACCGATGCCGTCGGGAAAGTCGAACACCTCGGGCTCGCTGAACGGCTCCGTCGTGTACCAGCCGCGGTCCTTCTCGTAGATGACCGGCGGATTGAGGCACTCCTCGATCGTCGTCCAGATCGAGAACGACGGTGCGAAGTCGTAGCCGGCCACCACGAGGTTCGCTCCGTCGCGCACGCCGAGCTCGTCGATCTCGCTGAACAGATGGTCTTCGGCATAGCGGGCGAAGACGTCCGACAGCCCCGGCTCGACCCCGATGCCGACGAGGGCGAGCCGACCGGCATCCTTCCACTGGCCGTCCTTGGCGAACTGCTCGTCGCCGAGCTTGACGCCCGGCAGCGCGTGCGGCTGCTCGGGATGCGGCGTCGACAGGCTCATCGCCATGTCGAGGTAGATCGCGCCGGCGGCGAGCGCGCCGTCGAAGATCGGCATGACGAAGCGCGGGTCGACGGCGTTGAGCACGTGGGTGATGCCGTGCGCCTCGATGAGCCCCGCCACCGCATCGGCGCGCGAGGCGTCGACCTGGGCCGCCTCGACGCGCGGGTCGGCGACCTCGTCGACGAGCGCCTGCGGGCGCGCCGGGTCGTAGTCGGCGACGACGAGCTTCTCGAAGAAGTCGCGGCGGACGGCGATGCGGACGGCGGCCGAGCCGACGCCTCCGGCGCCGACGATGAGGATACGCATGAGATTCCTTGTTGTTGAGAGGAAGGGGATGCCGACAGGCGCGGTCGTCAGATGCCGCCGTCGATGGAGCGGATGATGTCGCCGGGCTCCTCGGGAACGAGCACCGGGGTCTCGCGGTTCAGAGAGCGCCCCTGGAAGAACGGCTTCGAGCGCGGGAAGAGGTACCAGACGAACATCAGCACGACGCCGACGAGCAGCGCTCCGATGCCCACGACGAAGGTGCCGCCGATGCCGAGCAGCACCGTGTTGCCGTAGTTCACGTCGAACATGTCGATGGCGGACTGCACGAAGGCGAAGGTCAGCATCAGCGCGCCGAGCAGCGGGAAGATGCCCTTCACCCACAGCTCACGCGTCGAGTTGCGCAGGTCGCGGCGGAAGTACCAGACGCAGGCGTAGCCGGTGATGGCGTAGTAGAACGCGATCGCGAGGCCGAGCGAGGAGATCGAGTCCTGCAGGATGTTGTCGCTGATCAGCGTCATGCCGAGGTAGTAGCAGATGGCCACGGTGCCACCGACGATCGTCGAGAACGACGGCGTCTGGTACACCGGGTGCACGTCCTTGAACCGCGCGGGCAGTGCGCGGTAGACGCCCATCGCGAGCGTGCCGCGCGCGGTGGGCAGGATGGTCGTCTGCGTCGAGGACACGGCCGAGATCAGCACGGCGACCACGAGCAGCCAGCCCCACGGGCCGAGCAGGCCGTCCTTGATCGCGAGGAAGAAGTCGTCGGCGTTGTCGGGGTTGGCCAGACCCGGCCCGTCCTCGCCGAGCCCGGCGTACATCATGGCGGCGATCGTGACCGAAACGTAGGTGAACAGCAGGATGACGGTGGTCAGCAGCGCCGCGCGCCCCGGGATGCGCTTGGGGTCCTTGGTCTCCTCGTTGAGGGCGAGGCACGAGTCCCAGCCCCAGTAGATGAACAGGGCGAGCAGCACGGCCTCGGTGAAACCGTGGTAGTCGGTGAACGCGAACGGATTCAGCCAGTTCCAGTCGAAGGGGGTGGGAGCGGGGGCGTTGCCCGCGAAGAACTCCCAGAGCGCCGCGACGACGAAGATCGCGAGGGCCAGGTACTGCACGCCGAGCAGCACGTTCTGGATGCGCTCGCCGATCTCGACACCGCGCCAGCTCACCCACGTCATCGATGCGATGAACAGCACGGCCACGAGGATGATGCGCCAGTCGTTGTTCTCGAGTTCCATGCCGAACAGCGCCCAGAAGTAGATCGAGCCGATCTGCGCGAGGTTGGCGAGCACGACCATGCCCGCGATCGCGACGCCCCAGCCGCCCATCCAGCCCACCCACGGCCCGAAGGCCTTCGTCCCCCACGTGAAGGTCGTGCCGCAGTCGGGGATCTTGTTGTTCAGCTCGCGATACGCGAACGCCGTGAACAGCATCGGGACGAACGCGATGATGAAGGCGATCGGCGCCTGCGCCCCCACGGCGAGGACGACGAAACCGAGCGTCGCGACCAGGGAGTAGACGGGAGCCGTCGAGGCCAAGCCGATGACGGTCGACCCCCACAGCCCCAGGGTGCCGGCGGCGAGGCCCTTGCCGTCGCCGCGTTCCAGATGAATCGGTGTGGTGCTGCCGAAGTCGCTCATCGCTCTTCTCCGCCCTCGCAAGGTCATGGGTGCACCGTCGTCCCCAGTGACGCGGTGAGGGAAGACTAGAACGCGCGGGCGCACGAGCGGATGCGACATGATGGCGAATCTCGCGGCGACCTCTCGCCGCCGTGTCTATCCCTCTCCCCCTGCCCGCCCCGCCCTCCCGGTCGTTGAGCGAGCGCAGCGAGTCGAAACGCAGAGCGCAGCGAGTCGAACCCGCAACCCCTTCAGGGGCGCACGGCCTCGGCATCCACGAGGGCCGCCGCCGTCTCGAGCGCGCGCACCGCCTCGTGCGGCGACGGGCGCACGAGCGCGAAGGCCGCGACCACGAGGCCGGTGACGGCATCGGCGAGTCGCGCGCGCCGGTCGACGGATGCCGAAGGCACCGCCGCCGCGATCCCGCGCGCGATCGCGTCGTGCAGTTCGGCGCGGTAGTCGTCGATCACGCGGGCGACGTCGGCGTCGCGGGCGACCGGCGCACCGGCGGCATTGATGAGAAGGCAGCCGTGCGCGGCCGGCATCGATCCGACGCGGGCGAACGCCGCCGCGAGGCCGTCGAGGTAGTCGGCGAGCGCGCCGGGCGCGACCTCGTCGCCCTGCAGCGGCGCCAGGCGGGGTCGCACGACCTCGTCGAGGTAGCTCTGCACGGCAGCGTCGAACAAGCCGCGCTTCGAATCGAACGCATTGTAGATGCTCGACCGGTTCAGGCCGGTCGCGCTCTCGAGGCCCGCGATCGAGGCGTCCTCGTAGCCGTGCTCCCAGAAGAACTGCCGGGCGGATCGCACGACGGCGACGCGATCGAACTCTCGACTCCTCGCCACGACATCCACCCCACTTTCTAAACCGGTCGTTTCAGTATATATTGAAACAGTCAGTTCAGAAACAGGAGGATCCCCATGGTCATCGTCGGTCTCGTGCTCGCCTCCGTCGCGGCGCTCATCCACGTCTTCATCTTCTGGCTCGAGTCCATCGCCTGGACCACGCCGCGCGCCCGTGCCACGTTCGGCACCAGTGCCGAAGAAGCTCAGGCCACGCGCGAGATGGCCTTCAACCAGGGCTTCTACAACCTGTTCCTCGCCGTGCTGGTCGCCATCGGCGTCGTCCTCTTCGCCACCGGCGCCACCGCGGCGGGTGCGGCTCTCGTCTTCGCGGGCGCCGGCTCGATGACCGCGGCCTCGTTGGTGCTGCTGCTGTCCAGTCCCGACAAGGCCTCCGCCGCCCTGAAGCAGGGCGTCATCCCCACCCTGGGGGTGGTGGCTCTCGCCATCGGCCTGCTGATCTGACCCGCCCCCGTCGCACACCCGACCCCATCCCCATCCCCATCCGCATCCCACAAGGAGAACGAATGACAGAGGCCACCAGCACTCAGATCCAGCTCGCCGCCCGCCCCGTCGGGTGGCCCACGCACGACGACTTCCGCGTCGAGACGGTCACCTACGGTGCCCCGCAGGCCGGCGAAGTGCGCGTACGCAACGAGTTCGTCTCCGTCGACCCCTACATGCGCGGTCGCATGAACGACACCCGCAGCTACGTCGCCCCCTACGCGCTCGGCGAGACCATCACCGGCGGCGCGGTCGGGCGCGTGGTGGCCTCGGCATCCGACGACCTGCCGGTCGGCACGGTCGTGCTGCACCAGCACGGCTGGTCGGACGTCGTCCAGGCCGATGCCGCGACCTTCCGCGCCATCCCGGAGATTCCCGGGGTGCCGCTCTCGCTGAACCTGCACATCCTCGGTATGACGGGGCTCACCGCGTACGTCGGACTCACCGCCATCGCGCACCTCACGCCCGGCGACACCGTCTTCGTCTCCGGCGCGGCCGGCGCCGTCGGCACCGCCGTGGGCCAGATCGCCAAGCGCCTGGGCGCAGGACGGGTCATCGGCTCGGCCGGAACACCGGAGAAGGTCGCCCTCCTGACCGAGAAGTACGGTTACGACGCGGCGTTCAACTACAAGTCCGGAGACGTCCGCACCCTGCTGGCCGAGGCGGCGCCCGAGGGCATCGACGTCTTCTTCGACAACGTCGGCGGCGACCACCTGGAAGCGGCGCTGGACGCCTTCAACGACGGCGGCCGCGCCGCCCTCTGCGGCGCCATCACCGGCTACAACACCACGGAGCGCACGCCCGGTCCCGACAACATGTCGAACATGATCACGCGTGCCCTCACGATGCAGGGCTTCACCCTCGCCGCCTACCTGCACCTGGCCCCCGAGTTCCAGCAGAAGATGTCGGGCTGGTTCGCCGAGGGCGGCATCGTCTACGACGAGACGATCGTCGACGGCATCGAGAACACCGTCGACGCCTTCCTGTCGATGATGCGCGGCGCCAACACGGGGAAGATGCTCGTGCGCGTCTGATCGCGCTGCACACCCGCACACCCGCACGATGATCGGGGTCGCGTGTGGTCGCCGGCTGGGGCCGGACCGACCGGACGCGACCCCGATTCGCGTGTCCGGGCGGCGCGGATGAGCGGACCGGGTCAGCGCAGGGCGAGCAGACGCGTCGTGTCGCCGAAGACCTCCAGGCCCGCGCACGTGCCGACCCCTTCCAACAGCACGCGCCCCGCGGCATCCGTGTGCCGGATCATCACGCGGGCATCGAGCGTCTCTTCCACGCGTTGGTGCATCGCGGTGCGCAACGGGGCGTGCAGCAGCCCCCCGCGCACGCGCTCGGCTTCGAGGTCCAACCTGCCGTCGGGGCCTGCCATGCTCCACCGCACCCGGTCGTCGTCGATGGTGAGGCGGCGCTCGCGAGAGCGGTTGTAGGTGGTCCAGCGGTACAGACGTCCGCCGTGGCGAAGTCCCACGATCGAACCGCGGAACGAGCCGCGCAGCCACGGGATGATGGCGACCGATGCCACGAGCGACGCGTCCGTCACGCCACCGACGATGCCGACGCCGACGGCATCGATGTGGTTCGACGCGAGCCAGACGTATCCCGCGGGAAAGGCCTGACCCCAGTCCTTCTCGATGTAGCCGCGGCCGCCGCCGAAGTCGACTTCTCGGCCCTCGACCTGCAGGGTGCCGCCGAGGTCGTGCCCGAACGAGACGACACCGTGGAAGCACTCCATGAACGGCACGAGCCCGTACCAGCCCATGATCCCCGGCTCGCGCAACGTCACCGGCCACGGTTGCAGAGCAGTGGCGTACGAGATCCGTCCCCGCAGCTGCGGCAGATCGAGCGTCGCCCCGTCGGAGTCGAAGATGTTGCCGCCGACGCGCACCTCGAAACGCCGGTCGGATGCCGCGAACTCCTCGGGGTCGAAGCGGTGATACCACGACCGCCCCGCGACACCGTCGAGCACCTGGACGAACGCCTCGTCGGCCGGCATGTCGCCGCGCCCGTCGCCACGGAACACTCCCGGGATCACCGCCCAGCGGTGCGCGCGGTCGGCCGAGACGAGCTTGACGTACCAGCCCTCGAAGAACGGCCGTCCGGCGCCGCGGCCGTGGAAGGCCTCGGGATGCCGCGCCCCGCGCAGATACGCCATCGGAGTCCGCATGCGGCTCACCCTACGCCGCGCGCGGAGCGCACGGCGGGACTCAGCCGACGGCGGTGCCGAAGAGGGTGCCGACGAGGAAGGTGGCACCCAGCGCGAGCGCGCCGCCGATGACCGTCCGCATGATGGCGCGGCCGCGGTTGGCGCCGCCCAGCCAGGCGGCGAGGTAGCCGGTGACGGCGAGGGCGAGCAGCACGGACACGAACGTCCAGACGAGGCGCGCAGGATGCGGCAGGAGGAGGATCGTCGCCATCGGCAGAAGAGCACCGACGAAGAAGGCGACCGCCGAGGCGAACGCGGCGTGCCACGGGCTGACCACGTCGTCCTGGTCGATGTTCAGCTCGGCCGACAGGTGCGCGGCGAGCGCGTCGCGCTCGGTCAGCTCGGTCGCGACGCGCGTGGCCGTCTCCTCGCTGAGCCCCTGCTCGCGGTAGAGACCGACCAGTTCGACGAACTCGGCCTCCGGATCGTCGGCGAGCTCCCTGCGCTCCTTCTCGATGAGGGCGTGCTCGCTGTCGCGCTGGCTGGAGACCGACACGTACTCCCCCAGCGCCATGGAGATCGCCCCGCCGACGAGAGCGGCGGACCCGGCGAGGAGAACCGGCATGACCTCGGCCGTCGCGCCGGCCACGCCGACGACGACCGCCGCCGTGGAGACGATGCCGTCGTTCGCTCCGAGCACGCCGGCGCGCAACCAGTTCAGTCGCTGCGCCACGCCGCCGCGGTGCGGCTCATCAGGATGCGAGGATTCCGTGTCGGTCATCCCGTCACCGTATGCCGCCCACCGCGGCCGCGCCAGCAAGGCAAGCCCAAGCGAACCCCGCATCCCCTCGAGCCCGCCGGTCATCGCGCGCGCAGCGAGCCGGAACGCCGACACCGCGGTCACGAACTCCGCAGAAGGCGACGGACTCCGCACCGCGCAGCGGCGATGGATGCGGAGTACGCACGATTCTGCGGAGTTGGGCGGGGCGGCGCGCCCGTCAGCTGAGCCGGTACTCGTGTAGCGCCGACGACAGGCTCGCTCCGTTGACGTCGAGGTAGAGCTGGGCCTCCGTCACCGACAGGGTGACGGCGTTGCGCCGCTCGACGGCGTCTGCGGCGGCATCCACGAATCCCGCATCGAACGTTCGCAGCACGATGTCGTCTGCGCGATGGATCTTCTTGCCCGCCCAGAGCGGCAGCAGCTTGGCCGCGTCTCGGTGACTGTAGACGACGGTGCGGTCGGCGAGCTTGCTTCCACGGTGCAGTCGCTCGGCGTCGGGAGCCCCGACTTCGATCCATGTCGTGATCGCCCCGGTCGCATCCCGCACCAGCACCGCGGGTTCGTCGGTGGCCGATACCCCCTCGGTGAAGACGATGCCCTCCTCGTACTCGAGGCAGTAGGCGAGCAGGCGCGTGAGCATGAAGGCGCCGGTCTCGGACGGATGCTGCGCCATCCGCAGCGACAGGCTCTCGTAGACGCCACGATCGACGTCGGCCACCTGCACGTCGAAGGTGTGCATCACCGCGCCCGTCGCCATGGCTCCAGCCTACGGCGCCCGCCGGGGCGGACCCGCCCATTATCCTGGTCGCAGCCGACAGGAGAAGAACGCGCATGCCGATCACCGACGCCGCTGCCCGTCGCGAGGCGATCGCCGATTACCGCATCGTCGGCGCCCCGGCCGAGCCCAACCTCGAAGGCCTGGCCGCGCTGGCGACGACGCTCTGCCACGTCAGCGGCGCCGCGGTCAACATCATCGACGACAGATACCAGTACCAGGTGGCGACGGCGGGGGTGGATGCGGCGATCTGCGACCGCGACGACTCGATGTGCGCCGTCGTGCTGCCCGACGCCCGTCACGTCTGGGTCGCCGACGCGAGCGTCGACGACCGCTTCGCCGAGAACCCCTTTGTGACCGGCGCGCGCGGCCGTGTCCGCTTCTACGCGTCCAGCCCGCTCATCACTCCGGCGGGTGTCGCGATCGGAACGCTCTGCGTCTTCGACGACCACGCCGGCACTCTCACCGCGGAGCAGAGCTCCGCCCTGGATCTGCTGGCCGGGCAGGCCGTGGAGGTGCTGGAGCTGCGCCGGCTGACGCACGAGCTGGAGCGCTCCAACGATCAACTCGCGCACTTCGCCGGTCAGATCAGCCACGATCTGCGCAACCCGCTCACGGCTCTCATGGGCCAGATCGATCTCGCCCTGGACGGCATGGACGACGGCGACGGGTCGCGCGCGACCCACGCGCTGCATCGGGCGGATGCCGCGGCGGCGCGGATGAACGTCATGATCACCGAGCTGCTCGCCTATGCGCGGGTGGGCGGCGCGGAGGCGCGCCGCGAACGCGTCGCGCTGGAACCGCTCGTGGAGGGCGTGATCGCCGACCTCGAACGAGCCGTCGCCGCGTTCGATGCCCGCATCACCGTGCGCATCGATCCGGACGACGCCATCGTCTGCGACCCGGCGCTGATCGCGGTGCTGCTGCAGAACCTCCTCGCCAACGCCCTCAAGTTCGCGGCAGCCGCCGGCGTCGCGCCCGTCGTCGAGCTGGACGCGCAGCGCGGGCCGACGGGGTGGGCGATCACCGTCGACGACAACGGGCCGGGTGTGGCGGCGGAGCTGCGCGACCGCGTGTTCGACATCATGGAGCGCGGCGACGCCGCCGACGTGCCCGGACTCGGGCTGGGCCTTGCCACCTCCCGGCGCATCGTGCAGGCGCACGGCGGGCGCATCGGCATCGAGGACGCGGCACTCGGGGGCGCACGCCTGCGGGTGAGCCTCCCCTCGGACTGACCACCTGCGGACCGTCCGGACCGTCCGGGCGGCCCCGGGGGCGCAGGCATGCGGCAGAGTGGAGCACGTACGTCGTCGTACGACCGACCGGAAGGAACCCCATGCAGCAGCGCACGATCGGACCGTTCACCGTCTCCGCGATCGGGCTGGGCGCCATGCCCGTCTCGATGAACAACGACAACGAGCTCCCCGATCGCGCCGATGCGATCGCGACGGTGCACGCCGCGCTGGACGCCGGGGTCACCTTCATCGACACCGCCGACATCTACGCGCCCTCGTGGGATCAGATGGGTCACAACGAGCGCATCGTGCGTGACGCGCTCGCCTCGTGGGACGGCGACACGAGCGGCATCCTGGTCGGAACGAAGGGCGGCATCACGCGCACCGCCGAGAAGGACTTCGGCCGCGACGGATCGCTCGGCTACCTGCGCTCGGCGGTGCAGCGCTCGATGGAGAACCTCGGTGTCGAGGTCATCGACTTCTACCAGTACCACCGCCCCGACCGGTGGATGGTGTACGGCGAGATCATGCAGAACCTGAAGACCTTGCAGGACGAAGGCCTCGTGCGGGCACTGGGCATCTCCAATGCGAGCGTCGAAGAGATCGCGATCGCCGAGCAGGTGCTCGGCGCGGGCAACCTCGTGAGTGTGCAGAACCAGTTCTCGCCGCGGTATCCGGGCAGTTTCGGCGAGCTGCAGTACTGCGACGCGCACGGCATCGCCTTCCTGCCGTGGAGCCCGCTCGGCGGCACCGGCGGGGGCGGGCGCTCGGTCGGCGATCGGTTCGGCGTCTTCCGTGAGATCGGCGAGGCCCACTCCGTGAGCGCGCAGCAGGTCGTGCTCGCGTGGGAGCTCTCCCTGAGCCCGCGCGTCGTGCCGATTCCGGGGGCGCGACGCGCGGCATCCATCACCGACTCCGCGCGGGCCGCCGACCTCGTGCTCGACGCGGACGAGCTGGCGCGCTGCACCGCCGCGGTGGGGCTGGAGGTCTGACGCCCGCGCCGGAGCGCCTCAGCCCGCCGCGGCCACGGACTCGCTCCGCGAGAACGCGAACGCGTCAAGCAGCCGCTCCGTGTCGGCGAGCTGCTCCAACCACGTGACCCGCACGATGTCGACGCGGTCGTCGGCTTCCTGCAGGCGGCCGAGGTACTCCGCCACCGGGGCGAAGCCCGCAGGGGCGCTCTCGTGCAGCTCCAGCATCTTCATCGCCAGCTTCGTCTGCTCTCCGTAGATCGGAAGCTGCGGCCCGCGCGGTGCCGTCAGTCCGATGAAGTAGAGCTTCTCGAGACCCTTCGGCACGATGCCGCCGGCGTAGCGCAGCGGTACCGCGGAGCGCCGTTCCAGCAGCGCCTCGTCGAGGAACGGCAGGGAGACGTGGAAACCGGTCGCCCAGAGGATCGTGTCGTACTCCCCCTGCGTGCCATCCGCGAAGTGCACCGTGGTGTCCTCGATGCGCTCGATGCCGGGTCGGATGTGCACCCGGCCGTGCTGCACCCAGTACAGCAGCAGGTCGTTGACGACGGCCCGGCCCTCGGCGAGCGTGGTCGCGGCGGGGGCGGGCATACCGGGGTAGTCCTTGGCCTCGCCGATCGAGATCCGGGCGAGCATGCGGGCGATGAAGTCCTGCTCGGTCGGGGAGAACTGCGCCATCCACGCGACTTCCTGCCGGGGCACGCCGAAGTACGACTTGGGCTGGAAGAACATGCCCTCTCGCATGACGATGTCGACCTCGAGCCGGTGCTGGGCGGCGTCGACCGCGAGATCGCACCCGGAGTTGCCGGCACCGACGACGAGAACGCGGGTGCCGGTGATGTCGGAGGTGTTGCGGTACGACCCCGAGTGCACCTGCGTGCCGGAGAAGTCACGGCTGATCGCGGGCACCTTCTGGTCCCACAGATGCCCGTTCGCGACGAAGACGCCGTCGTAGTCGCGGCTCTCTCCGGTGGAGAGCGTGACGCGCCACCCCGCCGATCCCACGGGTCCGTCCGCCGGGCGGGGCTCGACCGCCACGACGGCGACGCCGAAGACCACCTTCTCGTACAGGCCGTGCGCGCTCGCATAGGCGCCGAGGTAGTCGCGCACCTGATCACGCCGTGGGAAGTGGGGATAGTCCGCCGGCATGGGGAAGCCCTCGAACCCGGTCATGTCGCGCGAGGTGATGAGGTGGAGCGCGTCGTAGTCGGTGTTCCAATGTCCACCGACACGCTCGGACTTCTCGAAGCAGTCGACGTCGTATCCGGCACGGGTGAGCTGGACGACGGCCGACATGCCGGCCGCTCCGGCGCCGATCACGCAGTATCGGGTCATTCGGGTGTTCCTTCCTGGGAGGGGGATGTCGCATCGGTGCCGAGCAGGCTCCGTGCCACCGTTCGAAGGGCGTGGTTCCGGGGTCCGGTCGGACGCACATAGCCGCGCGCGGTGGGGGTGACGCCGGCATCGGCGAGCCGCTGCAGCTGCAGCACGTGTTCGAGAGCGAGCCGGTTCGGGTCGATGACGGGGACATCGCTCGCACCGCCCACGCAGGTGTAGCCGTGCGCGGCGAAGATCGCGCCGAGATATCCGCAGCCGACCACCACGGCGTCCGCGCCGTCATCGACGGCGCGGCGCGCGACGGCGTCGAAGCGTCCGATGAGATCGGTGGGGTCGGTGACGGCGCGCACCACGTCACGGTGCGTGGAATCCGGCGCGTAAGCGCGCACCGGGCGCGCAAGGAAAGCGGGAGCGCCCCCGAGCTCGCGGATCTCGTCGGCGAACACCGGGGTCAGGCTCTCGGCGACGGTGACGACGGCCGCGCGGCGACTGAGGGTGGAGAGCGCCCGCACGCTCGCCTCGGCGAGGCCGGTGACCGGCACCGACACGGCCGCGCGAACCGACGGCGTCGGCGCACCCCAGCATCCGATGACGATCGCGTCCATGTCGCCGGCGCTCTCCTCCTCCACGGCGCGAGCGAGAACGACGGCGTCGCTGAGCAGACGATTCGGCGCGGTGCGGATGCCGCCGGCGTCCACACCGGCGTGCACGAGGCGGGTGCGCACTCGCCCGGCCGCGAGGGCGTCGACGTAGTCGGCGAGAAAGCTCCACAACTCGTCCAGCGCGCCGTCGCCGACGGTGGCTTCGAGCCAGACCAGCGTCTTCACGCGTACCCCCGGTTCAGGCGGCGCTCGACCCAGACCGACAGCCAGGTCGCGGGCACGGCGATCGCCGCGTAGATGAGACCGGTGAGGGCATACACCCACAGGTACTGGAAGGTGATGGTGCTCACCTGGTAGGCCTGGCTCATCAACTCGTTGACCGAGATCGAGTACGCGAGCGACGTGCCCTGGAACGACATGATGGCCAGGCCCATCAGTGCCGGGATGGACGCGCGCATGCCCTGCGGAAGCACGACCCGCACGAAGGTCGTCGTGCGCGACAGTCCGAGCGCTGCCGACGCCTCGCGCTGGCCGGCCGGCACCGACTGGATGCCCGAGCGGATCATCTCCGACGAGTAGGCGGCGGCGGTGAACGTGAGACCGATGACCGCGGCCCAGAGGTTCTCGAAGAGCACTCCGAGGGCGGGCAGCCCGAAGTAGACGATGTAGAGGACCACCAGTGCGGGGATGCCGCGGCCCACCTCGACGAGCACGAGACACGGCCAGCGCACCCACCCGCGTCGGGCCGACACGCCGAGCGCGAAGAGCAGCCCGATGAGATAGCCGAGCACGACCGACAGCGCGGTCAACTGCAGGCTGACGATGAGGCCCTGGCCCAGCCGTGGCAGGTAGACGGCGAGATCGATCATGCGACGACCCCCGTGCGCAGGCGCGTGTCGAGGCGACGTGCACTGATCGCGATCGGGATCGAGACCACCAGGTACACGGCCGCGGCCAGGAAGAAGGGAACGATGCCCGCGACGGCGGGATTCTGGCGGGCGAACATCGTGGCCTGGAAGACCATGTCGGCGACACCGATCGTCGAGGCGATCGACGAGTCCTTCAGCAGCGACAGCAGGAAGGTCGCCATCGAGGGCAGCGCCGTGCGGAACGCCTGGGGCGCGAGCACCCGGACGAAGGTCGTCGTGCGCCCGAGGCCGAGCGCGGCGGCCGCCTCGCCCTGCCCGCGGGCGACCGTGGCGAATGCGCCGCGGTAGATCTCCGCGAGGTAGGCGCTGGAGATGACGCCGAGGCCGACGACGGCGGCCGACAGCGAGTCGAAGCGGATCGTGCCCAGCTGCACGCCGAAGTAGATGAGAAAGAGCCACACGATCGGAGGGACCCCACGGACGATGTCCACGACCAGTCGCAGCGCCAGACGCAGCGGCGCGACACGCGAACGCAGGCCGAGCATGAGCGGGATGCCGAGGACGAGCCCGACCGCATACGCGAGCGCCGTGACGAGAAGGGTCATCGGGAGGCCGGCGAGCACGAGGAGCATCGCCGCCGAGATGTCGACGCCGCCCATCTCAACGCTCCAGCACGGCGCTCAGGAAGCGCCGGGTGCGCTCTTCGCGCGGATCGGCCATCACCTCGTTCGGCACGCCCTCCTCGATGATGCGCCCGTCGGCCATGACGACCAGGTGGTCGCCGACGTCGCGGGCGAACTGCATCTCGTGGGTGACGACGATCATCGTCATGCCCGACTCGGCGAGTTCGCGCATCACCGCGAGCACCTCGACGCCGACCTCGGGGTCGAGGGCGCTCGTCGGCTCGTCGAACAGCATGGCGCGGGGGTTCAGTGCGAGGGCGCGCACGATCGCGATGCGCTGCTGCTGACCGCCGGAGCAGCGCCCGGGGTGCTGGTGTGCCTTGTCCTTGAGGCCGACCCGATCGAGCAGTGTCAGTGCGCGGGCCTCGGCCTCATCGCGGTAGCGTCCGAGAATCTTCTCCTGGGGAAAGGCGACGTTGCGCAGCACACTCATGTGCGGGAAGAGATTGAACGACTGGAACACCATCCCGACCTGGCGACGAAGTGCCAGCAGGTCACGATCCGGCACGCGGCGGCCCGCGGTCACGGTCTGCGTGCCGACGGTGATGGTGCCGGCATCCGGGGTCTCGAGGAGGTTCACGCAGCGCAGCAGCGTGCTCTTTCCCGAGCCGGACGGACCGATGAGCGCGGTCACACTGCCCGGGCTCACCGTCATCGAGATGTCGTCGAGCACGAGGTGATCACCGAAGCTCTTGGACAGGTGGGCGATGCTCACGCCGGCGATCGCGAGCTCGTTGGCCTGCGTGATCAGGGGTCGGGACACGGGGTCTCCTCAGGTCCGAGGGGGGACGGGCGGGCGGGGTCGATCGGGGCGGCGGGGGCGTCCGGGGTCGCGCCCCCGCCGCCGCGGTGATCAGCGGATGGAGCCCGCCGCCTTGTCGGCGGGGACGATGAGCGAGTCGGGCAGGTCGTAGCTCGCGTTGAGCTTCGCGAGCGTGCCGTCGGCGCGGAAGCCGTCGATGAGCTCGCTGAACGCGTCGGAGAGCGCCTTGTTGTCCTTGTCGATGGGGAAGGCGATCATCGGCTGCGACGTGGTGATCGCGACGCGGTCGTCCTCCTTCGCCGGCTTCACCTGGAAGCCGGTGTCCTTGTAGGCCACGGTCGCGACCGCGTAGCCGTCGAGGGCCGCCTGGATGCGACCGTTGAGCAGATCCTGCTTCATCTCGGCCGTACCGGGGTAGGTCTTGAACTTGTCGCCGAGGATGCCGGACATGTCGCCCTCCCACGAGAAGCCGGCGCCCGAGCCGACGGCGCCGACGCTCTCCAGTCCCGTGACCGTGTCGATGCCGTCCTTGGAGATGATGCCCATCGAGTCGTAGAAGGTCGGGCTGGTGAAGCCCACCTTCTCGGCCCTGGCAGCGGTGACGTACCATCCGCCGGTGATCATGTCGGTCTTGTGCTGCTCGCTGATCATCGGGATGCCGTTGGCGTAGGTGATCGGCACGAAGGCGAGCGCGAGGCACTCGGCATCCGCGAGCTTGCGGACGACGTCGATCTCGAGGCCCGACGCGTCGGTGCCCTTCGTCTGGGTGTAGGGCAGGTTCTCGGGAACGCCCACCGTGAGCGTTCCGGCGGTGAAGGTCTTCAGTCCCGCGTGCTTCGGTGTGCAGTCCGAGGCGACGGTGGAGGCGGGTGCGGCGGCGCCGGCGCAGCCGGTGAGCAGCACGGCGACGGAGGCGATGGACACGAGCGCCGTGGCGGCGCGTGCGCGGGTGGTGCGGGGCATGGCTTCCTGCTTTCTGGAGTGGTGCTGGGTGGGTTTTCGGGTGGGCTGTGGTCAGACGGCGGTCAGGCCGCCGTCGATCGTGAGGACGGATCCGGTGACGAACGACGAGGCATCGGAGACGAGGTAGCGCACGAGGGGCGAGATCTCCTCCGGTCGAGCCCGTCGTCCCAGGGGGGCACCGGTCGAACTGCCTCCGACGGGCTCGTCGTCGTTCATCGGCGTGTCGACGCCGCCGGGGCAGATCGCGTTGACGCGGACGCGCGGCGCGTATTCGATGGCCGCGACGCGAGTGAGCGCGATGACGGCGGCCTTCGATGCGGAGTAGGCCGCGTAGCCCGCGGTCCCGACCAGCGCCGCGGTGGAGGAGACGTTGACGATGGAGCCTCCCTCGCGCATGAGGGGTGCCAGTGCGCGGATGCCGAGAAAGGCGCCGAGCGCGTTCACCCTGTCGTGCAGCAGCCAGGTCGCGGAGTCGGTGTCGGCGATCCTGCCGTAGCGGAGGATGCCGGCGTTGTTCACAAGACCGACGACGGGTTGCGCCTCGTCCTCGAGCTGAGCGGCCAGCGCGGACCACCCGCCCTCGTCGCCGACGTCCAGCGAGTAGTACCGCGCGTCGGCTCCGCGCTCGCGCAGGCCCGCGGCGACCCTCTGTCCGGCGTCGTCCATGCGGTCGGCCAGCACCAGCGCGTAGCCCGCGTCGGCGAGGGCGGCGGCATGGGCGGCGCCCTGGCCACGCGCGGCCCCGGTGATGACGACGGTGCTCACCGCATCACGTCCGCGCCTGAGAGCACGATCGTCTCCCCGTCGAGGAAAGCGCCGTATTCGGGCTGGGACACGAGCCAGACCCAGGCGGCGATCTCCTCCGGCGTCGCGACGCGACCGAGCGGAATCGACGCCGCGGCGGCCTCCATGCGTCCGGTCGCCGCGTTGCCGGGGGTCGCGACCCAGCCCGGCGCGATGCCGTTGACGCGGATGCCGTCGGGCGCCAGTTCGAGCGCGAGAGCCTTCGTGAGCATGACGACGGCAGCCTTCGACGCACCGTAGAGCAGTTGGCCGCGTGAAACCGTGAACGCATCGACCGACGCGAAGTTCACGACGGAGGCGCCGCGACGCAGGCGTGGCCGGGCCGCGGCGATGACGTTGAGCACGCCGAGCACGTTGATGTCGAAGATGCGCCGGTAGGTCTCCTCGTCGTACGTCGCGAGGGTGGTCGGCGGGTAGACGCCCGCGATGTTGGCGACCACATCGATGCCCTCGTCGCCCGTCAGCACCCCATCGATGGCCGCAACGACCGCGTCGCGGGAGCGGACGTCGGCCACGATGCGCCGGAGGGCTCCGCCGGGCTCGACGTCGGTGTCGGGCCACGCGACGTCGAGGGCGACCACGGTGTAGCCGCGCTCCAGGAACAGCGTGACCGTGCTCGCGCCCATTCCGCTCGCTGCCCCGGTGACAAGGGCGACCGGCGGTGTCGTGGTCTGCATGGGGTGGTCTCCTCGGGTCGGTCGGGCCGTGTAAAACCAGTGGACCATCGACGCACTACCAAGGACAATCCTCAAACCTTTATGGTCAACAGAGGAGAAACCTATGAAAAGGAGGCTCCGTGGCCACTCCCACCGTGCGCCAGCTGCAGTACTTCCTCACCGCTGCCCGGTTGGGAACGTTCTCGGCGGCGGCCGCCGAGCACCACATCGCGCAGCCCAGCCTGTCGGAGCAGATCTCGGTGCTCGAAGCGAGCCTGGGCGTGCGTCTGTTCACCCGCACCACGCGACGACTGCTGCTCACCGATGTGGGCAAGCAGCTCGTGCCCCTCGCCGAGAAGACCCTGGCCGATGTGGACGAGATCGCCGACTTCGGCAGGCGCGTCGGCTCACTCGAAGAGGGCACGGTGCTCTTCGGCACCTTCAACAGCGCGCACCTGTATCTGCTCACCGATCTCATCCGCGAGTTCCATTCCCGGCATCCGGCGGTCAAGGTGAAGGTGACCGGGCTCAACTCCTCCGAGGTCGCCGAGTCGGTGCGAAACGGCGACCTCGAAGCCGGCATCGTCCAGTTGCCGATCGATGACCGACAACTGCGTCTGATCCCCGGAGTCTTCGTCGACCACGTGGTGTACGTGTCGCGCAATCCGGAGCACACCCGCGCTCCGATCGACATCGCGACCCTGTCGACGCGGCCCCTCATCCTCTCCGAGGCCCGATGGTCGCTCGACGATCCCCTCCGGGTCTCACTGCTCGAGCGGGCGCAAGCGGCGGGAGTTCGACTCGACCCGATCATCGAAGTCGAGTTCCAGACGCACGCCCTCGAGCTCGCGGCCCAAGGGGTCGGCGACTCCCTCGTGTCGTACCACGTGGGGCGATCGGTGATCGCGGAGCGCGGGCTGTACATGGCCCCGCTGACGCCCGCGGTGGAGGAGCACTACGCGTTCGTCACCCGGCGCGCAGGATCGATCTCGCCGGCCACCGCGGCGTTCATGGAGCTCGCGCGCCAGATCCTCGCGGGCCTCCAGGGGCCGGCACCGGCCCCGACCATCGGCTGATTTTTCACGACACGCGTGCGCGCGTGCCACGGGAGCGAAACACGCCGCCTCCATGATTGCGGGATGACGGACAACGAGGCGCTCTCGCGCATGGATCCCGAGGATGCCCGCGAGAACGCGCGCGAGCTGACGGGAGATCGCACCGAGGCCGCGCAGGACTTCTCCAGCGAGGACGCCGGGTACCACAAGACGCTGCGCCCACGACAGATTCAGATGATCGCCATCGGCGGCGCCATCGGAACGGGTCTGTTCATGGGCGCCGGCGGCCGCCTCGCCTCCAGCGGCCCCTCGCTGATCCTCGTCTACGCCGTGTGCGGCTTCTTCGCCTTCCTCATCCTGCGCGCGCTCGGCGAGCTGGTGCTGCACCGCCCCTCGTCGGGCTCCTTCGTCTCGTACGCCCGCGAGTTCTACGGCGAGAAGCTCGCGTACGGCGCGGGGTGGATGTACTTCCTCAACTGGGCCATGACCTCGATCGTGGACGTCACCGCCGCGGCCCTGTACGTGAAGTTCTGGGCGCAGTACTGGCAGCCGTTGCAGCAGGTGCCCCAGTGGACGATCGCCTTGATCGCCCTGGTGGTCGTGCTCTCACTCAACCTCGTGAGCGTCAAGCTGTTCGGCGAGATGGAGTTCTGGTTCGCGCTCATCAAGGTCGCCGCGCTCGTCATCTTCTTGATCGTCGGGACCTGCTTCCTGATCTTCAACGGCGCGACCGATGTCGGCGCCACGGGCTTCAGCGTCATCGCCGAGAACGGCGGCCTCTTCCCCATGGGCTTCGTCGCGCCCCTCCTCGCGATCTCCGGCGTCGTGTTCGCCTACGCCGCGATCGAGCTCGTCGGCACCGCCGCCGGTGAGACCGCCAACCCGGAGAAGGTCATGCCGAAGGCGATCAACACGGTGGTCTTCCGCATCGCGATCTTCTACGTCGGCTCGATCCTGCTGCTGTCCCTGCTGCTGCCGTTCAGCACCTACGAGGCCGGGCAGTCGCCCTTCGTGACGTTCTTCTCGCACATCGGCTCGCCCGAGACCGGCGCGATCGCAGGTTCGGTCATGAACTTCGTCGTGCTGACCGCAGCCCTGTCGAGCCTCAACGCGGGCCTGTACTCCACCGGTCGCATCCTCCGCTCGATGTCGGTGAACGGCTCGGCGCCCGCCTTCACCGCGAAGATGAGCAAGAACGGCGTCCCCTACGGCGGCATCCTGCTGACGGCCGCCATCACCCTCGCGGGCGTCGGCATCAACGCGCTGTGGCCGTCGCAGGCGTTCGAGATCGTGCTCGAGGTCTCGGCTCTCGGCATCATCGGCGGCTGGGCGACCATCATCCTCTGCCAGCTCAAGCTCGTGAAGTGGGCGAAGCAGGGCACGCTGCAACGGCCCTCGTTCCGCCTCTTCGGCGCCCCGTTCACCTCATACCTGACACTCGCGTTCCTCGCGTTCGTGCTCGTCACGATGGGCTTCTCGGAGACCGGCCGATGGGTGCTCGCCTCGCTCATCGTGCTGATCCCCGCGCTCATCGTCGGCTGGTTCGCCGCGCGCGGCAAGATCCAGGCCGCCGTCGCGGCACGGGAGGGCTACACGGGCACCTACCCGGTGATCGCCGAGCGCCCGGCGACAGAGGCGGCCAAGCGGCGCCGTTGATCGAGGAGGGGCACGCGGCGCCGACCTGGCAGACTGGGCGCATGCGTCGCTCCCGGACTCCGCGCGTCGCGCGGGGTGCGATCGTCGCCTCCGTCGCGACGTTCACGGCGCTGCTGTCGCACGTCGTCGCGGGCGGCGCGGTTCCGGGGCCGCTCGGCATCCTCGCCCCGTGGCTGCTCGCACTCATGGCATCGACGCTGCTCGCCGGCCGCTCCCTCTCCTTCGCGCGGCTCGGCGCAAGTGTGGTGCTGAGCCAGGCGCTGTTCCACACGCTGTTCGTCATGGGCGCGGTCGCGCCCACGGCAGCGATGCCCGCGATGTCGCATCACGATCACGGCGCGATGAGCCTCGGGATGGATGCCGCGACCACCGCGCCGGCCGCGGGGTTCCTCTCCGCGTTGTGCGCCGACCCGGCCATGTGGGCGCTGCACGCTATCGCTGCGATCGTCACCGTGGCGCTGCTCTACCGCGGCGAACGTGCCGCCCGGGCGCTGCTGACGCTCGCGGCCGACATCCGCGCCTGGGCGCGACGCATCGCTGCGCGCGCCGCCGCGCTGCCCCCGACCGCTCTTCCGGTCCCCCTCCTGGCCGAGACGATCGGCTGGATCGTCCGCCCCGCGGCGCATGTCGGGGATGATCGGCGCCGCGGCCCGCCCCTGACTCTCGCGCTCTGATCCCTGTCCCGCCCGTGACGCGAAGTCCGGGCGGGGATCCGCGTGCGCGCCGACGCGTCGTCCACCCGGACGTCTCTGCATCGGCGTGCGATCGATCGGTGGTGTGCTGTGTCGTCGTCCCGTTTTCATCTGCGAGCGGCCCTTCTCGCCGCGGCCCTGGCGGCCGCGGCAGTGCTCGTGCCCGCTGCGCCGGCCGCGGCTCACGACGAGCTGCTGGCGAGTAGTCCGAGCCCCGGCGCGGCACTCGACAGCGCGCCGACGGAGGTGACGCTCACCTTCTCGGCCGACGTGCTGACGATCGGCGCGGCCGTCATCGTCGCCGACGGCGCCGGGAAGGACTGGGCAGCGGCCGCACCCGCCGTCGACAACGGCGTGGTGTCGGTGCCGCTCGTTCCGGCTCTGCCCGCCGGCGGATACGAGATCCGCTGGCGCGTCGTCTCGCAGGACGGCCATCCGATCAGCGGAGTCGTCCCGTTCACGATCGGAGGCGCGGCGCCGCTGACGCGGACACCCGTCGCCACGCCGGCGACGCGCGCAGCATCGGACGCCGCCACCGCCGACACCACCCCACAGGACCAGAGCGCACGAGAGGACCAGGGGATCATCCGCATCCTCCTGGTCGGCGCGGGCGGGGCGATCATCGCCGTCGCCGCCTACGCCGCCTTCCATCTCCTCCGCCGTAAGAAAGGCACTTCACAGTGAGCATCCACACCACCACCCGCACCCGCCTGACCGTCGCCGCGCGCGCCGGCGCTCTGCTGAGCGTCGGCCTGCTGGCGCTCGCCGGGTGCGCCACCACGACCCCGTCGGCGGGATCGACCCCCTCGACGTCGGCGAGCGCCGCCGACACCAGCGGCGCCGCCGTGACGATCTCCGACGCGTGGGTCAAGGCGGCCGACTCCGGCATGTCCGCCGCCTTCGGCACTCTCCACAACGACTCGAAGACGGACATCACTCTCGTGTCGGCGACCTCGCCGGCATCGTCCATGCTGCAGCTGCACGAGACCGTCGCCGATGCGTCGGGCGCCATGGTCATGAAGGAGAAGAGCGGCGGGTTCGTCATTCCGGCCGGGGGCGATTTCGTGCTCCAGCCGGGCGGCAATCACATCATGCTGATGGACCTGACCGCTCCTCTGAAAGCCGGGGAGGACGCCACCTTCACTCTGACGTTCTCCGACGGCTCGACCACGGAGTTCTCGGCGCCGGTGAAGGACTACTCCGGCGCGAACGAGAACTATCAGGGCGGGGACATGCAGATGAGCCCCACTCCCTCGACGACGCCGAGCCACTGATGGCGGCGCCCGAACAGGGCGCGCGTCGACCGTCGTCGACCCGGCGGCAGTTCCTCCTCGGAGGGGCTGTCGCCGGTGTCGGCGCCGCCGCTGCGATCGGCGTCGACCTCGCCCTCACCTCCACGGCACCCGCGGGCCCGCCGGCGGCGGCATCCGTCCCGCTCAACGGCGCGGATGTCGTGCCGTTCCACGGCGTGCATCAGGCCGGGATCGACACCGACGCCCAGGCGCACGCCACCTTCGTCGCGCTCGATCTTCGTGCCGACGTCGACCGCGAGGGGCTGCGGCGCCTGTTGCGCGTCCTGTCCGACGACGCCGGGCGGCTGACCCAGGGCTCACCCGCCCTCGCCGACTCCGAACCGGAGCTCGCCGCAGCACCGGCGCGACTCACCGTGACCTTCGGCTTCGGGCCGGGCCTCGTCGCTCGCGCCCAGGGCACGGGGCCCGCATGGCTGAGGCCGCTGCCGCCGTTCGGGATCGACCGCCTGCGCGACGAGTTCAGCCACGGTGACCTGCTGCTGCAGATCGCCGGCGACGACCCGCTGACCGTCGCCCACGCGACGCGCATGCTGCTGAAGGACGCGCGCAGCTTCGCCCAGGTCCGCTGGACGCAGCAGGGGTTCCGTCGCGCGTACGGCACGGTCGCTCCCGGCACCACCATGCGCAATCTGTTCGGTCAGGTCGACGGCACCGCCAACCCGCAACCCGGCACGACGCACTTCGACGAGGTCGTCTGGTCGGATGCGGGGTGGCTGGCCGGCGGCACCGGCGCGGTCGTCCGCCGCATCCACATGGACCTCGACAAGTGGGACAAGCTGGACCGCCCGGGTCGAGAGGACTCCGTCGGCCGCACCCTGTCCAACGGCGCGCCGCTCACCGGCACGGCCGAGCACGACGAGCCCGACTTCGACGCGAAGACCCCGATCGGCTTCCCCGTGATCCCCGAGTTCTCTCACATGCGTCGCTCGCGGCCCGATGATGCGAGACAGCGGATCTTCCGTCGTGGCTACAACTACGACGAGCGACCGGCAGGGGGAGACGTCTCCGATTCCGGACTGATCTTCGTGTCGTTCCAGGCCGACGTCGACGCTCAGTTCGTGCCCATCCAGCGGCGGCTCGACGAGCTCGACCTGCTCAACGAGTGGACGACGCCGATCGGGTCGGCGGTGTTCGCCATCCCTCCGGGATGCCAGCCGGGCGGGTACATCGGCGAGACACTGCTGGCGTGAGGGGACGCCGCCGCGAGCCCACCGGTAATAATGCGGAATCGACGGCGCGCGCCTCGCGTCGTGCCCCTATTCTGGAGCGGCGCGAGGTGCGGCACATCCACCGCCGGGGGGTCGGCTCGAAGAGAGGTGTCCTGGGGATGGTGGATGCGGCATCCGTCGCCGTCGTCGACGACCACGAGCTCGTCGCGATGGCGGTGCAGAACCTCCTCGCCGCGACATCCGACGTCGTCTTCGTCGGTCACGCCCGCACGGTCGACGAGCTGGTGCGTCGTTCGCCGCGCGCCGGTCTGGTGCTGCTCGATCTGAGCCTGCGCGACGGAACTCATCCCGCGGACAACGTCGCGGCGCTGCGCCGGTGGGGCGCCCAGGTCCTCGTGCTGACCTCGGGCGAGGACCCCTACCTCGTGCGCGCCGCCTCACGCGCCGACATCCGGGGCGTCGTGAGGAAGTCGGCACCGTCGGCGGGCCTGTTGACCGCGATCGTGTCGGCGTCGCGCGGCGAACACGTCTCGACGGCGGAATGGGCCTCAGCGCTCGACACCGATCCCCTGCTGGAGGGCGCCCCCCTCACCGCACGCGAACGCGAGGTCCTGGCGTTGTACGCCTCGGGGCTGGGGGCGCGGGACGTCGCGACACGGCTGTTCATCTCCGAGAACACGGTCAACGATCACCTCCGTCGCATCCGCTCGGTCTACCACCAGCTGGGGCGCCCGGCCGCGACGAAGGTCGAGCTGTATCAGCGGGGCCTCGAAGACGGCTACGTGCCGGTGCCACGGCGTGAGTGACACGGATGCCGCGGAGCGGGCGGCTCGGCGGGTGCTGCTCGCCACCAGCGGGGCGATGGTCGCCGCCGTCGGCACGTTCAACGTCACCGTCGTGGCCCGCGAACACCCCGTCCTCCCCCTCTGGTATCTGATCGTCGTGATCGCCGCGGCCGCCACCACCATCGTGGGCGGGGCGGCCTCTCCCCTGCTGAGCACCCGGATGCTGCGCCGTACGGCGGGGGCGGCGACGGTGCTGTTCTGGGCGACGGTCATCCTGTTCGCCCCGGCAGCGGCGATGTCGGAGGTGGAGCGCATGCCATGGGTGCTGACCGCCTCCAGCGCCGCGACGGCCTGCGCTCTCGTCGCCTTCGGTCCGCGTGCGGCGTGGGCCACCCTGGCGATCGGGACCCTCGCGGGAGTCGCCTACCGTCTCACGTTCGGAGGCTTCGATCTGGACGGAATCGTCAACGACTCGCACGCCCTGCTGACCGCGGCCGTGGTCTGCGTGCTGGGCGGGCATGTGCTGTCGGTGGGCGCCGGGCTGGACGCCGCCGCGGCCGAGCGGCGTGCCGCCGCCGCCCGCGAGTCGTCCGAGCGGGGCCGCCTGGCGGCGCGGACGCACGCGGCCGCCCTCGTCCACGACGAGGTGCTGGCGACGCTCGTGCTGGCCGCCTCCGAGCTGCCCGTTCCGCTGGATCGGCTCGCCGTCCAGGCGCGGCGCGCGGCGGCGATGGTCACATCTCTCGTCGACGACGGCGCACGCGAGCCTCTCCCCCTGGATGCCGAGCTCGTCATGGAAGCCCGTCGGCACGGTGCGGAGCTGACCTGCGACATCGACGGCCCCCTCCTGCTCGATGACGGGGTGACCACGGCGATGCTGGGGGCGACACGACAGGCGCTGACCAACGCCGCCCGGCATGCCCCGCTCGCGCGGCGACAGGTGCATCTGCGCGCACGGGAGAACGACGTGCGCATCGACATCGTCGACGATGGTCCCGGCTTCGAGATGGCCCGGATCGGCGATGATCGGCTCGGCATCCGCCAGAGCATCGTCGGGCGCATCGAACGCCTCTCGGGCGGCGCCGCCGAGATCGTCTCCGCGCCCGGCGTCGGCACCCGCGTCACACTGCGGTACGCGAAACCCGCCGTCGGCGTCGAGATGGCGGCGGTCACCGACTCCGCGGCGCTGCGGCGCGGCGTGACCCGTATCGGCGTGGGCTACGTCGTTCTGCAGGGGCTGTGCGCAGCCGCCGCGACGGTCATGGCACCGCACACGTGGGCCCTGCAGCTGGCGGCCTTGGTGCTGATCCTGACGACCGCCGAGCTGCTGCGCCGGTCGCTGCCCGCGGCGCCGTCATGGCCCCGGTCGTTCGGTGTCATCGCCCTGGTGGTCGGCACGACGATCGCGACGGTCGTCGTCGCCCCGCTCACCTACGGCACCCTGTGGCCGGTGATGGCGCTGTCGTTCCTGCTCGTGCCGCTGGCCCTGCGAGGACGCACCGGCACGGCACTGGTCGGCGCCGCGCTCGTCGTCGGCGTCCTGATCGCGGCAGGAGCCGCGCAGGGCGTCGCCGCCGGTCAGATCCTCCAGCTGGTCACCCGCCCGGGGCTCGTCGTCGGGGTCGCCGCGCTGATGCTGTACGTCATCGCGCGCATGCAGAGCCGCATCGTCGTGCTGCATCACGAGGCCGTCGCCGCGGCGGAGAGGCAGAGCTGGTCGATGTCGGCTCGTGCCGAACTGCGCGAACGCGCCGACGATCTCGCCGCCTCCGTGGTCCCGCTGTTGAACCGCATCGCCGAAGGGCGCCCTCCCTCATCCGAAGAGCGCCGCGCGTACGCGGCGCAGGAGGGCCGGCTGCGTGATGACCTCCGAGCCGGCGGGCTGGCACGTGAACCTCTGCGCAGCGCCGTCGCCGCGGCGCGTGCGCGCGGAGTCGACGTCGTTCTGCTCGATGACAGCGGCGGGTGCGCGGACGACGGTATCGAAGCGGCCGTGGGCTGGATGGCCGAGAGCGTCGCCGAGGCACGTCGGCACGTCGTCGGGCGCCTGCATCCGGACGGAAGAGCGGTGCGGGCGACCATCGCCGTCGACGGCCGCCCACACGTGTTCGACGCCGTCAGCGGTCACGACCCGTCGAGGAGCTTCCACGGCGAGTAGTCGTGGTCGAGCACCGATCGATCGGGGCGCTGTCCGCGCGACCACCACCGTGCCTCGTATCCGCTGCCGTCGTACATGACGCGGTCGCCCTGGTTGTACAAGGCGGCGGCGGACCATTCCGGGTAGGTGCCCTCCGGCAGCTGAGGAAGGGTGAACGGGCGGTCGGACGAGAGCACGGGGCCCACGTAGGTCCAGGCCGAGGCCGCGGCATCCAGGGAGGGGTCGTCGGGCTGGGGGCCGTCTTCGTTCCACCACTTCGACACGTAGACCGAGCCGCGCCAGACCACGAACACCCCCGCCGAGTAGAACGACTGCGACGTCCACAACGGGAAGGGACTGGTGGTGGCGTCGTCGGGGACGACCGGGCCGTCGTACGGGGTGACGGGCTCCCCCGACGGCGTGCCGGTGTGCCCGTCGGCGAGGATGCCGGCGAAGCTCACGCCGGCCTGATCGATGCCGCTGCACAGGGGCGAGACCCGATGCACGAGCGGGTAGTTCGATCCGCAGGTGCGGTCGCGGTTGAGCGACCACATCGACATCCGCGCGACGCCCTGCGCGGAGGCGAAGGCGGCGAGCGCCCGGGCGTCATCGAGGGTGAAGACCTCGCGCTCGATGTCGCTCTGGCCGATCATCGGGGTCGCACCCAGCAGCGCCCAGGCCCCGCCCGGCGGCAGGGCACGACCGTGGGCGCCCCACAGGTCGGTGACCTGGCGCGCGGTGGCGTTCAGCGCGCTGATCGCGAGCGCGGAGGTCGAGGCTGTGCGATCGTCGGCGTTGAAGTCCATCGTCATGGCGTTGACGCCGGCGACCTCGACGCCGCCGTCGAGCATCGACGAGACCTGGGCGGATCCCTGGGGAGTGAGACCGTCGGGGGCGACCGGCAGGGTGAGCCACACCCGCAACGCCCTGCCTTCGGCACTGCGCTGCTTCTGCAGCAGCGCGATCGCAGCGGCGCGGCGGGTCGTCGCCGCCGCGTCGTCGAGGGCGTCGCGTTCGATATCGAGGTCGACCGTGTCGATGCCGTACCGGTCGAGCACGGTGCCGTACGCCGTTGCCAGGGCGTCGACCGTCGTGCACGCGGAGGCCAGCTCGGTGTTCAGGGCGCCGCCGAACGACACCGCGAGCGGGCGCCCCTCTCGGTGCATCCGCTCGACGCGACGATCGAGCTGGAAGCGCTGTGCGGCGTCGTCGAGGGTGTATGTCCGCCCCCACGTGGGCGTGCAGTCGTCGTCGCTCGCCGCGACGACGAAGGCGAGCACCAGTCCGCCGGGTGCGGCATCCATCGTGCTGCGCGAAAGCTCATCACCGGATTCGAGCGTGACGTCGTAGTACGGCGCGAACCAGCGGTGGGCGGCATCGGCGCCCGTCACCGTCGGGGGCAGCGTCGGCACGACGGCGGCCGCGGTCGCGCCGAGCCCGAGCGCGACCACGACGGCCACGCTGAGAGCGAGCCGCCCGAACGACAGCTCTCGTCCGGCGAATCGCGAGCGCCGGGGCGCGTGCACCGGGCTCATGAGAGCGCCCCGATCGCCTCGCGCGGACCGTCGTCGAGCACCACGGCCCACCGCGGCGAGGTGACGAGGGCGGGCGCGGCGGCATCCTTCTTCTCCACCCAGATCCAGTCCATCCACGCGAACCAGAGATCGGATGCCGCGGCACGCACCCCGATGAGGCGCACGATCGCCCACAGCGTCGCGACCGCGGTGAAGCCCGCGAACACCGCGGTCCCCCACGCCCCGGCCGTGCCCGCGCGCACGCCGACGGCGCCGGCGACGAGCACCATCGCCATGGGCGCCAGGACGAAGAACGCCGGCACGCGGGTGCGCGACGACACTTTCGGCGTCCGCGCGAACCGTGCCTTGCGCCCGGTGAGGATCTGCAGCACCGACGCCGCACTGCCGGCGAGGTTGACGGGCAGCAGAAGGAGATTGAGTCCGTAGATGGCGACGATGTCCCGCCGGTGGTAGCCGAGGAGGCGCAGATCCGAGGCCATCTCGACGAAGTAGGGCAGTGCGATGAGCATGAGCAGGAGGGTGACCAGTTGCCCGTCCATGGGGTAGAGCGTGAGCACGGCGAGCAGGCCCAGGGTGACCCACGAGATCGAACCGAGGTAGTTCAACCGGAGCAGCCGCTCGGCCACGCGCATCGGCTCGCCGTCCCGGCGGCGGCGAGCCACGAGGGCGCGCAGGGCCGGGATGATCAGCAGTCCGCCGTCCGCCCAGCGGCGGCGCTGGATGACGAGGGAGCCGAAGTCGGGCGGTGTGGCGCTGTAGCTGAGGCGCTCCGGGTAGTTCATGAGCGTCCAGCCGTGTTCGGCGATCTCGATGCTCGACTCGGTGTCCTCGATGGCCGTCCGGTCGGAGATGTATCGCGCGATGCGCGTGCCGTCTTCCACCGTCTCACGCCGCAGCGATGCCAGAGCCTGCCAGCGCAGCACGGCGTTCGCGCCCACCCAGAATGTGGCCCCGAATGCCGTGAGGCCCTGGTGCACGATGTGCTGCAGGTCGGTGGTCGCCCCGGCGATGCGCTCGAGCCGCGTCGGAGCTCCGCGATAGGCCGAGTAGGGCGTCTGAGCCACCGCCACGCGCGCGTTCTCCGGCTGCTCGAGGGCGTGCACCAGCGTCGCGCAGTATCCCGGCAGCAGCATCGAGTCGGCGTCCAGCGTCAGCACGAAGTCGGGCTTGGTCACCTCGAGAGTGCTGCGTCCTGTCCCGGCATCCTCGAGCACACGGCGCCCATCCACGACCCGTTCCCGGTAGCGACCGCCGATGAGGCCGAGGTAGGAGTTCAGGTTCATGGCCTTGTTGGGCACGTGCGAGAACGACGCATAGCGCCGGCGCTCGAACGTGGAGGTCTCGGCTCCGAAGACCCGCACGAGACGACTCGCGAGTTGATGAGCACGGGCGAGCGTCAGAGGCGCTGCACCGCTTTCCGCGGCCTCGAGCAGCGCCGCGGCGGTCGCGTCGAGATCGGATGCCAGCCGTCGCAGCACCTGCTCGACGAAGAAGACCTCCACGTGCGTCCGCGTCGGCGCCTCGTCGGCACGTGCGTGCAGCCACCGCGCGCACGCTGCGTGCTCGCGCATCACGACCTCCGTCGCCTCGGCGGGGGAGAGCGCGCCCGAGCGAATGCGGGCGGCGGCGGCATCCACGCGCTCGAAGACCGGGCGCAGCGCGGCATCCAGCTCCGTCGTCAGGGCGCGGCATCCCTCCAACCCCGCGCGCGCCGCATCGTCGATCGGCTCGGGGTCGTCGTCGAGCAGCAACACGACGTTCAGCCGCGGGAACTCCTGCAGCGCCACGGACCAGAGCGCCATCCGCACGAGGTCGGGATCCTCGCGCCGCGACGGCAACAACGCCGTCAGCAGGGGCTCGTGGTCGGAGTAGTGCTCATCGATCGCGATGCGGCGGGGGTGGCGATGCGCCGCGAGACGAGGGAGCGCGCCCGCCCGCGCGAGCAGGTACATGCAGGCCGAGAAAGTGAGTGCGGTCACCGAGACGAGGAACACGGTTGTGGCCAGCAGCTGGGTGGCGTCGACGAGCGCACCGCCGCGCGAGAGGGCGACGATCACCGTGGCGAGGTAGAGCATCCACAGCACCACGCAGGAGATCAGTGCGACCCGAGACCGCGCGATGCGGGCTGTGGAAGGGCGCGCGTGCGTGGCGGGCTGCGGGGTCGCGTCGCGATCGGTGCCGCGCTGTCGGCGACGGGCGCGGGTGACGGCAGTGTCTGAGGTCATGGTCGACGTTCCTTCGACGGGGGGCCGAGGCGTCGGGGAGTCGCCGCGGCGACGCGGCCGACAAGTCCCAGGTCGGTCACGTTAAGCGCCATCGTGCCCGCAGCGGCTGCCTCGGCGCGGCCGTTTCGACCACCGGAATCGGTGGTTTCCCGCGGCACTCGACGAAAGCTGCCTTACCGATCCAGGCGCGAGAGGTGCTCGATGAGCCGCATCGGCAGGCCGGAATCCGCACCGAAGAAGTCGTCGTCTGCGGCTTCGACCGCACTGTTGGCCGCCCTCGCCAGGCGCTCCCCTGCAGCGGTGGCCAGCACGCGCCGCGCCCTGGCGTCAGCGGGGTCGACGCGCCGTTCGACGAGCCCCTTTGCTTCCAGCGCGCGGAGCACCTGCGAGACCATCATGGGGTCCGTGCGCACGGTGTGGGCGAGGTCGACCTGGGTGGTTCCTTCAGGATCGGCTCGCCAGGTGAGGGCGGCGAGCAGCACGAACTGCACGTGCGTCAGGTCGAACGGTGCGAGCGTGCGGCGCATCACCGCCTGCCACCGATTGGTGACACGCCAGAGCATGAATCCCGGGCTGGCGTCATCGGACTCGAATCGCGTGTGCAACCCCGCTGTCATGAGTCGTTCTTCGCCTCCTCGATCGGCACCGAGAGCCACTCTGTCACGGGGTCTCGACGAGTGCGATGAGACGATCGAGATCCTCCGGGACCGAGACCGAGAACCCCTTGAAGGCCGTCCGCGCCCACACCCGCGCGAGGGGACCGGTCATCCACACGCGGACGGTGAGCGTGGACCCATTGGGCGCGGACTCGACCGTGTGTCGGAACGTGAGGCGTGCCCCCGGCACGCTGCTGACGTCGGTGTACACGCGGTCCTGCTCGCACTCGGAGATCGTGAACCGGGTCTTCGGGCCGCCCACCGGCTTCAATACGCCCCGTGTGCCGGCGCGCACGGGGCCCTCCACACGCACCCACTCGGTGTCGGGCGACCACTCCGGCCATGACGCGTGGTCGATCCATCGCGCGAAGTAGTCTGCGGGCGCGGCGGAGGAGGTGCGGACGGCGGCAGCGAGTTCTATCATGGATTTAATATGCGCGCTTACTATGCGGATGTCAAGTGCCGTGACATTCGGGCCTTCCCGGTGCTCGTGATCAACGAGCGCCGGCACCGATATGGTCACCTCATGTCGATCCCCGCTGACAGCCCCCTCGCCACGGCACCTTCGCCGACACCCGATGCCTACCGAACGTTCGGAATCGTCGGATTCGTGCTGTCGTTCTTCGTCATCCTCAATCTCGCCGGACTCGCGATCAGCATCATCGCGTTGGTCGGCTCTCGTCGGCAGGGGCACCGCAACGGACTCGCGCTCGCGGGCGTCGTCATCGCAGGCGCCGGCGTCGCCGTGACACTGGTGATCGTGTTCGTGCTCGGCGCCACCGTGGTGGATGCCGGGCAGACCTGTGCTCGCCTCGGAGAAGGCGTGCACACCGCGGGACCCGCGACCTACACCTGCGGCCCCGGCTCGTTCTACGTCCGCTATGGCGGTTGACCGACAGCGAAAGCACCGATGACGAAGGCCCCGACATCCGCGCGATTTCGCGGGAGTCGGGGCCTTCGTGATGGCGGTGACGGTGGGATTTGAACCCACGGTAGGGGGTTACCCTACACAACTTTTCGAGAGTTGCACCTTCGGCCGCTCGGACACGTCACCGCCGACTAGCTTACGACACTCCGCGGGATGCCGCGAACCGGCTGCAGCGAGGGTGGCCCTGCCCACCCCCTTCACGATGTCGCCGGGGCGCCCTAGCGTGAGGGCATGGGAGAGCTCGGGCGATGACGCGGCAGATGACACCACAGCAGCGACTCGTCCTCGCGATCGCCATCCTGGGGTCGTTCGTCGCTTTCCTCGACGGCACCATCGTCAACGTCGCCCTCCCCGCCATCGCCCGCGACCTCGGCGGCGGCCTGTCCACCCAGCAGTGGACGGTCGACGCCTACCTCGTGACACTGGGTGCCCTCATCCTGGTGGCCGGCGCGGTGAGCGATGCGTTCGGCCGGGTTCTCGTGCTGCGCATCGGCCTCATCGGCTTCGGCATCGCCTCGGTGGGTGTCGCCCTCTCCCCCACCCCTGAACTCCTCGTCGCCGCACGTGCGGTCCAGGGTGCCGCCGGGGCTTTCCTCGTGCCGAGCTCTCTCGCCCTCATCACCGCGACGATGCACGAACCGCTGCGCTCTCGCGCCATCGGCATCTGGACGGCATCCACGACGGGCGCCATGATCATCGGCCCCCTGGTGGGCGGGCTCATCGTCGACAACTCTTCGTGGCGATGGGCGTTCGGGATCAACCTGCTGCCGATCGGCATCGCGCTGTGGCTGCTGACACGGCTCGAGCACCGTGACGAACGCCGCGCGGACGCCCGGGTCGACGTGCTCGGAGCGATCATGTGCACCCTCGGCCTCGGCGCGGCCGTCTTCGCCCTCATCGAGCAGCCGAACCTCGGCTGGGGGTCCCCGGCGATCTGGATGCCGGGGCTCGCCGGCCTCGTGCTGCTCGCCGGATTCGTCTGGCGACAACGCCAGGTCGCCGACCCGATCCTGCCGCTCGATCTCTTCCGCAGCCGCAACTTCTCCGCCGGCAACCTGTCGACGCTGTTCATCTACGCGGCCCTCGCCCTCAACGGGTTCGTCCTGGCCGTCTACCTGCAGCAGGGGGCCGGCCTCAGCGCGACCCTCGCGGGCCTCGCCAGTCTGCCCTCGACCCTGCTCATGATCGCGCTCAGCTCACGCATCGGCACCCTGGTCGGACGATGGGGACCGCGTCTGTTCATGACCGCCGGGCCGCTCATCATGTCGGTCGGCGCGCTGTTGCTGCTGCTCGTCGCCGACGACTTCGACTACTGGTGGCAGGTGCTCCCGGGCATGGTCGTGTTCGGGCTCGGACTCGCCCTCACCGTGTCTCCCCTCACCTCGACGATCCTCGGGGCCGCCGACCCGGAGCGATCCGGCATCGCCTCCGCGGTCAACAACGCCGTCGCCCGCGTGGCGGGGCTGCTGCCGATCGCAGCCCTTGCCGCGATCACCGGTGGCGCACTCGATCTGGCCGGCTTCCACCGGGCGGCGGTCACCACGGCCGCGCTTCTCATCGTCGGCGGACTGGTCTCGCTTCTCGGCATCCGCAACCCACGCCGATCCAGCTCGGATGCGTCGGGAGGAGACGCCGAGGGAGTCGCTCACCCGGCGGCGGAGCCTCCGGGCCCGTAGAGCGCCGCGATGCCGGGCGACCCGATGCCGCCCTCGTACGTCGGATGCTGCGGCCACCCGGGCGGCGAATCCTCCCACGCCTCCTGCCGCCCGAACGGCAGCACGTCGATCAGGCCGTGAAGGTATCCGAGCTGCTCGGTGCCGCGCCCGTCGGTGTGCCACGTGCGGTACACCTTCTCGCCGTCGCGCAGAAACACGTTGACCGCGAACCCCGCGTCCGGCGGCGCCCCCATGTCGACCCCGAACGGACTGTGCGCCGTCGAATACCAGTCCATGCGGTTGCCCACGCGCTCCCTGTAGGCGAGCGCCTCGTCGATCGGACCCTGCGTCACGATGACGAACCGTGCGTCGTAGTCGTCGAGGAACTCCAGCCGCGTGAATTGCGCCGTCCAGCTCGTGCAGCCCGGGCACTGCCACTGCTTCCCGTCCGTCCACATGTGGCTGTAGACGATCAACTGTCGCCTGTCGCCGAAGAGGTCGACGAGGCGCACGGGACCGTCGGGACCCTCGAGCACATAGTCGGGCAGCTCGACCATCGGCAGACGTCGCCGCTGCGCGGCGATCGCGTCGAGCTCTCGGGTCGCCGCCTTCTCGCGCACGCGCAGAGCGGCCAACTCGCGCCGCCAGGTGTCGAGGTCGACCACCGGAGGCAGGGCAGGGGCATCGTCCGTCATGCCGGCATCCTTCGCCCCTCGGACGCCGTCCGCAAGACCCCCCTGCACGCCGCCGTTTCGCACGGCTGCGGCCCGCGGTGGCCGCGGCATCCCCCGGCCTGTCAGACTGGGGCCATGAGCGTGATCGAGAACTCGAAACTGACCGTCGTCGGCGCGGGAGCGGTCGGATCCTCCGTGGCCTACGCGGCCCTCATCCGCGGCTCGGCCCGCCACGTCGCCCTCTACGACATCGCCGCGGAGAAGACCGAGGCCGAGGTTCTCGATCTGGCACACGGCGCCCAGTTCACCGGGTCGAGCGACATCATCGGCGGTGCCGACATCTCGGTCGCGAAGGGCTCGCACGTCGTGGTGATCACGGCGGGCGCCAAGCAGCGACCGGGGCAGACCCGTATCGAGCTGGCCGGCGTCAACGCCAACATCCTGAAGTCGATGATGCCGCAGCTGCTCGACGTCGCTCCCGACGCGACGTTCGTCATCGTCACCAACCCGTGCGACGTGCTGACGGTGCTCGCGCAGGAGACCACCGGCCTGCCCTACGAGCGCATCTTCGCGTCGGGCACCGTGCTCGACACCTCGCGACTGCGCTGGAAGATCGCGCAGCGTGCGGGCGTCTCCATCTCCAGCGTGCACGCCTACATCGTGGGCGAGCACGGCGACACCGAGTTCCCGCTGTGGTCGCACGCGACCATCGGCACCGTCCCGATCCTGGAGTGGCAGCCCCTCGACGGTCAGCCGCCGTTCACGGTCGAGGAGCTCGACCAGATCGCCGTCGACGTGCGCGACGCCGCCTACAAGGTCATCCAGGGCAAGGGTGCGACGAACTACGCGATCGGCCTGTCCAGCGCCCGCATCGTCGAGGCGATCCTCGACGATGAACACGCCGTCATGCCGGTCTCGGCCGTGCTCGACGACTTCCACGGCGTGAGCGGTGTCGCCCTGTCCGTCCCGGCGGTCGTCTCGGCGGCCGGCGCAGTGCCGATCCGCGAGACGTCGTTCTCCGACCACGAGCTCGGTCTGTTCCGTCGCTCGGCCGACGCCCTCCGCGAGGTCGCCGACTCGCTGCGCTGATCTCTCGCCGTCCATGCGGTGGCAGGCGCTACTGTCGGATGCCGCGACTAGCCTGAACGCATGGCATCAAAGCGCACCGCGACCACGAGCGCGTACCGCTGCACCGAGTGCGGCTGGACGAGCGCGAAGTGGGTCGGGCGATGCGGGGAGTGCCAGCAGTGGGGAACGGTGGTCGAGGCCGTGTCGTCGACACCGATGCATGCGGTGACGCCGCTCGCGCCGACGCGTGCGGCGCGCCCCATCACCTCGATCGACACGCGTGAGACGCCGCGGCGGACCACCGGCGTCGGCGAGTTCGACCGCGTGCTGGGCGGGGGCCTCGTGCCCGGTGCGGCCATCCTGCTGTCCGGCGAGCCCGGCGTCGGGAAGTCGACGTTGCTGCTCGAGGTCGCCGCACAGACCGCCCGCGCCGGTCGGCGCGTGCTGTACGTGAGCGCCGAGGAGTCGCTCGGACAGGTGCGCCTGCGCGCCGAGCGCACCAGCGCCCTCCACGACGAGCTCTACCTCGCGAGCGAAACCGACCTCGCCACGATCCTGGGCCATGTCGACGACACTCGTCCCGAGCTGCTGATCGTCGACTCCGTCCAGACGGTCGGCTCCAGCCTCGTCGACGGAGCGCCGGGGCATCCCAGCCAGGTGCGCGAGGTCGCGTCGACGCTCATCCGCGTGGCGAAGGAGCGTGATCTTCCGGTCATCATCGTCGGCCATGTCACGAAGGACGGGCAGGTCGCGGGGCCGCGCGTGCTGGAGCACCTGGTCGACGTCGTCTGCCACTTCGAGGGCGACCGGCAGACCGCGCTGCGCTTCGTCCGCGCCCTCAAGAACCGGTTCGGTGCCACCGATGAGGTCGGCTGCTTCGAGCAGACGAGCCGCGGCATCGCCGAGGTGCCCGACCCCAGCGCCCTCTTCCTCGGCCACGGATCACGCGAACCGGGCACCTGCGTGACCATCGCGATGGAGGGACGACGCGCACTTCCGGTCGAGGTGCAGGCGCTCACGCTGCCCGGTTCGGGCCCCAACCCACGGCGCATCGTCAGCGGCGTCGACGGCGCACGCGTGGCAATGGTGCTTGCGGTGCTCGAGAAGCGCGCCGGAATCCGGGTATCCGACCAGGACGTCTACGTCTCCACCGTGGGCGGCGTGCGTCTCATCGAGCCGGCCGCCGACCTCGCCATCGCCCTCGCCGTCGCGAGCGCGGTCACGGGGCGGGCCACCCCGAAGGGTCTGGTCGCCATCGGTGAGCTGAGCCTGGCCGGCGAAGTGCGAGCCGTCACTGCTCACGAGCAGCGCCGCAACGAGGCGAACCGGGTCGGCTATCGGTCCGTCATCGACACGGCATCCCGCGACCTGCGCGGCGCCCTGCGCGACCTCGCACGGCACCATCCGAGCGAGCCGAGCGACCGCCCCGACTTCTGAGCACGCCGCACGTCAGGCTTCGAGAGCGAGCGCGGCCAGCAGATCCGCCGGAGAGGCCTGCATCGCGTGCGGTCCGGCGATGTCGAAGAAGACCGTCGTGATCTCCGACTCGTGGGCCGCGAGGAAGCTGCGCAGCCACGCGGGCGAGTGCAGCGCCACCGCGGGGGGAAGAGCGGCGGGCTTGTTCGCCGCATCGCTGAACAGCAGCAGCGCGACATCGCCGGTGTTCGGATCGCGGTACGTCCAGACCTCGCCGGTATCGCGAGGGTCGTCGCGCTGACCGGGGCGCATGAGCGGCACCACCGTCGGGCCGTGACGCAGGGCGAAGGCCAGAGCTGCCATGTCCTGCGTCTGCAGGGCGTCGGCAAGCTGCGTGTTGCGGAATTCGAGCGGGGGCTTCGCGCGCTTCTTTCCGGCCATCCCTCCAGCATACGAGGCGCCTCGCGCGCCGCGTCGACTCGCCGGCCGCGCCCAACGTGACGGACCCTGCGCGAGAAAAGGGGGGGCCCTCTCGATCCCCACATTGGGGGCTGGGAGAATCGAGAGGGCCTGGGCTCATCGGGCGATCTGCCGAATGCCGGTCTTGGGGGTGACACGACGACCGCCGTTGGGGGCGACGGTGGCTCGCCACGAGAGCTACATACAAGGGTAGCCGCGCCCGCGAGACGGCGGCTAGTTCCCAGATGAGAAATCTCTCAGAGTCAGAGATATATCACTGCCTAGATATCCCGAATGGCGATGATCGCGGGCTCAGCGCAGTTCGAACACCTTCGTATCCGCCGCCTGGATGCCGCCGATCGACACCGAGAGGTGGTAGTAGCCCGGCGAGGCCTGCGGCCGCGACGACCCGCACGTGTCGACCGATGATCGCGTACGGTCCCACTGCAGCGGCGTCACGCTGGAGACGGTCTGACCCGCTGCGAGTTGAACGACCTGATCGCTGGACTCCGACTGGCAATCGGTCGAACGCCACCACGTGTCGGTGCCGCTGGTGATCACGAATGACTGCGTCGCGGTCCCCACGTTGATCAGGCACGCCGCGCCCGACGTGTTCGAGAGCGTGATCGACAGCTTGGGCAGCTCGCCCGCGCTGTACACGTCCTGATCCGTGACCGCCTGCACCGAGATGGCTGCCGTCGAGCAGGCCGCGACCGTGGGCGCCGTTCCCGAGGCGTCGGGGGTGGGCTCGGGCGCTGCCGGCGGCACTGAGGCATCGGCGGGTGAGACGGATGCGGTCGGAGCGGATGCCGAGGCGACGGGCGTCGTGGCCGACGGGCTCGATGCGGGCACGGCGGGCTGAGACGCACGCCACGGCTGCCAGATCGCGAGGACGATCGCCGCGATGATGACGAGGACGATCAGCACGGCGACGAGCCGGCGCCGCCGGTAGACGGCGGGGCTGGGGCGTCGCGAACGGCGCGTCGGGGTGCTCACTCCTCCAGGCTAGGCCGCGGCATCCCCGTCTCCTGCCGGGGCGCGCGGGGCTCAGAGGTTCTTCAGCATGCGGGTATTGCCGAGCGTGTTCGGTTTGACGTGCGCGAGGTCGAGGAACTCCGCGACACCCTCGTCGGGGCTGCGCAGCAGCTGCGAGTACACGTCGGGGTCGACCACCTGTTCGCCGATGGGCGCGAAACCGCGACGACGGAAGAAGTCGACCTCGAAGGTGAGACAGAACAGCCGCGACAGACCGAGGTCGATCGCGCGGTCCTCCAGCTGCGTCACGATCGCCCCGCCGACACCGTGATGCAGCCAGTCCTCCGCGACGATGAGCGTGCGGATCTCGCCCAGGTCCTCCCACATCACGTGCAGGGCGCCGCAGCCGATGAGCCCGCCGTCCTGCTCGGCGACGACGAACTCCTGCACCGATTCGTACAGGGTGACGATCTCCTTGCCGAGCAGGATCCGCCGCTGCACCCACGGCTCGAGAAGGGCGAGGATGCCGCGGACATCCGAGGTCCGCGCGGGCCGGACGACGGGGCGGGCCGGGCTGGTGCCTTCGGTGGGGTCGGCAAGGGTCACCGACCCACTGTATTGCCCCCTACGCTGGAGCCGGGAAGGA
The DNA here is from genome assembly GCF_003293595.1 of Microbacterium sp. PM5. Classification (NCBI taxonomy): domain Bacteria; kingdom Bacillati; phylum Actinomycetota; class Actinomycetes; order Micrococcales; family Microbacteriaceae; genus Microbacterium; species Microbacterium sp. PM5. The sequence goes on along the minus strand of NZ_CP022162.1, from coordinate 2,412,569 downwards.
CTTCGCCGTGAGTGTGTTGCGCGACTATGCCGCGACGGTGTCGCAGCCGACGCTGCCCTTGTCGCCGTCGGCCGAGGCGGTTCGCTACGACGAGTTCGTGGATGCCGACGGGGCGCTCCGCCCCGGATGGAAGGCGCTGGCGGCGCACGCCTTGAGCCTCACGGGCGAGGATCTGCAGCGCGTCGACGGCGAGATCGCGCGTTTTCTCGCGGACGACGGCGTCTCGTACCTGCGCGGCGACTCCGGACCGCAGCCATGGCAGCTCGACCCGGTGCCGTTCGTGTTCGACGCGGCCGGCTGGTCGCCGTTGGAGGTCGGGCTCGCGCAGCGGGCCGAGCTGCTGAACGCGCTGCTCGTCGACCTGTACGGACCGCAGAATCTGATGCGCGAAGGGATTGTGCCGTCGGCCGTCGTCTTCGGCCACTCCGGTTTCACTCGCCCGTTGGCCCGCGCGAGCGCCGTCGACCCTCATCCGCTGCTGCTGGCGGCGACCGATCTCGGGCGCGACGCCGAGGGCGAATGGCACGTCCTCGCCGATCGCGTGCAGGCACCGTCGGGTCTGGGCTTCGCCGCGGAGAATCGCCGGGTGATCTCGCAGGTGCTGCCCGACCTGTTTCAGGAGGAGAACCTCCACCGCATCGACCCGTATTTCTCGGCGCTGCGCGCCGCACTGCTGTCGTCGGTGGCCGCGGAGATCGATGACCCGCGGGTCGTCATCCTCTCTCCCGGCACGCTGAGCGAAACGGCGTTCGACCAGGCGTTCCTGGCGAGCGCGCTCGGTTTCCCGCTCGTGCAGGGCAGCGATCTGGTCGTGCGCGACGGGTTCGTCTGGATGAAGCCCGCCGGCTGGCCCCGCACGCGCCCCACCGACCGCATCGACGTGATCATCCGCAGGGTGGATGCCGCGTGGTGCGACCCCTTGGAACTTCGCGGCGACTCACGGCTGGGCGTCGCCGGGCTGAGTGAGGCCGTACGCCGCGGCCATGTGCGCCTGGTGAACGGCCTCGGAGCCGGCGTGCTGGAGAACCCGGGGCTGCTCCCCTATCTGCCCGCGGCGTGCGAATACCTCCTCGGCGAGCAGTTGCGCATTCCGTCGGTGCCGACGGTGTGGTGCGGCGATCCGGAGGCGAGGGACCGGGTGCTGTCGCGCGTGCGCGCGGGAGATCGGGGCCTGATCGTGCGCACGATCGACGAACCGCGCAAGGCGTTCAGCGAGATGTCGGCCGACGACCTGATCGCGCGAATCCAGTCGGCTCCGCACCGGTTCGTCGGGCAGGACCTGCTGCCGCTCTCGCAAACCCCGGTCTGGTCGAGCACCGACGATCTCGGTGCGCGTATCGACGCGCTGCCGTTGACGCTCCGCGCGTTCGCGTTGCGTTACGGGTCGGCGTACCGTCCGCTCGTCGGAGGTCTGGCGACCGTGCGAGAGAGCCCCGATGCGCTCCCGCGGACGAAAGACGTGTGGGTGCTGAAAGCCTCGGAGGACGACCCCGACCAGAACCTGACCGAGATCGCGCCTGCACCGACGGCCCGCAGCGTCCCGCCGCTGGCTCCCCGCGCGCACGCCGACATGTTCTGGACCGGCCGCTATGCGGAGCGCGCGGAAGACCTTCTGCGGCTGCTGCTGACGGCGCAGACCGAGCTCGACCAGCCTCGTGCCTACGTGGCGGGCCGGCTGGCCGAGAGCCCCCGCGTCCTGCTGGATGTGCTCGGGCGTCTGGCCGGAATGCGCTCGCTCGATCCCGAGGCGGAGTTCCGCTCGCTGCTGCTGGACGTTCGCCGTCCCGGCTCCGCCGCGCATTCGATCGCGCGGCTTCGCGAGGCGATGGAAGGCGTCCGCGACCAGCTCTCCGGTGACACGTGGCGGGTCTTCGCGACGATCGATCGCGCCACCCGCGCGCTGCGCGGCTCGTCCCACCCGCACCGCACGGCGGAGTCGGGAGGGCGCATGCTCTCGGCGATGCTGTCGCTGTACGGCATCACGGCGAACATGATCCGCGACACCGGCTGGCACATGATCGAAGCCGGCCGCTTCCTGGAGCGCGGACTGCAGCTGTCCGAACTGCTGTCGACGGGTCTGGCTGAACGCCACGCGCCCCGCGCCGAGCGCAGCGTCTTGGAGGCCGTCCTCCTGGCGGCCGAGAGCGTCGTGACCCACCGCCGTCGCTACCGCGGGTCGATGCGGGCCGCCGACGTGCTCGATCTGCTGCTGCTCGATCACAGCAACCCGCGCTCGCTCGCGTTCGCGCTCGCGCGTCTGCGCGAGCATCTGGCCGCCATGCCGGCATCCACGGGGTCGACCCGGGCGGAGCGCCTGCTCGATCATCTCGAAACGGAACTCGCCGCCATCGACGTCGCCGCGCTGGACGTCGTCGATAACGGTCGACGCGCCACGCTCGTCGCCTTCATGGCCGATGTGACGGCGCAGCTCGAACAGCTCTCGGATGCCGTCACCCATCTCCACTTCGAGAGCGGGCCGCCCGCCGTCGCGATGACCGACCTGTCCCTCGTCGAGTTGATGGAGGCCCGCGCGTGATGCGTTACCGCGTCTGGCACCGCACCGCCTACACGTACGGCAAGCCCGTGCAGGACAGCGTCGGCCAGTTCCATCTCGTACCCCGCGGCCTGCCCTGGCAGGAGGTCACCGAGGCGAGCGTCCAGGTCGACCCGACTCCGGGCGACATCGCGCCCGACACCGACGCGTTCGGCAACTCGGCCACCTACTTCCACCTCACCGACCCGCACGAGGCGCTGACGATCACCGCATCGAGCGTGGTCGCCGTCGAGACGCCCACATACGACGCCGACGCGCTCGCACTCCCGTGGGAGCAGGCTCGGCCGTTGCTGAACACTCATCTGCCCGAGGCGTGGCGGGCCGTCGAGTACGCCCTGGAGTCGCCGCGGGTGCGCCACGAGCCGGAGGCCGCGGCGTACGGTGCCGTGTCGCTCACGCCCGGTCGACCCATCGGTGAGGCCGCGACGGATCTCATGCAGCGGATCTACCGCGACTTCGACTACGACAAGACGGCGACCACCGTCACCAGCACCGTGGGCGATGCGATGCGCGCGCGGGCGGGGGTCTGTCAGGACTTCGCGCACGTGGCGCTCGCGTGCCTGCGCTCGCACGGGGTCGCCGCCCGCTACGTCTCGGGCTACCTGGCGACGCAGCCGCCGCCCGGCAAGGAGCGGGTGTTCGGCGCCGACGCGTCGCATGCGTGGCTCGCCGTGTGGCTGCCCGGCACCGACCAGTGGCTGGCGATCGACCCGACGAACGACCAGTGGGCGAACGACCGCTACGTGACGGTGGCGTGGGGTCGCGACTACGGGGACGTCGCGCCGGTGCGCGGCATCATCTTCACCAAGGCGAAGAACTCGACGCTGCGCGTCTCGGTCGACGTGGCTCCGCTCGATGCGGCGGCGACCGCTGCGTCACTTCCTCCCGCGGCGACAGGAACCGCATGAGCGCCCCCGCCAGAGACCTACGACCCGTCATCGGCCTCACGACCTACCTCGAGCGCGCCCAGCAGGGTGTGTGGGACGTGCGCGCGGCCTTTCTGCCCCAGGTCTACCTCGACGCGACCACCGCGGTCGGCGGCGCGGGGGTGCTGCTGCCACCGCAGCCCGACCCGGATGCTGCCGCCGACGCGGTGCTCGACGGTCTGGACGGGCTGGTCCTCACCGGCGGCCTCGACGTCGATCCCGCTCTCTACGGCGCCGCGCCCCACCCCGAGACCGACGAGCCCCGCACCGATCGCGATGCGTGGGAGTTGGCGCTGCTGGCCGGCGCACGTCGTCGCGGGATGCCCGTTCTCGGCATCTGCCGGGGTCTGCAGCTGGCGAACGTCGCCGCGGGTGGCACACTGCACCAACATCTGCCGGAGGCGCTGGGCACGGGCCGCTATCAGCTCGGCGGCGGGGTGTTCGCGACGAACACGGCGACGGTCGAAGACGGCACACGACTGGCGGACATCGTCGGCGCCGGCGACCTGTCGGTGCGCAGCTACCATCATCAGGGCATCGATCGGGTCGGCGACGGTCTCGTCGTCAGCGCCCGCAGCGACGACGGTCTCCCGCAGGCGATCGAGACGATCGAAGGGCCGTGGTTCGTCGCGGTGCAATGGCACCCCGAAGAGGATGCCGCCGACCGGCGCCTGTTCGCCGCGCTCGTCGCCGCGGCCCGGCGCTTCCGCGCCGCCCGCTAGACGTTTCGACTCACGCCCCCGCCGCGTTCACACGCCGAAGGGGCGGATGCCGCCGCATCCGCCCCTTCGTACAGCGATCGAACCGGGTCAGCTTCCGGCGACGATGTCCGGCGTGGCCTCGATCGCGCCGACTGCGCCGACACCGACCGCGACCTTCTCGCCGCGGGGACCGTGCTCGAACAGGAAGGTGCCGTTCTCGGCATCCACCTTGACGTGGTCACCGGGGTTGAGCTCGCCGTGCAGGATCCGCTCGGACAGCTGGTCCTCGACCTCGCGCTGCATGGCGCGGCGCAGGGGGCGGGCACCGAGAGTCGGGTCGAACCCGATCTCGATGAGCCGGTCCTTGGCGGCGTCCGTCAGCTCGACCGTCATGTCACGGTCTAGCAGACGCTCGCTCAGTCGCTTCGTGAACAGTCCGACGATCTGGCGGAGCTCGGCCTTGTTGAGCTGCGGGAAGACGATGACGTCATCGACGCGGTTGAGGAACTCGGGCTTGAAGTGACGCTTCAGCTCCTCGTCGACCTTGCCCTTCATCCGCTCGTAGGTCGTCTGCGAGTTGCCCTCGACCTGGAACCCGACCGGGCCGCCGGCGATGGCCGACGATCCGAGGTTGGTGGTCATGATGATGACCGTGTTCTTGAAGTCGACGACGCGGCCCTGACCGTCGGTCAGGCGACCCTCTTCGAGGATCTGCAGCAGCGAGTTGAAGATGTCCGGGTGAGCCTTCTCGATCTCGTCGAAGAGCACCACAGAGAACGGCTTGCGCCGCACCTTCTCGGTGAGCTGGCCGCCCTCTTCGAAGCCGACGAACCCCGGAGGGGCACCGAACAGCCGCGAGACGGTGTGCTTCTCGCCGAACTCGCTCATGTCGAGCGAGATCAGCGCACCCTCGTCGTCGAACAGGAACTCGGCGAGCGCCTTGGCCAGCTCCGTCTTTCCGACGCCCGTGGGGCCGGCGAAGATGAACGAGCCGCTGGGACGCTTCGGGTCCTTGAGGCCGGCGCGCTGACGACGGATCGTGCGGCTGAGCGCGGCGATCGCCTCCTCCTGGCCGATGACCCGCTGGTGCAGCGCCTTCTCCATGAAGACGAGACGGCTGGTCTCCTCCTCCGTGAGCTTGAAGACCGGGATGCCGGTGGCCTGTGCGAGCACCTCGGCGATCAGACCCTCGTCGACCACCGCGTGGCTGGCGACGTCACCGCTGCGCCACTGCTTCTCGAGGCGCAGGCGCTCGGCGAGCAGCGACTTCTCCTCGTCGCGGAGAGCGGCGGCCTTCTCGAAGTCCTGCTCCTCGCTGGCGGCCTCCTTGTCCTCACGGACCTTGGCGATCTTCTCGTCGAACTCGCGCAGCTCGGGCGGGCTCGACAGGATCGACAGACGCAGGCGCGCGCCGGCCTCGTCGATCAGGTCGATCGCCTTGTCGGGCAGGAAACGGTCGCTGATGTAGCGGTCGGCGAGGTTCGCCGCCGCGACGATGGCGCCGTCGGTGATCTGCACCTTGTGGTGCGCCTCGTAGCGGTCGCGCAGCCCCTTCAGGATGTTGATCGCGTGGGGCAGGCTCGGCTCGGCGACCTGAATCGGCTGGAAGCGGCGCTCGAGCGCGGCGTCCTTCTCGAAGTGCTTGCGGTACTCGTCGAGGGTCGTGGCGCCGATCGTCTGCAGCTCGCCGCGGGCGAGGAGCGGCTTCAAGATGGATGCCGCGTCGATCGCGCCCTCGGCGGCGCCCGCACCCACGAGGGTGTGGATCTCGTCGATGAAGACGATGATGTCGCCGCGCGTGCGGATCTCCTTGGTGACCTTCTTCAGGCGCTCCTCGAAGTCGCCGCGGTAACGGGACCCGGCGATGAGCGAGCCGAGGTCGAGCGAGTAGACCTGCTTGTCCTTCAGCGTCTCGGGGACGTCGTTCTTCACGATCGCCTGGGCGAGACCCTCGACGACGGCGGTCTTGCCGACGCCGGGCTCGCCGATGAGGACCGGGTTGTTCTTCGAGCGGCGCGACAGGATCTGCATGACGCGCTCGATCTCCTTCTCGCGCCCGATGACGGGGTCGAGCTTGTTGTCGCGCGCGGCCTGCGTGAGGTTGCGACCGAACTGGTCGAGCACGGCCGAACCGCCCTGGGCGGCCTGCTGGTTCTGCTCGCCCGCGCCGGCGGCGACACCCGCGGGCTCCTTGCCCTGGTAGCCGCTGAGCAGCTGGATGACCTGCTGGCGCACCTTGTTGAGGTCGGCGCCGAGCTTGACCAGCACCTGTGCGGCGACGCCCTCGCCCTCGCGGATGAGACCGAGCAGGATGTGCTCGGTGCCGATGTAGTTGTGGCCAAGCTGCAGCGCCTCGCGCAGGCTCAGCTCCAGCACCTTCTTCGCGCGCGGCGTGAAGGGGATGTGGCCGGTCGGCTGCTGCTGGCCCTGGCCGATGATGTCCTGGACCTGCTCGCGGACGGCATCCAGCGAGATGCCCAGGCTCTCGAGCGCCTTGGCGGCGACGCCCTCGCCCTCGTGGATGAGACCGAGCAGGATGTGCTCGGTGCCGATGTAGTTGTGGTTGAGCATCTTCGCCTCTTCTTGGGCGAGGACGACCACACGACGGGCACGGTCCGTGAATCTCTCGAACATTCGTCGACACTCCTCAGGCGCACGGTTCTCTGGTGCGCTTACGTCGAGGGTAACGACCAGCGGATGCCGGTATGCCCGTGTTCGCCGTCGGCGCACCGGCTCGCGAACTCCGCAGAATCTCGCGCACTCCGCACGCATCCGCCGAAACGGATGCGGAGTACGTCGCTTTCTGCGGACTTCGCGTGGCGGCGTCCGAGGCGCGCCCGGCGGGACTCAGCCCGCGATGGGGATCGTGACGGGAGTGGCGAACTGCGCGTCGCCGCCGGAGAGCGTCGCGGTCGCCCCGGATGCCGCGCCGCCGCCATCCACGACGGCGAGGGCGATGCGCGGAGCCATGTCCATCGTGCAGGCCCGATCGGCGGGCGGGTCGACGAACGTGACCGCGACATCGGTGCCGGTGCTGACGGCGCTCTGCACACGCGGCGCGCACGATGACGAGCCCCACGTGAGGATCGCGAGGGCATTGCCGTCGATCCAGCCCGCGGACGGCGCGTACTCCGCCACCGCCGGTCCCGCGTAAGGCTCCAGCGTGACCTGACCGCGCGCGGTGCCCAGAGAGACCGTGAGGGAGAGCTTCGCGGCGGCATCCACACCGTTCGGCAGGCTCACGAGGCTGGCACGCGGAGCCAGGTCTGCGGTGCACACCGCCTCGCCCGTCGGGTCGACCAGCGTGACGGCGACGCTCCCGTCGGCGTGCACAGAGACCTCGGATGCCGAGGGGACGCAGCTTGAGGATCCGTGCGTGACCACGGCCACCGCGCGGCCCCCGTCGAGCCAGCCGGCGCTGACGTCCAAGACCTGGGTGCCGCCCGTCTCGGAGGGAGATCCCGCCGGGAATGCACTGCCCGCGGCGCATCCCACCAGAACGAGGGTTGTCGCTGTGACGAGGGCGGACAGGGAGAGCGTACGGCGGATCGTCATGCGCCCATCCTGACCGAGACCTCTGAAGCCGTCCCGTGAACGCGATCACGTCCCGGTAACGACCGGGGCGCCAGCGAGGTGCCGCTTACTGCAGTGCGGAGGTGAGCCGGGCGAGGTTGTCGAGCACCGTGGAGCGCAGCGGTTGCTGCTGCCACTCTTCGAGCGTCAGCTCGCGGCTCAGCGCCCGATACTCGTCTTCGACGGCGCGCAGCTGCGAGACGAAGTCCTCGCCCCGCACGAGGAGGGAGATCTCGAGGTTCAGACCGAAACTGCGCATGTCCATGTTGCTCGAGCCGACCACCGCGACCTCGTCGTCGATCGACATCGACTTGGAGTGCAGGATGAACGGCTTCTTGTACATCCAGATCTTCACCCCGCCGCGCAGCAGCGCCTCGTAGTAGCTGCGCTGCGCGTGGTAGACCATCGCCTGATCGCCCTCTTCGGACACGAACAGTTCGACGTGCACGCCGCGCTGGCAGGCGGTCTGGATGGCGAGCAGCAGCCCCTCGTCGGGGACGAAGTACGGCGAGACGATGATGATCTTCTCGCGCGCGGAGAACAGCAGCGTCATGAACAGCTTCAGGTTGTTCTGGAACTCGAACCCGGGGCCGGAGGGGATGACCTGGCAGTCGAGGTCACCGTTGCCGGTGTGCACCTGGAACAGCTCGATGCCCTCGACGATCTCGTCGGTCTCGCTGTACCAGTCGCTGAGGAAGACGGCGTTGACCGACGCCACGACCGGCCCCTCCAGACGCGCCATCATGTCCACCCAATGAAGTCCCCGCTTGATGTTCTTGCGCAGGTTGTACGTGGAGTCGGTCACGTTCTGCGAACCCATGAACGCGGTGTGGCCGTCGACGACGAGCAGCTTGCGGTGGTTGCGCAGATCGGGACGCTGGTACTTCCCGCGCAGCGGCTGCACCGGCAGCATCAGCTGCCACGTCGCTCCCATCGCATCGAGTCGCCGGCACGTCTGCGCGTAGAACGGCTTGCCGCGGTTGGCCCAGTGATCCAGCAGCACCCGCACGACGACGCCGCGCTTCACGGCATCCTCGAGGGCATCGAAGAATCCGGCCGTGGTGTCGTCGCACTGCAGGATGTAGAACTCGGCGTGCACGTACGTGGTCGCCTGACCGATCGCCGCCGCCATCTCGTCGATGCTGTCTTGATAGCCGGAGATGATGGTCGCGGCGTTCTCGCCCGACAGCGGCATCGCCCCGAGGTTGCGGTTGAGGCGGACGAGCTGTGCGAACCACTGCGGTGGATCGGGGCGCAGGGTGCCCAGGTCGAGCCCGTGACTCGTCGTGCGGATGTAGTCGTTGATCTGCTGCTGCTTCTTGCGGCGCTTGCGAGGCAGCCGAGGATTGCCGATCAGCAGGAACAGCAGCACACCGATGATCGGGATGAAGTAGATCGCCAGCAGCCAGGCCATCGCGGCCGTCGGGCGGCGGTTGCGAGGCACGATGATGATCGCCAGGATGCGCACGGTGACGTCGGTGACGAAGACCAGGATCACCCAGGCGAGCGCCCATCCGGTCTGATCCACGTCGCTCTCCCCGCTGTCGGACTCCGCTCAGCGTATCGAGAACGGGCGACTCAGGTGGCGCGAGGCGCGTCGGGGCCCGCCGTGTCGGCAGCGCCGACGGGCGGCAAGCCGCGCTTGGCGCGTTCTTCGTTCTCGATGCGCGCGTAGACCCGACGCTCCGAGCGATCCATCCGGATGATGGCGCGCAGCACGAACACGAACAGTCCCAGCACGACGACGGTCGGCAGGAGCGACCAGGCGACGGCGGTCCAGTACGAGTCCATGGCTCCATGCTACGCCGCTGCGTGCGGGCTCCTCCCCAGAAGCGAGTGGGTCGCGGGTTGTCCACGACGGCGCCGCCGACGCGCAGCTCCCGCGCCCGCACGCCCAGACTCTCGGCATGTCCACGATCGTCCGCGCCGCCGATGCGGCACAGTTCCTCTCCGTTCTTCCGCACCTGCTCGGCTGCACGCCGCGCGACAGCGTCGTGGTCGTGCCCTTGTCGCAGGGACGCACGCTCGGCGTGATGCGGGTCGACCTTCCGTCCGAGACCGCGGCGGCCGGCGCCGCCGCCAGCATCATCGGCATGGCCTGTCGAATCGTCGACGTCGAGGCGGTGGTACTGGTCGTCTACACGGATGCCGAGATCAGCGACGATCCGTCGCCACGTCTCCCCCACCCCGCGGTCATCGCCGCCCTCCGGACGCGCGCCGACGAGTGCGGGCTACCGGTCGCGGAGGTCTTCGTCGTCGCGGCGAACGGCTGGGGATCGGCGCTGTCGAATCGGCTGCCGCCCGGCGGCCACGACCGCGCACGCATCGCCCCGCGCGACGATCTGCCGCCCGAAGCCGTGGACGGCCCACCCGCGGTGGACCAGGCGGCCGGCGCACAGTTGCCGATACCCGGCGCTGCGCGTCGGCGGGCCGTCGGACAGGCGCTGCGGTCGCTGGACGCGGCACTCGAGACCATCTGCGGCATCCCGCGGGTGAGTGGGGCCACGCCCGCTCGCATCGACCCGGCGGCACTCGAGGCCGCGTGCGCGCTCGACGACCTCCCGGCGCTGTTCGAGCGCGCTCTGTCGTGGAACCCGGATGATCTGGCTCCGATGGATGCCGCGTCAATCGGCTGGTGCCTCGCCCGCGCAGGACTGCGCGACGTCGCGCTCGTGCAGTGGGCCAGTGACGTCGACGGCGGAGATGCGGCCATGGAGGCCCAGCGGCGGTGGGAGGACGGCGAGCTGTATCCGAGCGATCTCGCCGAGGTGATGTGGGGAGACGGCCCGCGACCCGATGCCGAGCGTCTCGACGCGGCGCTGCGCCTGGCGCGCAATGTCGCCGCCCTCATGCCGAAGAAGCGCCGGGCGGGCGCTCTGGCGGTGTGCGGTTGGATTGCCTGGGCGCGTGGGCGCTCCACCCACGCCGACGCCTACGTCCGCCAGGCACTCCACGCCGACCCCCGGCACGGCCTGGCCGAGATCGTCGGGTCGTTCGTCGCCGCCGGACACCTGCCCGACTGGGCGTTCCGTGCGCGGTAGAGATCAGGCCGGCGCCTGGTCGAGCTCACCGAAACCGTCGTCGACGAGCCGACGCACCGTTTCGACGGCGGCAGCGGCGTCCGGTCCGCTCGCGCTGATGCGCACGGTGGCGCCGCCCCCGGCTCCCAGCGCGAGCAGCCCGATCATGCTGAGGGCGGATGCCGGGCCGGCACCGGTCGTGAGGTTCGCGATCGAGACGTCCGCATCGAAGGCGCCGACGGCCTTGACGACGAGGGCCGCCGGCCGCGAGTGCAAGCCCATCGGATTGCGCAGCACCGCCTCGACGGACGCGTCGGATCCGACGGCGCCAACGGGCGCGTCGGAGGCCGCGGGGGGCATCGGCGCGTCCGCGGATGCCGCAGGGGCGTGCGCCTGCTTCGCCGCGAGCGCTGTCGACACCTCGTTCGCAACGTCGTCGAGGCCTCCGCCCGCCGCCGCTCGCACGAGCCCCGCGGTGATCCCCTCCACGAACGGCCCGTCGCTGATACGCACCGCAACGGTGCTCGTCCGCAGATCCAGAGCGAGCTCCGAGCTGAGCACCGCTGAGCCGAGATCGGTGATGATCAGCACACCGTCGGCGTCGGCGAGCGCATCGATGGCGTCTGCGATGGCCGCCGCGTCCGTGCCGAAGCCCCCGTCTGCTCCCGAGGCGATCCGCACCGCCGGGGCCTCGCCGTGGATCATCTGCATCCCGAGATCGACGGCGGCCCGGGCCAGAGCTTCACTGTGCGAGACGATGACGAAGCCGATCACGCGGCTTCCCCCGCGGCGGCGTCCGCGAATGCTCTCAGCAGCAGGGCTGTCGACGCCGACCCCGGATCGACGTGACCGGCACTGCGTTCACCCAGGTACGAGGCGCGGCCCTTCCGGGCGACGAGCGGCTCGGTGTCGGCGCTGCCCTGCTCGGCCGCGTCGGCTGCGGCCGCCGCGGCAGCGGCGAGTGTCGCTCCTCCCGACAGGGCGGCCTCGAGTGCGGTCAGCGCCGGACCGAACGCGTCGATCATCGTCTTGTCGCCCGGCTGCGCGTGACCTCTCGCGACGACCGCAGCGACGCCGGCCGACAGCGCGTGCGCCCACTCCACGGCCGACATCGATGCTCCGGCGGGCGCGTTCTTGCCCATGTCGAGGAAGAGGGTGCCGTAGAGCGAGCCGCTCGCTCCACCGACCTTGCTGACGAGGGTCATGCCGACGGCTTTGAAGAACTCCGGAACGCTCTGCGGCGGTGTGGCATCCAGCTTCGCGACGATCGCGGTGAAGCCGCGGAGCATGTTGGTGCCGTGATCGGCGTCGCCGATCGCAGAGTCGAGCGCGGTCAGATGGTCGGCCTCCGTCGTCAGGCGGGCGTCGCTGAGCCGCACCCACCGGTCGAGAACATCGAGGGTCACGGTGTCCGTCGTCGCGGCATCCGTCATCTCAACGTCCCCACCGCAGGGCGCTCGTCTCGACGGGAGCATCCCACAGGCGCAGCAGCTCGTCGTCGGCGCGCAGAAGGGTGAGGGAGCAGCCCGCCATGTCGAGGCTCGTGACGTAGTCGCCGACGAGGCTGCGGGCGACCGTGACGCCCTTCGCCGCGAGGGCGTCGGCGATGTCGGCGTACATCACGTACAGCTCGATGAGCGGCGTGCCACCAAGCCCGGTCAGCAGAGCGATCACCGGAGCGCCGGTGAAGTCCAGGTCGGCGGTGATCGCTTCGACGAGCTCGGCGGCGATGTCGTGCGCAGGGGCCAGGGGCACGCGCGTGCGCCCTGGCTCGCCGTGGATGCCGACACCCATCTCCATCTCGTCATCCGGCAGATCGAAGCTCGGGTGACCGACCGCGGGCACGGTGCAGCTGGTGAGCGCGACGCCCATCGAGCGCCCGTGCGCGGCGACGTGCTCGGCGACGGCCTTGACCTCCGCCAGGCTCTTGCCCTCGGCTGCCGCCGCCCCGGCGATCTTCTCGACGAGCAGGGTCGTGCCGACACCGCGACGCCCGGCCGTCCACGTCGAGTCCTTCACCGCGACGTCGTCGGCGACGATCACCGACTCCGAGGCGATGCCCTCGTCGGCGGCCAGTTCGGCCGCCATCTCGAAGTTGAGCACGTCACCCGTGTAGTTCTTGACGATGAAGAGCACGCCCGCACCGGAATCGACGGCCTGGGCCGCGGCCAGCATCTGATCGGGCGTCGGCGAGGTGAACACCTCGCCCGCGCACGCGGCATCGAGCATGCCCGCGCCGACGAAGCCGCTGTGCAGGGGTTCGTGTCCCGAACCGCCGCCCGAGATCAGCGCGACGCGACCCTCGCGGGGGGCGTTGCTGATGACCACGCGGTTCTCATGGTCGACGGTGAGCTCGGGGTGGGCGGCCGCGACGCCGCGCAGGGCATCGGCGAGCACCGATTCGGCCGAGTTGATGAGCTTCTTCATGCGCGGATCTCCTCTTCACTGAGTTGTCGCAGGTGGTTCTCGCCGTCGTTCTTCGGCGGCCTCATCGCGGAGGTAGGTTTTCGACATCATCGACTGCGATTCGTCTATGTCGAATATCTGCCCCATTTGCACCCGTGTCAAGAGGTAGTGTGACGTCAACCGTCCGCGTGCGAAAGGTCTCGGGATGATCCAGTCCATCGACCGCGCCGCGCGCATCCTCTCCCTGCTGCAGGGTGCGCGGCGCCTCGGCATCAGCGAGCTCGCCGTCGCCCTCGACCTGCCGCCGTCGACGGTGCACGGCCTCGTGAAGTCGCTGCAGGAACACGGTCTGGTGATTCAGGAGGCGCGCGGCAGCCGCTATGCCCTCGGCCCGGCGCTGCTCACCCTCTCGAGCGTGTACCTCGACACCCTCGACGTGCGCGCACGGTCGCTGCGGCGCATGCACGACCTGTCGCATCGCACCGAACTCGCGTGTCGGCTGGGTGTCGCGCACAACACGGACGTCCTCGTCATCCACCACGATCGCCGGCCCGACGGCACGGAGCAGATGCCCGAGACGGGGATCACCCTCCCGGCCCACGCCTCCGCCCTCGGAAAGGTGCTGCTCGCCTACGACGACGACTTCCGCACGGAGGTGCTCGCTCACCCCCTGGCCGACCTGACCGGCGACACGGTCACCGACACGGCCGCGCTGCAGGAGCAGCTGATCGTCGTGCGGGACGGTGCGCTGGCAACCGAGAACGAAGAGGCCGTCATCGGCGACGCCTCCGTCGCCGTTCCGGTCACAGGCGAGGACGGCACGGTGATCGCTGCGCTCGGGGTCGTCTTCCCCGCGCCGGTCTCGGAGCTGGATGCCGCAGCCCTCAAGGAACTGCGCGACGCGGCACAGGCGATCTCCCGCGACCTGGGAGCTCCGAGCTGGCCGCCCCGAGCGGGCGCGGCGGTCTGATCAGCGCCACGGGCCGTTGAGCGCGCGCAGCGCGTCGACACGCCCCGCGGGCTACTTCACCAGCGGGAAGAGGATCGTCTCGCGGATGCCGAGTCCGGTGATCGCCATGAGCAGTCGGTCGATGCCCATTCCCATGCCACCCGTCGGCGGCATCCCGTGCTCGAGCGCGCGCAGGAACTCCTCGTCGACGCGCATCGCCTCATCGTCACCACGGGCCGCGAGCTTCGCCTGCTCGACGAAGCGCTCACGCTGGATGACGGGGTCGACGAGCTCGGAGTACCCCGTCGCCAGCTCGAAGCCGCGCACGTACAGGTCCCACTTCTCGACGACTCCCGCGACGGTGCGGTGCTCGCGGACGAGCGGCGAGGTGTCCAGGGGAAAGTCCATGACGAAGGTCGGCCGCTCCAGGCCGCCCTTCACGAAATGCTCCCACAGCTCTTCGACGTACTTGCCGTGCGTCGCGACCTTCTCGGGCACCTCCACGCCCACCGACGCGGCGAGCGCCTTCAGCTCGTCCAGCGGGGTCCCGGGCGTGATCGGAGTGCCCGCGGCATCCGAGAGGGACGCGTACATCGAAATGCGATCCCACTGTCCGCCGAGATCGAACTCCGTCCCATCGGCCCACGTGACCGTCGTCGAGCCGGCCACGGCGATCGCCGCGTTCTGGATGAGCTCCTGCGTGAGGTCGGCGATGCCGTTGTAGTCGGTGTAGGACTGATAGGCCTCGAGCATCGCGAACTCGGGGCTGTGGGTCGAATCGGCACCCTCGTTGCGGAAGTTGCGGTTGATCTCGAACACCCGGTCGATGCCGCCGACGACGGCGCGCTTGAGGAAGAGCTCGGGAGCGATGCGAAGGTACAGCTCGGCGTCAAACGCGTTCGAGTGCGTCACGAAGGGCCGCGCCGCCGCCCCGCCGTGCTGCACCTGCAGCATGGGAGTCTCCACCTCGAGGAACCCGTGATCGGTGAAGGTCTGGCGCAGCGACGCATTCACCTTGGCGCGCGCGATGACCGTCTCCCGCGCCTGATCGCGGGCGATGAGATCGAGGAAGCGTGAGCGCACCCGGCTCTCCTCGCTCAGCTCGCTGTACAGGTTCGGCAGCGGCAGCAGCGCCTTCGCCGCGATCACCCAGTCGGTGACCATGATCGACAGCTCGCCGCGGCGGCTGGAGATGACCTGACCGGTCACCGAGACGTGGTCGCCGAGGTCGACGAGGTCCTTCCAGGCCTGCAGCGACTCCTCGCCCACTTCGGCGAGCGACACCATCGCCTGGATGCGGCTGCCGTCGCCGGCCTGCAGCGACGCGAAGCACAGCTTGCCCGTATTGCGGCTGAACACGACGCGTCCGGCGACCGACGCGGTGACACCGGTCTCCGCGCCGGCCTCGAGATCGGCGTAGCGCGCACGCAGAGCGGCGATGGTGTCGGAGACCGGGACGGTCACCGGGTAGGCGCCGCCCGCGGCATCCGCCCGCTCGGCGAGCAGCCGCTCGCGCTTGGCGAGGCGTACCGCCTTCTGCTCGTGCACGTCGGCGAGGTCCGCTCCCTCGGCGTCAGGGGCGGCCGGGACGGGCGTGGACGCGGCGTTCGGCGTCTGAGTCATGGTGCGGGGCTCCTCGGAATCGACGTTCCAGTCTATCGAGGCGCGCCCGCGCGCCTTCCTGCGCACCGCGACCCGCGCGGTCAGCCGCCGAGGACGTCGTCGATCAGCGGCGACCCGTCCTGCAGCGCCCGGTCGACGGCGGAATGCACGAGCGCCGACAGGTAGCGTCCGGGTTCCTCGATGCCGGCCGAGCGCAGCAGCGACGTCGATTGGCGGACGACGGATGCCGAGAACGCCGTCGCTGTCGCGATGGCCTCGCCGTAGGCGGCGCGGTCGGCTTCGGCGACGACGACGGGCTCGCAGCCCAGCTCGACGGCGAGCGCCTGCGCGATCGGCAGCACCGCGGCCGGCGCCGTCACCGCCGCGAACGCGTCCTGCAGCTGGCGCAGATCCATCGAGCTGCCGGTGAAGGTGACCGCCGGGTGCACCGCGAGCGGAATCGCCCCGCGGCGTGCCGCAGGAGCGAGCACATCGGTCCCCCAGGCGGGATCGGTGTGCAGGACGAGTTGCCCGATCTGCCAGCGATCGAGTTCGGCCAGACCGGCGACCAGGCTCGGCAGCTCGTCGTGCGGAACGGCGATCACCACGAGCTCGCTGCGACGCACGATCTCGTCGGCGTCGAGCACGGGGACCCCGGGCAGAATCGCTTCGACGCGGTCGCGGTCGGAGCCGGCCGTGATACCGACGAGGGCGTGTCCGGCGCCGGCCAGGGCCGCCCCGATGACGGGCCCGACGCGTCCGGCGCCGATGATCCCCACTCCCAGTCTGCTCGCGCCGCTCATGCGCGTCCTTCCTCTTGGTCGGTGGTCGCGATCGTGATCGGCGCCGGCGACGCCGGGGGCGCGGCATCCCACCGGTGCGAACGGTCGCTCGCGGCGGCCGTGATCACCGCCGTCGCCGCCCGCTGCCACACCGCGATGGCGTCGTCGCGGTCGAGCGCCCCGACCGCGCCCGGCACCTGCCCGGCGACGGTGTGCCCGGTGAGTGTCGCCGCCTTCTGCGAACGCCCGAGCGGCCCCTGCGACAACGCCACCGACTGCAGGCGCGCGAGCGGCAGGATCACCAGCGAGCGCCAGATGAGACCGTGGCGAAGCAGAATCGCGTCCTCGGTGAGCAGCACCCCGTTGCGCCGCCACGACAGCGGGCGCAACCACCACGCGCGCCGCGGCGTCGTCACATACGGGTCGCTCGCGTCGTGCGGGCCGAGCAGACCGTGCACGACCAGCTCCTGCCACTGCGCGGCCGAGATCCCAGGAAGGAACAGGCGCATCACCCGCTCGACGTCGTCGCGAGTGCCGACCGGCAGCACATCCGCGAACTGCTGCGACTGCGCGTCGCTGGCCGAACGCCCCGAGAGTCGGTTGACCCGAATCGACCACCAGCCGCACCCGCGCCAGAGCAGCGGCTGGCGGATCTCGAACGCGTGCACGCGGCCCGGCGGCAGCGTCTCGGTGATGGTCGTGAACAGTCCGAAGGTGATGCGCACCCCCGAGGGCGTGGGGGCGATCGAGTAGCGCAGGGCGCGGGTGATGGTGCGAAACCAATAGGCCGCGAAACCCAGCACGGCCGGCACCAGGGTGAACAGCACCCAGGGCGTGCCCACGACGGCGCCGACGATGATGGCGGCGGCCAGCACCAGCAGCCACAGCGTCGACCCCGACAGCAGCCGTGAGCCGATGAGCCTCCCCGGCGGGATGTGCACGACGGATGCCGGTTCGGCCACGGGCTGTTCGGCGCCGTCGATCAGCCCGGTGAGCGCCGCGCTGACGGTGGCGACGGCGGCCCGCCCGCGGGGCATGGATCCCGCGGCATCCGAGGCTCGCGCGAGCTGGCGGCCGGAGGCGAGGCGAAGGATGTCGGCGCGCACGGCCTCGGCGTTGGTGGTCGAGAGGTATTCGAGCTTGACGTTGCTGTCGAGTCCCGCGCCGACGACCTCGAGCTTGGCCGCGCCCAGGAGCCGCGCGACCATCGGGCGGGTCAGGTTGACGCCCTGCACCCGATCGAGCGGCGCACGCCGATGGGTGCGGAAGAAGATGCCGCTGCGCACCTCCACGTCGTCGCCGGTGATGCGGAACGTGTGGAAACGCCACGACAGCCAGAAGCCGCCCAGCAGGAGCAGCAGCACGGCCAGCACCGCCAGCAGCGCGAGCAGGATGAGGTTGTTGCTGACGACGTAGTCGACGGGGTCGGCCTCGTAGCGTTCCAGGTCGGCGACGGCGGGGAAGAGCCAGCCGATGATGCGGTCGCGCAGGTTCGTGATGACGATGCCGAGCACGACCACGAGGAACAGCCCGCCGCGCAGCACGGGGGTGAGGGGGTGCAGTCGATGCCACTCGCCGTCGCTGAGCGGCGAGCGCACGTCGGCGACGGCGGCGGGATCGGTCACAGGCCGGTCCGCCGTGTCTCTGCCACCGCGATCAGGGTGTCGCGCAGCAACTCGGCGGCGGACTGCCGAAGACCCGGGATCACGACGCCCGTGGTCGCCGCGGCGGTCACGAGCTTGAGCTGAGCGATGCCGAACACGCGGTCGAGCGGCCCGTGGGTGATGTCGACGAGCTGCATGCGCCCGTAGGGGACGGCGACCATGCGCTGCCAGAGGATGCCGCGGCGGAACACGAGGTCGTCCTCGCGCAGCTGGTAGCCGTAGGCGCGGGCCTGGCGCGGGAGGATCACGAGCGTCCAGACCGTCACGACGGTGACGACGCCCGCCGGAATCCACACCCAGCCGAGCCGCAGCAGGAGCGCACCGACGAGCGCCGCGGCGATGACGAGCGCGAGGAAGGCGATCGTCGAGATCAGCCGCACCCAGACGTAGTTGCGCGAGAGCTGATGCCAGGTGCCGTCGCCGAGCGGCAGCCGCTTCGTGCTGCGCGGCTCGAGGATGCGGTCGTAGGTGCCCTCGTCGAGCAGGCCTTCACCCCCGGTCGTCGATCGAGCGACGGGAGTCGAGACGCCGTCCGCCAGCGAAACGACGTCAGTCGTGGTGGGAGAGTCCGAGTCCGGGTTCGGGAGGTCCGGGGTGTTCGTCATCGTCGTCCTTCCGGATGGTGCAGAGGTGCTCGGCGACGAGTCCCGCCGCGACCAGCACGAGGCCGCCGACGATCGCGGCGATCACCGGTCCTGTCGAGCCTAACGAGGGCGCGACGGGTCGGGTGAGCAGGAAGGCCAGAAGTCCCGCCGCGACACCGGCGACACCGGCACCGACGAGCGTCGACGCCTTGGCCAGCATCGCGATGCGGACGGCGCGGAAGGGATCGACCGGGGCGGTCTGGGCGCCGGCGGTCGCTCGCCGGATCGGCAACGCGAACAGCACGAGCGCGATGCCGAGCAGGACGAGCAGGATGGGCAGCAGGAACGACGGGGTGAAAGTGGGGCGTCCCGTCACCGTCAGCACCTGGTCGACGGCGAAACCCAGGAACACGCCGATCGCGACGGCGGCGACGATCGCGCCCGCGGTGGTGCGCTTCACGCCGCGCCCCCCTCCGGTGCCGAGGTGCCGTCTGCATCCGCCTCCGCTTCGGCCTCCCGCAGCGCTGCGAGCAGCTCGCGCACGCGCCCGACGCCGGGCAGCACGGCCTCGGGGTCGACCTGCAGCCACGGCTCGAGCACGAACGTGCGCTCTCCCGCGCGCGGGTGCGGGAGGGTGAGCGTCGGGTCGGCGGAGCGCACGTCGCCGAAGGCGATGAGGTCGAGATCGAGGGTGCGGCTCTGCCAGCGGAGGTCGTCGACGCGGCGCGGCGGTCGCCCGTGCGCCTCCTCGATCGCGTGGAGGTACCCGAGCAGCACCGAGGGGGCGAGGCGGGTCGTCACGAGCGCGACCGCGTTGAGGTAGGCGGGGGCCTCTTCATCGGGACCGTCCAGCGTCAGAGCCACCGTCTCGATGGGCGCCGAGGCGACCACACGCGTCGTCAGCGGCAGACGCGCGAGCTCTTCGAGGGCCGCCGTCATGGTGGACTGCCGGTCGCCCAGGTTGGCGCCGATCGCGATCACCGCGACCGTCTCGGCGGAGCTCGGGGTAGGCATGTTCTCGGAGAAGCCCTGCGCGAGGCGGCGGTTCATGCGGGCGCTCCTTCACGGGCGCGACGGATCGTCACGCTCACGTCGTCGAACGGCACCGCGATGGGCGCCTGCGGTTTGTGGATCGTGACCTCGACGGCATCCACCCGCGGATACGCGAGAGCGCGATCGGCGATGCGCTGCGCGACGGTCTCGAGGAGGTCGGCCGGGTCGCCGGCGAGCACCGCGGCGACCTGGTCAGCGAACTCGCCGTAGTGCACGGTGTCGGCCACGTCGTCGCTGCGGGCGGCGTCGGCGAGCGAGAGCTCCAGCACGACGTCGGCGATGAAGACCTGGCCCTCGCGACGCTCGTGCTCATAGACCCCGTGGTAGCCCGTGGCCCGGATGCCGGTGAGAGTGATCCGGTCGCTCATGCGCCTCCTCCGTCGTTCTCACCGCTCCACCGCGCCCACACCGTCAGCGCGTCGCGGGTGGCTGCGGCGTCGTGCACGCGCACCGCCCACACGCCGGTCTGGGCCGCGAGCACGCTCGTGACAGCGGTCGCGAGGTCGCGTCGCGGGGTCGAGACCTCTGCGCCGTCGGCAGGCGCCAGCGCCTCCGCGAGGAAGCGCTTGCGGCTGGTGCCGACGAGCACCCGCGGCCCGATCGCGACGATGCGCTCGAGGGCGCGCAGCGCCTCCCAGTTCTGCGGGCCGCGCTTGCCGAAGCCGATTCCCGGATCGAGGATGACCCGCTCGGGGGAGATCCCCGCGGCCGCGGCGGCCTCGACGCGTCCCTCGAGCTCGGCGACGAGGTCGCGGGCGAGGTCGGCGTAGGCGGCATGGGCGTACATGTCGGCGGAGTGGCCGCGCCAGTGCTGCAGAACGACGTCGACGTCGGATGCCGCGACCACCCCGAGCATGTCGGCATCTGCCAGCCCGCCCGAGACGTCGTTGACGATGCGCGCGCCGGCATCGATCGCCGCCTGCGCGGTGCTCGCGTTCATCGTGTCGATGCTGACGAGAGCGCCCTCCGCCGCGAGCGCCGCCACCACGGGCAGCACGCGCGCCTGCTCCTCGGCCGGGGCCACCCGCTCGGCGCCCGGCCGCGTCGACTCTCCGCCGACGTCGAGGATGTGGGCGCCGTCGATGCGCAGCGCCACGCCGTGTGCGATGGCGGCGTCGGCCGCGAGGAAGCGCCCGCCGTCGCTGAACGAGTCGGGGGTGACGTTGACGATGCCCATGATCGCGGTCATGCGGGCGTTCCCGTCACGAGCATCATGATCTCGGCGCGTGCAGACGGCTCGGCCAGCTCGCCGCGCGCGGCGATGGTGATCGTCGCGGCATCCGGCTGGCGTCCTCCGCGCATCGTGACGCACTCGTGATGCGCGGCGAGCACCACCAGCACGCCGCGCGCATCGAGGGCCGCGGCGATGGTGTCGGCGATCTGCTCCCCCAGCCGTTCCTGCACCTGCGGGCGGGCCGCGAGCACGTCGACGACCTTGGGCAGCGCTCCCAGACCCACCACCTGCTCACCCGGCAGGTACGCGATGTGCGCACGTCCCGCGAACGGCAGCAGGTGATGCTCGCAGACCGAACGGAAGCGGATGTCGCGCAGCAGCACCGCACCGGAGGGCAACGTGTCGGGCGCCGGCCCGCGCGAGACGCTGATGGTGTGGGCCAGCGGCTCGGCGGCATCCTGCCCCACCCCGGAGAAGAAGTCGGCGTAGGCGTCGGCGACCCGCTGCGGGGTCGCCTTCAGCCCCGGGCGGTCGGGGTCCTCCCCGATCGCGACGAGGATGTCGCGCACGGCGGCGGCGACGCGGTCTCGATCGACGGCCACGTCACGAGCCTAGGCGGTGGCGGGGCGCGCCTGCCCGCTCGGACGCCGCTGCGCCGCGGCCTGCGCCGCGGGCTGCTCCTCCGCGACGGATGCCGCAGCCAGCCCGGCCTCGTCCTGACGACGGGGCACGTCCACCGGCGGCAGCATCGAGACGGGGCGGTCGTCGCTGGAGAGCCACTGCGGGCGCGGCGGCAGCTTCTTGACGTCGCGGAAGATCTCGGCGAGCTCGAGGTGGTCGAGCGTCTCCTTCTCCAGGAGGGCGAGGGCGAGCTTGTCGAGGATGTCGCGGTTGGCGTTGATCACCTCGTAGGCCTCGTTGTGGGCCTGCTCGATGAGATCGCGCACCTGCTTGTCGACGCGCTCGGCGATGCGCTCGGAGAAGTCGCGGCCGTGACCCATGTCGCGCCCCATGAAGACCTCGCCGGACGACGAGCCGAGCTTGACGGGTCCGACATCGGTGGTCATGCCGTACTCGGTGACCATCTTGCGGGCGATGCCGGTGGCCTTCTCGATGTCGTTGCTCGCACCGGTGGTCGGGTCGTGGAAGACGATCTCCTCCGCGACACGGCCGCCCATGGCGTAGGTGAGCTGGTCCTGCAGCTCGTTGCGGGTGACCGAGTACTTGTCCTCCAGCGGCAGCACCATCGTGTAGCCGAGGGCCTTGCCGCGCGGGAGGATGGTGACCTTCGTGACGGGGTCGGTGTTGTTCATCGCCGCCGCCGCGAGGGCGTGACCACCCTCGTGGTACGCGGTGATGAGCTTCTCCTTGTCCTTCATGATGCGCGTGCGACGCTGCGGACCGGCGATGACGCGGTCGATGGCCTCGTCGAGTGCGCGCATGTCGATGAGCTGCGCGTTGGAGCGCGCCGTGAGCAGCGCGGCCTCGTTCAGCACGTTCGCGAGGTCGGCACCGGTGAAGCCGGGCGTCTTGCGCGCGATGACGGCGAGGTCGACCGAGGGCGAGAGCGGCTTGCCGCGTCCGTGCACCTCGAGGATGCGCTGGCGGCCCTTGAGGTCGGGGGCGTCGACGCCAATCTGGCGGTCGAAGCGGCCCGGGCGCAGCAGCGCCGGGTCGAGGATGTCGGGACGGTTCGTGGCGGCGATGACCAGCACCGAGGCCTTCGGGTCGAAGCCGTCCATCTCGACGAGCATCTGGTTGAGCGTCTGCTCGCGCTCGTCGTGACCGCCGCCCATGCCGGCACCGCGGTGGCGGCCGACAGCGTCGATCTCGTCGATGAAGATGATCGCCGGCGCGTTCTCCTTGGCCTGGTTGAACAGATCGCGCACGCGGCTCGCGCCGACGCCCACGAACATCTCGACGAAGTCGGAGCCGGAGATGGAGTAGAACGGCACGCCGGCCTCGCCGGCGACGGCGCGCGCGAGCAGGGTCTTACCGGTTCCGGGAGGGCCGTACAGCAGCACGCCCTTCGGGATGCGGGCGCCGACCGCCTGGAACTTCGCGGGGTCCTTCAGGAAGTCCTTGATCTCCTGCATCTCCTCGATGGCCTCGTCGGCACCGGCGACATCGGCGAAGGTGACCGTCGGGGTCTCCTTCGTCACGAGTTTCGCGCGCGACTTGCCGAACTGCATGACCTTGCTGTTGCCGCCCTGGGCCGCGGAGAAGAAGAACCAGAAGAGCAGACCCAGCAACAGGATGGGGATGAGGAGCGAGAGCAGGCTCTCGAAGAAGGTGGTGCGCGGGACGACGTCGTTGTAGCCGTCCTTCGGGGTCGCGGCATCCACGGCCGAGACGACCTCGTTGGCGCGCGCGCCGACGTAGTAGAACTGCACCTGCGTGGCGCCCTGGAACGGGGCGGACAGGGTCATGTCGACGCGCTGGTCGCCGTCGGTGTTCGTCACCTGGGTGACGGTGCCGCCCTTCAGGAGCGTCAGGCCCTCCTGCGTCGTGATCTGCTTCGCGCCCGTGAGCGTCGAGATCAGCGACATGCCGATCAGCAACAGGGCGCCGATGAGCAACACGTAGACGAACGGGTTGCGGCTGAGCTTCTTGAAGTCCATGATCCGCTCAGGCTACCGCGCGGCGACTATGGGGCGTCTGTGCATTCGCCACAGGCGAACCGGGAGCGGCCGCGCACCCCCGGTCGTTGAGCGAGCGCAGCGAGTCGAAACGCCCGCGCCGCGTTCAGCTGTAGACGTGCGGCGCGAGCACCGCGACGTCACGGAGGTTGCGGAAGCGCTCGTCGTAGTCGAGGCCGTAGCCGACAACGAAGTCGGTGGGGATGTCGAAGCCGACGTAGCGGCAGTCGATCTCGACCTTGGCCGCCTCGGGCTTGCGCAGCAGCGCGAGGATCTCGATCGAGGCGGCGCCGCGCGACGCGAAGTTCTCCAGCAGCCAGCTGAGGGTCAGGCCCGAGTCGATGATGTCCTCGACGATCAGCACGTGCTTGCCGGTGAGGTCGGTGTCGAGGTCCTTGCGGATCTGCACGACACCGCTGGACTTCGTGCCGGCGCCGTAGGACGACACGGCCATCCAGTCGATGACGACGTCGCGGCGAAGCTTCCGCGAGAAGTCGGCCATCACCATGACGGCGCCCTTCAGCACACCGATCAGCAGCAGGTCCTTGCCCTCGTAATCGGCCTCGACGCGCGCGGCGAGCTCACCGAGCTTGTCGTGGATCTGCTCCTCGGTGACGAGGACGGTGGACAGCTGGTCAGCGATGTCGGCTGCGCGCATTCCTCGATTTTAGGCACGGATGCCGCGGCACCTCAGTCGGCCGCCGTGAAGACCAGACGGGTGCCGCTGCGCTGGGCGCGGCATCCGGGCAGGTCGATCGGGCCCTGGCCGCGCCAGTCGGTGACGAGCCGGGCGACCTCGAGGGTCTGCGCGCGGGTGAGGCTCGCGCCGAACTCGCTCGCGACGACGTGGCGGATGATGCGGTGGCGCAGCGCCGGCGGGTTGGCCGCGAGCGCCGGCACCGACACGGCGATGCCGGCTTCGGCGTGCTCGACGATGTCTTCGATCGTCTCGTCGATCATCTCGGCGAAGGCCGCGGCATCCTCGCGCAGCTGATCGCTCGTGCGGGCGAGCGCCTCGGCGACGCCCGGGCCGAGCTCCGCTTCGAGCACCGGCATGACGTCCTGTCGTACCCGCACGCGGAGGAACCGGCGGTCGAGGTTGTGCGGGTCCTCCCACGGTGGCAGGCCTGCGGCGGTGCACGCGGCGCGGGTGGTGGTGCGGCGCACGTCGAGCAGGGGGCGGAGGATGCGGATGCCGTCTTCGACCCGGTCGGGCGACATGCCTCCGAGGCTCGCGGCTCCAGAGCCGCGAGCGAGGCCGATCAGCACGGTCTCGGCCTGGTCGTCGAGGGTGTGGGCGAGCAGGATGGCTTCGGCCCCGGCATCCTTCGCGGCGCCGAGCAGGGCGGCGCGGCGGGCATCGCGGGCGGCGGCTTCGGGCCCACCCTCCGTGCCGACCTCGACACGGATCACCCGAGCGGCCAGCCCCCGCTCTTCGGCGACGGCGGCCGCGCGGGCGGCGACGCGGTCGGATCCGGGCTGCAGTCCGTGGTCGATGATCGCCGCGGATGCCGCGACCCCGGCTTTCGGCGCCTCGAACGCGACCGCGTCGGCGAGCGCGAGCGAGTCCGCGCCGCCGGACAGCCCCACCAGCACGGGGCCGGTGACCGTGGCGAGGGCCGCGCGCACCGCCCGGCGGATCTCGGCGACGGCGGGGTCGAGGCTGGGGCGGTGGTCCACGGCATCCACGCTAGCGACTGGCCGCGTGCACAACTCCGCCTCAATGGGGGTAGCGGCGCCCCAGAGGGCAGATCCGGGCCTCTGAGGCGGAGTTGTGCACGCGACGACGGCGGAACGGCCACCGGGCCTGCCGACTAGGCTGGATGCCGGCATCCACCAGACCCTCCGAAGGAGAACCAGCATGGGCGCATACGACGCCGTCATCGAGATTCCGCGCGGCAGCCGCGTGAAGTACGAGGTCGACCACGGCACCGGCCGCGTATTCCTGGACCGCGTGCTGTTCACGCCGATGGGCTACCCCGCGAACTACGGCTTCTTCGAGGACACCCTCGGCGAGGACGGCGACCCGCTCGACGTGCTGCTGCTGCTCGATCGCGACCTGTACCCGGGTGTGATGGCCAAGGTGCGCCCGGTCGCCGTGCTGAAGATGCTCGACGAGGCCGGCGGCGACGACAAGGTCGTCGCGGTGCTCGCGAAGGACCCGCGCTGGGCGCACATCCAGGACGTCGACGACCTCGACGAGTGGACCAAGGGCGAGATCGGCCACTTCTTCGAGCACTACAAGGACCTCGAGCCCGGCAAGTGGGTCAAGGTCGACCAGTGGGCCGGCGCCGAAGAGGCCGAGCGTCTGGTCGCCGAGGCGTTCCAGCGCTTCCAGGACGAGGGTGCGCAGACCGCCACCCAGGGTGAGGGCCACGCCCCCAAGACCATCTGAGACCTGGTCTCACACGCGAAGAGCGGATGCCGGTCGGCATCCGCTCTTCTGCGTTGCAGCACTCGTCAGTAGACGTTGATGCCGTGGTCGTAGAGCACGGGTGCCGGGTCGATGCGCACGCCCTGCCAGTACACCTCGAAGTGCAGGTGGCAGCCGGTGGAGGCGCCGGTGTTGCCGACGTGGGCGATGAGGTCGCCCGCGTTGACCCACTGACCGACATCGACGTTGTAGCCGCCGTTGACGATGTGGGCGTAGCCGGTGACGACGCCGCCGCCGTGGTCGACCTTGACGTAGTTGCCCCAGTCGCCGGTGTACTGGGCCCACACGACGCGGCCCGAGGCTGCGGCGTAGATGGGCGACCAGCAGGAGGTGGCGAAGTCGATGCCGCGGTGACCGCCGCTGGTGCACACGCCGTTACCGCAGACCGAGCCGCGGTTGCCGAACCACGAGCTGATGTAGCCGGATGCCGGGCGCACCCAACCATCGGTGCCGGGCGTTCCGCCACCGCCGCCGCCTCCTCCTCCGCCGCCACCGCCACCGCCACCGTTTCCGGCATTGGCGGCGGCCTCTTCGGCGGCCTTACGGGCGGCCTCGGCGGCCGCGGCCTGCCGGGCTTCTTCGGCCTTGCGCGCGGCCTCGACGCCGGCCTGGTAGTCGGCGACCGTCTTGGCGGTCTGGTCCTGGAGCGCGGCGAGCTGCGCCTGGAGGGTGCCGAGGTTCTTGTCCTGCTCGGCGAGGGCGGCCTGGGCGGCGGCGGCGGCATCCTGCGCGGCCTGCATCTTCTGCTGGGCTTCCTTCTGCAGGCGGTCGCGCTCGTCGCGGGCGAGCTTGGCCTTGTCGCTGAGGCTCTGGGCGTTGTTGCGGGCGCTGACGGCGTCGGCGTAGACACCGCGGTTGGCCTCGACGAGACGGTCCATCGTGCCGAGCTTGGCGAGCAGGTCGTCGGCGCTGGCGGCGGAGCCGGAGAAGAAGAGCTCCATGGACGGGTCACTGCCGCCGGCGCGGTACTGCTGAGCGGCGAGGCGGCCGAGCTTCTTGGCCGACGCGGTCGCGCGCGCCGACTCGTCATCGGCCTGCTTCTGCAGGGCGTCCGCATTGTCGGACGCGGTCTCGAAGTCGATCTGCGCCTGCACGTATTCGTTGGCGAGGCGCTCGGCGTCTGCCTGCTTCGCGGCGACGTCGGCCTGCAGGGCGGCGATGAGGCCCTGGATGCGGGTGACTTCGTTGGCCTTGGCCGCTTCGTTGTTCTTGGCATTCTGCACGTCGTCCCACGAGGGGTAGTCGGCAGCGAACGCGGACGGGCTGAACCGCAGTCCGAAGGCGCTGACGGCGCCCAGGCTCAGCACGCCCAGGCCGGCCAGTCCCAGAGCGGATCGGCGGCTCATCGGGCCGCGCAGGCCCGCGATCTCTGTGGCGGTCGGCGCGCAGCCGCAGTCTTCCGCCGAAGCGGCCTTCTCGGTCTTCACCTCGAACCTCCGTCTTTCACGCGCGTCGACCCCCGCCATCCCGCGATGGCAACACACGTCACACTAACAACATTCGCCACATTCGCCCAGGGGTTTCTGGTGATGAAACCGCTGGGAGACCGGGGCAATTCGGAGGCTCGCACGTGCCGCACCCGCGGCCATCCTCCCCCGCGGAGAGCGCGCGGCACGGCATCCCACGCCCTCGATTTCCGATTTGCTGGATGATCTCTTATGCTTGAGCGTCGGTAAGAATGAGCCTCCGGGTTCGCTCGGCCCCATCGTTTAGCGGCCTAGGACGCCGCCCTTTCACGGCGGTAGCACGGGTTCGAATCCCGTTGGGGTCACTCTCCGACACACAACTGAATACGTATGGCCCTGTAGCGCAGTTGGTTAGCGTGCCGCCCTGTCACGGCGGAGGTCGCGGGTTCAAGTCCCGTCAGGGTCGCTCCGAGCGACGGGCCCTTTTCTTTCGAGATCGAGGGCCCTTCGTGTAGGACGCGGCAGATTCTTCAAGCGGATGCCGCGCGGCTCTGTAGCTCAGTTGGTAGAGCGCACGACTGAAAATCGTGAGGTCACGGGATCGACGCCCGTCGGAGCCACACGAACCGTCGTTACAACGGTTCCAGAAACCCTCGCCTAGCTTCTACATGGCGGGGGTTTTGCTTTGACCTGGTGAGGCCCGGTCTTGCTGCTTCGGCTTCAGCCTCCGATCCCCCGGTCGTTGAGCGAGCGAAGCGAGTCGAAGCGGCCCGGACGGATGCCGACTCGCCGGCTTCATCCGCCGCTTCGGCCGGACTGGGGCGGGTCCCCAACTGAATCCTGTCGTTCACTCCCGCCGGCGAGCGCTTCCAAAAACGCGGCGACGATATCCTGACGCCCATGAAGCACAAGGAGAAGCCGGCACGCCTCCCTGCCCACGTGGCGGAGCTTCTCGTCCAGGAGTACGTCTCGCTGAGAGCTGAGTCGCTCTCGGCCAAGCAGAACCAGCAGACGATTCTTCAGTGGACTCTCGCGACCGTCGGAATAGTCATCGCCGCTTGTGTTGCAGCTGCTACTGGGCTTCACGACATGGATAGCATCACCCGACTCGGCCTGAGCGTTGCGATCGCTTTACTGACGGGCGCGCTGACGCCCGTGCTCGTCTCATGCGCATTCGGAATCTGGCTGGGCGAACTCAATCGAATGGAGCGAGCCGGTCACTTTCTACGTCTCCGCGAGGAAGTCTGGAGTGCCGGCCAAGCGAAGACAGCAGACCCGGAGAGCCCAGAGAGCGGCGGGATTCTGCTCTGGGAAAGCCTCCTTGCCAACCATCCGCACAGCGAACGATTCGCCAAGAACCGAATCGGAGGGATGGCGAGTGTCGCATTGTTCGTAATGCTCGCTGCATCCGCACTCTTGTCGGGCATGGTCCTCGCGCTCGGCAAGGGCGGGCTTGCGGAGCAACAATCTCTTGGCACCCCGCCGTGGTTGGTTTGGACCGTCGCGTTGGTTTGGGTGGTTGCGTTCGCGGTGACCAATGTCCTGATATTCGGAAAGCCGCTCAAGAAGCTGGGCCGAGCAAGCAGGTCGCTTGAGAAGGACGCGGAGAGTTGAATCCGACACCCGCCGCGACGATCGTCATGCCGTTCTTGAATGAGGAGGCAGCGCTGAAGCACTTGCTCTCAACCACGCCGGCCGATTTTGCGCTCGTGCTCGTTGATAACGGATCATCTGACGCTTCGCGACGCCTCGTGCTCGACAGCAGCGCGGTCCTCCTGGATCACGACCGCTTCCGCGAGGTTGGCGCGTGCATTGAGCTTGGCGTTGCTAGGGCGCAGACTGACGTCGTCTGTGTCATGGACTGCGATGCGACAGTCGACATGTCCGACACGCGACAGTTGCTCAGGCCGGTCCTGACGAACGAGGCAGATTTCGTCGTTGGCACTCGGGCCTCGCATTCAGCGGGATGGACTCTCGCGCATCGCGCTTCCAGCCGAGTTCGCGACTCGCTTACTCGGCGCGTTGTGCCCGACTGGCCGTTCGTGGATCTTGGGTCTGCCCGAGCCTTTCGTCGCTCAGCAATCGACTGGAGCCGCGCGTTCAACACTCGGTTCGGCTGGAATCTGGATTTCACCGTCCAGGCACTCGAGTCGCTGTCGCCGGATCGAATCGCCTCCGTCGAGCTTCCGTTTCATCGCCGCTTGGGGCCGTCTCACATCTCGGGGTCCATCGCAGGCGCTCTGACAGCAATGGTGGACCAGTCTCGAGTCCTCCGCCTCGCGCAGCAACGGACCAAGGTGGCACGACATGAATCGCACAACAAGTCGATAGCCCTCGTCTGAGAGAAGCAATCTTGAGGCTCCTCCACCGCCGCTTCGCCGACAAAGCAATCGAGGCCGCTTCTGGTCACGAGTCAGGCCCACCTTGTACAATCCTCCCGCCGGGAAGTGCAGCAGGTAAGCCAGGTGCGGCTCCCACCAGGACCATTGGACTTGGCCGTCCCACGGGGCTTCAGCGAGCTGACTTCGCACGGAGCGGAGATCGATCACTCGTTGGGTGAATACTTCCTCCCGCGTCCCTCGCTCTCCAACTGGCATTAGCTGCCGCCACTACTTGTCGCGTTCCCGAGCCCTGTTCCAGGGGACCTGTTCGGGCTACTTCCAACGCTCGACGCTCAGTTGCTCCGCGCCGGGGAATCACCGACACTAGTTCCAGTCGACAGCGCCACCTCCTCCCTCTCCTTCTTCGTCGACGTCAAAGATGGCATGAGAGAGGATCTCCCTGTTGCGGATGACGAGGCCGCAGCCGCACGGGATCAACTGCGGACAGAACATGCCATTATCGGCAAGACCGCCGAGTACTCTCGTACTGAACTCTCGTCCGCCGACTGGGTGGATGCTTGGGTCACCGGACCGAGTAGAGTCCGCTTGGAATGGGCCGATGGGATCCAATCTCGCAGTTCCTGGCGCGGGTATTGCTCAACTATGACGACCACTCGAAGTCGTCCCCGAGTTCGCTCGTCTCCGGCATCCACGCCCTCCGGGTCCGTTCCTGGGATGAAGCGAGTGCGACGCTCGACTGGTACGGCTCCGATGAAAAGCACAGCATCAGGGTCATCCGCTTGCCCCAACAACGCTGAGCTTTGAGGACTTTCTCTACTCTTTCAAGGCCGACCTCCGGCCGGCGGCGCCGCCTGCGGTGCGTCCGGTCCTCGCTCCGCTGCGGTCCGGGCGCTCCTCGGCGGCCAGGCTGAGCCGGCGACCCGAACCGCTTACGCCATCAAGTGCCTGGTCCTGTAGCGAGGACCAAGCGCGCCCACAGGAAGCGCGACCGCTACCTACCGGATTTCTGATTCAGTGGAGACAGCTGGATCAAATCCCGTATCGACGAGCCTCTTACGCTCGCCCCGTCGCGCGAGGCGTTCCTCAATCAGGGACAGCACGGCGTCCAATCGAGGCATGAACGGGAGCGCAAAGCTGGCGATTCCGATAATGCCCACCAGTAGGGTTGGCCCGCGCGTCGACAAATCATCGCTGGTGACGAGTACATACACGGCCCCGGCCGCCAGGAGAAGAGCCGCGCTCCGTATTACCCAAGCGACGCCCCGAACCCGGCGACGCGCGATTAGCCGTGCGCGATCTCGAATTCGCTTCCGCTTTTCAACCTCGGATGATTCCAGCGCATGCAATCGCGCCTTCAATTCGCTTGACTCCGCCGCTTTGGCCGCTGCCTCTTTCTCCGCCTCCTCGCGCGCCTCAACCTGTCTGAGCCAATCTTCGGTCGCGTGGTTGGCGACCGCGTCAGACTGGGCGAGCCGTGATTCAAGTTCTCCAACCTCGCCCAGCAGGGGATCAGAGATTGCACCTCGGACTCTCTCGAGCACTGCGATTGGTAGCTCATCTATGACTGCATCCGCTTCACCAAGCGACTCAGCCATGAACGCATCACGCCCGACGCGAGTGGACCGGAGGACGACGGCATCGTCGGCGCTGACCCGACCGCTCGCTTCAAGCGACTCGATCTCTGCGACATATTTCGCCCACAACGTCGGCGATGGTTGCATGCCGACGTATGCCGTTGCCAGGACCATTTCTCTTGGGACGTCCGGAGCCAACGCGGGGCTACGAGCCCACAGCAGACTTGCCACAGATTCGGCGGTCACTGCTAGCGGAAACGAGTTCTCGTCCCGGAAATCTACCGCCCCCCAAACGAGATTGATGTTTGACGTCATCATCACGGCACGGCACCGCTCAAGCGCCTTGGAGCGCTCACCTCGACGAAGCCGATGCACCGCAGACAGCGAACGCACATCGTTCACCCGCGCCGCATCCTGAAGATAGTGCACGCGGCTGTGGATTTTCTCGTCTAGCTTCTCCTCATCGAGACCGTACTTGTGATAATCCTCCGGACGGTCGACGACAGAGATGCCAGCGTCAGCGAGTTGGTCGGGAAGGTGCTCGCGAGCGACCGCGAGATCGGCTGGCGATGCGCCTATTTCGGCGTAATGGAGATAGCCCGCCGACGTAGCGCGAGACAGCCCTCCCCGTCGCAACTGACCCTCGATGGCTTCGAGAATTCCATCCATCTCCGAGACCGAGTGGTCAAATATGACGACCCGCGCACCCTGTTGTCGAGCCATGTCCAGTACGTGAGTCATTGCCGACGCCGGGATCGGACCATGGTGGCCAAGAGCATCCATAGCGACCGGAGTGTCGAGCACCAGAGTCAGGCCGCTCAACGACTCGTTCATACTTGAGGTATCGAGCTCCAACACTGACGCCAGCATCGCGCCCTTCGCGGCTTCGACGACGTAGGCAAAGTGAACCTGATCGCGAGCGGCCAAATGGGCGACAAACGCTGCGACAACGTACTGGATTCCAGCCTTCGTGGCATCAGGGGCGGCCTCCCTGCCCAGGCTCTGCTTCAAGACCGATACCGCTTGTCGGTCAAAGAACTCTGCGAGGTTGGCAGCCAGGTCTCCTGTGGTCAGCTCTTCATGCTCAGGGAACTCTGTCCCGATGAATGACGCGAATTCATGTACCAGCTCGGCCTGCTTTCGGCGATACTCGGACAACGCGCTCGTCAGGTCCGGTAGCCCCCGCTCACCCTTGGGAGTCAGGCGCACGGCGTCGGTGCCGACAGGCTCAGTCAGGCCTTCTCGCGTTGTGCGACGCAGCAATCTAGGAACGACGAGGACCGGGATGTCCACTCCGAATGCGTCACGAACCAAGGTCGCGATAGAGTGACGTTCTACGATCGCACTCGGTGCACTGGAGATCGCCGAGAGCACGAAAGGCGCGAAGTTGTCGAGATAGTTCGGTGCCTGGCTGTTGTAGTTGGCCCGCAGAATCGCGTACCCCACCAATGCACTGCCGGGCGTTGCCATCGATACTCCTACCTCGCAGGGCGAAGCGCCCGGTCACCGATAACCATATCGACGTGCCGGTTCCGTGCCGGTAGCTCCGCTGAAATCACCCACAACCAGCCGCGACCAACCACGACGGCATCCGCGGAATCACGCGGCAAACGGCGACCAACCAGGACACGCTACGCCGCGGCATCCAGCTGAAAATCGTGAGGTCACGGGATCGACGCCGGTCGGAGCCACACGAACCGTCGTTACAACGGTTCCAGAAACCCTCTCCTAGCTTCTACGTGGCGGGAGTTTTGCCCTTAGCTGGCAGCGCACCTGGATGATGGGGCCGGCTACTGGTCTCGCTCCCCACCGTCACGCAGACACACAGTCCCGTAGAGGTCGACACCCAGCGCGGCGATCTGCCCGGCGACCGCGGCGGTCAGGACGAACCCGCCCTGCGCAGAGTCCGAGTCTGCGGACCACACGATCCGGGCGTGACAGTCCGCCGGCAGAGTCCCCACACGTCCGAACGCGGCGCGGCACCGCTCCAGAAGAGTCGTCAACGCCGCGGTTCCGGTCTGGTCGTCATCCTCGTTCGAGAAGGGCCCGGCATCCACCGCCCACGTGTGATGCTCACGAACGCGACCCGAACGACTCCCCTCCCCTTTACGGATGACGGTCGTCGGCGAAAGCCCGAGATGCTGCGTCACCAGATCGGGATCCGTCTCGACGGACGTCACGACCAGCGACGCTCGACCGGCGCGAATCATGAGCCGAGCATAGAGCGACGTCGCCGGTCAGCGGATGTTCGCTTCGTCGAGCTCGCAGTGCTCGACATCGACCGTCCCGATGAAGACGCCGGTCTGATTCCACGCCCACGAGCCCGACTCGAGATCCGCCGCGCGGAAGGAGGCGAAGATGCCGGGGCCCTGTCCGCCGAGGCTCGCCACCGTCACGCTCGTCCAACCGCTGGCAGGCGCCACGGCATCCAGGTGGAACACGTCACCCGTCTGGACGTCTCCGATGATCCGGGTCACCGACATCGCGGATTGCTCCGCTGATTCGTCATCCGACCACGTCACCTCGAAGAAGTCCGCATTGCGGGCATCGCACGTCGCGAAATCGAGCGAGCCATCCGCGTTGATCCTCGCTGCGACGCGGTTCACGTAAGAGCACCCGGCCAGCGTGACCCCCACGGCAAGAAGAGCCGTGACCCCCACGAAACGCACTGTCCGCCTCACGGGCTCACTCTAGGAGAACGGCCCCACCCCCGGCATCCGTTCTACCCTCGTGGTGTGACCGATGTCGCCGCCGCCTACGCCGCACGAGCGGCCGAGTACGTCGACGCCGTCGGATCGATGACCGCCGTGCACCCCAGCGACAGACACCTCGTCGAGACCTGGGCGGCCGCGGCATCCGGGCCCGTTCTGGATGCGGGCTGCGGACCGGGGCACTGGACCCACCACCTCCACCAGCGAGGCGTGGACATTCGCGGCTTCGATCTCGTGCCCGCGTTCATCGACGGCGCTCGCACGACCTATCCGGGTGTCAGGTTCGACCTCGGCAGCATCGATGCGATCGACGAGAACGACGGCGCTGTCGGCGGCATCCTGTCGTGGTTCTCGACGATCCACCACGAGCCCGAGCGCATCGCCGTGCCCCTGAGCGAATTCGCCCGCGTCCTTCGTCCCGCGGGTACGCTGCTGCTCGGCTACTTCGACGGCGAAGAGGTCGAGCCCTTCGACCACGCGGTCACGCGCGCCTACCGCTGGCCGGCATCGCAACTGCAGTCACGGCTCGAGCAGGCCGGCTTCGACGTCATCGAAACCCACCGGCGCTCGGAGCGCGGTCGTCGCCCGGTCGGCGCCATCCTCTGCGAACGGCGAGACTGAGGCAGCGACGACAACGGCCAGCCGGACTGACCACGGCGACGCCGCGGACGGGCGCAACCGCTGTCGCGGCGACCTACGGCTCAGCCGTCGACCCGAAACGCGAACACGTCGTCCGGCGCGAAGCGGTACTCGTCGTCGCAGCGGTAGCCGCGCAGCCACGGAACCCCGTCGACCACGCGAAGGTAGAACCCCTTCGGCACCTCGACGTCGTCGCTGATCGGCGCCGTCGCGACCTTCAGCGCGCCCTGCGGAGAACGTCCGGCCGACAGCACCGAATCCGTCGAGTTCGACTGCGTGAGCCACGCCAACCGGAGATACGGCGCGGCATCTGGCGGGCAGAGCGCCCAGCCAAGGGATGCCGCCGCAGCAAACACCTCCGGCAAGGTCCCGCCGTCCGCCAGGCCCAACTCGCGCACGGCGCGCGCGACGATTTCGACGCGCTCGGCGGGGCGGGTGTCGAATGCCGAGTGAGCCAGAAGAGTCTCGGCGTGGGCGTTGAGGCCGACCCCGTGCTCCTGCAACCGCGCGGCCAGATCCTGTCGCGACAGCCCGCCCACCGTCAGCGGACTCGGCCCCGGCCAGGCCCATGCCTCCGGCTCGGTCGTCTCGACGCTCATCGTCTCAGCGTAGGCGGCGGCATCCGCGACTCGACGCTTACCCTCCGGGGCACTCGCACACGCTGCCGCTGTAGCACTGGCACGGTAGCGGACTCGGGTCGACTCTCTCGGCCGGGGGCCGGGCGGAGTGGAGGCCACTGGCCAGCCCCACGCCGAGGTAGGCGCTGAAGAGCAGGGCGACGAGGGCCAGCGTGAACGCCGCCCATCGACTCCCCACGGCCGCGACGACCACGATGCCCAGGAGCACCGCGGCGACGATGCCGAAGCCCGCGGCGAAGGCGGCGCGCTGGCTCTCGGGGAACGAGCCTCCGAGGGCGGCGCCCACCGAGTACCCGAACAGCATGAAGAGCAGAAACGCGATCGCGGCGAGGGACAGCGCGAGACCCGACCACGTCACCACGCCGAGAGCCTCCCCCCTCGGCGAGCGTCTCTGCGCGCGAACGGGAGGCGACGTCATCTCGCCAGGCTAGACACCGCGCCGGCCGCTGTCTGTCGACCGAATGACCGACAGACCGGCCGGCCCAGGTCGGCGGGCGCCCGAGGTGTGGGGCCTATCGAGATGCCCGATTCGCCGCCCCTCGCCGCTGATCGGCGGAGAGAACTGCGACTTCATCCCTTCGAGGCCAGCCG
This sequence comes from Microbacterium sp. PM5, assembly GCF_003293595.1. Taxonomy (NCBI): domain Bacteria; kingdom Bacillati; phylum Actinomycetota; class Actinomycetes; order Micrococcales; family Microbacteriaceae; genus Microbacterium; species Microbacterium sp. PM5. The sequence goes on along the minus strand of NZ_CP022162.1, from coordinate 2,376,607 downwards.
CAGCCGCCTAGCACCGAAGGGATGCCGCGCGCCAGCCCACCGGCGAAGCTGCTTGCGCCTGTTACGTTTTCAGCCTCACTCAGAAGGCAGACATGACCGAGCGCGTAGCTGAGCGGGTGAAACGCCTGCTGCACGAACACCCCGACGCCGAGGTGCGCTTCACCGCTGCCGTGACCGGCGACAGCTACCTGTTCAGCATGAGCAGCGGGCGACCCGCGATCTTCGTCCACCCGCTGCACGAGCAGCTCGTGACCGATCTCCGCCGCGCTCACGCCGCTCACGTCGCGCCCACAGCGACGGCATGACGACGGGGTAGCCTGAACGTCGAACAGCACTGACGCGACGAAAGGCGAGAGCCGATGGCCGTGACCTACGCCTCCTTCAGCAGACGCACGCGCGCGAAGCTGAAACCGCTCGGCGCCGCCGACTTCCTCTTCCTCGCGGCCTGGAGCGCCACCCACCTCGACGACACCTACGGCGCCTATCTCGACGAGATCGAGCACGGCGACGCGCGCCGCGTGCTGCGCGACGCGCTCGACGCCGCGTGGACGGCGGTCGACGCCGGCGCCCTCCGCAGCGGCACCCTCGACGCCACCTTCCGCGACGAGCTGTCCGCGCACCTGGCCGCCGTGCGCGACATCGACATCGACGACCTCGACTTCACGAGATCTTCCGACAGCGGCGTCCTCAAACTGATGGAAGCGACCGAGGCTGCACTCAGCATCGCCGTGACACCAGACCCCGATCCCACCGACGTGCTCACCGCACTCTGGGCGCCGGTGGATGTGCTGAACACGATCAAGGAGGGCGGGGCGCTGCGCCCCGAGACCGACCCGCTCGACGACGCCTTCTTCGCCGAGGAGCTCGCCGCGCAAGCCGCCGTCATCGCCGATCTCCAGGCGCAAGCGCCGCTGACCGGCGCCGATCGGCGCATCCACCGATCATGACGATCGACTCGTTCCCCGCGTACCTCGCAACGCTCGAGAGGGCGATCGAGCGTCTCCCGCCCTCGGCGCGCCTCGCGTTCGGCGCCTGGTGCGCGCGACGGCTGTTCGCCGCGCACGCGGATGATCTGCCGGATGCCGCGGCACGGACCGCGGCCGCGGAGGCGCTGACGTTCGTCGAGCGTCGCACCGCCGCGGACACGGACGAAGCGGCATCCATCGACGCCGCCCTGCTGCGCCTGCAGACGATCGATGTCGACCAGATCGACGCGGTCACCAGCTCCGGTACCGGCGCGCTGAAGCTGCTGGAGTGCCTCGAAGACGCGCTCGTGTTGAGCGAGAACGGTGACACCGCGTTCGCCGTGGCGTGCGCGCAGTGCCGGATCGACGTCATCGACGTGGTGATGACCGACGACCTCGGACTCGACACCCGTGATCCCACCACACACATCCACCATCCACTGCTGTCCGCGGAGATCGACGCGCAGATCGCCGAGCTGACGCGTCTGGAACGAGCGAAGGACTGAGACCGAACGCCGCGTAGGGTGAGGCCATGGAGAACCCCGTCGAGGCCACGATCAGCTCCGGCGCACTGAGGGGCAGCCAGGCGAGCGGAATCAGCCGGTTCCTCGGCATCCCCTACGCGGCCGCGCCGATCGGCGAACGCCGCTTCCGAGCTCCGGCCGCGCCGACGGCATGGAGCGGAATCCGCGACGCGACGAGGTTCGGAGCGACCGCCCCGCAGTCCGCGTACGGCGGCCCGATCGGCGAGCTCCTCAGCTGTCCCATGATCGAGGGCGACGACATCCTCACTGCCAACGTCTGGAGCCCCGCGGATGCCGCGGCATCCCCCGTCGTCCTCTGGATCCACGGCGGCGCGTTGGAACGCGGTGCCGCGGCCGAACCCACCTACGACGGCACGTCCTTCGCCCGCGACGGCGTGGTGTTCGTGTCGGTCAACTACCGCCTCGGCGTCGAGGGGTTCAGCGTGCTCGAGGGCGCCCCGATGAACCTCGGACTGCTCGACGTCGCGCGGGCATTGGAGTGGGTGCACGCGGAGATCGGCGCGTTCGGTGGCGATCCGACGCGCATCACCCTGATGGGCGAGTCGGCCGGCGGCGCCCTGGTCGCCGCCCTGCTCGCGCGCCCGACATCCCGCGCGCTCGTCGCGGGGGCGATCATCCAATCAGGGCCGCTCGAAGCGACCTCGCCGCAGAAGGCGCGCCGCGCATCCGACGCGATCGCGCGCCGCCTGGGCATCCCGCCCACGCGTGACGCGTTCGCCGCACAGATGACGGGCGACCTCCTGCGGGCGCGCGCACAGGTCGCCGCCGGCTCGTCACCGCTTCGCGGCGCACCGGGATTCGCTCTCGCCGTCGACGCCGCCACGCTTCCCGTATCGCCGGAACACGCCCTCGCCGACCTCGATCTACCGCTCCTCATCGGCACCAACACCGACGAGTACCGCCTCTGGTTGACGCCCGAGGCCATCGCAGATATCGGCCCGATGAAGGCATGGCTCGCCCGGCGGGCCCTGCGCGTCCCCGAACGCGCTGCCCGCACGGTGCGCGCAGCACTGCCCGACGCGAGCGCGGGCGAGGTACTCGGCCAGCTTCTGACCGACCGTCTCCTCCGCGCCCCCGCCACGCGCGTCGCCCGCGCACGAAAGGCCCCGACCTACCTCTACGAGTTCTCCTGGGAGAGCCCGGTTCGGGGCCTCGGCGCCGCCCACGCGCTCGAGCTCGGATTCGTGTTCGACACGCTGACGACCGACCAAGCCGTGAAACTCGCCGGACACGACGCGCCGTCGGACCTCGCGCGCGAGATGCATCGCGCCTGGGTCTCGTTCATCACGAAAGGCGATCCCGGCTGGCCGGCGTTTGGCACCGAGCGGATGACGCGGATCTGGGATGCCGCGCCGCGCGTGGCCCCGCAGCGACGGGCGGCCGTCGTCGACGCGCTGCGGTAGGGAGTGCCGGCTCGAGGCGCGGCGGCAGGAAAACGCCGGAAGAACGACATCTGTCCACAGGCTGAATACTCGCGGTGGCGCTCGACGCGATTCGCGGGGTAGAGTCGCTCACGACGCACGCGTGACAGCCGGGGGGTTGGTCCGCAGGAGACGGGGGTCTTCGCGTCGTCTTACTGGGGGTGGACGGATTTCGATTCGTCCGTCGGTTTGCTGGGGGGCAAAATGCCGACTGCATTGCTGCGTTCGTCCGTGCTGGGGATCACACGATGAGCGCGCTTCACGACGCCACGGGCATCGCGACGACCGGGTTCGTTTCCCCGTTCCCGACGATCGCGTCTCGGGCGTCCGCGGCCGCACCACCGTCGCGCGCTCTTGAGCGCCGGCAGTCGTGGGAACGCCGCTACCGCTGGATCCTGCGCACGAGCGACGCCGCCGCGGTCGCCTTCACGTGTGCAGTGGCCTCGGTGGTCTCGATCGGCGCGGTGAGCGGCCCGCTCGCCGTCGCCGATCCTGACCTCGTCTTCCAGATCGCCGCCGCGACGGCCGTGATCTGGCTCCTGATGCTCTCCGCCTTCGCAACGCGAGACGTCAAGCTCATCGGCTCGGGCGCCGCCGAGTACACCCGCGTGATCCACGCGACCGGGTTCGCGTTCGGTCTTCTCGCGATGATCGATGTGGCCATCGATGTCGACGGCATCCGCGCGCAGCTCTTCGTCGCACTGCCGCTCGGCATCGGCGTCCTGCTGTTCGAGCGCTGGCTCTGGCGCCGTTGGCTCATCCGCCGTCGACTCGCGGGCGCGTACACGACGCGCGCGGTCGTGGTCGGCGAGCGCGCAGACGTCGAGTACGTGATCCGCTCGCTCGCCGACCCCGGCCTGGGCTACCAGGTGGTCGGCGCCTCGCTGCGCGGGGACGACCTCGACAGCCTGCGCGTCGGCGACGCCATCTACCCGGCGATGCGCACGCACAGCGTGGCCGAAGCGGCCGCAGCACTCGACGCCGACACGATCATCATCGCCAGCCGCGGAGACGAAGGCGCCGACGAGATCAAGCACCTCGCCTGGCAGCTGGAGAACACGGCCGCAGAACTGGTGATCTCCAGCCGCGTCTCCGATGTCGCCGGGCCGCGCATGTCGCTGCGGCCCGTCGAGGGGCTGCCACTCATCCACGTCGAGATCGCCTCGTTCACCGGCCGCGCCTACCTCGCCAAGCGCGCACTCGACATCGCGGTCGCTTCGATCGCACTCCTTTTCTTCGCGCCGATCGCGGCGGTCATCGCCATCGCGATCAAGCTCGACTCGCCCGGTCCGCTGTTCTTTCCCCAAGCACGGGTCGGGCGTGACGGCCACGAGTTCCGGATGATCAAATTCCGCTCGATGGCCGTGGATGCCGAGGAGCGGCGCGCCGCGCTGCTCGCGGCCAATGAGGGCGCGGGCCCGCTGTTCAAGATGCACGACGACCCTCGGGTCACCCGCGTGGGCCGGATCCTGCGGAAGTACTCGCTCGACGAGGTTCCCCAGTTCTGGAACGTGCTGGTCGGCGACATGAGTGTCGTTGGCCCGCGCCCTCCCCTTCCGAGCGAAGTCGCCACCTACGACGACGACGTCTTCCGTCGCCTCTACATCAAGCCGGGCATCACCGGCCCCTGGCAGGTCGGAGGACGCAGCGACCTCAGCTGGGAGGAGAGCGTGCGGCTCGACCTGCGGTACGTGGAGAACTGGACGGTGATGACGGACATCGTGCTCATGTGGCGGACCGTCCGCGTCATGCTGCGACCGGACGGAGCGTACTGATGACACGCACGGTCCGCATTCTCGGCACGCACGGCGTCCCCGCCGCCTACGGCGGGTTCGAGACTGCCGCACAGCATGTCGCGATGTACCTGCGCGATCGGGGCTGGAACGTCGTGGTGTACTGCCAGCTCGACGGCGACGGCGACATCACCTCGGATCGCTGGAACGGGATCGAACGGGTGCTCGTTCCGGAACCGCGCGAAGGCTGGAAGGGCACGTCCCACTTCGACCTCGTCTCGATCCGCCACGCCACCGCACACCACCGCGAGGGTGATGTGTGGTTGACCTTCGGATACAACACCGGCGTCCTCGACGTCATGCCGCGCCTTCGCGGCATCCCGAACGTGATCAACATGGACGGGATGGAGTGGACCCGCCGGCGCTGGGGGCTCGCCAAACAGGCCATCCTCCTGGGCAACGAGCGTCTCGCCGGTCTCGTCGGTGACGTGCTCATCGGCGATCACCCCGTCATCTCCGCGTATCTGCGGCGTCACTTCGGCGCACGGCGCGTGCAGACCATCACCTACGGCGCACCGGAGGTCATCAGCGCACCCGTCGCACCGGTCTCCGACCTCGCTCTCGCCCCCGACGCGTACGGCATCATCGTCTGCCGGCCGATTCCGGAGAACTCCGTGCTCGAGATCGTGACCGCCTGGTCGGCACGCCACCGCGGGATGCCGCTCGTCGTGGTCGGGCCGTACACCGACACCGACCCGTACCACCTCGCCGTCCGCTCCGCCGCCTCGGACGAGGTGCGCTTCCCCGGTGCGATCTTCGACGCGGATCGGCTCGCCGCGTTGCGCCTGCACGCGGCCGTGTACGTGCACGGACACACCGTCGGCGGCACGAACCCGTCACTGGTGGAGGCGATGGGCGCGGGCAACGCGGTCATCGCCCACGACAACCGCTACAACAGCTGGGTCGCCGGACCCGACAACGCGTACTTCCGCGACGCCGACGATCTCGCAGTCCTGCTCGACGAGCTCCTGCCGGACGCCGGGCGGCTGCATCGGATGGGCGAAGCCAGTCGAACCCGGTACCGCGAAGAGTTCACCTGGGAGCACATCGGCGCCCAGTACGAGCACGCACTGCTCACGGCGCTCGCGCGCCACGGCCATGTTTCACAACGAACGGAGGTGCTGGTGTGATCGATGTCGCCGTCGTGGGCCTCGGCAAAATGGGGCTCTCTCACCTGTCCATGATCAAGGCGCACCCGGAGGTCAATCTCGTCGGTGTGTGCGACGCCACCGGCTATCTTCTCGACATCCTGTCGAAGTACACCGGAGTCGCGACCTACAAAGACCTCAGCAAGATGCTCGACGAGGCCAGGCCCGAAGCGATCATCGTGGCGACGCCCACCCACCTCCATGCGGGAATGATCCGGGAGGCGTTCCGCCGCGGCATCCACGTGTTCTGCGAGAAGCCGTTGGTCATCGATCCCGCCGAGAGTGTCGAGCTCGCCGCCCTCGCCGAGGAGAAAGGCATCGTCACGCAGGTCGGCTACCACAACCGCTTCGTCGGCGCGTTCCGCGAAGTGCAGCGGCTCCTCGAACTCGGTGCGATCGGCACGGTCGAGACCGCGCTCGCCGAAGCGTACGGGCCGGTGGTGCTGAAGCCGGCCGGACGCACCTGGCGCAGCCAGCGTGCCACCGGCGGGGGCTGCCTCTACGATTACGCGGCGCACCCGCTCAACCTGCTCACGTGGTACCTGGGCGAGCCGGAGTCGGTCAGCGGCAGCCAGCTGACGAGCATCTTCTCGGCGCAGATCGACGATGCCGTCGCGGCGACGCTGCACTACCCGCAAGGCACCGCGCAGATCATCGCGAACTGGTCGGACGAGTCGCAGCGCAAGATGACGACCAAGATCACCCTGTGGGGTGAGCACGGGCGCATCCACGCGGACCGGCAGGAGATCCAGGTGTACCTGCGCGACACCGCGGAGATCCCGGAGGGCTATCGCGCGGGCTGGAACGTCCGCTACACCACCGATCTCACCGAAGCGCCGTGGTTCTACCTGCGCGGCGAGGAGTACAGTGCGCAACTCGACGCCTTCGTGTGGCGCGTGCGCTCTCGTGCCGTCCACGGCCAGAACGACTTCGGTTCCGCCGCGGCGACCGACCGCGTCATCGCGATGATCAGCGAAGACGCCACCCGCGTCGACGCGCGGCTCGCGGCATCCGGCCACACCGCGACCATCACCCCGCTCGCGCCGCGCCGCGCGAGCCGATTCGGCACGGCACTGCGCGCCCTGCGAGGAGGAGCACGATGACTCTCATCACCCCGTCCACCCGGACGATGGACCGCCTGCTGTTCGGCGACAACCAGTTCTTCGGCGTCAACCACATGTCCGAGGAGAAGGCGCGCGCCCAGCAGATGCGCTTCCAGGACACCGACGCGATCATGTCGGTGCTGGATGCCGCCTACGACGAGGGCGTCCACACGTTCATGTGCACGACCCACGACCGCATCGGTGAGATCGCCGACCGGGTACGCGCAGAACCTGACCGGTACGACCAGATGACGTTCTTCCCCTGCATGCCGTACGCACACAAGTACGCCAATGCGGTCACCGACGACGGGTTCCTCGGCGCGGTGCGCCGCTTTCTCCCGGAAGAGGGTCTGCTCGATTCCATTGCGCGGGGCGCGTCGTCGTTCGCGCGCAAGGACATCGAGGGCGTCGCCACACTGCTGATCGATGCCGAGCTCAAGATGTTCTCGGGCCTGTCGACGCCCGTGATCTGGCTGCAGAACGTGATCGTCGATCTGCTGTCGGGCCTGGGCTTCACCGATGCCTTCCGCATCTTCGCGGACCATGTCCGAAAGCGCTACAACGCCGAGCCGGGCTTCATCACCATGAACCTGCCGCGACTGCTCGACGATCTCGACCGCGCCGGCGTGGAGAACCCGATCGTGTGCTCCAACATCAACAAGCTCGGCTTCCGCATGTCCGGCGGCGTGGACAGCTACCTCGACGCGATGCAGAAGCGACCGTTCCGCGCTGTCGCGATGTCGGTGTTCGCCAGCGGCGCGATCTCGCCGCGCGAAGCGATCGAATGGGTCACCGCGCTGCCGAACCTCGAATCGATCGTGTTCGGCGCGTCGAGCCGAGCCAACATCGCCTCGACGGTGAGTCTCGTCGACGAGTACTGGCCCGAGCACTGACATGGCCTCCACCGCCCACGGTCGCACCGTCCTGATCGCGAACCCTTCCGCCGACCTCTACGGATCGGACCGGATGATGCTCGAAGGCGTTCGCGGCCTCGTCGAACTGGGGTGGCATGTGGTCGTGACCAGTTCGGATGACGGACCCCTCATTCCGCTGCTGCGAGCCGCCGGCGCCGACGTCGTGTTCCTGGACGCGCCGGTAATCCGCAAGAGCGCCCTGCGGCCCGGGGGACTCGTGCGACTCATCCGCGAGATCGCCACGCAGACGCCGCGCATGCGTCGCCTGGTCGCCGATCTCGAAGCCGACGTGGTGATGGTGAACACGGTGACCATCCCGTTCTGGCTGCGCGCCGCACGGCGGGCGGGAGCCGCCAGCGTCGTGCACGTGCACGAGGCCGAATCCACGCTGTCGGCGCCCGCGCGCGCACTTCTGACCCGACCCTTGCGGTGGGCGAGCGGCGTCGTCTTCAACTCCCAGACCAGTCGTCGCGTGTCGGGGTCTGCATGGCTCGAGCGGCGCGATCGCGCCCGGGTCGTCCTGAACGGTATCGCCGGCCCCGACCGACCGTCGCCGGCCCGTATCCACCTCGATGGACCCCTGCGGGTCGTGTACGTCGGACGTCTGTCGCCGAGAAAGGGAGTGGATCTCGCCATCGATGCGATCGATCGCCTCCGGTCCGCGGGGATCGACGCGGAACTCGACATCGTGGGCGACGTCTTCCGCGGTTACGAGTGGTACGAGCGACAGCTCCGAGAACAGATCTCGCGCCTTGCACTCGAGGACCGTGTTCGCATCGTCGGCTTCCAACGGATGGTGTGGGACATCGTGTCCGCTGCCGACGTGGCGGTCGTTCCCTCCCGCGGAGACGAATCGTTCGGCAACGTCCTGATCGAGGCCCTGATGTGCGCACGCCCGGTGGTCGCCGCTGATCATTCGGGGCTGCGCGAGGCCTCCGGGGGGCTCGAAGCGGCCGTCCTCGTTCCGACCGACAGCGCCGATGGCCTCGCGAGAGGTCTCACCGGAGTGCGAGACGACTGGGCCGCAATGCGCGACCGGGCGTGGCGAGACGCCGAGACGGTGCGACGGCGCCACTCGCCGGACGCCTACCATCGCGCTCTGTCCGACGCACTCGCCGAGCGCATCGGAGATCTCGGCGCGCGAGCGCCCGGTCGGACGGCGGCGTCGACGATGATGAGCGAGTCGGAACCCCTCGTGCTCGAGGGGAGAGGGCGATGAGGCGCACGGTCGCGACGTCCGCACGTCCCCGCCCCCGCGCCGCCACGATCGGTGCGGCAGCGGCAGCGCTCAGCCTGACACTCGTTCTGACCACCACGGCCTGCTCCGCCCCGCTTCCGGAGGGGGCATCCGCCCCGGCAGCGACACCGGCGGCTCCGGCCTCCAGCACACCAGTGTCCACGGGAGACGCTGTCGGCGAAGCCCCCACAGCGTCACCCGCTGCCGACGCTCCCGTCGCGAAAGTCGGACGAGGCGGCGGCACCGCCACCGTGAGCGCGGCGGCATCAGCTCCCGATGCACCGGTGGTGTACGCGGACGGTGTCACGCTGCAGATCACGGATGTCTCGTACGCCACCGAGACGTCCCAGGGCCCCGGCGCCGCGACCGGACGCGAGTTCGCCCGACTCACCGTCGAACTCACCAACGGGTCGACCGCGCCGATCGACGTCTCGACGTCGGTCGTGACGGTGCTGGATGCCGAGGGCAACCGACTCACCCCCGTCTACACCCCGGAGTCCGGGGCGCGTGACTTCAGCGGCACCGTCGACCCGCGGCAGATGACGACCGCGGTCTACGCGGTCGCCGCACCGACCGACCACTCCGCCCCGCTCACGATCGTCGTCGACTTCGACGCGCTCCACACGTCCGCGGTGTTCCGCGGTGCGCTGACCTGACCCGCCGTGTTCCGCCCGGCATCCGTTGCCCACTCCGCCCGAGGAGCATCATGACCCGACCCGCCGCGCACTCGTCGCGTCTCACCCGCCTCCTCGCGCCCGTCCTGGCAGCGGCGACGATCATCGCCGGCGGTCTCGTCGCCGCCGCACCCGCCGCGGCGGCAGATCCCGCTCCGGTGGCGCCGGAGACGGTGACCGTGGATCTCCTGCCGACCTGGCAGATCAACGGCGTCGTCTGGAGCCAGGCCGTCGTCGGCACCACCGTCTACGTGACCGGCAGCTTCACGAAAGCGCGGCCGCCGGGGGTCGCGGCGGGCGGAGCCGGCGAGATCGACGCGAACAACGTGTTCGCCTTCGACATCACCACCGGCAACCCCGTCGCGGGGTTCGCGCACGCCTTCGACGCCCAGGGACTCGTCGTCCGCGCCGCTCCCGACGGGAAGACCGTCTACTTCGGCGGCGACTTCACCACCGTCGACGGCCAGGCGCGTGCACACGTGGCCGCCTTCGACGTCGCGACGGGTGCGCTGACGCCGTGGGCACCGCGCACCGATGGACAGGTGCGCGCCTTCTCGTTCATCGGCGACACCGTATACGCGGGCGGGAACTTCCGCTCCAGCAACGGCCAGCCGCGCACCGAACTGGCGGCGTGGAGCGCGACGACCGGCGCGCTGACGTCGTGGGCGCCCACCGCGTCGGGCGACGGGTTCGTGTGGGACATGGTCACCAGTCCCGACGCGTCGCGGCTGATCGTGGCCGGATCCTTCACCGTGCTCAACGGCGCGACCGCGTACGGAATGGGAGCTCTGGATGCCGCGACCGGTGCAAGCATGCCGTGGGCCGCCGTCGACCGCATCCGCAGCGCCGGCCTCAACGGCGCCATCTCCAGCCTGAGTACCGACGGCACGCAGGTCTACGGCTCGGGCTACGCGTTCGGCGCGGGCGCCTCGTTCGAGGGCACGTTCGCCGCCGATCCGTACACCGGCGCCCTGAACTGGGTCAACGACTGCCTCGGCGACACGTACTCGACCTTCCCGCAGAACGGCGTGCTCTACGTGGCGAGCCACCACCACGACTGCAGCGTCGTCGGCGGGTTCCCCGACACGAACCCGCGCTCGCGGTGGATGAAGGCGACGGCGGAGCCGACGACCCCCGTGGGCACGATCACGCGCAAGGACGCCTACGGGTGGGACTTCACCGGCCTGCCGTACGCGGGCCTGCTGAACTGGTACCCCGACCTCGACTTCGGCTCGTACACGTCCGCCCGCCAGGCGGCGTGGAGCGTCACGGGCAACAGCAACTACGTCGTCCTCGGCGGCGAGTTCCCCAAGGTGAACGGCGTCGCCCAGCAAGGTCTGGCCCGGTTCGGCAAACGCACCGTGTCACCGCATCTGAGCGGTCCGATCTACACCGCCGCGATGACGCCCACACCGTACTCGAACGAGCGCGGGCTGGTGCGTGTGCCGTTCAGCAGCGCGTGGGACCGCGACGGGGCGGCCATCACCTATGACGTCTTCCGCAACCCCGCGACCAAGATTGCCACGTTCAGCCGCACCGACGGTCGCTTCTGGTCGCTGCCGAGTCTCAGCATCGTCGACAGCGTACAGACTCCCGGCAGCCAAGTGCGTTACCAGGTGAGAGCAAAGGATGCCGACGGCAACATCCAGTGGAGCGCGTGGTCACCCTGGATCACCGTCTCCGACGCGGCCACCTCCGCGTACCGCGCCGCCGTCCGCGCCGGTGGGGCCTCGCACTACTGGCGACTCGGAGAGCCGAGCGGGGCCACGCGACTGTTCGATGACGTGGGCGACACTCCCGGCATCCCGACCGGACTCGCGCTCGGAGCGCCCGGCGCTCTGCAGGGCGACACGGATGCCGCGATCACCTCCGCCGGCGGGAGCACGCCACGGATGACCACGGTGGATCCCCTGCCGAGCGACACGGCGGTATCGGTCGAGGCATGGGTGAACACGACGAGCACACGGGGAGGCCGCATCGTCGGCTTCGGGGACTCCGCCACCGGAACCTCGTCCTCCGGCGGCACCGACCGCGTGCTGTATCTCGACACCACGGGGCGCGTGAACTTCGCGATCAACGACGGGGCCTATCGCACGGTGTACAGCCGCGGCAGTGTGAACGACGGTCAATGGCACCACCTCGTCGGCACGGTCGACGGCACGGGGATGCAGCTCTTCGTCGACGGCATACGCGTCGGGCGCTCCCAGGCAGCGACCACGCCGAAGTCCTACACGGGCTACTGGCGCATCGGGGCCGACCAGACGTCGGGCTTCACGAATCGTCCCACCGACGCCGGGCTCGCCGGCAGCATCGACGACGTCGCGGTCTACCCGAAGGCGCTCTCGCAGACGGATGTGCAGTCGCATTACACCGTGAGCGGTCGCACGGGCGCATGGGGCACCGCCGGGTCGGACGCGTACGGCACAACGGTGTCGGCCGATCGACCCGATCTGTACTGGCGTCTCGACGAAGCCACGGGCACCGCACTCACCGACGCCGCCGGCGGCGGTCCGGTCGGAGCACTGTCCGGTACCGTCACACGGGCCGTCGGCGGGATCACCCCCAGCAGTAGCGCCACCACCTTCAACGGGAGCACAGCGCTCGGAGTCGCTCAGGAAGCGTGGGACGCTCCGCAGGCGTTCAGCGCCGAACTGTGGGTCAAGACCACGAGCACGAAGGGTGGCAAGCTCATCGGGTTCGGCAACACGTCCTCCGGGCTGAGCAGCAGCTACGACCGGCACGTCGTGATGCAGAGCAATGGACGCGTGAACTTCGGCACGTACAACGGCACGCAGAACACCATCACGAGCACGAACGCCTACAACGACGGCCAGTGGCACCACATCGTCGCTTCGCAGGGAGCCGACGGGATGAAACTGTGGATCGACACGCAGCTCGTGGCGAGTTCGCCGGTGACCACCGCACAGGTCTACCGCGGCTTCTGGCGCATCGGTGGCGACAAGACCTGGGGCAACACGTCGAGCAACTACATCGCCGGCACCCTCGATGAGGTCGCCGTGTATCCGAGCGTCCTCAGCGAGAGTCGTGTGCGCGCGCACTTCGCCGCGGCGGGCCGCGTACCGAGCGAACGCGCACCGGTGCCTTCGTTCACGGTCGCTTCGACCTATCTCACGACGACCGTCGACGGCTCCGCGACGACGGATGCCGACGGCAACCTCGCCACCTACGCATGGAACTTCGGCGACGGCACGAGCGCGTCAGGACCGACGGCGACGCACACCTACGCCGCCGCCGGCACGTACACGATCACGCTCACCGCCACGGACGCGACGCTTCTCACCGGCGCACTGTCGAAGACCGTGACCGTGGCGCCGAACCAAGCGCCCACCGCGGCCTTCTCCCCCACCATCGACCATCTCGCCCTCAGCGTGGACGGCAGCGCATCGCACGACAGCGACGGCTCCATCGCCGCCTTTGCGTGGGACTTCGGCGACGGAACCTCAGCCTCCGGGACGAACGCCGCGCACACCTACGCCGCCCCGGGCGACTACACGGTGCGGCTCACGGTGACCGACAACGACGGGATGACGGGCACGGTGACGCGCGTGGTGACGGCGAGCGCCGTTCCGAACCAACCGCCGACAGCGGCCTTCACGGAGACGACGGACTTCCTCTCCGTGAGCGTGGACGCCAGCGCCTCCACCGACCCCGATGGCACCATCGCTTCGTTCGCGTGGGACTTCGGCGACGGATCCACCGGCGCGGGAGCGACGGCCTCGCACGTCTACACATCGGCCGGCACCTACACCGTCTCCCTGGTGACGACAGACGACAAGGGGGCCACCACCACCGCGTCCCACGCGATCACGGTGGTGGCCGATCAGCCGCCGGTAGCCGCGTTCGTCACCGGGGTGACCGACCTTCGTGTTGCCGTCGATGCCACCGGCTCGACGGACCCGGACGGCAGCATCGCCTCGTATACCTGGGATTTCGGAGACGGGACGAGCGCGACAGGCGCCACCGCCGTGCATGACTACGCGGCGGCCGGGTCCTACACGATCTCGCTGACCGTGGCCGACGATCACGGTGCGACATCCGCACAGACCGCTCCCGTGACGGTCACGGCACCGCGGGTGTGGGCGCGCGACGACTTCGAGCGCACCGTCGCCAGCGGTTGGGGCGCTTCCGATGTGGGCGGAGCCTGGGCGATCACACCGAACACGGCGACGGCGGTCGGCAAGTTCTCCGTCTCCGGCGGAACAGGGAAGGTCACGCTGTCGGCGGGCAACTCGTACACGGCGTCGCTGCCCGCGGCGACCGCGTCGACCGACGCCGAGGAGCGGTTCACCGTGACGTTCAGCCAGCCGTCGACCGGGGGCGGGTACTACTTCTCCGCGATCGGTCGACAGGTCGATGCCGCGAACGACTATCGCGCGAAGGTGCGTGTGGCCTCGACGGGAGCCGTGGCCGTGTGGCTCACCCGCACGGTGGCGGGCACCGAGACCGTGCTGACGAGCCTGACCATCCCGAACACGACGGTGACCGCCGGCGATGCACTCAGCATCCGCTTCCAGGTGAGCGGGGCCAACGCGACGAGCCTCAAGGCCAAGGTGTGGCGCACCGCGACGGCGGAGCCCGCATCGTGGACCCTGACATCGTCCGACGCCACTCCGGCTCTCCAAGTGCCCGGCGTCGTCGGCATCAACAGCTACCTGTCCGCCAGCGCCACCGCCGTTCCCGTGCAGTACTCCTACGACGGCTTCTGGGCCGGACCCGCGAAGTAGTTCCGACGGGGTCGGGCGCCGATCACGGCATCCGCGCCCCGACCCCGTCGACCGATCCCGTCCACCACGCCGCTGCGCGCGGAGGGCGGGGTTGCGCGACACCTGGGTGCGACACATCGCCCAGCAGCGAACCGGTGGGGGTGGTCACCGGGCGACCGTCGATGGAGATCGAGTGCAGGTCCTGGCCCGTGATCGCACGGTAGCTGTCGAGCGTCGTGAAGACGAAGGGATTCACGTTCGCGGCGCCCCGGGACCATACGACGAGCCACGCGGGCTGCGATGCTCCCGTGCGCTGGAAGATGTTGCCGTCCGATCGGATGTTCAGCTCACTCGCGGCGAAGCGGTGCGAGTAGTCCTCGACACACAGGGTGCACGCGCCGCTGCTGCCTCCCACCACATTGTTGCCGAGGGCGATGTCTCGGATCGTCCACGGCATGTCGGGGTCGGGGAACGGACGCCGTGGATCGTGGCCAGGGACGGACGCGTCCGCCTGGCTGCGAGAGTCTTGGACAATGTTGATCGTCCGGTTTCCGCCGACGATCGTGTTGTTCCAGATCTGCACGTCGCCGGTGTTGTTGATCTTCAGCGCATTGCCGCCGTTCCCGACGATGAGATCGTCGACGATGTCGACCTTCTGAGTCAGCTCGATGAAGGCGCCGTGCCCGAGATTGCCGATCAGGTCGCTCCTGGCGATCGTGAGATCGAAGACGGACTGGTCCGTCCAGATCCCCGGGCCGTCGTTGCGGAGGAAGGCGGAATCGACGACGCGAACACCGCGCGACTTGGCGATCTTCACGCCCCCCGACACCGGAGCCTGGTTGAAGTGCTCCGCGTTGTTCTCGAGGGCCAGGACGTTCTCGAGACGCAGATCGTCCGCCAGGTTCGCCCCGATGCCCAGCAGACCGTTGCGAGCGAGGGTCACGTCGCGCAGAGTCGCGCGCGCGGCCCCCACGAACACTCCCGTCGTCGCGTTGTCGGCGACGGTCACCCCCTGAAGGGTGACATCCGGCGCCTCGATCGTCACGGTGCCCATCATCCAGACCGATGTCGCATATCCCCGGATGCCGATGTCACGGATGACCGTGCCGGCGCCTCGGATCGAGAGCGCCTTGGTCTCCGATGACGCGCGCACCTGATGGCCCTCCGGTGAGGAACCGATGTACAGGCGATCGGCGGCGGTGTCCACGAAGAAGGTGCCGGGACGCACCTGATCGCGACTGCCGACCTGTGCCAGCGCCGCGCCGTCGATCCAGATCTGGTCGGGATGGGCCGCCATCGGGTGTCCCGCGCTGATCCACTGCCATCCGCTGGTCGTGCCGTCGGGGGCACCACGGGTGAACGTGGGGCTGGAATCGAACTGCGCCGTCCATCCGTCGACGACCCACGTCGTTCCGGCGCTGCGCCACCCGGTGACGGGGCGAGCGCCGTCGAGCCAGACCTGCGCACCGGGCGCGGATTGGATCGTCACGCGCTTACCGGCCGGTACGGTGACGTTCTCGTTGTAGGTGCCGCTGCGGACGACGATGACGGCACCGGTGCTGGCGCGGTCGACAGCGCTCTGGATGGTGGAGAAGGGTGCGGAGGCCGACCCGGTGCCCCCGGCGCGTGCGGAACCGTCGACGATGACGGCGCCGACCGGAATCGGCGCGCTGGACACGCCCGGCGACGGGGCACCACGGTGGCGCCGTGTGCCGGACTCGTCCCAGGTGAGCGTGGAGCTCGACGACGGGTCGGGCTGCACGGACGGAGACGGAGTCGGCGCGGGGGACGGCGTCGGCGCGGGTGTCGGGGACGGCGCGAGTGTCGGGGACGGCGTCGGAGAGGGGCGCGGCGTCGACGGCTGCGACGGCGTGGGCTGAGGGCTGTTGCTGCCGGGACCGGCCCCCGTCGGCGCGACGGCGACACGGTAGTCGTCGAAGGCGAACTGCTGAGCAGACGAGCTGCTCGAGAGGTAGCCGCCCACGCTGACCGCGCCGGCGGCGGCGACACGGGCCGAGCTCGCGTCCGTGGCGGCGAGCCGGGTGGTGACACCACCGACCGTCACGACGGCGTCGACCGCCACGGAAGTGGTGCCCCTCACACTCGCTTCGAGGACGATGGAGGTGTGGGCGCGGAGCCGGGTCGAGAGGGTGGTGCGAGCGAGCACGACTTGGCGCGATCCGGTGACTCGGAGCGCCTCGAGGACCGCGGAGCCCTTCGGATCGACGATTACCTGCACGTGGTAGAACCCGGAGGCGGTCTTGCGCGCCTGCAGATTCAGATACACCCCGCGTCCGAACGCGGGAAGGCTCGGCACCGTGAAGGCGACCGATTGGGTCGTGTCCAGCGCTGTGAGCCCGGACGGCGATGCGGCCACCGACGTTCCGGGAACGCGGATGACCGCACGCGCCGCTCCGCCCGAGACGGAGAAGGCGCGCGGGTCGGACATTCGGTACGTGGCCGCGCCCGAGGCCCCGCCGAGTCCCGTCGCGACGCTGCGCTGCATGTCGTCCGCGAAGACCACGGCGGGCGCCGCAGCGGTCACAACCGTCGGCGAGGAGGCGATGTCACGATCGACGGCGAGGGCGGCGGTGGGAACGCCGCCGGCGAGGAGCGCGCTGACGAGAAGGACGGCAGACGCCGTGGAACGCATGAGGAGTCTCTTTCTCCCCAAGAGTCCACCACGCGGCAACGATCGCACGCGGGGTGTGTCGAGCGTAGCAAGTGCGGAGAGCGCCCTTGCCGACTATGAGACTCTTCTCACCGCGAGCGCGGCGCACCGCGCGCTCATCCGAGGTGCTTCATGCGGCGAAACCACACCGGCAGCGCCGCAACGAGGTGCGCGAGAGCCGTCAACGCGAGCATGGAGTACACCACGACGAACACCGGCGGTGCTCCCCACAGCACGAACGAGAGACACCAGACCCCGTAATCGACAGGGAGCCCGAGGATCGATCGCAGCGGCGACGATCCTCCCGCCTCCGCCGCCTGGGCCACGCCGGCGCGAGCGCGCAGCAGATCGTTCAGGATCATCCCGAAGAACGCGACCGTCGCAACGATCGCGAAGCCCAGCGGTACCAGGATCCACGCCACCGGCGCATCGAAGAAGCGGAACGCCCCGACGGCGACCGCCACGTGCAGACTGACCAGCTTGGCCGCATCGACCACGTGATCGAGCCACTCGCCGGCCAGAGACCCTCCGCCGCGCAGCCGGGCGACCTGCCCGTCTGCGCTGTCCCAGGCGTAGCCGGCGGCGAGCAGCAGCCAGACGACGACGCCGAGGAGCAACGACGGAGGTACCGTCGCGAGAAGGACGATCCCCGTGAATGTCAGCCCGGCACTGACAGCGGTCACCTGATTGGGTGTCAGCCCGACCGCGTACGCGCCGGCCGCGATGACCCGGCCGACCGGACGGTTGACGTAGAGCGAGTAGGCCGGAGCTCCGCGTCCCCGGCCCTTCTGCGCGGCGCCGAGCTGCGCGTAGGCCGCTGCGACGGTCACGGCACCACGACCTTCGCCTGGAAGTCATCCACGAGCACGACGAACGGCAGGCCCGTGAAGCCCGTGCCCGCGTAGGTGGTGAAGCCGGTGAAGCCCGCCGACTGCAGCGCCGCCGTGGTGTCGGTGGTGCTCAGCTGCCATGCCGAGGGCTCCGCGGTGCCCGCGGGCCAGATCTTGCTGCGCAGAGCCGTCGTCCCCGTACCGTCCACCTGCACGCGCACGGTGTACACGGTGTTGGCCGCGAGGGTGAATCCGGGAAGATCGAGCGAGGCCAGCACCGTGCCGCCGCGCGCGAGCTGCGCCTGCACGCCACCACCCGGCGCGATGACCCACCGCGCGCGGTAGTCGTCCGACCCCACGACGCGGCCGAGGGCGGAAACGTACATGCGCGCTCCGGTCGGCAGCGCCGGCAGTGCGAACCCGAAGGTGAGATCGGTGCTCGCCGAGGTCGTCGCGTTCAGCGTCGCCGAGCGCGTCTGTCCCGCGGCCTGCGAGGTGAGCTTCGCCCTTCCTGCGTCGATCGCGACGTTGGCGGTGCCCGAGGTCTGGGTCCAGGTGCCGCCCACGACCGCCGCGCCCAGCGCAGTGCCGGAGGCTCGACCGAAGTCGTCGGCCGCGAACGGCGCAGCCGCGGGGGCGGCAACGGTGACGGCGCTCGTCGTCGTGCCTGTCGCCCCCTTGTCGTCGGTCACGGTGAGCTTCACCGTGTACGTTCCCGATGCCACGTAGGCGTGCGTGGCCGTGACCCCTGTGCCGCTCGTCCCGTCGCCGAAGTCCCACGCGTAAGCGGATACGGTGCCGTCGGCATCCGTCGACGCGGACCCGTCGACGGCGATCGACAGTCCCGAAGGCGTCGCCGTGAAGGCCGCGGTCGGGGCCTGGTTCGGCGGTCCGGCCGGCGCGGTGACCGTCACCGAGGTCGACGCGCTCCCCGTCGCACCCTTGTCGTCCGTGACGGTCAGTTTCACCGTATAGGTGCCCGCGGTGGCGTAGGTGTGCGAGGCGGTCGCTCCCGTGCCCGATCCCCCGTCGCCGAAGTCCCAGGCATATGCCGACACGGTCCCGTCCGCATCGGAGGACGCGGACCCGTCGACGGCGACCGACAGTCCCGAGGGGGTCGCCGTCACCGCGGCGACGGGCGGCTGGTTCACGGGGGCTGTCCCCGCGGACGATCCCGTCCAGAAGTTGTCGAACCCGGTCTCGAACGGAACGTTCGTCGCTCCCCCGCCGAGGTAGACGCCCAGCCCGACCGAGCCGGCCGCCTGCAGTGCGGTGGTGGCGTCGCTCGCCGTCGCGGTCCATGCCGCCGGTTCGGCGGTGCCCACCTTCCAGACCTTGACGCGCAGCGCCGTCGGTGCCGTGCCGACCGCCTCGACACGGGCGTGCAGCGCATCGCCCGCAGCGACGTTCAGCGCCGTGCCCACATTGGTGAGCGTGGTCGTCGTCTGCAAGAGCTGCACGGTCACCCCGCCCGACGGGGCGACGATCACGCGCGCACGGTAGTCGACGGCGCCGACGCGCCGTGCGTGCACCGTCGCATACGCGCTGGCGCCCACCGGCCGCTGAGCGAAGCTGATGTCGACGTTCACCGCAGTGTCGGTCGAAGACACACCCGTCAGGTACGCGTAGCGCTGCGCCGTGGCGGAGGGCTGGATGAAGACGGCCTTCGTCCCATCGACCCGGTAGTTGGACGCCGTGTTCGACAGTGTCCATGCACCGCCGTTGTCGGCCGTGCCGAGTCCGGATGCCACCGTACGGTTGAACGAGTCGTTGGCGTACGTCGACCCCACCACCGGCGCCGTGACGGTCACGGGGATCGCCTGCGTCGCCGTGGCGCCGTCGTTGTCCGTCACGGTGAGCGTGACCGTGTACGAGCCGGCAGCGGCGTAGGTGTGGGATGCCGTCGCTTCGGCGCCCGCGGGGGTCCCGTCGCCCCAAGCCCACGCGTAGGAGGTGACCTGACCGTCACTGTCGGTCGATCCACCGCCGTCCACGGAAATGGTCAGGTCCGCCGCCGTCGAGGTGAAGGACGCGGCGGGCGCCTGGTTGGCGACCGCGGTGACGGGCGTTGAGGACACACCCGTCGCCCCCTTGTCGTCGGTCACCGTGAGCGTCACGGTGTACGTGCCGGCCGCCGCGTAGGTGTGCGTTGCCGTTGCACCGGTGCCGTCCGGCGACCCGTCGCCCCACGACCAGCTGTACCCGGCGACCGTCCCGTCGCTGTCGCTCGAGCCCGTACCGTCGACCGCCACGGCGAGCTTGGTGACCGCCGAGGTGAACGACGCGGTCGGCGGAACGTTCGCCGGCGTCCCCGTCGCGCCGAGCGCGTAGTGCTGCACGACGTCGCTCGCCGCGAGCGGCATGGGATAGACCGCGACCTCGTCGATCTGTCCGTCGAACTCCCAGTCACCCGGGCCCCAGGTGACGTCGCCGCCGACGTGCCAGTAGCCGGTGTAGTCCTGCGCGTTGGCCTGACCGTTCGACCCCTTCAACGCGCCGTCGACATAGAGCTTCATGCCCTCGGCGCCCTGCGTGGCGACGACGTGGTGCCACGCACCGTCGTTATAGCCCGGCGCCGTCTGGAGCGTCTCACTGAAGCCGACCCATACGCCGTAGATCAGGCTGCCGTCCGGCGTCATGTAGACGTGCCGATCGTAGTTGTTGGAGTTTCCGTCGGGGCTGTTGCCGAACCCGATGATCTTTCCGCCGGTCGTCGTCGATGTCTTGAACCAGGCCTCGAGCGAATACGAACGCGGGTTGGAGAACGTGTTCTTGCTGATCACCTGCCCACCGGAGAACGTCGCCGCCGTGTCGCTCACTCCACTCAGCGCACCCGCCGCACCTTGTGCGACCGCGCCGACGTAGGTGCCGGGTTGGCCGAAGCCGGAGGCGTCAGCGGCGATGTTTCCGGAGCTCTCTCCGAGCCGCCAGTACAGCGACGGCTCGAGCGCGTAGACGGCGGCGCCGTAGGCATCGGCGGGCGCCGTGGCGGCGGCGAGCGTGCGCCCCGAGGCGACGTAGTGGGCGGCCACCTGCTGGCGGGTCAGGGGCGCGCCGTAGATCGCGACGTCGTCGATCGCACCGGCGAAGAACGCGGCACCGGACCACGGGCTGTCGCCGCCGACTCGCCAGTATCCACTGTAGGGCTGAGCGGAGGTGACGTCGGTGCGCATCGCGACGCGCACGCCGTCCACGTACAGGACCATGCCGCCCGAGCTCAGGCCGGCCGAGATCTGATGCCACTGACCGTCGTTGTACGACGCCGAGGACGTGATCGTCTGGACCGAACCGGGGTAGACACCGAAGGTGATGCGCCCGTCCGGCTCCATGTACACATGCCGGTCGTAACTGCCCGACGTTCCGGTCGAGCTGTTTCCGAACCCGACGATCTTGCCGCCTGCCGTCGTGGTCGTCTTGATCCAGGCCTCGATGCCGAAGGTGTCGGGACCTGCGATCTGCTGCGTCGTGGATGCGAATCCGGCGCTCGATCCGTCGAAGGTGGACGACGGGCGCGTGTCATTGAGCATCGCGCCGGCGCTCCCTCTGGTGACTCCGCTGTTGACCGTGAGGTCGGAGGCGCCGGCCCAGTCGTAGGACAGGGTGGAGGAGTCGTCGTCGAGCGGCCAGTAGTCCAGGGGGGTGTCGGCCAGCACGGCGTCGCGATACGCACTCGCGGTCGAGGTCCCCGTAGCGGTCACCGTCGCCGTCCCACCCAGGATGGAATGACCCTGCGCATCGGTCGCCCGCACCCGATAGGTGTACGTCGTCCCATTGGACACCGAGTTGTCGATGTAGGCCATCGCCGGCAGACCCCAGTCGGGCGACTTCGATCGGACGTTCTCAAAGGTCTTCACGACGACGTTGTTGCGCAACACCTCGTACGTCAGGAACTCGCTGTCACGGTCGTAGTTGAGCGGCCAGCTGACGCGGACGGATCCCCCGGACAGCGCGATCGCCGTCGCCGGCCAGGCCGTGTTCCACAGCAGGGGCCCCTGCGCATTGGTCGACTTCGACGGGACCGCGAAGCGCACGAGACCCTGTTGCCCCGTGTTGTTGACGCGGGTGAACTCGCCGCCGTAGACGAGGTACTGGGAGTTGCCGTTGACCGTCCAGGGTCCCTGCGAGGCGCCGCTGACCGAGCCGGCGTTGAAGCTGGGGAACCAGTGCAGCAGCCGAGGTGCCGGGTTGCCGCCGAAGTCGAAGTAGCCGTTGTTGAGCCCAGACGGCGTGATCCGGGCGGGCTCGTTCGTCACCGCGATGCCGCGGTAGAAGGTCCAGGGGTCGCTCTGGGGGAAACCGTCCTCCAGGCTGCCGCAGTAGTGCGGATGACCGGCGGCGTACACGGCGTCGCCCATGGGCTGCACGTCGTATTCATCGCCGTGGCAGTCGTTGACCCAGATGAGGTCGCCGGTGGCCCAGGAGGATCGGAAGCTGCCCTCCAGATTGCCGCCGTCGCCGAACACGTAGCCGGTGCCGTAGAACGATCCGGCACCGTCGGATTTGAGCGACATGATCGACGCGTCGAGCCCGGCGTTGCGGATCACATTGTTGGTCTGGAACGGCAGCAACGAGGCATCCGCGGCACTCACCATCGCGAGGCCGTACCCGGGGTTGCTGCTGCCGTTGAGCGTCTGGAAGTTGCCGCCGAGGACCACCTTGGTGCCGTCGGGCGAGACGACCACGACGCGACCCTGGCGTCCCTCGAGCACGGGGGCCCACGGCAGGAGCGCCCCGGCGCGTGTGACCGCGGCGGCGCCGGCGCGGTCGTTTCCCGACATGCGGCCGAAGGTGCCGGTGAGATACACCGTGTCGTTCGTCGCCGCGACGCCGGAGGTCACTCCGTTGGAGTTCGGGTTGAAGGTCGAAAGGGTCCCGCTGGGCAGATCGAAGGCGGCGACGCGGTTGCGCGTCTGACCGTTGACGGTCGTGAAGTCGCCGACGATGTAGAGGCGGGTGCCGTCGGGCGACGCCTCGACCTGGCGCACCTGCGCGTTGATCGACGGCGCGAACGACGTGATGAGGTTGCCCGTCGTGATGTCGTACGCCAGGAGGTTGCTGCGCGGCGTCTCGTTCGTTCCGGCCGCCGCCCCCGCCGGGCGGGCCGAGGTGAACTTGCCCGCCGCGTAGACCACATTGCCGACGACGGCCTGGTCCCAGACGATGCCGTTGATCTGGACGGTCGGCAGCGCATCGGCCGTGACGGTCGACGGCGTGCCCTCTGGCGGACTGACATCCGCACGCGCGGGCGCGACGACGACGAGACTGCTGACGATGACGGCGGCGGCAGCCGCAAGAACCGTCGCGATGATCCGCGTCTGCTGTCCGCTGACGCCGGTACGAATGCGCACCATGACTCCCCCAGTCATCCCTCGCAGCCGGATCCCCATCCGTTGATGCCGCGAAGGCGATAATCCCCCAGGTCTCCTACGGCCGCGGGCCGACGAAGACGATGTCTGGCTCAGACGCCAGCAGGTCGACGGTAACACGAATATCCCCCTCCGCCGCAAGGGGTGCGACGAAGGTGAAATCCGCGGTGGCCTCGGCGCCCGGCGCAACCGATGCCGGGAACACGCGCGCCTTCTTGTCGGTCACGGCGATGCCCGGCGTGCGATCGTCTCCCCCGTAGGTCAGGTTGACGCCCGCCGCGCCGGTGTCGATGGGTGCCGAGCCGTTGTTGACGACGCGCACCGACACGGTGATGGCGTCGCCGCTCGGCTCGCCGGGCACATCGCCCGTGAACGTGCCCTTCGTCACCGCGACGAGCTGCACCGTCGCGCCGGCCACCGGTGGTGCAGGCTGGTCGAGAGGCACCTCGGCATCCGTCGGCGGCTTGGTGATCTCGGTCGTCGAACCCGCCGCGGGTGTCTCGAACGCCGTCGGCTGCGGCGTCGGCGTCGCCCACGACGGGCTCGGAGACGCGGCCGCGGATGCGTCCGGCTGGCCCTGGCCGACCACCGCCCACACCACGCCGCCGACCAGCAGCGCCGCCACGACAACGAAAACGATCCACGGAGCGCGTCCGCGTCCGGCTGTCGGCATGTCTTGTGCCATGCGAAAAGCACCTCCCCCATGTGCCCCGCGCCGCGGCGGGCCCCAGTTCCCCGCGTGCGCTCCCTCAGCGTACGCCCGGCATCGTCACAGAGCGAGCACGAGTTTGGTTCTCGTGACCCGGCGGCCCGGACGCCTGTCGCGACCTTCTGGTCAGCAACGCCGACAGCGTCACGAACAGGACGAACGGCATCGCGCTGTCGACCATGCCGCTCTCGGTGAACGTGCGGATGACGAACATCGTGAGCAGCGGCAACAGCAGTCCGCGACGCGACGCCGCTGTGACGGCGGTGATCACGCACCACGCCACCAGCAGACCGATCAGCAGCACTCCGAGCAGTCCCGCCTGCGCCAGAAGTGAGACCCAGCTGCTGTCGAGCACCTGCGACGATCGCCACTTCTCCTGGACCGCGACCTCTTTGACCGACAGACCGACGCCCAGCCAACGCTGCCACGAGGCCCAATCCCAGCCGAGGACCACCTGCCAGCCCGTGAGACGGGAATCCAACGCCGTGCTCTCCGCCGACGTGCCGCCGCGGCTGGCGAGGCCGTCGACGACGCCGGTGAAGACGATGACACCATAGATGACGGGGACGAAGACGAGAAGGGCGTAGAGGACGCCGCGCCGACGCACGCCGTTGGTCACCAGCGCCACGATCGCGCCGAAGAGGATGCCGACGAGGGCGATGCGCGATCCTGTGGCGACCACGATCCCGAACAGGACGACGCTCGCGATCACGGCCGACACGCGCACACCGCGGCGCAGGATCAGAACGACGAGGGCGATCAGCGGAAGGGCGGCGAGTCCGGCGAGCTCGTTCGGATGGATCTCCGGGATGCCGCCGCCCAGCCGGCCCTTGACCAGCGTGCGCGCGCCCGTCGTGGCGGCGACCACGGCGAGAATCCCCATCGCCGTCAACAGGGCGGCGACGGCCCGATCCCACGGGGCGTTCGTCAGCAGAAGCAGCAGGGTGGCCATGACGATGAAGACCCTCATGACCAGCACGGTGGTCGCCGACCCGTTGCCCGCGACGACCCCGCCGAGCAGGCTGATCATGAGGGTGACGGCGATCACCGCCGCGGGACCGAGCCCCACCGGCATCCGTCGGCGCGTGAAAAGGGTCAGGCCGACGGCGCCGCCCAGCGCGACCAGGGCGATCGCCGCCTTGGCCACGACCACAGGGTCGAGCCCGCCCGCGTAGAACGACTGCGGCCGCCACGGAATGACGCTGACGATGACCAGGAGGAACAGCGCGACGAGAGCCGCGAAGCGTCGACGCGTCGGCCGCGAGGCATCCGCGTGGACGCCCCCGTGCACCCGTTGCCCGCGCATCGCGAGCCCTGCGGCCGTCATGGCCGTGCGGCCGCGCCCGTTCCGGCGGCCCCCACGGGCACCGCATCGCGCCACGTCTCGGTCACGACGCCGGACGCATGCCGGGCGGTCCCGGTGAGGACGACACCCAACGGATGCACGTCCACGAAGGAGAGCTTGGTGATCAGGGCCGACAGCGCCGATGCCGCCGTCGATCCGCTCCGCACCGCGACCACGACTCCTGTGGCGTCGTCGACGAGTTCTCGCACCACGGCGACGGATGCGGCATCCACCACCACCACGACGACGTCGACATGCGCCCGCAGGGTCGAGCGGAGAGCGGGCAGTGCGTCCTGCAGCGCTGCCGCCGCGACCGGCAGAGGATCGGCGAACTGCCGGCCCGCGGCCTCACCCACCGCGGCGTCGACGTCCTCCCCGTCGAGAACCTCGGCGAGCGAGCGCGTCTCGGCCGCGGCGTCGGATGTGGCGCGCGTCTCCAGGATCGTGACGGTACGACCCGCAGCAGCGAAGGCAGCCGCCAGACCACTGCGCTCCGCCTGCCCGATGGCATCGTCCGAAGCGGTCAGAACGAGCACGGACGAGAGGTCGCTGCCGCCCAGCACCCCGAGATTGGCGACGGTCTCGTCGAAGGCGACGGACTCGTCCTCGTCGTCCGAACGCCTCCAGCGGCGACGGCGGGGGATGCGCCCGACGACGCGGATGCCGACGAGGCGGCGCACGTCGGAGATGGTGATGACGTTGCGGTTGGTCACCGTGCGATAGACGGCGACGATCCCGCCGACGGCCAGCCCGACGATCAGTCCGAGCCCGACGATCGCGAGCGTCTGCGGAGACACCGGCGCGAGCGGTTCGACCGCTGGCAGCACCACGGTGAGGTTCACCTGGTAGCGCTCGTCGGCGTCGGAGTTCTCCGTCGACTGGATGAGTTTCGACAGGTGCGCTGCGGCCGCATTCGCGATCGCCGCGCTGAGCTGCGCAGTGGGAGCCTCGGCGCGCACGACGAGCAGCACGGTGTCGGTCGTGTTGTCCGCCGACACCATCTTTCGCAGGTCGCGATCGCTGTAGTCGGCAGCGGAGAGGTGCAGATCGCTGCGGATGCCGGCGATGACCTCCGGACTGTCGACGAGCTCCGGATAAGAGCGGATGCGCGCGAGGCTGAACTGGTTGCGCTCGAACAGCGACGCTTCCTTCGAATCGACCTGCAGCATCAGCGTCGACGTCGACGCGTATGTCTCCGGCAACAGCTTCGCGATGCCGTAGGCGCCGCCTGCTCCCAGCAGTGCGACGATCAGGACCAGCAACCAACCTTCGCGGAGTATCCGCGCGTACGGGACGTCCTCCATGCTCCCCACCCCCCAAGATGAGCCCGAGCGCCGGACGTACCCCTGTTTCCCTCGTCCGACGCCTTCGTGCTGGGCTGAACCTACCACCAGTCGACGTGGCCTGCCGACCCTTCTCAGCCGGTTGAGAGGATCAGGGCTCCGCCGGCGTGTGCGCGGCGATCCAGCGCAGCGCGACGCCGCCGAGCGCGGATGCCACGGCGAGCGCGAACGGAATGAGGGCCGGACTGCCGCCGACGAGCACGATCACGACCGTCAGCACCAGGCCGAGAAGGGTGTCGCTGAGGCGAACCAAGAACACCACCCGCTGACGCCCGGCGACGGCGCTGAGCGCACCGTAGGGCGTGACCACCGCCACGGAGAGCCCGTACACGAGCCACGCCACGAGCATCGTCGGATCGAAGGCGACACCGAACGCCAACGGCCCCAGCCAGGGCCCGGCGCCGAGCGCCACCGCGCTCATCAGCACCGTCGCGCCGACGAGGACGAGCACGACACGGTCGGCCTCTCGCAGCGAACCGGAGCGGCCCTCGCGCCGGTGGTCGGCGAAGCGGACGAAGAGGAACGACGACAGCCCGCCGACGACGAGCAGGAGCGGTGAGGTGTAGGTGCGCGCCGCTTCGAGCATGCCGACCGCGGCGGCCCCGGCAGCCGCCAGCACGACCACCCGTACCGCCGTCAGCATCGCCGGCCGCAACGTCTGCTGCAGCCCTCGCCACGCTCCATAGCTCCAGACGGTGCGCAGGTCCGCGCGTCGCCAGCCGACGAGGACGCGCTCCGATCGGGGAACCAGACGCCACCCGACGATCGCGCCGACGGTCTGGCCTGCGGCGATGACACCGAGGAAGGCTCCGAGCGACAGCGCCTGCAGGGCCGCTGCCGCGGCCAGCAGGGCGAGGCTGATGACGAAGCCGGTCAGATCGGCGGCGATCACCCGCGAGAAGGCGTACCCGGCCATGAGGAGGCGTCGGACGATCTCCTCGACGACGAAGGCGACCATCGCGAGGGCGAACAGTCCCGCTTCGGCAGGGCTCGCGAAGCCGGTGACCGCGGCCACGACGGCGGCGATCACAGCGCTGGTCGCCGCCGCGATCGCTAGCCAGACCTCGAGTCCGGCGCGAATGCGTCGGTCCGCACGATCGAGCACGACGAGCGCGTCTCCGACGAGTCCCGTGACGATGCCGGACGCCAGCACGATCACGCCGTAGAGGATCGCGAAGCGTCCGTAATCGGCGATGCCGAGCAGCCGTGCGACGAGAATCTGCAGCGCCAGGCTCACCGCAGCCTGAGCCGCTTGCGCGGCGATCGCTCCCAGCGCCTTCCGCTTCACGCGAGCCCCTTCCCCCGCGCCCATCTTGCCCGACGGCGCGCCCGGGCGGCAGCCTCGCCCCGCTTCACCCCGTCGTCGAGGTGCACGGCACTGTCGTCTCGCGCGCACCTGCGGTAGTGTGCAGACGTGGGCCGGGGGGCCCGCATCGAGCCGGGGGGCTCGAACCGGGACGACGCTCGTCGTCGAGCTCGGATCACATCGAGAGCTGGGGGAGCTCGCTATGGCTGTGTCGATCGGCTACGCCGCCGGGGCGTTCGATCTTTTTCACATCGGGCATCTGAACATCCTTCGCCATGCCAAGGAGCAGTGCGACCTTCTGATCGCGGGTGTCGTCAGCGACGAGATGCTGCGCCAGGTCAAGGGCGTGGAACCGTTCGTCCCGACCGTGGAGCGCGCGCAGATCGTGCGCGACATCCGCTACGTCGACCATGTCCACATCGAGACGGTGCCGGACAAGCTCGAGGTGTGGCGCGAGGTCGGCTTCACGCACTTCTTCAAAGGTGACGACTGGCGCGGCACGGAGAAGGGTCTGCGCCTGGAGCGCGAGTTCGCGGCCGTCGGCGTGCAGGTCGTCTACTTTCCCTACACTGCGCACACGTCGAGCTCGCAGCTGCGACGCGCGCTGGACGCGGCCATCGTGGCGAAGGACGAACGTCGCGGCATCCGCTCGGACGTCGGGTAAGCACCCCCCGAGCGGAGGGAATCTGCGACGAAAGTCGAAGAAAACATCCGCGCACCCGGTGATTTCCGGTTCACGACACCTTGTCCTCCTAGGATGAGCGCGGCGCGGGGGCGCGCCGTCGACCTTGGGGGTTGTTTTCATGGGTTTCGTGCACCGCCACCGCGGCCTCATCCGCGCGCTCACCATCGGCGTGGTCCTGACGGCGACGGCGAGCTTCGCCGGCTGCGCCACGGAGAACACGGATGCCGCGACGTCGTCACCGCGACCGACCACGCACACTCCTTCCCCGACCCCCACACCGCTCACCCCGGCTCAAGCGCTCCTGGCGGCGCATGCCGATGTCCCGGGAGCGTGCGCGGTCAGCTTCAGCATCGACGGCACGACGCTCGAGCCGCAGCTGCAAGTGCAGGACCGCCTCTACGACCACCTGCCGATCCCGCGGGCGGCCGGCCGCGTGTTCGCAGGCTGGTACGCCGACGCGGCGACGGCGGCCGCGGCATCCGCCGATCCCGCTGCACATGCCGGCAGTCCCGCGACGCGGATCAACGGCTCGAGGCCGGTTGCCTGCACCGCCCACCAGCAGACGCTCTACGGCGCGTGGACGACGACGGATGCCGTGGCCGCCGCCAAGGCGCGCGTGCCGATCCTCATGTACCACCAGTTCACCGCGAAGCCCGAGGGCGAGTCCGGCTGGCTGCGCGGCAACTACGCGTACATCGAGGACTACCGCGCCCAGATGCAGTACATCAAGGATCAGTCCTTCTATCTGCCCACCTGGGACGAGCTGAGCGCGTTCATCGACGGCGCGCTCTACCTGCCCGACCACGCGGTGATCATCACCGACGACGACGCCGACCCGAGCTGGCTCACGATGGCCTCGCCGATCAACGAGCAGCTGCAGCTCATGGCGACCTCCTTCGTGATCACGGGATCGGGCGTCCCCACGCAGAACCGCTTCATCCTGCAGCGGTCCCACACCCACGACATGCATCATGCGGGAGCCAACGGCAAGGGCCAGATGGTGAACCTGACCGCTCCCGAGATCGCCGCAGACATGACCGCCTCGGCGGCCGCGCTGGGCGGCGTCAAGGAAGTGATGGCGTACCCCTACGGGCACAACAACGAGACCTCGCACGAGGGCCTGCGCCAGGCGGGCTTCGAGATGGCCCGCACGATCGAGCAGGGCTACGTCTCGGTGGGCAGCGACAAGCTCACACTCCCCTGCGTGCGCATCAACTACGGCATGGGTGTCGCCGCTCTCAAGAAGCAGATCGGCTGACGCCGGCGCGAGAGCCGCAGAGACCAGAAAGAACTGACAGAGCACGCACAGGAGTTGCCCAACTCCGCCTCGGTAGGCTGAGACGGTTCTGTCCCTGACCGATCGCGAGCGCATCCCCATGGATCTTTCCGTCATCGTTCCCACCTTCAACGAAGGCGGGAACGTCGCAGAGCTGGTCCGCCGCATCGGTGCGGCTCTCCACGACGTCGACTTCGAGGTCGTCTTCGTCGACGACTCCACCGACGACACGCCCGCGACCATCCAGGCCGTCGCCGCAGCGACGGAGTTCCCGGTGCGACTGATCCATCGCGATGAGCCCGAGGGCGGATTGAGCGGTGCGGTCCTCGAGGGCTTCCGCAACGCCCAGGCCCGCTGGTGCCTGGTCATGGACGGCGACCTGCAGCATCCGCCCGAGGACATCCCGCGCATGCTCGACCGCGCCGCCCTCGGCGACGTCGACATCGTCGTCGCCTCGCGCTACGTCGCGGGCGGCACGGCCGGCGGCCTCGCCGGAGCGACGCGCACCGCGGTCTCGCGCACCTCGACGCTGCTCACGAAGGCGATGTTCCCGCGGAAGCTCCACGGCTGCACCGACCCGATGACCGGCTTCTTCCTGGTCGACCGCGACACCGTCGACCTCGACGACCTGCGCCCCCGCGGCTTCAAGATCCTGCTCGAGATCCTCGCGCGCCGCCAGATGCGCATCGGTGAGATCCCGTTCGCGTTCGCGACGCGCTTCGCCGGCGAATCCAAGGCCACCTTCAGTCAGGGCATGCGCTTCCTCACGCAGCTGGCCATGCTCCGCTTCGGCCGCATGTCGGCGTTCGCGCTCGTCGGCGGCGTCGGTGCGATCGCGAACCTCATCATCATGTGGGGTCTCGTCCACCTGGGGATGAACTACGTCTCCGCGGCGATCATCGCCAGCGAGGTGACGATCATCGGCAACTTCCTGCTGCTGGAGTACCTCGTCTTCGCCGACATGCGCTCCGAGTCCGGAGCGATGTGGATGCGATTCCTCAAGTCGTTCGCGTTCAACAACGTCGAAGCGGTCGTGCGCATCCCGATCATCCCCCTGCTCGTGCAGGGCGCCCACATCCCGAGCGTGCTGGCCGCGGCCATCACCCTTGCGGCGGCGTTCGTCGTGCGCTTCGTCTATCACGCGCTCTGGGTCTACGCGCCCAAGCGCAAGGCGACCGCGCGTATCGTCACCCCGGCCGTGGCCCGCGCCGGCGAGCGTACCCTGGAATCATGACCTCCGAGAAGACTCCGATCACGATGTTCGGCGCCGACTGGTGCCGCGACTGCATCCGCACGAAGAAGCAGCTCGACGAGCTGGGTGTCGAATACACGTACGTTGACCTGGTGGCCGACCCCGCCGCCGCGGACGTCGCCCGCGAGATCTCCGGCCGCACGAACATCCCCGTCGTCGTGTACCCGGACGCGTCTCACCACGTCGAGCCGTCGAACGCCGACGTCGAGTCGAAGCTGCGCGAGCTCTCCCTGATCTGACGCTCGATGGCGACAGGGCGCGGCATCGCGTCGCACGCTTCCGGGAACCGCGTCTCATCCGGTCGTAAGCTGGAGGCCCGCGCGCGAGCGCGACCACCGCTTCGAAGGAGAACGCCGTGACCGCAGAAGCTCCGAGCACAGCGAAACGATCCACCGCCGCGCCCGCCCTGGCCGAGGACGTGCGCGACCAGCTGGATGCCGCGATCACGGCCCTTCGCGCCGGGCAGCGCGCCTGGAGCGCTCTCACTCTCGCGCAACGTCGCACGCTGCTGCAGCGCGTCCGCGTCGCGACGTCCGCGGTCGCGGCCGAATGGGCCGACGCGGCATCCGTGTCGAAGGGCCTGCCGCCCGGGCACCCGCTTCGCGGTGAGGAATGGCTGTCGGGGCCGTACGCAGCCATCGTCGCCCTCGACGCCTACGCCGACACCCTCCGCGCCCTCTCCATCGGACGCTCGCCGGTGGACGGTGTCCGCATCAGCGCGGCGCCCGGCGACCGCACCGTGGTGCACACCTCGCCGCTGTCGGCCACCGACGCCCTGCTGCTGTCGGGCTATGCCACCGAGGTCTGGCTGCAGCCGGGAGTGGATGCCGCGACGGCGCGACGAGAGGCGGGGCTCGCACAGCTCGATCCGGCGAGCGCGGGCGGCGTCGGGCTCGTGCTGGGCGCCGGCAACATCACCTCCATCCCCTACCTCGACGTGCTGTACGAGCTGCTGGCGTCGAACCGGGTCGCTCTGCTCAAGGTCAATCCGACGCAGGACGCGCTGGTGTCCGTCTTCGAGCGCGCGCTGGCACCGCTCATCGAGCCCGGGTTCCTGCGGATCGTCCGCGGCGGCGGCGATGTGGGCGCCTACCTCACCCAGCATCCGGAGATCGACCACGTCCACATCACCGGATCGGAGGCGACGTTCCGCTCCATCGTGTGGGGTCCCTCGCACACCCCCGCCGCGGCGGGTGCCGCCACACGCCGCCGCCGCGAAGGCAGGCCGCTGCTGAAGAAGCCGATCACGGCGGAACTGGGCGGAGTCTCGCCGATCATCGTCGTGCCGGGCCGGTGGTCGGTCGCCGACCTGCGCTTCCAGGCCGAGCACGTCGTCACCATGCGCCTGCACAACAGCGGCCACAACTGCATCGCCGGCCAGGTCGTGCTGCTCTCGGACGACTGGGCGCAGCGCGACGCGTTCCTCGACGCGTTGCGCACGGCGTACGACCGTGCGCCGTCCCGCCCCGTCTGGTATCCGCAGAGTCAGGGCAAGCTCGACGCTGCCCGCACGTCGTACCCGGATGCCGCGTGGTGCGGCGGCGGCACACGCGCCCTCATCGAGACGACCCCGTCCGACGCGCAGGCCCTCGAGACGACGGAGTACTTCTCGCCGGTTCTCGGGGTGGTGGCCCTGCGCGGGACGGGCCAGGAGTTCCTCGACAACGCCGTCGCCCATGCCAACGAACGACTCGTGGGCACTCTCGGTGCCAACGTGCTGATCGATTCCGA
Organism: Microbacterium sp. PM5; assembly: GCF_003293595.1. NCBI lineage: Bacteria > Bacillati > Actinomycetota > Actinomycetes > Micrococcales > Microbacteriaceae > Microbacterium > Microbacterium sp. PM5. Next base: position 2,343,569 of record NZ_CP022162.1, on the reverse strand, counting down.
GACGCAGCGGGCTCTGGGCGACGGGTTCGAGAGGGCTCTCGCCGACCTCCGCTACGGAACGGTCGCGGTCAATGCGTGGACGGCCTTCGGCTTCCTCACCCCGACCGCCACCTGGGGCGCCTTCCCCGGCGGCACCCTCGACGACGCCCCGAGCGGCATGGGCGTCGTGCACAACGCCCTGCTGCTCGACCACGTCGAACGCACGGTCGTGCGAGGGCCGTTCCGGCCTTTCCCGCGCTCGGCGTCGTCGGCCGTCCGAGGCTACGGGCTTTCGGTGCTGCCGAAGCCCCCGTGGTTCGTCACCTCGCGAACCGGAGCGGCGGTGTGCGAGGGCTTCACCCGCTTCCGCATCGACGGCAACCCGGCGAAGATGGCGCTCACCCTCGTCAAGGCTTTCGGCGCATGAGCCCGCGGCCGGCGGCGACGGGCGGCACCCTCGAAGCCGACTATGTGATCGTCGGGGCAGGTTCGGCCGGCGCTGCACTGGCTGCCCGACTCACGGAAGATCCCGCCGTCAGCGTGCTGCTGCTCGAAGCCGGCCCCACGGATGCGGCCCTCGAACTGCACGTTCCGGCGGCGTTCTCGACGCTGTTCCGCGGTCGCTACGACTGGAACTACGACACGGTCCCCCAGCGCGAGCTGGAAGGGCGCACCATCTACTGGCCGCGCGGCAAGACCCTGGGCGGGTCGTCATCGCTGAACGCCATGATGTGGATCCGCGGGTTCGCGGCCGACTACGACGCCTGGGCCGAGACCGCGGGCGAGACGCGGTCGTGGGATGCGCTCGCACCCTCCTTCGTGCGCGCGGAGGCCACTCAGGATGCCGTCGATGCCACGCAGGGCACCCGAGGCCCGCAGTCCGTCGAACACCAGCGCGACCCCCGTCCGCACACGGCCGCCTTCCTCCAGGCGGCGCGCGAGCTGCGGCATCCCGTGACGCCGGCGAACCTCCCGACGAGGCAGGGCTTCTCGCAGACGATGGTCACGCAGCATCGCGGCGCACGGGCCTCGGCCGCCGACGCCTACCTGCGTCCGGCGCGTCGACGCCGGAACCTCCGCGTGCTCACCGACGCGCTGGTGCGGCGGGTCACCTTCGCCGAGCGCGATGCCGGTGCGGCGCCGCGGGCCACGGGCGTCTACGTCGATCTCGGCGGCATCACCCGCCACGCCCGCGCTCGGCGTGAGGTCATCCTCTGCGGGGGCGCGATCAACACCCCGCAGCTGTTGATGCTGAGCGGCATCGGACCCGAGGATCACCTCGTCTCCCACGGCATCCCCGTGCGCGTGGACGCACCGCAGGTGGGCCAGAATCTCCAGGATCATCTCGTCGCCGGTCTCGCGCCCGCGGCGCGCGGCGGAACGCTGTACGGAGCGCGGCGGCCCGCTCAGCTCGCGCGCTATGTGAGCGCCCGGCGCGGCATGCTGAGCTCCAACGTCGCCGAAGCCTACGGCTTCGTCCGCACCGCCGTCGCCGATCACACGGGCGCGCCCACCGACCTGCCCGACATCGAGATCATCTTCGCGACGGCACCGTACGTCGGTGAAGGCCTGGTGCCGCCGCCCGCGGAGGGCATCACGGTGGGCGCGATCCTGCTGCAGCCGCGCAGTCGCGGTAGCATCCGCCTCGCCTCCGGCGATCCGACGGATGCCGCGATCATCGACCCCGCGTATCTCACCGACCCGGAGGGCATCGACGCCGAGACCCTGCGCGCCGGCCTCGCGGAGTGCGAGCGCCTGATCGCGGCTCCGGCTCTGCGTGCTGTGACGACCGGAGGCTGGGTGCAGCCGATCGGGGGCGAGCGCATGAGCGCGGCCGAGCGGATCGAGCTGTCGCTGCGGCGCTACTCGCACACGCTCTACCATCCGGTCGGGACGGCGCGGATGGGGCTCGACGCGGCATCCGTCGTGGACGCCGAGCTGCGAGTGCGCGGTGTCGACGGCCTGCGGGTCGCGGATGCGTCGGTCATGCCGACGGTCATCCGCGGGCACACCAACGCCCCCGCCATCGTCATCGGCGAGCGCGCCGCCGATCTGATCCGCGGCATCTGAGCGCACGGATCGGATCAGCGGGCGATCGAGATCAGCGCCCGGCGCGGCGCGGTCCGCCGTTCTGGCGGACGACGGAGCCGACCATGAGCTTTCCGCCGCCGGTGCCACCGCCGTGCGAGGCACGACGGCCGGTGGTGCGGGCGTTTCCGGATGCCGCGGGCTGCGCCGACCGCTCGGCAGGGCGGTGGTCGCGAGCAGGACGCTGCTCGCGCCCGGCGGCGGAGCGCTCGGCGGCCGGACGACCGGAACGGTCGGTGCGGGGCTGACCCGCCTGCGCTCCCTGACCGGCGCCGCGGCCACCACGGCCGCCCTGACCACGGGCGCCGCCCTGGCCCTGGGCGCCTTCGCGCGCGGCGCGCTTGCGCTGCGCGTTCGCTCCCTGGCTGCGACCGCCGCCGCCCTGGCCACGACCGGGCTGCTCAGACTTCGGTGCGGGTGCGACGTAGGGGGCGACCTCGCCGACCAGCGCGGTCACCTGCGGCGATGCCGCGGTCACGGGCACGGGCGTCGCGGAGATCGCGGCCTTGCGCAGCAGATCCTTGACGTCCTTCTCCTGACCGGGAAGCACGAGGGTGACGACCGACCCTTCGGCGCCGGCACGGGCGGTACGGCCCGAACGGTGCAGGTAGGCCTTGTGCTCCATCGGCGGGTCGACGTGGATGACGAGTTCGACATCGTCCACGTGCACGCCGCGCGCCGCCACGTCGGTCGCGACGAGCACCTTGGCAGCGCCGGAGCTGAAGGCGGCGAGGTTGCGGTCGCGCGCCGGCTGCGACAGGTTGCCGTGCAGGTCGACCGCCGGAATGCCCTGCGCGGTCAGCTGCTGGGCGAGCTTCTTGGCGTGATGCTTCGTGCGCATGAAGAGGATGCGACGACCCATCCCCGACGCGAGGGTGCGCACGAGCTCCTTCTTCTCGTCGACGCCGCCGACGTGGAACACGTGGTGGGTCATCGCGGCGACCGGCGAGTGGGCCTCGTCGACGGAGTGGAGCACCTCGTTCTGCAGGAAGCGCGTGACCAGCTTGTCGACGCCGTTGTCCAGCGTCGCACTGAACAGCAGTCGCTGACCGTCTCGCGGGGTCTTGTCGAGAATGCGGGTCACCGACGGCAGGAACCCGAGGTCGGCCATGTGGTCGGCCTCGTCGATGACGGTGATCTCCACGGCATCCAGCTTGACGAAGCCCTGCGAGATGAGGTCTTCGAGACGGCCGGGGCACGCGACGATGATGTCGACGCCGGCCTTGAGCGCGGCGACCTGGCGGTTCTGGTTGACGCCACCGAAGATGGTCGTCGTCGTCATGCCGTACGCCGCGGCCAGCGGCTCGAGGGTCGCATTGATCTGCGTCGCGAGCTCACGGGTGGGCGCGAGCACCAGACCGAGCACGCGGCCGGAGCGGCGGGTGCCGCCGGCGAGGGGACCGCCGAGGCGCGCGGCGAGCGGGATGGAGAAGGCGAGCGTCTTGCCCGAACCGGTCTTGCCGCGGCCGAGCACGTCACGACCGGCGAGTGTGTCGGGCAGGGTGTCGACCTGGATGGGGAACGCGGTGGTCTTGCCGTCCTTCGCGAGGACGTCGAGGAGGGGGGCGGGCACGCCGAGCGCGCCGAAGGTGATGTCAGACATGGTGGTGTTTCTGGGCACGGGGGCCCGGATCGGTGGCCTCTGCGCGGATGCGCACAGGGTCGCCGTACGAAGAATGTCAGCCGATCATCCGGTCAGAACCGGGCGGCGAGGGAAGCGTTCTACGACGCGAGAGGCACCGGAGCGGTGCCGCAAGTGGTTCCAGCCTACCAGCGCCGCCGGTTCTCCGGCGGCGGAGGCCACGGCATCCACCCCGCCGGTGTCCCACTTTCTGTCGCCCGCACCCCGCTCAGGCGACAGAAAGTGGGACACCCTGCGCCGAAAGTGGGACACGGCGTGCGGGGGTGCGGGGTCAGGTGGCGAAACGGTCGGTGGCTGCGCGGAGGGCGCGGGCGATGCCGGGCTCGGATGCCGCGTGTCCCGCGTCGTCGACGACGACGAACTCGGCTTCCGGCCAGGCCCGGTGCAGGTCCCACGCCGTCATGATCGGCGTGCAGATGTCGTAGCGGCCCTGCACGATGACCGCCGGGATGCCGCGGATCGCGCCGACGTCGTCGATGAGCTGTCCTTCGCGCAGCCATCCGCCGTGCATGAAGTAGTGGTTCTCGATGCGGGCGAACGCGACCGCGGTGGCCGCATCGGTCATCGACGCGACGAGGTCCGGGTCGGGGTGCAGCGTGAGCGTCGACATCTCCCACGTGGTCCACGCGATCGCGGCCGGCTCGTGGACGGCGGGATCCGGGTCGGTGAGACGGCGATGGTACGCCTCGATCAGACGCGAGCGCTCCAGCACGGGGATCGGCGCCAGGTAGCTCTCCCACCGGTCGGGGAAGATCGCCGCGGCGCCGCCTTCGTAGAACCATTCCAACTCATGGCGTCGCAGGGTGAAGACGCCGCGCAGGACGATCTCGCTCACGGCATCCGGGTGGCACTGGGCATACGCCAGCGCGAGCGCCGACCCCCACGATCCGCCGAAGACCTGCCACTTCTCGATGCCGAGGTTGCGCCGCAGCAGCTCGATATCGGCGACCAGGTGCCAGGTGGTGTTGAAGCGCGGGTCGGCGTCGGGCGCGCTCATGTGGGGCGTGGACTTTCCGCAGCCGCGCTGGTCGAACAGCACGATCCGGTACTTCGCGGGGTCGAAGAACCGCCGGTGCCACGGGGAGGTGCCCGAACCGGGGCCCCCGTGCAGGAACACGACCGGTTTGCCGTCGGGATTGCCGGACTGCTCCCAGTAGACGCGCTGACCGTCGCCGGCCAGCAGGTATCCGGTCTCGTACGGCTCGATGTCGGGGTAGAGGATGTCGTCCAGGTGGGCGGGGCCGTTCACAGTTCTCCTCCCGACACCGAGAAGGTGTCACAGGCGCCGAGCCCGTTCTGATAGCCCGCCGTGAACCAGCGCTGCCGCTGGGCGCTCGAGCCGTGGGTCCAGGTCTCGGGGTTCACGCGGCCCGACTGGGCCTGGATGTTGTCGTCGCCGACGGTGGCCGCGGCATCCAGCGCATCGCGCAGCTCGGCGTCGGTGGGCCGCTGGAGGTAGGCGACGCCGTTGGCGTCCTTCGCCTCCGTCGCGTCGGCGATCCACGCGCCCGCGTAGCAGTCGGCTTGCAGCTCGGTGCGCACGCCGTTGCTGTCCGGGCCGGTCCCGTCATTCGGGTAGCGGTCCATGATGCCGGTCAGCTGCTGGATGTGGTGACCGTACTCGTGGGCGAGCACGTACAGCTGAGCGAGGCTGCCGGCCTGCGCGCCGAACTGGCTGCGCAGCACGCCGAAGAACGTCGGGTCGACGTAGATGGTCTCCTCCGGCGGACAGTAGAACGGACCGGTCGCGTTGGAGGCGGTACCGCAGCGGGTCGAGGCGGCGCCGTCGACGATGATCAGCTGCGGCGCACGATAGCCCTGCACGTGCGTGGACCAATAGGCGTCGAGCGCCTTCTGGCCGAAGACGAGGCGGCAGTCGTCGTTCGCGTTCGCGTCGGCACCCGTGTCGCAGCCCTGGATCGCCGAGTCCTGCGCGGTGCCGCCGGCGCCGCCGAGCAGACTCGTGACGTCGCCGCCGGTGAAGAGGATGAGCAGGAGCACGGCGATGCCGCCCAGCCCGGCGAGACCGCCGCCGGCGACGGCTGCGGTGCCTCCCCCGCGGCCTCGTCGCCGTGCGGTCGTGCCTCCCAGCTCTGCATTGCTGTTGAAGGTCATGCCCCACCGTATCGTCCCGTGACGCGTCGCCGTAGGCTCGAGGCATGGATGCGACGACAGTCACCGTGACCGGAGCCGGCGGACAGATCGGCTACGCGCTGCTGTTCCGCATCGCCGCCGGCGACATGCTGGGAGCCGGCCGCCCGGTGCGCCTGCGCCTGCTGGAGATCCCGCAGGGCCTGAAGAGCGCAGAGGGCGCGGCGCTCGAGCTGCAGGACTGCGCGTTCCCGCTGCTCGCCGATGTCGAGATCACCGACGACCCGCGCACCGCCTTCGACGGCGCGAACCTCGCAATGCTCGTCGGGGCGCGCCCGCGCGGCGCCGGCATGGAGCGTGCCGACCTGCTCGCGGCCAACGCGGGCATCTTCGGACCGCAGGGCGCGGCGCTCAACGAGGTCGCCGCCGCCGATATCCGCGTCGTCGTGGTCGGAAACCCCGCCAACACGAATGCGCTGATCGCCGCGGCGTCCGCGCCCGACATCCCCGGAGAGCGCTTCGCGGCGCTGACCCGGCTGGATCACGATCGTGCCCTCGCCCAGCTCGCCGCCGCTCTGGAGGTGCCCGTGACGGCGGTGCAGGGCGTCGCCATCTGGGGCAACCACTCGGCGACACAGTTCCCGGACGTGGCGCACGCGAGCGTGAACGGTCGCCCGGTGCTCGATGCGCTGGCCGACAAGCTCGGCGGGGCGGATGCCGCGGCATCCTGGCTCGACGACGTCTTCGTGCCTCGCGTCGCGAAGCGCGGAGCGGAGATCATCTCGGTGCGCGGCTCGTCCTCGGCGGCCTCCGCCGCCAACGCCGCGATCTCGCACGTGCACGACCTGGTCCACGGCACGGCGAACGGCTGGACCTCGGCGGCGGTGCTGTCGCACGGCGAGTACGGCGTGCCGGAAGGGCTGTACTCGTCGGCGCCGGTCACCAGCGACGGCACCGCTTACCGCGTGGTGGACGGGCTCGATCTCGATACCCGTGGACGCGCGCGCCTGGACGCCTCCGTCGCCGAGCTGGTCGCCGAGCGCGACGCGGTGCAGGCCCTCGGCGTGATCTGAGTCGGCGGTGACCGATCTCACGTGGCTGATCGCCGGCATCGCGGTGATCGGCGTCTCGACGGTGCTCGCCCGACGACTGGGCGTCGCCGGCCCGCTCATCCTCGTCGCGATCGGGCTCGTCGCCTCGCTCCTGATGCCGAAGTTCTCGGTGCCCCCGGAGCTGATCCTCGTCGGCATCCTCCCGCCCTTGCTGTACGCGTCGGCGGTGCGCCTGCCGGCGATCGAGTTCCGCCGCGACGCCGTGCCGATCGCGGGCCTGGCCGTCGTGCTCGTCGTCATCAGCGCGCTCGCTCTGGGGACGCTCTTCTACGTCGCCATTCCGGGACTCGACTTCGCCCTCGCCGTGGCCCTCGGGGCGATCGTCAGCCCGACGGATGCCGTGGCCACCTCGATCGCGAAGAAGCTGGGCATCTCCCCGCGCGTCATCACGATGCTGGAGGGCGAGAGCCTGCTCAACGACGCGACGGCGCTCGTGCTGCTGCGCAGCGCCGTCGCGGCATCCGCGGCGGGGTTCTCGCTGGGCAGCACGATCGGCGCCTTCGCCTGGGGCGTGCTCGTCGCCGTCGTGATCGGCGTCGCGGTGGGCCTGCTGACCCTGCGGGTGCGGCGGTGGATCGGCGAGCCGGTGGCGAACACCGCCGTCGGCTTCATCGTGCCCTTCGTCGCCTACCTTCCGACCGAGCACCTCGGCGGGTCGGGGCTCGTCGCCGCGGTCGCGGCGGGCATCACCGCCGGCCAGGGCGCGGCCCGCTGGTCGACTCCCGAGCAGCGCGTGTCGGACGAACTGAACTGGCACACGCTCGAGCTGCTGCTGGAGGGCGCGGTCTTCCTCATCATGGGGTTGGAGCTGCGCGACATCGTCAGCGCCAACATCGAGAAGCACAGCGGCGTGGGCGTCGGCATCGGTCTCGCCCTCGCCGCCCTGGCGATCGTGCTCGCGGTGCGGGCGCTCTACGTGTCGGGTCTGGTGACACTCATCGGTCGTCGCGCCCGCCGGATGCAGCGTGACCGATTGCAGGCCTTCAGCGATCGGCTGGACGCCTTCGACGTCGAGAAGGGCGACCTGCGCGATCTGCGTCCGCAGCCCGGCGAGAACCCGAACCCCGCTCCGCGGCGCGGCGGACTCGTCCGGCGCACGACCGGGCGCGCGGCGCGGCGCGTCGCGCGGCGGTGGGCGCGGCGCACGCCGGATGCCGCCTCCGCCCAGCGTCGGGTCGAGGGCGTGCGCGCCCGCGTCGGGCGCGTCCTCAACGACATGGACTACTACCAGGCCTCCCCGCTCGGCTGGAAGGAGGGCGTCGTCATCGTCTGGGCCGGGATGCGGGGTGTCGTCACCCTCGCCGCGGCGCAGACGCTCGATCCGGACACCACGCCCGCCCGCGAACTGCTGATCCTCATCGCGTTCGTCGTCGCGCTGGTGAGTCTGATGGTGCAGGGGCTGAGCCTGCCGTGGGTGATCCGCATGCTGCGTATTCCGTCGGCCACCGGCGACGGCAGCAGCAGCGAGGAGGCCGACCGCCTCGCCGACGAACTGCGTGAGGCGGCGCTGGCCCACCTGCGCACGCCCGGGCTCGCCGATTCCTCGGGCCAGCCGTTTCCGCCCGAGGTGCTCTCCAAGCTCGCCGAGCGCATGAGCAGCCCGCCGATCGAGGCACCCGAGATCAGCACCGCGAGTGTCATCGACCTGCGGATCTCTCTGATCGAGGCCATGCGCGAGCGTCTCGTCGAGGTATCCAGCGAGGGGTCGTACTCCTCGGCGACGCTCCGACACGCTCTCGCGCAGCTGGACGCCGACCAGCTCAGCATCCAGCTGCGACGCGACCCCGACGACTGAACCGGATCGCGTCGCGGATCGGCTCGCGTGTCGGCGCGGTAGGACACAATGGATGCCGTGAGCACCGATCAGCCGGACGACCAGCGCGCCCCCGCCGACTACGCCGAGTCGGTCGCCCTGCCCGCCGTCACGTCGGCCGTGCCGGTCGTGGTGTCCGGCACGGACTGGTGGGCGGCCCGTCCCGCCGGCTCACGCCTCGTAGGACTCGTCGTCGCGCGCGACGATCTGCCGTCGGTGATCGCGCAGCGTGACGCCCTCGCAGACTTCGGGGTGCCGATCGAGGGCTTCCGCCACCCCGCCCCCGAGACCGGGGAGAGTTGGGCCGAGCGCCTCAACCGCCTGTTCGGCCGCCTCGTGTCGGGCGATGTCGTCGTCGTCGCCGACAAGCACGCCCTCGGTCGCACGGTCGATGAAGAGACGCACGCCATCGCCGAGCTGCGCCGCCGCGGCATCATCGTGAAGGTGCTGGGCCACTCCCGCAGCTGAGCATCAGGCCGCGTCGGCCGCACTCCACGACGAGCCGGCGACGATCGCGTCGAAGAGGCCCAGCATGGCGTGCGGGATGTCACCCAGCGGCGTCGACATCTGCACGAGGGCGACCTGTTTGTGGCCGGGCACGGTGTACCAGTATCGGGCGACGAGGCGCTTCTGCTCGGCGGAGGCGCCGTCTTCCTCGATGAGCTGGGTGCTCACGGCGTGCAGACGCAGCACGGCCGAGCCTGCGGCATCCACTCGAGTCGCCGTCTGCAGATCGGGCTCGCCGGTGTGCGGAAGGCTCAGCTCGAACGCGCGCATCACGGCCTCGGCCGCGGTGCCCACCGACGGCGTGATCGTGATCGGCGTGTGCACGGTGATCGTGACGGGCGTGGGGATGCCCGGCGCGATCTCGCGGCACATCAGCAACAGATGGGCCGAGGCCTCCCGCGCCGCAGCGGCCGCCTCGTCGAAACCTCGCTGCACGCGGCGGCGGGTGAGCACCGCGTCGTCGGCTGCTCCCACCAGCTCGCGCGCGATCACCGCACTGTGCTCGCGTGCCGCCTGTTCGTCGCGCGGGTCGACCGCGATCCACTCGCCGGGCAGCCGGAAGCGCAGCTGCGGCGTCGTGTCGACGCTCACCGCTGTGCGATGCGGCTGACGTCCGCGGCGCTGAGGTCGAGGATATTCTCGACGCCTTTGCCCGCCCCGAGGATCTCGGAGACGCTGCCCATGACGTAGGCACTGTCGGTGATGGTCGCCGTCAGGGGATCGGAGAAGTCGCCCGGCGAACCCTGCACGGCGAGGAGCGTGAGGGGCTGACCGCCCAGGTCGCGATCATCGACGGCGAACGCGGCGACGGCGCGCACGTCGTCGGCGACCGCGGCGGCCGAGGCGTCGCGGACGAACAGTCGGATGACGATCTTGTTGACCCAGGGGGCACCGGGATGCTGCACCTCGACCATCGCGCCGTTGATGCCCGACGCCTGCGTCAGCCGCTCGGAAACCGCGTTCTCATTCATCCCGCTACATCCCGTCAGTGTCAAGATCATGGCCAGGGCGATGGTCGCCCCGACTCCGGCGCGGCGCAGCTCAGCCACGGCTGTAGACCATCTCATACACCTCTTCGTGCGTGTTCTTCAGATCGTCGGCGAAGAAGATCTCGTCGCCCGGCCGCACCTCGGGAACCAGGTCGTCGGCGAGCTCACCGTACATGTTCGCATCGTGGATGCGGATGTCGACGGGGTGGTAGGTCTGCCAGTTCGGCCCCGGCACGTCGTTGGGTCCGTAGCCGACGAACTCCAGCGTATGCACGGGGTCCCAACGGTTGTTGACCTGCGTCACCCGCACCGACGGGTCGATCTCGCCGGCGTGCTTGTCGATGGCAGAGCCGGCCGTCACGACCGACTGCACGCGGCCGGACAGTCGCGGATCGGTGGCCAGGTCGCCCGCCATCATGCCGCCCAGGCTCCACCCGGTGAGCATGATCGGCGCGTCGCTGTCGAGCGCGCCCGACGACTCGAGTGCGTCCCACACGGCCTTCTTGTACTGCGTCTCCAGGCCGGGGAACAGGGCGAGCATGGCGTCTGCGGAGAGGTCGTTGAGAGCGCCGTCGCCGTTCATCGGCGACCAGTTCTGGGTACTCGGCAGCTGCACGCGGTAGCCGATGACGTTGCCCGCGGCATCCGTGATGGCGACGACACGGATGACCGTGCGCTGGTCACCACCGGCGACATCCTGACGGCCGACCTCCTCGAAGAGGTCGCCGTAGTCCTGGGACGTGTACTGGTCGGTCGTGGTGGCGTCGTCCGCATCGGAGGGGTACTTCTTCTTCGGCTTCAGCTCCTCGCCGGGCGCGGGGCTGCGGCGAATCGGCGTGCCGAGGCCATCGCGGATGAGGAAGGTGAGCAGCATGGCGCCGACGAGGAGGGCGGCGAGGATGCCGAGGGCCACCCACCCGATGATGGCGGCGATCGCCGAGAGCACCGCGATCACGATGATGATGACGACGATGATGACGACGATGGCGACGAGGATCGCGAGCAACTCCCCGAGGACTTCGAGGATGCCCTTGAGCACGTTCGCCGCCCACTCGCCGATCCATCCGGCGGCACCGTCCCAGAACTGGTTCCAGTTGTCGAACGCCGAATCGCTGTCGCCCTCGATGGCGGTCTCGATGTGGCTGATGGCGACGTCGGCGATGGCGCGCAGGCGCTCGCGCGCCCGGTACAGCTGCTGGCGGGCGTCCTGTACCTGCGAGGCCGCGTTCGACTGCGCCTGCCGCATCCGGCGCAGGTCGGCTTCGATCTCGTCGATCTGGGGTTGCGGGGCCTCGACCGCCTCTGCACGCAGCAGGTCGCCTTCGCGACGGGAGATGTCGTTCGGGATCGTCGCGGACTTCTGCTCGTAGTACTCCGCGGTGGCGATCGCGGCTGTCGCATCCTGCTGGATGGGGCGCAGGTCGGCCGCGTACGTCTGCAACGCCTGACCCGTGTTGCGATAGCGGGTTCGCGCCTGGCTGAGGGAGCGGGCGACCTCGGATGCCGTCTCGGCGAGGGCCTCGGTGGATCGCGAGGCCTGCCCCTCGATGAGTCCGCGCAGGGACGCGGTGGCCTTCTCGATCGCGGCGGCGGCCGTCACGAGGTCGGCGGCGCGCGGGTCGAGCTGATCGGGCTTGCCGAGGAGGATGTCTTCGAATTCGACGGAGATGGCGCTCATCAGCCCTCCCCCTCTCCGTCGTTGTGGGTCTCGGGCGCGGCCTCCTGGGCCTGACGTGCCAGTTCGGCATCGACCTCGGTCATGCTGTCGACGATCGCATCGATGCCGTCGCGCAGGAACTGGAGCTTCTCGGTGAGCTTTCCCCGGTTGTAGTCCCAGTTGTCCGCGAAGTCGCGGACCTTTCCGGCCAACCGGTCCTCACCGGTGAGTCCGGCGAGGTCGCCGCCGACGGTGCCGGCCGACTCGAAGGTCGACAGCGCGTCGTCGACGCGGGTGCGCGCCGTGCGCAACGCATCGAAGTCGAGCTGAAGGTCAGTCATCTTCTTCTCCCGAGGTTCGCGAGGCCCGCCACCCGCGGTGTCCGGGTGACGGAAGCGGGTGGAAGGCCTCGTGAACCTGCGGGGCGCGCGAGCGCCCCGCAGGTCGACATCACTGACCGAGCTGGCTGGCGAGCTGCTCGTCGGTGGACTGCAGGGCCTGGGCGGCCTTCTCGAGGAAGGAGGCCATGCCCTCGATGCCCTGGACCGTCTTGGTCGCACCGGTGGTGAACTCGGTGTACGAGGCGTCGAAAGCGCCCGAGGCGCGGCTCGTGGTGAAGCCGTCCTGGACGAGCTGAGCGACCAGCTGACGCAGGCGCTGCAGGTTCGCCTCGAGCTCGTTCTGTCCGTCACGCAGGCGCGAGGCGGCCGAGTTCATCTGGTCGTAGGTGACATTCAGATTGGCCATGAGGGCCCCTTTCATCTGGCCCGGCCGGTGTGCCGGGAGGTCTTGTTGTTTCGAAGATAGGCGGCGTCGCGGCCCGTGACCATGGGGAGAACTCCCCATGAGCGCCCACGCGCCCGGCCCACCGCGGTCATGTCTGCGCCGCCGAGGAGGCGAGGGCGCCCGACTCGACGCCGACCGGGACGTCCCCGGCCACCAGCGGGAACTGGATGCGCACGGTCTTGCCACGATGAGCCAGGATTCCGCGTCCCACCGGGAGCTCGCCCCGCACCAACCGGGGGAACGGCGTCTTGAGAACGACCTCGCCGTCGATCGTCTCCGGCTGCAGCACGACGCCGCGCCGCGCGGCCTTGATCTCGCCGAGCAGCCCGAAATTCGTCGTCCACTCGCTCATCTCCCCGACCACGACGAAGAACACCTCACCGCGACCGGCGCGTTTGACGAGCGTGGAGAGATTCATCTCGATGATCGACGTGGCGAACTCTCCGATGCCCTCCAGCACGACCAGCGGCACGGTTCCGCCCGCCTGGGCGCGGTCGGCCGCCTCATCGACGGCGCCGAGCACCGCCATGGCCGCCGAGGGAGACTCGGCGGTCGCGGTCCACGCGACGACGTCCTGCACGGGCGATCGACGGTCGCCGATGTAGAACGCGGGCGTGTCGGGCCGCGCGCGCAGCGTCTGCCGCGCGATCGCGGCGGCGGCGGTGGAGCGGCCCGCGCCGGGCGAGCCGGCGACGATGAACGTCCCGCTCGCCTCGATCCCGTACGGGCCGAGGTCGAGATCGGACAGACCGATGGCGACGCCCGCCGCGGTCGTCGCCGGCAGGTCGTCCGCACCGTACTCGACGGGCAGTGCGCGGATGCCGGGAGCGGGCGTCGTGCCGCGTCGCGTCATCGCTTCGGCCATCCGATCGATCGCGAGCGACTGGTCCTTCGTGCTCGACGTGCCGCCGATCACGGCGATCTGCGCCTCGTGGTCGTCGACGATGGCCCGACCGGGCGCCGCGTCGGGGCCGAGGATGTCGCGCGGCATCCCGAGGAGCGCATAGCCGTCTTCGTCGGCCATCCGCAGCACGATGCGGCGTTGGATCATCGCCTGCAAAGAGGTGGGCACGCTCTGGCCGCGGTCGGCGGTGAGGGCCACATGGATGCCGAGCCCGCGACCGTCGGTGAGCACCTGCTGGAACGCGCGGTAGGCCTCGGCGCGACCGGGCACACCCTCGAACGCGGAACGGAACGCGGGGAAGCCGTCGACGAGCAGGAGGATGCGCGGCTCGTCGGGGCGGCCGGCGAGAGCGCGGTACTCGGTGAGCGTGGAGGCGCCCGCCGCCGCATACGCGTCGCCGCGACGGTCGAGCTCGCTGCGGAGCGTGGCGAACAGGCGATCGATGCGTTCCGTGTCGTCGCCGGAGATGACGGCGCCCACGTGCGGCAGCGACTCGAGCATGCGCAGGCCCCCGGTCGCGGCATCCAATCCGTAGACGTGGACGGGGCCGCCGCGCGGAGTGATCCCCGCCGACACGGCGAGCGTGCGCAGGGTCACGGACTTTCCCGAGCCGCCGGTGCCGAAGATCGCAAGGTGGCCCTCGGTGTCGGGCTCGAAGAAGAAGGGCACCTGGTCCTGGCGCTCGGGCACATCCACGACGCCGAGCACCAGCCGGGCGTCGGTGCGCTGGTGCAGCTTGGTCTGGTCGAAAGTGGTGGCCAGCTCGTCGAGCCACGGCCGACGCGGCGGCGCGATGCGTGCGAGCTGCGCGGCGTCGCCGAAGCGCGCCACGAGCAGCTGCTGATCGTTGGGGCCGAGATCCTCGGTCTCGGCGGGCGCCTCGACGGCGGCCTTCTCCCACACCGGCGCGTCGCCGAGCAGGAACGGACGCACCTCGACGGCGGGTTCGGCTTCGGCCCGCAGGCTCCACCCGCCCGAGTAGGCCGACTGGAAGAGGTTCATGCGGCCCGGACCGGTCTTTGCGATGCCGCGTCCCGGGATGCCGGGATCGAACAGTGCCGCCTCCTTCGAGCCGATGACGTCGTCGGAGTCGGTCTCGTCGGCCATGCGCAGCGCGACGCGGAGGTTGGTGTTGGCGCGCAGGTTGTCCTTGATGACACCGGCGGGGCGCTGCGTCGCCATGATGAGGTGGATGCCGAGCGAGCGCCCACGTTGGGCGATGTCGACGACGCCGTCGACGAACTCGGGCACCTCCTTGGCGAGTGCGGCGAACTCGTCGATGACGAGGACGAGTGCGGGGGGAGCGTCGGGGTCGGCGGCCTTCTCGAGCTCGAGGAGGTCCTTCGCCTTCTTGCGGTTGAACAGGTGCTCGCGGTGATGCAGTTCGGCGCGGAGGCTCGTCAGCGCCCGGCGGACCAGATGGGGGCTGAGGTCGGTCACGAGGCCCACGCAGTGGGGCAGGCTGACGCAGTCGGCGAAGGCCGAGCCGCCCTTGTAGTCGACGAACAGGAACGTCACGCGCTCGGGGCTGTACTCGGCGGCCATGCCGAGCACCCACGCCTGCAGGAACTCGCTCTTGCCCGAGCCGGTCGTGCCGCCGACGAGGGCGTGCGGACCCTGCTGGCGCAGATCGAGGTGCAGAGCGCCCTGCGCGCCCTGTCCGACGAGGGCACGAAGCTTGGGCTGGTAGCCCGCGCCGGAGCGCGTCGCACGGATCGACGCATTCTGCGTCCACCGGTCGATGACGGCGTCGGCGCTCGTCGCCATGTCCGACCCCAGCAGCTGCAGCAGGGGGATGGTGCGCGGCACGTCCCCGGCGTCCTCCGCGACATCGCCGATGTCGGTGATGCGGGCGAGCGCCCGGGCCACGACGCCGAAGCGCGCGGCATCCAACGCCTCCACGCGCAGCGGCGCGATGACGGTGCCGAGGCGCACGAAGTTCGCGCTCGCCTCCCCGTCGGCGGGAAGCTCGACCCACGTGCGGCAGGCGGCGGGCAGGTCGGACACGCGCGAGGTCGCCCACACCGGGATGACACCGCTGCCGGCGGCACGCTCACTCAGCTGGATGAGCCGACCCCGGTCGACGGGCGCGTCGGGCGTGATGATCACGACGTATGCCGGAAGCGGCATCTCTTCCTCGCGACCCCGCGACTCGCCGACCTCGGCGCCCGCGGCGGTCGCGGCATCCGTCGCCTTGAGCGCCCGCAGACGCCGCAGCTGCTTCGTGCGGGTGTCGACCAACTCCTCCAGCTCGGCCAGCAGGCGCGACGCGGTCGCCGCGTTGTCGGCGATGGGGGCCGTGCCGAGGGCGTCCTCGGCGGCCCACGTGTGCGGCAGCCACTTGAGGTCGGCAAGCGCCGCACGGGTGGCCGGGCCGACGAAGGCGACGATGTGGACGTCGGACGGCGCGTGCAGCCCCGCCGTCTGGGCCAGCAGCGCCCGCGCCGTGTCGCCGACGCGCGCCGTCGAGCCGGCGATGCCGATCGCGCCGGCCTCGGCCAGCGACTCGAGGATCGGCACGTCGTCGACCTCGCGGAACGCGTCGACGACCTCGTCGAGGCGGTCGACGTACGACGGGATCGCCGCGTCGCGCTTCGTCGACTCGGCCACGGAGTTGCGGCTCGGGGCGGTGCCGTCGCCGAGACGGACGTGCAGGAACGACCAGTGCTCGGGCCGGCGCGTCCACACCAGGGGCCCGGCGGCGAGCGCGTCGGCGCAGATGGGATCGAGCTCGGGCACCTCGCCGCGGCGGACGCGGCGCTCGGTCTCCCGCTCCTGCTCGAGCCGGGTGGACAGGCGGGTGAGCTGCTGCTCGAAGCGGTCTTTGTCGCGCTGCAGCTGCGCGCGGCCCTGCAGGCGCGTCGTCAGCCAGGTGCCGAGCATGAGCAGCGGGGATGCCGCGACGAACACGAGCGCCATCGGATTCTTCATGACGAAGAAGAGCACGACGCCCATGATCACCGGGGCGATCATCGCCAGCCACGGGAACATCTGCGGAGCGGGCGGTGCCGGCAGGTCGGTGCCGGGCAGCTCCTCGCCGAGGTAGCGCGCCTCCACCCGCGGCGAGCGCACGAACGGCACCTGCCGCCACGTCGAGGGCGCCGCCGTGGCGTCGGCGGGGGCCGCCGTGATGCGCAGGCGCGTGTCGCCCAGCACGGCGTCGATCTGGCCGTCGGCGGCCGTCAGGTAGGTGACCGGCGCCCCGTCGACGAGGATGCCATTGGCGGAGTTCAGGTCGACGAGCTCGGCCCGGCCCTGCCCGACCTCCAGCCGCGCGTGCCGCTTGGAGACGAGCGGGTCGTCGAGCACGATGTCGCACTGGGGGTCTCGGCCGATGATGACCACCCCGCGCTGCAGCGGGATGGTGGTGCCGGCACCGGCACCCGAGGCGATCTCGACGTCGCCGAGTTTCTGCGGCGGCTGATAGCCGGTCGGCACGATGCGCACGGCCGAGCCCGCACCGAGCTGGACGTGCGAGACGGATGCCGCGGCATCCAGCACCTCTCCCGGGCCCGGAGCAATCGTGCCGAACGCCTCGAGCGTCACCTCGTCGCCTGCCGCCGCCCCGCCGCCGCGCGGATCGAGCTCGGCGATGGTGCGTGCGAGGTCGCCCACGGTCGCATCGGCATCGGCGTTGATGACGAGGTCTTCCGGCTCGCCTCCGGGGCGGACCAGCGTGGTGCGAAGCTTCATCCCTGTTCCTTCCTGCGCGGTGCGTCATCGGCGGCGTCGCGATCGAACGCCGCCGGGTCGTCCAGCATGGCGAGGTCCTCTCGCACCACCAGTCGCGAGGCGACGGCGTGCTCCACCAGGCGCACGCGGCGGTTCGTGGCCGAACTGGTCACGCCGCCGCGCAGGCCCGGCACGCCCTGACGGTCGAGCTTGTCGCAGACGTTGTCGAGCTTGCGATTGAAGCGGGTGATGCTCCAGCCCAGGCGCTGCGCCGCAGCGGCCGAGCTGGGCAGTTCGCTCATCCCGGTGCCCTCGCGCCGCAGCACCGGCTCGGCCAGAGCGAGGATCAACAGCTTCTGGCTCGGTGTGAGGGGAACGGCGCCGATCGTCGACTCCCCGTCGAGAACGCTCTCGGGCGCCGTCTCGCGGAAAGCCGGCTGCGCCGTGTGCACGGACAGCTCGTAGGTGGTGGGACCGGCGCTGAAGACGACCGTGGTCACTCCGAACACGATCGGCAGGCGGGCGCCCGGGGCGAGTTGGGCCTGCACCCGCCCCTCCGTGTCGGTGACGGTGGCCGACAGGCGCGAACCGATGTTGACCAGCCACCACAGCCCGGCGGACTGCTCAATCGAGAGGAAGTGGCGGTGCAGGAACCGGTTGTCGTCGATCGCGAGATCGCCCTCCCGGCCGATCGTGAACCGTGTGCCCGACGGCACCGTGATGTACTCGCCCGCGAACTCCACCGTGATGTCGCTGCTCGCGGCATCCGCTGCGGCCTCGTCGAGGGGCGGAACCGTGTCGTGAATGTCGGTCATGGGACGCACTTCCGCATCTCGGTGCTCGCCACGCCGCTCTTGCGGACAAGAGTGACCGCGACGCAGGTGGTGCCCGCGGCATCCACGGGAAGGGACACCGTGGTCTCGGTGACCTTGCGGACGTCGCCGTTGCCGGCCAGCGTGTACGCGTACCAGAGGTACCCGTCGCCGTCCTTCGGGTCGGGGTTGGTCCAGGTGAAGACGACGTTGCCGCCCTCGATCCGGCCGGCGAGCTGCGTCACCGCGGGAACGACGTCTTCGAACGGGTCCTGCGCGACGGCGGTCGTCGACGGCGTCGGAGACGCCTGGGGCTCGACGGCGGGCGCCAACAGGCTCGCACCGACGGCGACGGCCCCCACGACGGCGACGACGGCCGCGGCGATGCCGAGACCGATCCACAGACCGCGGCGGGACCGCGGTACCACCGGCTCGTCCCCGCCCGCGACGGCGTCGGCCTCCGGTGCGGTCGCCGTGCGTGCGGCCGCGGGATCGAGGGTGTGCGCCGTCGCCGGCGCCCCGGCGGCGGGGCGGCGGATCGTCGAGGACGTATCGATGTCGACCTGTGGAGCGATCGAGACCGGGCCGCGCAACAGCGTCGGCTCGGCCGTGTCGGCCGGGGCGGAGGAGGTGGATGCCGCGGGCAGGGTGCCCGTCGTCTCGGGCGCCCACGGGTTGTCCCTGTCACGGCGGCGGGTGGGGCCGGCCGCGGGGTTCGTGTTCGGTTCGATGCTGACGATGCCGCGGACCCGGGTGAGCTCGCCGTCGGCGTCGTCGTCGGCATCCTCGTGCGGGGCATCGTCGAGGATGTCGATCGGGGTGACCGAGTGGGCGAGTTCGATCTGCACGCGCTGCAGGGCACGGGCGAAGGCGAGGGCGGATTCGTACCGATCGCCCGGACGTTTGGCCATCGCGCGCTCGAGCACCAGTTGCAGCGAGGCAGGGGCGTCGGCCCGCGTCAGCGGCGGCACCGGCTGGGACTCGATGCGCTGGATGAGATCGGCGCCGCCGTTGCGGCCGCCGGGCTGCTCGAACGGCGAGCGCCCGGCCAGCAGCGTGTAGACGGTCGCGCCCAGCGCATAGACGTCGGTGGCGACCCCGGATCCCGGGGCGTCGCTGAACGCCTCCGGCGGCGACCACGGAATCGACATGCCCCCCGACGACTCCTCCGACTCCGCCGTCGTCGCGATGCCGAAATCGGTGAGCGCGGGGCGGTTGTACTCGGTGACGAGGATGTTGGCCGGCTTGATGTCGCGATGCAGGATGCCGGCGCGATGCGCGGTCTCGACGGCGGCCGCGACCTGCACACCCACCCGCAGCGCCTCGGCGACGGAGAACGCCGCCGTACGGGAGCGCACCTGCAGGTTGGGCCGCGAGCAGTACTCCATGACCAGGTAAGGCCGGCCGTCGTCGGACACGCCGGCCTGGTAGATCGTCACGATCGCCGGGTGTGTCGACAGCAGGGCCATGACGTTCGCCTCGGCGGTGAACTGCTCGGCCGAGCCCGACGCCAAGCGGTCGGGCAGCATGACCTTCACCGCGACGCGGCGGCGGGGAAGCTGCTGCTCATAGAGATAGACGTCCGCGAACCCACCCGAGCCGAGCACGTCGACGTAGGTGAATCCAGGCAGGGCAGGCGGCGGTGCCGGCGGACGCTTGGCGGCGCTCACGGGAGGTCCTCGAAGGTCACGGTCACGTCATCGCCGAGATCGAGGACGTCACCGGTGACGACCATCGTCGGCTCGTTCGGGTGCAGCCGCACCGGTTCGCTGCCGCCGCGCAGCAGCACGGTGCCGTTCGTCGTGTCGAGATCGGTGACGAGCACGTGCTCGCCTTCGGCACGGATCTCGACGTGACTGCGCGAGATGTCCTGATCGGGGCTGTCGACCGCGACCAACGTCGGGAGGTCGGCTCCCGTGGTGCGCGTCGATTTCGGGCGACGGCCGATGATCACCGGGCGTTCGAGCTCGACGACCCGACCGGTCGACAACCGGATGCGCCCGCGAGCCGGCCGGCGGGCGGGAACGTTGTCGGTCGAATCGAATGCGGGTCGCTCGGCGCGCAGCGCCCGCATCTCGGCGACGGCGATCGTCGCACCGTCGTGGTCGCCGAGGTCGCCGAGGTCGTCGCGTGGCGCGGGCTCGCGCTCTGGCGACGCGGGCTCGCCGGACGCGGTCTCGACGTCGTCGGGGTGCGCGTCCTCGGGGTCCGCGACGACGATGGCGGCGGCCGAGACCGGGCGTGCGACCGTCTCGCCCCAGAGGAGGTCGTATTCGTCGACCGGGGGCGCGGCGGCATCCTGAACGCCGGTCGCCTCGGGGATCAGCGTGTCGGCCGAGGTGTCGGCAGCCGGCGCCGCGGGCTGCGGTTCGGCGTCCGGCGCGGGCTGCGGTACGGGGGCGCCGTCGAACAGCCCTGGCGGCACCGAATCGATGACCGATTCCGAGGAGACGGCGGATGCCGAGGTGACGCCGACGGCCGGTTCTTCCTCGGCATCCGACGATTCCTCGGCGTCAGACGGCGCGTCGGCCGGGGCCTCGGCCGGAGCCACCGCGGGGGCCGGAGCCACGGCCGGCGCGGAGGCTGCCGGCGGAACGGGAGAAACAGAGGGAGCGGAAGCAACCGATGCGGCGGCGAGGACGACCTCGACGAGATCGGCGCGCACCACTCCGGACTGCAGCGGCACGTCGGCCGCGGGTGCGTGCGTGCCCGGGTGCGGGGCGACACTCACACGCACGGCGCCCGGGACGAAGCGCTCTGTCCAGGTAGCCACTCCCCGCCCCGACACGGCCTCGGGGTGATCGCCCTCCACGACGACCTCGACGTCACCGCGCACGGCCACGCGCGCACCGCCCGCCTCCGCGATCGCGAGTGCGAACGGCGGGATCGCCGTGAGGGACGTACCGAACGCACCCGTGAGCGCCTCGAGAACGGCACCGATGCCCCCCGCACCCAGCCCGCGCCACACGCCGGCGGCCGTCGCGGCCGACACGGCCGGAGACAGCAGCACGACGGCGTCGCCGTCGGCGGCGAGCCACCAGGCGTCGGTCGTCGTCGCCGGCCGGTAGTCGATCCGCGTCTTCGTCATCGCATCCGTTATCACACATCACCTCTCGTGCCCGCGCGCGGTCGGGTGTCGCCGTCCGCTTCGGCTCGGCGCGCCCCTGCGGGTGCCGTGTCGTACACGTCGTCGAAGCCGGCGACGTGCACGGCATCCACGACCACCGCGGTGACGTTGTCGCGTCCGCCGTGCAGCAACGCCTCATGGATCAGTCGCGTCGCCGCGGCTTCGGGATCGATCTCCTCGGCGAGGATGTCGCGCAGACGATCGGCCGGCACCTCGCCGGACAGGCCGTCGGAGCAGACCAGGATGCGATCGCCCGGCTCGGCCGGCACCATCCAGTAGTCGGCCTGCCCTTCGCTTCCGGCCCCGATCGCCCTCGTGATCTCATTGCGGCGGCTGTCGGTCGCGGCGTCGGCGCCGGACAGCACGCCGGCGTCGAGCAGTTCCTGCACGACCGAATGATCGACGCTGATCTGCTCGAGCACGCCCTGCGCGAAGCGGTACGTGCGGGAGTCGCCGACGTTCACGGTCAGCCAGTATCCGACCCCACCGACGTCGGCGACGACGACGCCCGACAGCGTCGTGCCCGCCGCGCGTCCGTCGCTGGCGATCGCCTCCACACGCGACCGGGCGCGCCGCAGCGCCGCGCGCACCTGGTCGATGGCGAGACTCGCACCGCCGACCAGGTGGGCGAACTCGGCCACGACCGCAGCGCTGGCGCGGTCGCCCGCGTCGTGTCCGCCCATCCCGTCGGCGACGAGGAAGAGGGGCGCCTGCGCGAGGTAGGCGTCTTCGTTCACGCGGCGGCGAAGACCCGTGTGCGACGCCGCACCGACGCGGACGACGATCGGCGGCCCCGCGGACGTGGCGTCGATCACGAGGTCACCTCGACGGTCACCTGCCGGTCGCCGAAGACGAGCACGTCTCCGGCGCGGACCCGAGTGCGCTCGCCCGGCTCCAGCGGGAGGAGGTCGTCACCGCGGCGCACCGCGACCCCGTTGGTGGAGTGCCGATCGACCACCCACACCGCGCGATCGTCGTCGGGGATCATCTCGAAATGCGTCTTCGACAGCGACAGCGTCTCATCGCGCACGGGTGAGACCATCGCGCCCGTCTCGGGTGCGGGATTACGGCCGAAGAGCGTGCGACCGTAGAGCGCCTGCCGCGTTCCGTCGTCCCACACGAGGCGCGCGAATGGACGCTCTCCGGTGGAGATCCGGGTCTCGTCGATGCTCTCGATGACCACGCCGGCACCGGATACGGGCCCGCGATCGGCGGCCGGTGCGCCGGAGACCGGCGGCGTCGCGTCGGACACCTCCACCGTCGGCAGGCCGGGTGCGGGCGCGGGCGCGGGCTGATCGAGTCGGTCGGCGTCGCTCACCCCGGGGACGAAGGAGATGACGCCGCTCGCGAGCGGAGTGCTCCGCACCGGCGCGGGAGGCTCGGCGCGCGACCAGCCGCCGAGTTCGGGCGCCTGCCCCTCCGGCAGAATCGGGGCAGCCGGTAGCACCGTCGGCGCCAGACTCGACGGGGGCGACGGGGGCGCCGCCTCCGCGCGGGAATCTGCTGCCGGCACCGGCGAACGGCCGGCGACATCGGTCATGACGGCCCCCACGGCGCGGTCGTGCCATCCGCGGTGCCACGGCGACGAGTCGAAGAGCGGGGAGAAGTACCCGACGACGATCGCGCCGCCCAACGCCCAGACGAGGTTGCGGCCGAGCGCGCGGCCGAAGCCGAGGCGCGATGCGGGGGCCGACGCATCGACCGCCCCACCCTCCCGCACGAGTCGCAGCCCGAGCGCGCGCATGCCGAGCGAGCCGGCGCCGGCCTGCATCAGGGTGTAGACGACGAACCAACCGAGACCGATCACGTACGCCAGGGCCACGGCCAGCGGCAGGGGCAGCGCCCCTCCGGTGCCGAAGGAGATACCGGCGAACACGCCCACCGCGATCAGCAGGACGACCATTCCGATCGCCGCGTCGATCAGGTAGGCGCCCACCCGCCGGCCCACCTGTGCCGGGCGCCGCACGAGATCCAGATCAGTCATCGGAGGACTCCGTTCCACGAGGGCGGATGCCGCGGCGCACGCGCGCGACGACGGCGCGACCGGTGCCGGCGATCGCCTGGCCGAGGGCGTGCCACGACCAGCCGCTGCGGCGCAGCGACCGCACGCTCAACCGTGCGCGAAGGCGCTGCCAGACGGTCGTCGATCCGCGCATCTGGCCGACGATGTCATCGACTTCGCGCCAGAATGCGTCGACATCCTCGGGTGCGGGGTCGCCCGGACCGAAGACATCCACATCGGCGCGGGTGGCGAGCTGCGTGACGCGCGGGTCGTCGAAAGTCGAGCCGACGACGAGCGCGCTCTCGGCACGGGTCGCCCCGATCGCCACCGGAGCCCGCAGGTCGACGGCCGAATCGACCAGTTCGTCCCAGCCTCCCGAGATGCGGTCCGCGGTGCGCTCGGCGTTGCGGCGGCGCGCACGGCGCACGCCCTTGATCACGCCCATCACGATGAACGGCGCCGCCAGCAGCAGGAGGATGCCGAGGGTGAGGCCGCCGTACAGCAGCACGGGTCCGAGCCAGCTGAGGTCTGCGGCCTGCTCCTCGTCCTGGTCACGGTTCTCCGCGATCGCCGGGGGCAGGTCGGCGGGCTGCTGCGCGGGCGGCGGCGGCTGGAGCACCTGCGGCTTCGGGTTGGCTTTCGGCTTGGTCGACTGGTCGTTGGGCTTGTTGTCCTCGTCGGGGGTGGGATCGAATGGAACCCAGCCGTAGCCCTGGAAGGCGATCTCCACCCACGCGTGCAGGTTGCCGCCGGTGGCCGTGAGCGTCGGACCGTCCTGCGGGTGCTTCTCGTCGGCGTGCCAGCCCATCACGACGCGCGCAGGCATGCCCAGCTGCGTCGCCATCAGGGCCATCGCGACGGCATACTGCTCGTCGTCGCCGACCATCTGGTCGCCGCCGAAGAGCGACGTGATGCGGTTGGCCCCGTGTCCCGACAGCGAGACGACGTCGTCACCGAGGCCGTGGCTGAAGAAACCCTGCGTGTGCAGGTAGCTCTCCAACGCCCGCGCGCGCTCGATCGGGGTGTCGGCGCTGGCTGTGGCCTTGGAGGCGATGTCGGCGATCTTCTCCGGAATGCCCGTCTGCTTCGGCATCTTGAGAGCCGCGAACGGCACGTCGGCCAGCGCCGTGTCGCTCGGGAGGTCGGGGATGACGGTGTCGATCGTGTACGCGTCGCCGGATGCAAGCCCCGCAGGGGCGACGGCGGTGCCGGTGGCGTCGTTGAAGTGCGTCGTGCGGGCAAGTTCCGATGCCCGCGGGCCGTCGAAGGTGAAGTCGCGGACGGCGCCCACATCGGGCACCCACACTCCGCTCAGGTCGCCGATCTCCACCCGCAGCGTGGCCGCGGTGCCGGTCGCCGCGGGAGACATGTTGGAGCGGATCGGGGTGAACGCGCTGGAGGAGCCGGCCCCGTCGTCGGACACGTTGTAGACGATGCCGTCGTACGCGTCCATCGTCGCCAGCCGCACGCGGCCGTCCTTGGGCAGTCCCGTCACGGTGAACAGGGTCTTGTCGGCGTCGTCACGCACGTAGCCGCGGAAGGACTGCAGCGGACTCGGATAGTCGGTGATGTCGAACGGCGGCACGATGAAGTCGCGCAGGATGTACCGCGGCGGGGTGGCGACCGCGGCGGTGGCGATTCCCGCCGCCGAGGCGACGGCGAGCACGATCCCACCGGCGACGAGTCGGCGCGTGCGCGAGCTGCGCACCGCCCCGGCATCCGAGGCCCCCGCCGACTCGATCCGCACTGCGGCGCGGTCGTGGTCCCACGCGCGCCGGAGCGCGAGCCAGACCGTCGCCACGACGGCGAAGACGATGCCCTGAACGAGCGGGGCCGCGGGCTGCGCGACACCCAGCAGGATCGTCGCGACCAGCACCGCGAGCGCGGGCAGCAGAGCCCAGGCGCCGTGGCGGGCCCGGAGAGCCAGCGATCCGGTGAGGACGGCGCCGACGAGAGTGAGGATGAAGGGGACCACGAGATGGCCGTCGGATGCCGCGACCGGCGGCACCGTGGTCAGCAGCTGCTTCCACGACGTGATCGTCCCGAGGGCGAGCTGCTGCAGGGTCTCCAGCGTCGGGACGACGCCGAGCAGCGCCGTGTGCGGCAACGCGAGCGCACCGCCGAAGACGATGTAGGCGCCGATCGTCGCGCCGGCCAGGCTCAGCACCCCGAGGCGCCACCGGGCTCCCGCCCAGGCCAGCGCCAGCCCGAGAGCGAGCCCGCCGACGCCGGCGACGAGGTACTGCGGCGAATCGAAGGTGGGGGCGAACCCGACGATCGACACCGCGAGCAGCAGGGCGGCGGCGGTCAGGTCGAGAGCGAGAACGCGCGGCTCGATCGTCGCCGCCTGTGCAGCGGGGCGCGGGGCGCGACGCGGCAGCCGCGGGCGCGCGCTCACGAGAGCACCTTCCGGACGGCCCGCGGCAGCTGGTCGAGCGCACCGACGGTGACGACGTCGGCCTCGCCGATGCGCTGCAGTGCCGGTGCGTCCACCCGGGTGTCGGCGACGACCGCGAGTGCGCGCACGCCGAGCGGCAATCGTGAGCAGGCGAGGCGGAGTTCGGCCGCGTCGGTGCGCGAGCCCGTGACGAGCACGACGACCGCGGCATCCGGTGCATGGGCTGCGATGCCGCCGGCGAGCGCGACGATGCCGCCGAGCCGGGCGCGCGAGTGCCCGAGCATCGAGAGCTCGTCGAGGAAGCGACGGGAGCTGAGCGAGCGCAGCGGCCCCTGCTGAGTGCGCGCATCGAGGACGCGGGAATCCCGCAGGGCGCGCAGGCCGATCGACCCGGCGACCGAGATGGCGAGTTCGAACTCCGCCGCCTCGCGATACTCGTCGGGAAGCGTGGACAGGCCCACGACGAAGTGCGAGCGGCGCGTCTCTTCGTACTGGCGCACCATCACCTCGCCGACCCGCGCGGTCGACTTCCAGTGCACGTGGCGCAGGTCGTCGCCGGGCTGGTACTCCCGCAGCGCGTGGAAGGACACGTCGTCGCGCGCGAGGTGCTGCACCGGCAGACCCTCCAGATCGCGGAGGTGGCCGAGCGACAGGCCCTCCAGCGCCGTCGTCTGCGGGTGCACGTACAGATCGACGGCCTGGCGGCGGTCGTGCGCCCGTTCGAACAGCCCCAGCGGGTCGCCGCGGCGAACGCTCACCGGTCCGACCGAGAGCACACCGCGTGTCGTCGTCGGAATCGCGAAGACCTCTTCGTGCTCCTCGTCGGGCGCGAGGCGCGGCACCTGGAAGACACCGCGCCCGGCGCCGACGGGAAGGATGACTTCGGAGGGCAGCAGCGTTCGCGGCGTGCGGTTGGCGAGCATGAGCCCACCGACGGCGCGCTCGCCCACGACGACGCGAGTGCGCGTGAGGTCGAGCCCGATCTCGTACGTCGTGCGGCCGAAGAGGAAGCCGAGGCTGATGATCAGGGTCACCGTGATGACGGCGGCGATGACGAGGAACTCGCGCCAGCCGTAGGCGAAGGCCAGCCACCAGACGAGCACGGCGGTGGCGATCAGCACCCACCCCAGTGGCTGCACGACGTCGCCGATCGCCCGCAGCACGCGGACGACGCGGCGGCGCACCGCGTCGATGCGCTCCCGCCGGCGCTCGGCCGCGGTGGCCTCCCGGGGAGCGACGAGGGGCGCGTCGGCTTCGCCCTCGGCATCCGACGTCGGCGGCGTCGGGGCGACGGGCGCGGCGGCGTCCGCGGGCACGCCGGAATCATCACCCCGTCGCCGCGCGCGGCGCGACGGGGTGAGAGTTTCCGGTGCCGGCGACATCAGCTGGCGGCCCGCGCCAGGGGGGCCTCCACGGCGGAGACCGCCCGCTGGACGATGCTCTCGGCGGTCGTTCCGGAGAACTCCGCCTCGGGGTCGAGCACAAGGCGGTGCGCCCACACCGGCACGGCGAGGGTCTTCACGTCGTCGGGCACCACGAAGTGGCGACCCTGCGCGGCCGCGTAGACCTTGGCGACGCGCATCATCGAGATCGCTCCGCGCACCGAGACGCCGAGGCGGGTCGCGTCGGACGCGCGCGTGTGCTCGACGAGCTGCGCGGCATACCGCGCGACCACGGGGTCGACGTGCACAGTGGCGGCAAGGTCCGCCATGTCGGCGACCGCGCTCGTGGTGATGATGGCGCCGAGGGATGCCGACGGGTTGCGGTCGACCGCCCCCGCGAGGATCCGCTCGGTGACGGCGAGCGTCGGGTAGCCGATCGAGGTCTTCAGCATGAAGCGGTCGAGCTGCGCTTCGGGCAGTTTGTACGTTCCCGACTGCTCGATGGGGTTCTGCGTCGCGATCACGAGGAACGGTCGACCCACCTCGTGGGCCACGCCGTCCACCGTGACGCGCGACTCCTCCATGACCTCCAGCAGCGCCGACTGCGTCTTGGGCGAGGCACGGTTGATCTCGTCGGCCAGCACGATCGAGGAGAAGACCGGTCCGCGGTGGAACTCGAACCGGTGGTTCTGCTGATCGTAGATCGTGACGCCCGTGACGTCGGAGGGCAGCAGGTCGGGCGTGAACTGGATGCGCGTGCTCGTGCCCTGGACGGAGGCGGCGATGGCCTTCGCGAGGCTCGTCTTGCCCGTGCCCGGAGCGTCCTCAAGGAGCACGTGTCCTTCGGCGAGCATCGCGGAGAGCACCAGGCCCACCACCTCCCGCTTTCCCAGCAGCGCCTGATCGACGTTGTCGACGAGACGCGTGAAGGTGTCGCGGAACCACGCGGCCTGTTCGGGGGTCATGCTCATTCGTTCGTTCCTTGCTGTCGGACTGTCGTTGTCGAGGTCAATTTCGGGGCCACCACTGCTTCTCCGTATCGACGGAGCCACCCCATCCGAGGATGTCGACCCACACGTTGTAGCCGTCGGCGCCGCTGTAGCAGTAGAGCTCGACCGCACCATCGCGGGGAAGGTCGAACGCGTAGGTGGTGCCGAACTTGTGCGCCCCCCCGGAGTCGTTCCAGCACTCGATGCGGTAGTTGCCGGCATCGAAGTTCCGCGTGTTGACGACGAAGTGGTAGCACCCGTTGACACAGCCCGCCGCTTCGAAGTTGCCGCGCGTGACCCACACCCGGGGCTGCGGAGGCGGCGGGGCGTCGACCGTGCGTGCGGACGAGGACGCCGTGGTCGTCTGACCCGCCGCGCTCGTGCGCACCTCGATGCTGTGCGTCTCGCTGTAGCCGTAGCCGCGCGTGATCGAGCCGCTCGCGTCACGGCTGACGAGGCCTCCGTCGATGTACACCTCGGTGGCGATGTCGCGCCCGTTGCGGGACGGCGACGACCACGAGTACGTGATGTTCGTCCCGGATGCCGAGGCGTTCGCCGACGGATTGCCGATCGGGCCGTACGGCGCCACCGCGTTGGACTCGTTCGACGCGTCGCTGGCGTAGGTGCTGCCGTCGACGGTCGACACCGCCCGTACCCGGATCGTGTAGGTGCCGTTGTTGTTGACCTGGCCGTTGCCGATCGTGCCGGCGCCGTTGGTGCCGCCGCCGACCCAGTCGCCGCGCCAGCCGCCGCCGTTCACGGAGTACTGATACCGGATCTCGTTCGCGGTGGCTCCGTTGCCGGAACCCGCCTGCCACGAGACATCGACCGTGTTGTTGCCCTCTCGGGCTGCGACACCCGTCGGCGCCGCCGGAGCGGTGACGCCGCGACGCGGGGCGGACTGCGGGCTGCGGTCGCCCCAGCCGGCCTTGTTCTGTGCCCGGACGTCGAACGTGTAGTCCGTCGTGGACGTGTCGACCTTGACGGCCTGGCTCGTCTGGCTGCCCGAGACCGGGATGGTGTTCACCACGGAGCCGCCGCGCAGGACCCGCAGCTCGTACCCGGAGATCGCGTCGCCGTTGTTGGCGGGCGCCTTCCAGTCGACCTGGATCTGAGCCTGCGAGCCCACCGGCGAGAGGAGCGTCGTCGTGGGCGCGGCGGGCGCGTCCGGCTTTCCGGCCGGCACCATCGACGCCGACCAGGGGCTGAACTCGCTCGGATCCGGCGCCTTGTTGTGGGCGCGCACGCGCACCTGGTACGACGCCCCGTTCTCGAGGCCGTCCCAGACGATCGAGGTTCCGGTGACGCCCGTCTTCTGCACGATGCCCGACGGCGGCGCCGGCGAGATCTCCAGCGTGTACGACGTGACCGGCGAGCCCTCCGAGCGCGGCGGAACCCATGACACGGTGAGGCTGCGGTCGCCGAACTGCAGCGTCGGCGGCGCGGGGGTGTCGGGGCGCACGTCGGGGCGTGCGGTCTCCGACGGCAGCGACGGGTCGGACGTGCCGACCTTGTTGCTGGCCGTGACCACGAAGTTGTACTCGACGTTGTTGGTGAGCCCGTCCAGGGTGCACGTGGTCGACGCGCACTGCTTCATGTAGTTGTTCGCCGTCGAGGTCACGGTGTACCCGGTGATCGGCGACCCGTTGTCGGTCGGCGGGGTCCACGAGAGCACGACCGTGCGGCTCTGGATGCTGGAGACGACGGGGCGACCCGGGGCATCCGGCTTTCCCTGCACCGTGATGCGGATGCGTCCCTCGACCGCGCGGTCGGGGTCTCCGGTCGCGTCCATCACGCGGTAGCGCGCGATGACGGTGCCGACGAACGATTTGTCGCTGGTGACCTCCACCCGGTCGCCCTTGACGGCCACCTGGGCCTGCCCGGTCTCCAGCACCGCGCTCTCGATCTTGAGCGGGGTGTCGGGGAACGGGTTGACGTCGTTGGCGAGCACGGGCACCGATTCGGTCGAGCCCTGGGCCGACTCGGCGATGACGTCGTCGTTGGCGCTGGCCAGCGGCCGCGTCGACGCGGTGACGGTGATCGAGATCGTCGCTTCCGCCGGCGTCGTGGTGCCGTCGTCGGCGGTGACCGTCAGGTCGGCGCGCGTGCCCTTCTTCGTGGATGCCGCGGCCGACACCTTCAGCTGCGTGCCGTCGACCGAGGCGGTGAGTCCGTCGGGCGTGGAGCCCTTGATCGCGAATTTCAGCTTGCCCTGATCGCCGGGGTCGGGATCCGTCGCGAGCGCCGCGAGGTCGAGCACGGTGGCATCCTCACCGGGCGCGACGTTCATGGAGGCGCCGAGCATCGTCGGCGACTGGTTGTCGGGCGGCAGAACCGTGATCGGGATCGTGAGCGTGGCCTTGCGCCCGGTCGGGTCGTCGGGACCGTCGCCGTCGGTGACCTCGAACGTCAGCGCGTCGGAACCGAAGTAGCGCTCGGCCGAGGTGTAGACGAGCGTCTGCTGGTCCTTGATGAGGTTCGCACCGTTGGCGTGCACCGCCGACACCTTGGCGGCCTCGGTGATCACAACGCTCTTGCCACCGGCCGCGCGCACGTACTGCGACAGCGGAAGATCGATGGTCTCGCCGCTCTTGACCTCGACGGGTTTGGTGGAGATGAGGCTCGGCGGCAGCTCCGACAGCGCCGGCACCCGGATGAACGCAGAGTCGGTGAGACCGTCGGGGTCGGTGACCATGTAGGTGATGAGCTGGCGCTGGTCGGCGACCTGAACGCGCACGGTGCCGTCCGCGCCGACGCGGGCGTTGTCCCCGCCCGCACCGAGGGTCACCGTGAGATCGCTCTTCGTACCGTCGGGATCGTCGTCGTTCTCGAGCACCGCCACATCGGCCGTGGTGCCGTCCTTGACGTCTTCGGCGCGCACGCGGTCGTCGCGGGCGATGGGACGCTCGAGCGGAACGTTCGGGTCGACGGTGATCTGCACGCTGGTCGAGGCCCGCGCGCCGCGTGAGTCGGTGATCGCGTACTGCAGCGACGTGTTCATCTGCTCGTTCGGAGCCGTGATGAGCAGATACTTCCCGCTGACGCGCGCCTTCAGGCCGGGGACGTTCGGCGGCAGCGTCACCGGGTCGTCCTGGGCGAAACCGAACTCGTCGCCGTCGGGGTCGGAGTCGTTGGCGAGGACCGGCACCGCGACCTCGCGTCCCGGGCGGATCGTCACCGTGTCGCGCACGGCGTAAGGCGCCTGGTTCACGGATGCCGCGGGCGCGATGCCCACCTGCACGGTGGCTGTGGCGTCCTTGCCGAGGCTGTCGCGCACCCGGTAGGAGAACCGATCGACGCCCGCGGAGTCGCCGAACGCCTCGTAGGTGAACGAGTTCGCCCCGGTCTCGACGATGCGGCCCTTCTTGGGCGCGTCGGCGATGCCGACCAGCTCGACCGAATCGCCGTCCTGGTCGATGCCGTCCAGCGGCACGGGGATCGTGACGGTCGAACCGCTCAGCGTGCGCGCGGTGAGATCGCGCGGCTTCGGCGCGGAGTTGGCCTCGTCATTGCGCGGCAGGATCTGGATCGTCACGTATCCCGCGTCGCGCTGACCGGTGGAGTCGACGGCTTCATACGTGACGTAGACGGTCTTGGGGGTGCTGCCGGCGCGGAAGCGCACCTTGTCCTCGGAGACGAAGGCCTCGCCGTCGGCGGGGTCGACCAGCGGCGGCACGAGATCGGGGGCGACGTGCATCGTGTCGCCGTTGGGGTGATAGTCGTTCGCCAGCACGGGGATGGTGACGGTGTCGCCGACGCGCACGACGGCCTGGTCGTCGTTGGCGACCGGCGGGCGCAGCTTTGCGGGCGGCGGCACCGGGATCACGACGATCTCACCCTCGGCCGTGCGCGACCCGTTGGAGATCGTGTATCCGACGCGCACCTGCTTGCTCAGCGACCCGATGTCGCTGATGCGCACGGTCTCGTGGCCCAGCACCGCAGCCGCGACGCCGGAGCCGGGCACGGAGCTGACCGACTGCACCACCAGGATGCCGCCGGCGGGATCGGTGTCGTTGGACAGCACGTTGACGAGTACGTCGCCGCCGACGGGCAGCAGAGCCACATCGCGCACCGCGACGGGTGGCAGGTCCTCGTTGGATGCCGGGAGCACATCGATGCGGACGAGACCCGGAACGGAGTTGGGGCCGGCCGATACGAGGTACTGCGGATAGTACGTGCCGGGGCTGGAGGCCGTGAACGTGAAGGTCTTGTTCGCGAAGTCGGGGACGATCGTCGCGCCGGGCACCTCGTCGACGCGGGTGAGGCGCAAGGGTTCACTGCCGGAGCTCGTGTCGTTCGTGAGCGGAGAGACCGTCACCGTGCGTCCGACCTGTGTGACGACGTGGTCGGAGTTGGTCACCGGCACGGTCGTGCCGAGCGGGCGGATGTCGTAGCGCGCGATCCCGGCGCCGTCCGCCGTGCCGTCCGACACGACGATCGGCACGTCCTTGCGCCCCTGGACGCCGCCGATCGCGCGGTACGTGATCTGCCCATCCGGCGTGAAGTCCGCCTCGTCGCCGCCGTCGGCGGCGACGTCCTTGAGGAAGATGTCATCGCCGTCGGGGTCGATCCAGTCCGACAACACGTTGTACGAGGCCGTGCCACCCGACTCGACGGTGATCGGCGTGGTGCGTTTCTGCACCGGCGCCGCGTTCACATCGAACGGGTGCACCGTCACCGTGACCGTCGCGGTGGCTTCGCCGCCACGACCGTCTTCCACGGTGTAGCGGAAACTCGTCGAGCCGGTCGCCCCCTCGGGAGCGGTGAACTGCAGAGCCGCCCCGTTGTTGATCGGCTCGACGCTGCCGAACGCGGGGGTGGATGAGGGGGCGGCGACGAGGACGTCGCCGTCGGCATCGGTGTCGTTGTCGAGGACGGGCAGCACCGTCGTGCGGCCGGGGCGCACCCCGTACTGATCGTCCTGTGCGATCGGCGGGGTGTTCTGGTCGGTGCGCTCGGGGAGCGTGGTCTGCACGGTCTCCTCGGTTGTCTTCTCCTCATCGTCGCCGTCGCCCTCGGGCGGCGTGATGTCCTGCCAGTTGTCGACGCGCTGCATCGAGTCCGAGGCCATCCACGCGGCGCCGCCGAAGACGTCGTTGAGCACGACGACGTCGCGATTGACCCGGAAGCGCAGCACGCTCGTCGCCTCGACGCCGGGAACGTCCCGCGCGGCGTCGTCGGCGTCGCCGGGACAGTCGCGGACGAACCGTCCGCTGCCCGACCAGGCGCCGTACGCGCAGCCGGCCACAGAGACCGGCTCGGCGGGCGTGCCCTTCGAGCCGCCGGCCTCGATCGTCTGGGGATCGCCGCCCCCCGTGGGGATGCGCACCAGCGACGTCGGCGTTGCGAGGGTCACGGCGTCGGCCGTGCCCGACGGTTGCTGGAGCACGGCGTCGCCCGGCACCTGCACGCGCAGCCCGTCGCCGCCGTAGAGCGTGTTGGTGTCGTGGTCGAGCACATACGGCGTGGTGCCGACGACGGTCAAGGAGAGCTTGTGGTCGGCCGTCACACCGGGAAGATCGCGCGACGACTTCTGCACCGTCGTGCCGTCGTCTCCCTGTCCGTACGAACGGACGGCGGCCTCCGACGCTGAGGCCGCGTACACCGTGCCGTCGACGCCGACGGCGACCTTCGCGTTCTTGCCCTCGTCGGCGACGGGTTCGGTGCCCTGGGCGCCGATACCGCTGATGGCCGTGAACGGGCTGGTCCAGAGTGCTCCCGTGGGCTCGATGACCGCGACGGTGTCCGCGCCCATCGCGACGGCGGCCCCGGGCTTGAGCTCGGCGGAGTCCGACATGATGACACGGGCGGGATCGACGGCAGCGATCGACGACGCCGTCGAGTCGACGACGAGCACACGGGTGCCGCTCTGCAGGATGTCGTAGTCGGACGTACCGGCACGCAGGCCCCCGTCGAGCACGCGCGAGGAGTGGTTGAAGTGGCCGATCAGCAGGCTGGACTGCTTCGTGACCCACACACCGCCGTCATTGAGGTCGACCTCGGTGGTCGGCTTGCCCTCGTACGACACCGCGAAAAAGCCGACCACGAGAGCGGCCGCGGTGACCGCGGCGGTCGAAATCAGCGTACGCGGACGCGCGCGAAGCCACGCAAAGGACTTCATTGTGGGCTCGGCTCCCCTCCGGGCTCGTATTCATTTGCGTGGCGTCGGGACCTGTTGCTGAAGCAGGCGCACACGTCGTGCAGACCCGGATAGCCTACGTCACGAAATCAACGGCTGCGTGCCCTTGCACATGGGGAGAACTACCCACTATTGGATCGTCATGCTCCGACGTAGGTAGCCAGATGACGAGCCGTGAGCGTCTCACCCGTGGCTACCAGGTCCTCAGGTGTTCCCGCGAACACGACTCGACCACCCTCGCGACCGGCGCCCGGACCGACGTCGATGATCCAATCGGCGTGCGCCATGACCGCCTGGTGGTGCTCGATCGCGATCACCGAGTTGCCGGCATCCACGAGACGATCCAGCAACGCGAGCAGGTTGTCGACGTCGGCGAGGTGCAGGCCGGTCGTCGGCTCGTCGAGAACGTACACGGCGCCGGGCTTGGCCATCGCGATCGCGAGCTTCAGACGCTGCCGCTCGCCGCCTGACAGCGAGGAGAGCGACTGGCCCAGCGTCGTGTAGCCCAGCCCGACGTCGATCATCCGTCGCAGGACCGCGTGGGCCGGCCCCGTGCCGACGAACGGGGCAGCCTCGTCGGCCGACATCGCCAGCACCTCCGCGATCGTCTTGCCCTGCCACCGGTACTCGAGCACGGTGTCGCTGAACCCGCTGCCGCCGCACAGCTCGCAGCGGGTCTCGACACTCTGTGTGAACCCGAGATTGGTGATGATGACACCGAGGCCTCGACACGCGGGGCAGGCGCCTTCGGAGTTGGCGCTGAACAATCCGGGCTTGACGCCGTTCGCCTTCGCGAACGCGGTGCGGATCGCATCCAGCACACCGGTGTAGGTCGCCGGACTCGAACGGCGCGAGCCTTTGATGGCCGTCTGGTCGACGACGACGACGTCGTCGAACGCCGGCAGGCTGCCGTGGATGAGCGACGACTTGCCCGATCCCGCGACTCCCGTGACGACGGTGAGGATGCCGAGAGGCACGTCGACGTCCACGGAACGCAGGTTGTGCAGATTTGCGCCGCGGATCTGGAGTGCGCCGCGCGCCGTGCGCGTCGCAGTCTTGAGTCGCGCACGGTGATCGAGGTGGGTGCCGGTGAGCGTTCCCGAGGCACGAAGCCCCGCGACGTCGCCCTCGTACACGATGCGTCCACCGGCGCGGCCGGCACCGGGTCCGAGGTCGACGACGTGGTCGGCGATGGCGACGACCTCGGGCTTGTGCTCGACGACGAGAACCGTGTTGCCCTTGTCACGCAGGAGCAGGAGCAGGTCGTTCATCCGCTGGATGTCGTGCGGGTGCAGGCCCGTGGTGGGTTCGTCGAAGACGTACGTGACATCGGTGAGACTCGAGCCGAGGTGGCGGATCATCTTGGTCCGCTGGGCCTCGCCTCCCGACAGTGTGCCGCTGGCGCGATCGAGCGACAGGTAGCCGAGGCCGATCGCGACGAAGGAGTCGAGCGTCTGACGCAGGCCCGCGACGAGCGGGGCCACCGAGGCATCGGTGATGGAGGCGACCCACTCCGCGAGCTCGGTGATCTGCATGGCCGCCGCGTCCGCGATGCTGACCCCGGCGATGGTCGACGACCGGGCTCCGTCATTGAGGCGCGTACCGCCGCAGGCGGTGCACGGCATGAACTTCACCGCGCGGTCGACGAAACTGCGCACGTGCGGCTGGAGACTGTCGCGATCCTTCTGCAGGATCGACTTCGTGATCTTGAGGATGAGTCCTTCGTAGGTCATGTTGATGCCGGCGACCTTGACCTTCGTCTGCTCCTTGTAGAGCAGGTCGTTCAGCTGCGTCGCGGTGAACTGCGCGATGGGCTCGTCGGGCGGGAAGAAACCGGACTCGCTGTACCCCTTCACCATCCAACCGTCGGGCGTGTAGCCGGGCACGCGAATGGCTCCGTCGCGCAAAGACAGCGAGCGGTCGAGCACCTCGTCGATGTCGATCTCGCTCGCCTGCCCCAGGCCCTCGCACGCCGCGCACATCCCGCCCGTGATCTCGAATCGGCGGTGCTGCGTCGTGGACGCGCCCGCCGCGACCGTGAGGGATCCCGATCCGGATGCGGATGGCACGTTGAAGGAGAACGCCTGCGGCGAACCGATGTGCGGATGGCCGATGCGGCTGTACAGCACCCGCAGCATCGCGTGGACATCGGTCGCCGTCCCGACGGTCGAGCGTGCGTTCGCGCCCATACGCTCCTGGTCGACGACGATCGCCGGACTGATGTTCTCGAGCCCGTCGACCTCGGGCCGGTTCACCTGGCCCATGAACTGCTGCACGAACGTCGGATAGGTCTCGTTGATCAGCCGCTGCGACTCGGCCGCGATGGTCCCGAAGACGAGACTCGACTTGCCCGAACCGCTGACGCCGGTGAAGACCGTGAGCCGACGCTTCGGGATCTCCACGTCGACGCCCTGCAGATTGTTCTCGCGTGCGCCCACGACGCGGATGAGGCCGTGGGAGTCGGCGACGTGTTCGGATGCCGGTGTCATGGCGACAGTCTGCCGCGAGGGTGCGACGTCGCACAGCCCCGCGTCGACCCGCTCGCGCGTTCACACCGCGCGATGACACCCCGCGAGGTGATCGTCGACCATCCCGGCCGACTGCATGAGTGCGTACATCGTCGTCGATCCCACGAAGCGGAAGCCGGCGCTGCGCAGCGCCTTCGAGAGGGCATCGGATGCCGCCGTCACGGCCGGCACGTCGGCGAACGCGACCGGACGCTCGCTCTCGGCCCGCACCGGCGGCGCGAACGACCACATGAGATCGTCGAGCGCACCCGGCTCCATCTCCCGCACGAGTCGTGCGTTGCCGATGGTCGCGAGGATCTTCGCGCGGTTGCGGATGATCCCGGCATCCGCCATCAGCCGCTCGACATCGTCCTCGTCGAACTCCGCGACCACGGCGGGCTGGAAGTTTGCGAACACCTCGCGGAATCGGGGGCGCTTCCGCAGGATCGTGATCCACGACAGCCCCGCCTGGAAGCCCTCGAGGCTCATCTTCTCGAAGAGGGCGCGGTCGCCGTGCAGGGGACGACCCCACTCCTCGTCGTGATAGCGCCGGTACTCCGGGTCGTCGCCCACCCAGCCACACCGGAGCAGGCCGTCCGGGCCTTCGCGCAGATCATCCACCCGGTCAGGCTAACCGCGGGCGCCGACATCCCCGGCGACGCCGGCGCGGGCGCCGCGCGGGGCGGCTGATGCGAGACTCGCCCGCAGCGCCTCCTCCAGGTCACGGTGCGCGAAGACGAACCCGGCCGCGGTCAGCCGCTCGGGGACGACCCAGCGGCTCTTCAGCACGAGCTCCGGCTCGGTGCGCAGCAGCCACATCGCCGGCTCCAGCATCCAGCGGAAGGCGGGCACCCCGAAGGGAGCGCCGACGATGCGCCGCAGTGTGCGCATGAGCGTGCGGTTGTCGGAGGCCTGCGGCGCGACGACGTTGACGACGCCGGCCAGCTCGTCACGCTCGATCAGAAAGTGCATCGCGGCCACGACGTCGTCGATGTGCACCCAGCTGAAGCGCTGGCGTCCGCGGGTGCGGTGGTGCGGCGCGCGACCATCGCCGCTCGGATGCGGCCCGATGCCGCGGTAGCGGCGGTGCTGCAGCCACCAGCCGTCGCGCTGAGATCCGCCGAGGCCGAGACGGGCGAGCGTCGTCAGCATCCGGGTGGCGGGGCCGTCGCCCAGCACGATCGCCATCCGCATCGCGACACGGCGCGTCTGCGGAAGCTCTCCCGCGAAAAGCTCGTGCTCCCACGCCCGCGCCACGTCGACGGAGAATCCCGTGCCGAGCTCGCCGGCATGCTCGGTGTGCGGGGCATTGGTGCGGTGCCGGTAGATCGTGGCGGTGGACGCGTTCAGCCACACGGCCGGAGGCGACGACGCCGCCGCGATCGCCGTCCGCAGGGCGCGCGTCGTCTCGATGCGTGAGCGCAGGATCTCGTCGCGGTTGCGGTCGGTGTAGCGGCAATTGACCGACTTCCCCGCCAGGTTCACGACGACCTCGGCTCCCTCGACCGCTCTGACGAGTGCGGCGGCGTCGTTCCAGGCCACCCCGGTGGTGCGACCGACGACCGTGACCTCGTCGCCACGAGCGCGCAACGACGCGACGGCGGCCCTCCCGATGAAGCCCGACGCCCCGGCGACGACGACGCGCCGCCGTGTCTGCTCGTGCACCGGCATTCCCTTTCTGAACGTGTTCAAAACAAGATACCC
The DNA here is from genome assembly GCF_003293595.1 of Microbacterium sp. PM5. NCBI lineage: Bacteria > Bacillati > Actinomycetota > Actinomycetes > Micrococcales > Microbacteriaceae > Microbacterium > Microbacterium sp. PM5. The sequence continues at coordinate 2,305,269 of NZ_CP022162.1, read as the reverse complement.
TCGGAGGCATGAGCGCGTCCAGTGACACGTCGGTCTATCAGAAGGTGCTCGGTCTGCGCTTCGCCGACCTCGACCCACGCCTACGCGTCTACTTCGGACCGATCCCCCCGGGCGCGGTCGGCGCCGGCGAAGGCACCTTCGAGGTCGCCGGAGCGAGGATCGCGCTCCTGCGACCCGTCTTCGTCGTCCTGGCATGGCGGCGCGTGCTGTTTCCCGAGAACGAGCAGGAGGTGCCGTTCTCGGTACGCAACGAGCGCGGGCCCGACGGGACCCTGCGCGCCGTCCGCACCTTCCGGTTTCGCAGACGCGAGCGCGTCATGCTCGACAGCATGCAGGCCGTCGAGGGCGCGATCGTCGACCGGCTCGGGCGACGGGGAGGGTTGGAGGTGCGCCTCACTGCCGCCGTGATCGATGGCGGCCTTCGGCTGCGCTCGGATCGACTCGCCTGGCGGATCGCCGGCCGGCGCATCCCCCTGCCGCCGTTCGCCCAGGTCGTCGTCGATGAACGGATCACCGACGGCCTGCAGCGAGTGGATGCCGTCGTGCGACTGCGCGGAATCGGCACGGCGTTCCGCTACCGCGGCAGCTTCACCTACGAACGCCGGTGAGGCGCGCACCCTCCGCGGCGCTACCTACTTCTTCTTGAGCGACTTCTCCGAGACGGGCGCCTCGCCGGCGGCGGCGAGATCGGCGTAGTAGGCCCGCGCCTCGCGCTGGCGCTCCTGCTCGGCACCGGAGGCGATGGGTGCGCGGACGTGCTCAGGCTCGAAGGCGAACGCGTCGACGAGATCCTGCGCGTGCGGGCGCAGCCGCAGCAGCAGGCGGTCGATGTACTTCGAGACGGATGCCGCGCGCTGTGCCGACAGTCGGCCGTTGATGAGGTACCAGGCGAGGTGCTTCTCGATGAGGTGCAGGCCGAACAGATCGCGCAGCCACCCCAGCACCTGCGCCGTGCCGGGATCGGAGATACCGGCGATGCCGTCGCTGAACGCCTCCCACTGCAGCAGCTCGCCGTGTGCCCGCGCCGCCTCGATCAGCTCGGCCTGATTCGCATTGAAGATCGCCGCCGCCTCGGCGGGCGACGCCTTGGATGCCGGGCGCAGCCGCCCGGCGATGTCTTCGATCATCTGCCGCACGCGCTCCGCGAGCAGCTCGTGCTGCTGCTCGGCCCGCAGCCCGAGCTCGACCGAGCGCGCGGTGGAGCCGAAGTCGGTGACGGCCTGACCGAGCTGGCGCAGCCCCGCCCCGTGGAACACCTTGCCGGCGGTCTGCTTCGCGGCGAAGGACGCGAGCTTCGCGGCATCCGCGCCCTTGAACTGCTTCGCGAAGTCGTTGAGCAGGCGCTTGCCGACCAGCTGGAGCAGGACGTTGTTATCGCCCTCGAAGGTGACGTAGACGTCGAGGTCGTGGTGCAGCCCGACGAGACGGTTGTCGGCCATGAAGCCCGAGCCTCCGCAGGCCTCGCGGCATTCCTGGATGGTGTCGAGAGCGTTCCACGTGGACAGCGGCTTCAGCGCGGCGGCGAGGGTCTCGAGGTTCTCGCGCTCGTCGGGGGTGTCGGTGCGTCCGCTGAAGACGCCGTCGAAGGTGCGCAGCAGCTCGTCGTTCGCGAAGAACTGCGCGTACACCTGCGCCAGTCGGGGCAGCAGGCGCCGCTGGTGCTTGCCGTAATCCAGCAGCACCACCTCGTCGCTGCCCGACCCTGAGTCGAACTGGCGACGCTGACCGGCGTAGGTGATCGCGATGTGCAGCGCGAGCGCGGTCGCGGTCGTCGCCGCGCCGTCGAGCGAGACCCGGCCCTGCACGAGCGCGCCGAGCATGGTGAAGAAGCGGCGCCCGGGGACCGGGATGTCGGAGCTGTAGGTGCCGTCGGCGGCGACGTCGCCGTAGCGGTTCAGGAGGTTGAATCTCGGGACGCGAACGTGGTCGAACGCCAGCCGTCCGTTGTCGATGCCGTTGAGCCCGCCCTTGACGCCGTCGTCCTCGCTCTGCACGCCCGGCAGCATGTTGCCCTCGTCGTCGCGGATGGGGACGAAGAAGCAGTGCACGCCGTAGTTGACGCCCCCGGTGATGAGCTGGGCGAACACGGTCGCGGCCCGACCGTGCACGGCGGCGTTGCCGAGGTAGTCCTTCCACGCGCCGCGGAACGGCGTGTTGATGACGAACTCCTCGGTCTCCGGGTCGTAGGTGGCGGTCGTGCCGATGGCGGCGACGTCGGAGCCATGTCCGATCTCGGTCATCGCGAACGCACCCGGCAGCGTCAGTTCGATCACGTCGCGCAGCCACGCATCGTGGTGCTTCTCGGTTCCGAGCTGGTAGATCGCGGAGCCGAACAGGCCCCACTGCACACCCGACTTGATCTGCAGCGACGGGTCGGCCAGAACGAGCTCCATGAATCCGGCGAGGTTCGCGCCGTTGTCCTCGAGGCCGCCGTACTTCTTCGGGAACGCGCGCCGCGACCCGTTGTTGTCGACGAGGGTCTGCAGCTGGCCGAACACGCGTTCGCGGTGGTCGGCGACCGACAGCCCCTCGATCTTCCAGAGCGCCGGGTCCTTGATCATCTCGCGAGCCTCGCGGCGGGTCTGCGCCCACGTTCCCAGCAGCAGATCGGTGACGGTGTCGACGTGGATGCGCGGCTCGTGGGCCTCTGCGGCGGTGTGCGCCGCGGTCGGGGCCCCGCCGGCGGGCGTTCGCGTGTTCGTGGCGGGCTTCTTCGGACGGACGGCGGCGTCGGTCATCGGCGTACCTTTCGACAGCGGACAGGAAGACTCACGCTCGACGCTAGGAGCGCGCCGGGGGCCTCGCAAAACGCTTGCGCGCTGCCCACAAAGCGGCGTGCCCCAGCGGCATCCTCACCTGTATGAGACCCACACCCACGTTTGGTGAGACTGAGTTCCACCGTGATTCATCGCGTCGGCCCTCCGTCGCCCGCACGGACCCCGCCGTCGGGACCCTCGACGAGCGACAAGGGGTCGGCGATGTCCTCAAGCGACTTGCCCGCCGCGCTGATGCCGAACACACCGGCGATCACACCGCCGAACATCATCACCGCGGCGCCCAGCACGTACCCCCAGAACAGCGGTCCGCGGTCGGTGCCGTCGCCGACCAGCGCGCCGTAGAGCGCGGGGGCGACCGCGCCGACCAGCTGCCCGATCGAGAAGACGTACGAGATCACCTGGCTGCGAAGCTCCAGCGGGAAGATCTCGCTCACCGTGAGGTAGGCCGCGGAGGCACCCGCCGACGCGAAGAAGAACGAGGCGCACCAGAAGGCCGTGTGCGTGGCCGCGTTGAGGACCCCCGCGTTGAAGAGGAAGGCGCTCACCAGCAGGATGAGCCCGGCGAGCACATACGTGCCGAACAGCATGCGGCGCCGTCCCCAGGTGTCGAAGAAGTGACCGAGAAGAAGGGCCCCCGACAGGTTGCCGATGGCGAAGACGATGAAGTAGGTGGATGCCGCGGCGGGAGGCGTGTCGTAGAAGTTCTCGAGCACGAGCGCGTAGGTGAAGAAGATCGCGTTGTAGAGGAACGACTGCGTGACCATCATCGTCACGCCCACCAGCGTGCGACGCGGATACTTCTGGAAGAGCACCTTCGCGATCGTGAGGAACGGCACCCGGCCGTACTCCTTGACGACAATCGCCTTGGACTCGTCGACGGGAGGCAGATCCTTGCCCTCGCGGCGGATGCGCTCCTCGATGCCGTCGACCGTGCGCTCCGCGGCATCCTCCTGCCCGTGCGTCATCTGCCAGCGGGGGCTCTCGGGGATGTGGCGACGCAGCCAGATGATCAAGAGGCCCAGGAGCGGTCCGAGAAAGAAGCTGAGCCGCCAGCCGATGTCCTGCGGAAGGATGTCGGTGTTGAGGAAGAACACGTTCGCCACGGCGCCGAGGGCCGCCCCACCCCAGTAGGTGCCGTTGATCGCGATGTCGACCCGGCCGCGGTACTTCGACGGGATGATCTCGTCGATCGCCGAGTTGATCGCCGCGTACTCCCCGCCGATGCCGGCTCCCGCGATGAAGCGGAAGACGTAGAAGAACCACGGCGCGAAGGCGAGCCCGGCCATGGCGCTGCCGACGAGGTAGATCGCGAGCGAGAGGATGAACAGTTTCTTGCGCCCGAGCCGGTCAGTCAGCCGGCCGAAGACGAGGGCGCCGGTGACCTGGCCGAGCAGGTAGAACGTGCCCGCAAGGCCGACCTGGAACGAGTCCATCCCGAGGGTCTGGGCGTACCCGTTGGCCGCGACGATCTGCACCTCGAGGCCGTCGAGCACCCACGAGAAGCCGAGGCCGACGACGATCATCCAGTGGAAACGGGCCCAGGGCAGCCGGTCCATCCGCGCGGGCACGAGCGAACGCACCTCTTTGACCTGCATCTTCGACGACGCCATCGCAGTTCCTCTCCGGCGCGCGACCTCGCGTACGCCGGGCACAGTTCTACTCCTGCGCGCACCGTCGGCGCCTCCGCTTGACGCGGGGCGATCGCGGGGGTAACGCGCGTGAGCGTGGCAGCCGCCTGGCGGGCGCGCGGAGGGCCGCGGCGCCGCAGCGGATGCGGATCACGCGCACAGAATCGGATGCCGTGCGCGGCGGCATCCGATTCTGTTGCGCGGGCCCGAATCCGATGTGGGAACGGGGTCAGGATCCGGGGTCAGCGCCCGGGTGGGATCCGGGGTCAGAGCTCGAGGCCGTGACCGAAGCGGAAGAGGGGGTCGGCGGTGTCGAACGGGACGTCGGGACGTGAGGCCTCGACCGCGGCCATCGAACGAGGGAGATCGAACGGGAGCTTTCCGCGCGCCGACGCGCGACCCGAGAGCACGTCGAACAGGGCGGCGGCACCGGCGCCCCAGTTCGCGGTGAGGCTCACGCCGAGCTCGGCGAAGGGTGTGAGGATCGCGGGACGATCGAGGAAGACGTCGACCACGGTGGGCACCACTGCCGCGACCTCGGCGACGTGCGCGACCACCTCGGCAGGGAAGTCGAGCGAACCGGCGTGGAAGAAGTTCTCGAACGCCGATCCTCGCTGTTCGTAGGGCGCCTGAAGCCGCAGCACCGCGACGTCGGCCTCCGCGGGGGTTGCGACGAGCTCGCCATAGGCGGCCGCGACGGCTGCATCCACCCCCTCGACGTAGAGCTTGACGCCGCCGGCGAAGGGCACGGATGCCGTCGCGGACAGCACCGCGATCGAGGCGCGCTGCGCAGCCTCGCCCGCGGCACGGAATGCGGCGGAGCCGACGATCGCGTCGGCCGCCTCGGCATCCACGAACGGGTCGTCGAAGAGCCCCAGGACGAACTTCTCGCGCAGCAGGCGTCGCGCCGACACATCGAGGCGCGCGTCGGACACGACACCGTCGGCCACGAGCTGCACCAGGATCTCGGTGCAGCGCTCACCGCCGAACTGGTCGGCCCCGGCATCCAGGATCTTCGCCATGCGCTCGGCGGGCGTGAGGTGCTCCACCCCCCACGCGCGGGCCGGGAAGGGCGTGCCCATGATGTCGCTGTCGGTGATGAGGCCCCAATCGGTGCAGACGACGCCGTCGAAACCGAAGCGCTGGCGGAGCAGGCCCGTGAGCACGCTCTTGTTGAAACCGAAGCCGACCTCTTCGTAGGGGGTGCCGATCGGCATGCCGTAGTACGGCATGACCTGGCGCACGCCGGCGTCGAAGGCGGCCGCGAAGGGCGTCAGGTGCAGCTCGAATGCATCACCGGGGTAGACCTGCTCACGGCCGTACGCGAAGTGGGGGTCCTCGCCGTCCTTCTGCGGCCCGCCGCCGGGGAAGTGCTTGACCATGGTCGACACCGAGCCGGGCCCGAACGTCTCGCCCTGGAATCCGCGGATGTAGGCGGCGCCGAGGCGCGCCGACAGCTCGGCGTCCTCTCCGAACGTCTGCAGCTGGCGCGCCCAACGCGGCTCGGTCGCCAGATCGACCTGCGGGTGCAGGGCGACACGGATGCCGACGGCGGTGTACTCCTGCCGGGCGATGTCGCCGAAGCTGCGCACGAGATCCTCGTCGCGGGTCGCGGCGAGCCCCAGCGCGTCAGGCCACTGCGAGAACGGACCGGCGTGCATCGCCGCACCGGGGTTGTCGGTGAACGAGTGGCGGGGGTCGGTGGACAGCGACACCGGGATGCCGAGCCGGGTCGAGGCTGCGAGCTCCTGCAGCCGGTTGTGCCAGCGTGCGATGTCGCCCGCCGAGGGCGCGGCGCCCAGGAGGTTGAAATGCGTCATGTGGCGCTCGCGCACGTACTCCTCGGTGGACGGGAGCCCGAACGCGGGGTCGCCGCCGGAGAGCTCTCCGTCGGGGCCGATCGTGATCATCGTCTGGAAGAACAGGCCCGCCTTCTCCTCCACCGTCATCTCGGCCAGCAGCAGGTCCACACGCTCGTCGACGGAGAGCGTCGCGTCGAGCCAGGGGCGGGCGCCGACGTCGGGGAGGGCCGGGGCGGATGACAGCTCTGTCATGGAGGGGTCCTTTCACGGCGACGCACGGATCCGGTGCGCCTCTGTGCCGACCGTACACGAAACCCGACCGATTGGTAACTCTTTCCGGCGGGCGCCGCAGGCCGGGGTTAGGGTGAGCGGGGAGGCAGGATGGCGACGGCAGTGGCGCGAACACGCAATGCTGCGGCGACGCGCGCGCGCATCGTCGAGGCCGCGCGTGAGGTCTTCATCTCTCGCGGGTATCGTGCGGCGTCGCTGCGCGATGTCGCGACCGCGGCGGGCATCAGCCACCCGGGGCTTCTGAAGCACTTCGCGACGAAGGACATGCTCCTCGCCGCCGTCGTCGCCGGGTTCGACCGATCGACCGAGACGGCTCTCGCCGACCACGACGGCGCGCGCGAGGCCGGCGCGCTGCTCTTCTCGTCGGTCGCGGCGAGGAACGCGACGATCGAGGGCTATCTCGCGCTGTATGCGGCGCTCGTCGGCGAGGGCTCCACCCGCGGACACCCCGCGCACGCGGCGATGCGCGAGCGCTACCGTCGACTGCGCGCGGTGTTCGTCGCGCAGCTGTCCGCGGCCCGCACCGTCGGCGCGGTGCATCCCGGCCGCGACGTGGGCGGCGAGGCCGTCCGCATCGCGGCGGTCTGGGACGGCCTGCAGCTGCTTCAGCTCTATCTGCCCCGGCGCGTGGATCTCGTGTCGCTGCTCACCGACATGCAGGAGATGCTGGTCGCAGCCCCCGGCGCGCCCGGTCCGGCGCAACGCGACGGGGGTGAGGATGCCGCGGCATCCGCCCGTCCCGCGCCCTGGCCGACGCTCGATCTCGTCGACGAAGAGCCCGAGACGACGGAGGGCTACCGCGTCGGGCGCGAGCGGCGATCTCGGATCGTGCGCGACGCGACGGCGCTGTTCGCCCGGGATGGGTACGCCGACACCAGCCTGCGAGAGATCGCCGAGCGCGTGGGGGTGTCGAAGTCGGCCCTGCTGCACCACTACCCGTCGAAGGATGCGCTGCTGCGCGCCGTGCTGGCCGAGCGCGATCGCGCCATTTCGGTGTCACCGCCGGCGCACGCCCAGCGCGCTGCCGATGCGCTGCGGGACCTGCCGCGCAACGCTGCGATCAATGCGGCGTCCGCGCCCGGACTCATCGAGGTGTACGCGGTGCTCTCGTGCGAGGCACTGCCGCCCGCCCATCCGGCGCACGACTACTTCACGCAGCGCTTCGCCGCCACGATCGACCATTTCACCGCCGTCCTCCGCGCGGCGCAGCAGGACGGCGACCTGCCGGCCCACCGCGATCCCGCCCGCGAGGCGATCCGGCTCGTCGCACTGTGGGACGGCTTGCAGTACCAGTGGCTGTACGACCGCGAGAGCGTGGACGTGGCCGCAGAGCTCGCCGCCCACCTCGACGACATCCTCCCCCGGCGCTGATCGGCCACCGGAGGCCGCAGATGGCGGCGCCAGCGGCTCGCATCGGATTCGGAGCCTGGCAACGGATGCGGACGGGGGATGCCGCGGCATCCGCATCCGTTGTCCCTCTCCGTATCCGGTCGCCGCTGCCGAGGCGTGCCGCCCGTCCCGCGCTGTCACTGCACCGCGGCGAGCACGGCCGTCGCCTCGGATGCGACCGTGGCGGGCTCGACCAGGTCACCCGCCTGAGCGTTCAGCAACGCCGCCCACCTCTCGACGGACGATGCCAGGGCACCGGAGGAGACGAGGGACTGCTCGAGCGCCGTCTTCTGGTCGGCGATCGCCTGCGCCCAGGCGCTGTTGGCCTCGAAGGCCGCCACCAGAGGGTTGTCGCGCGACATCGCCCCACCGCCGCCGGCTCCTGCACCGACGCCGCCCCCGCGCTGTCCCGCCCCGGGCGCGCCACCCCCGGGCGCGCCCCCACCCCCGCCGGCACCGCCGCCGGTGTTCTGGACGCCGAATGCCAGGTTGTGATCCCACGCGACAACCATGAACTTCTGGGTCGCAGAGTCCCAGAACAGGTAGGCGTTGTTACCCGGGCCCGAGATGTCATCGAAGTTGTCGATCACGTCCTCGAACGCGAGATAGGTCGCGAACGCGTCGACGTCCAGCATCGTCGGCAGCTTCTGAGCGATCTCGTCCGCGGTGCCGTTGTTGACCAGATCAAGCAGAGCGATCAGCGGTGCCTCATCGTCGGCTCCCGCCTCGATGTCGAAGGAGTCGCTGTAGTCCGCGTCGGCTCCGAGCCAGTCCCAACTGCCGTCCGCAGTGGCCTTGTACAGCACCGAGCCATCACCGGCATCCGGGAAGTTCTCGCTCACCCACGCGTCGTCGAGCGCCTGGATGCTCAGCCGCAAGACCTCCCCGCCGCCGTTCACCGAGAAGCGGGTCGCGGCCGCCTTCTCGGAGGCCAGGCCGACGGTGGTCAGGCCGTCCAACGCCGCGGCCTCGTTCAGCGACGTCGCGGAGCTGTTCGCACGCACCGTGAAGTCGGAGACGCCGTCCGCATTCTGTCCGTCGACGAACTTGTCCAGCCGGATGCGCCACGGCAGCATCGCGGGGTCGCTGGAGGTGGTGACCCCCTTCAACGTCGAGTTGCCCTTGAGCTTGATGCCGACGTTGTCGTAGGTCACGCCGTCGATGGTCACGCTCGCGGTGAGCCAGGCCTTATCTCCCGTGGAGAGATAGTCCGAGATCATCGCCGAGAGGGCATCCGCATCGACGGTGATCGCCACGGTGTGCACGGCGGAGGTGTCCCACAGCGCGCTCGTCGCGTCGGCGCTCGATGTGGCAGACGTTGCCGACGCCGACGAGCTCGCATCGACCGACATCATGGTCGAGGCCGGCGCCGCGAGCGATCCGCACCCGGCGAGGGCCACGACCGTGGCGAAGGCGATCAGCGGCGCGGCGATCGGAAGGGACAGTCGGGGGCGGCGTGAGGACTCGGACATACGCAGAGTGCACCGTCTTGGCCTGAGGCGCACCCTCACCGTCCCTATGCCCCGGCGATGAACTCCGGGCGCGAGTGCGCGTCGCTCTGCTCGGCGTCAGTGCGCGGCGATGACCGCGAGGACGCCCTCGCCGTAGGCCTCGCGCTTCTTCGCGCCGATGCCCGTGATGCCGTCGAGCGCCGCGATGGATGCCGGGCGCTGCTCGGCCAGCGCCCGCAGCGTCGCATCGCCGAAGACGATGTACGCGGGCACGCCCTGTTCTTTCGCGACCCCGGCACGCCAGGCGCGAAGGGCTTCGAAGAGGTCGCGGTCACCGTCGGCCACGGCGTCGGACGCCGCGGCCTTGCGGACGCGCGCCGCACCCCCGCCGCGCCCGAGGACGTCGCGGCGCAGCGGCACCGCCGTCTCACCGCGCAGCACCGCCGCGCCTTCGTCGCCGACCGCGAGCACGCCGTACTCGCCGCGCGCGACGATGACGCCGCGAGCGAGCAGTTGTCGGATGACGCTGCGCCAGTCCTGATCGCTGAGGTCCGCTCCCAGCCCGTACGTGGCGAGCGTGTCGTGACCTTGCTGACGGATGCGCTCGGTCGACGCTCCGCGGAGGATGTCGACCAGGTGCCCCGCGCCGAACGCCTGATTGCGCTCGCGCTGCAGCCGCACGATCGTCGACAGCAGCTTCTGGGCGGGGACCAACCCGTCCCAGGTGTCGGGCCCGTCGAGACAGGTGTCGCAGTTGCCGCACGGCTCGGAACTCTGCCCGAAGTAGGCGAGAAGGTTCTGCCGGCGGCAGGAGACCGTCTCACAGAGGGCGAGCATCGCGTCGAGGTGTTGACCGAGCCGCATCTTGTACGACCGCTCGCCCGGCGACTGATCGATGAGACGCCGCTGCTGCACCACGTCGCCGAGGCCGTAGGCCATCCAGGCGATGGCAGGCTCGCCGTCGCGGCCGGCCCGGCCCGTCTCCTGGTAGTAGCCCTCCACCGATTTCGGCAGGTCGATGTGGGCGACGAAGCGTACGTCCGGCTTGTCGATGCCCATTCCGAAAGCGATCGTGGCGACCATCACCACGCCGTCTTCGCGGAGGAAGCGCTGCTGGTGGTGAGCACGCACCGCGGCATCCAATCCCGCGTGGTACGGCAGGGCATCGACCCCGTGCGTGCGCAGATATTCGGCCGTCTGCTCCACCGACTTACGGCTGAGGGCGTAGACGATTCCGGCGGCGCCGACAGGCTGGGCGCGCACGAACTGCAGCAGCTGACGGCGCGGATCGACCTTCGGCTCGATGCGGTACTGGATGTTGGGACGATCGAAGCTCGCGACGAAATGCCGTGCGTCGGGCAGGCGCAGCCGCTCGGTGATCTCCTGATGGGTCGCGCGCGTGGCCGTCGCCGTGAGCGCCATGCGCGGCACCCCGGGGAAGCGCGCGCTCAGATCTCCGAGCGCGAGGTAGTCGGGACGGAAGTCGTGACCCCACTGACTGACGCAGTGCGCCTCGTCGATGGCGATCACACTGAGTGTGCCCCGCTGCAGCAGGGCACTCGTCGCGGGAGCGCTGAGGCGTTCGGGCGCGACGTAGAGCAGGTCGAGCTCGCCGGCGAGGAAGTCGCGCTCGACACCGGCGCGTTCGGACGGGCTCTGGGTGGAGTTCAGGTACGCCGCCCGCACACCGTTGGCGCGCAGGGCGTCGACCTGGTCGTGCATCAGTGCGATGAGCGGACTGATGACCAGCCCCGTGCCGGGACGGACGAGCGCGGGAACCTGATACGTGATCGATTTGCCGCCGCCGGTGGGCATGAGCACCACGGCGTCGCCGCCGGCGACGACGTGCGCCACGATGTCGCCCTGATCGCCGCGGAACTCGTCGTAGCCGAAGACCTCCTTCAGGACGGCCTTCGGGTCGGACGCAGAGGCGGCTCGCGGCGCGGCCGGGCGGGCGGGTGCGGTGGCGGCCGGGTTGGCGGCCGGTGCCGCGTCCCGTGTCGCGCGAGCGAGCGCACCGGCATACCCGTCGTACTCCGGCGGCGGCGGGGCGTCGGCGTCGTCGGGCGGAGTCAGCTCATCCACATCCCACGGCACGTCCGCGTAGGGGTCGTCGTACCGATCGGTAGCTGCACTCACCCGTCCAGGCTAGCCGCGGCATCCGACACCCACACCCGCACCGCCCACACACCCCACCCACACCCCGCCGAGCCGCCACGATCCCGCCGAGCCGCCACGACAGATCATGGCGGCTCGCGCAGAACATGGCGGTTCGGCGATCGCCGGATCGCCGGAGCGGGGGCGGGGGGAGGGTTAGAGCCGCACGACCTCGGTGACGCGGACGACGGCGGCTCCCTCCTCGACGGATGCGGCGAGATCGACCTCGGCCCGGATACGCCAGTCGTGGTCTCCGGCCGGATCGTCGATCGTCTGCTCGACGCGCCAGAGACCGGATGCCGCGGCATCCGCCGTGTCGATCGCACACAGCCGCGGTGAGCGCGCGGGGCCGCCGGTGAGGATCTCGTCGTGCTCGTCGTAATAGCGGTCGAGGGCTTGCGGCCAGTCGACGTCGGGATCGAGGGCGACCAGCGCGTCGTCGTCCTGCAGAGCCGCGAGCTGCACCCGGCGGAACAGCTCGTTGCGCACGAGCACCGTGAACGCGCGCTCGTTCGTGAGGATGGAGGGCGGCGCCGGCGGCACGACCGGAGCGCCGTCCTCGGGCAGCACCGCCGTCGGGTCGATGAGCGCCGACCACTCGTCGACGAGACTCGAGTCGACCTGGCGCACGAGTTCGCCGAGCCACTCGATGATGTCGCGCAGCTCATCGGTTCTCGCATCAGCGGGAACGGTCTGGCGAATCGCACGGTCGGCGTCGGACAGGTAGCGCAGCACCAGCCCTTCACTGCGGGACAGCTGATAGAAGGAGACGTATTCCGCAAACGACATGGCCCGCTCGAACATGTCGCGGACCACCGATTTGGGGCTCAGTTCGAAGTCGCGCACCCAGGGCTGCGACGAGGCGAACACCTCGAAGGACTGCGTCAGCAGGTCGGCGAGCGGTTTCGGGTAGGTGATCTCCTCGAGCAGCGCCATGCGCTCGTCGTACTCGATGCCGTCGCGCTTCATGGCGGCAACCGCCTCGCCCCGGGCGCGGTACTCCTGCTGGGCGAGGATGGCGCGCGGGTCATCGAGGGTCGACTCGATGACGCTCAGCACGTCGAGGGCGTAGTGGCCGGTGCCGACACCGCCCTGCGCGGGGGCTCCGCCCGGCAGGACGTCGTCGTCCGGCGACAGCAGCTCGATGGCGGCGAGCGCGAAGGGCGACAACGGCTGGTTGAGCGCGAAGTTCGGCTGCAGGTCGACGGTGAGCGCGATGCGCGGGCCGGATGCCGGGGAGCGGTCGATCTCGACGATCCCGGCATCCACGAGCGTGCGGAAGATCGCGATCGCGCGTCGGGCGAGGGCGAACCGACGCGCGATCGGCTCGTGGTTGTCGAACACGAGCGCGCGAACGTGGCCGAACACGTCTCCCCCGCGACCGATGACGTTGATCAGCATCGCGGCGGTGAGCTTCAGCTGCGGCACGAGCGGCTCGGGAGCGGCGGCGATGAGCCGCTCGTATGATCCCTCGCCCCAGTTGACGACACCGGTGGGGGCCTTCTTGCGGACGATCTTCTTGCGTTTTGCCGGATCGTCTCCGGCCTTGGCGAGCGCGACCGCGTTCTCGATCTCCCACTCGGGCGCCATGACCACGACGTTGCCGTGGGTGTCGTAGCCGGCACGTCCCGCGCGCCCGGCGACCTGGTGGAACTCGCGCGCGGTGAGCTGGCGCATCTTCGTGCCGTCGTACTTGCTGAGCGCGGTGATCATGACGGTGCGGATGGGCACATTGATGCCGACCCCGAGGGTGTCGGTGCCGCAGATCACCCGCAGCAGCCCGCGCTGGGCGAGAGTCTCGACGAGGCGTCGGTAGCGCGGCAGCATACCCGCGTGGTGCACACCGATGCCGGCCCTGACAAGGCGCGACAGCGTCTTGCCGAAGCCGGTCGTGAAGCGGAAGCCGCCGATGGCGTCGGCGATCTCGTCGCGCTGGGCGCGGGTGGTGAGGGTGACCGATGCCAGGGCCTGCGCACGCTCGAGGGCCGCTGCCTGTGCGAAGTGCACGATGTAGACCGGCACCTCGCGCTCGTCGACGAGCATCGTCAGCACCTCGTGCACCGGCCGGCGCTCGTAGGAGAAGTGCAGCGGGACCGGGCGCTCGACGCCGGTGACGAGCGCCACCGGACGGGACGTGCGGCGCTCCAGATCGTCGGCGATCGGTGTGACGTCGCCGAGAGTGGCCGACATCAGCAGGAACTGCGCCTGCGGCAGCAGCAGGAGCGGCACCTGCCACGCCCATCCCCGATCGGGATCGCCGTAGTAGTGGAACTCGTCCATGACGACCTGGGCGATCTCCGCATCCGCGCCGTGGCGGAGGGCGATGTTGGCGAGGATCTCCGCGGTGCAGCAGACGATCGCGGCATCCGGATTCACCGACGAGTCGCCGGTGACCATGCCGACGTTCTCGGCGCCGAACACCTCGACCAGCGCGAAGAACTTCTCGCTGACCAGCGCCTTGATCGGGGCCGTGTAATACGAGCGGCCGCCCGCGGCCAGGCAGGCCGCGTGCGCGGCGATCGCGACGAGCGACTTGCCGGTGCCGGTCGGCGTCGACAGGATCACGTTGGCGCCCGACACCAGCTCGATGACGGCTTCGTCCTGTGCGGGGTACAGCGCCAGCCCGCGCCCGGCGGCCCAATCGACGAAGCCCTGATAGGCGGCATCCGCCGACGCGCCGACGGGCACGAGATCTGTCAGTGCCGCGGGCGAGGTCATTACCCGAGTCTGCCAGGCGCCGCGGTGCCACCGTCGCACGGTGCCGCCGCGGTGGGCTCAGGGGCGCGCGGCCTTGGCGGCGAGCACGTGTCGTGCGGCGTCGTCCACACGCTGTGCGAATGCGGGATCGGTCTGCGCCTTGGCGAGCACCGCGTCGTACATGGCCGCGAAGACGCTGGGGTCCGTCGATGCGAGCACGACGTCGACCCCGGCGCTCACGGCGAGCACCGCGCGATCGGCCGGGCTCCACGCCTGCACCGCCTGTGCCGCGGAGAGGTCGTCGGTGACGATCATCGCGTCGGGCCCGACGAGCGACCGGGCGAGGGCCACCACCGTCGGTGAGAACACCGCCGGTGCAGAGGGGTCGATGTTCTGGTAGATCGCGCTCGAGACCATCACGGCGGCGGGGCCGCCCTGCAGCAGACGGCGGTAGACGGCGATGTCGGGGCCGTCCGCGGTGACGGTCGTGTCGACGACGTCGGCGGTGGTGTCGGTGTTGGCGGTGACGTGACCGAGCCCCGGGAAGTGCTTGAACACCGGCATGACACGCGAGGCCCGCATCCCGTCGGCGAACGCGCCGGCCTTGGCGACCACCGTCGCCTCGTCGTAGCCGTACTGACGGCCGAGCGCACCGATCGGCGGATTGTCGAAGCGCGTCGCTTCGCTCGTGACGATGTCGGCGACGGGCGCGAGGTTGAGGGTGACGCCGGCGGCGGCGAGCTGCTGCCCCCACGTCGTCGCGGAGGCGCGCAGCTGGTCGTCGGGCAGGTCCGCCTGCCGGATCGCGTACGGGATGTCATCGAAACCCGGCCCCGTGAGCACCTGGACCTCGCCTCCCTCCTGGTCGGTGGAGACCCAGAGGGGGATGCCGTCGGCATCCGCGCTCGTGAACGAGCCCACGAGCGCCGCGACCGCCGCCGCCCCCGCCTGCGAACGCCCGTGCAGGAAGATCCCGCCCGCGTGCCGGTCGGTGACCGCCGCCATCGTGGCCGGCGTCGCCGCATCGATCTGCGTGCCCACGATGAAGAGCTGTCCGACGCGCTGGCGCAGGTCCAGACCGGCGAGCGGGTCGACGGTGGGCGTCGGGGTGGGAGTCGGCGTCGGGACGGGTGACGGAGCGGAGGTCGACGGGGACGGGGACGGACCGTAGGCACCGCAACCCGCCAGGCCGAGGGCGATCACCGCGGCGGCCGCGGCGGAACGCAGCGCGCGCGAGAGCCGTCGCGAACGGAGGCCGGAAGAAGACGTCACCCCGCCATCCTCCCGGTTCGCCCGCCGCCGCGACAGGCCTGGTGCCCTGACCGAGAACCGGCCTACGGTGGGAGGACACCTGCACACGAAAGGGACGTGATGAGCGACGACATCCGCATCGCCCGCAACGACGACGCCGACCGCTACGAGATCCTCGTCGACGGACGGGTCGCCGGCTTCACCGAGTACGAAGCGGATGCCGAGGGCCGGCACGTCTTCCCGCACACGGAGATCGACCCCGCCTACGGCGGACGCGGACTCGGCACGAAGCTCGTCGCGGCGGCGATGGAGGGCGAGTCCGCGCGCGGGGTTGCCGTGGTGCCGGTGTGCCCGTTCGTCGTGAGCTACCTGCAGAAGAACGAGGTGCCCGGCCTCGCCGTGGCGTGGCGCGAGGGTGATGTCGAGGCCGCGAGCGCCGCGTCGACCGCCGAGCCGACGCCGGGCGACGAAGGGGTGGGGTCGTCCCGAGGATGACCAGGCTCGACGACGCGGCCCCCGACCTGGCCGGACCGGCCGCCTGCGACGGTCCCCGCTCGCTGCTGCTGGAGGCCCGCGAGGTCCCGCTCGGCGGCGTGCGGGCGATGGAGGTGCACCGCAGTCTGCCCCAGCGCGCACTGCCGATGGTCGGCGCCTGGTGCTTCCTCGACAGGTTCGGGCCGCAGACCGCGCGCATGCGGGTGGAGCCGCACCCCCACATCGGCCTGCAGACCGTGACCTGGCCGCTCGTGGGCGAGGTGCGCCACCGCGACACGCTCGGCAACGACGTGGTGGTCAGGCGCGGCGTCCTCAACCTCATGACCAGCGGCGCCGGCATCGCACACTCCGAGTACTCCCTGGGCGAAGACGCCGTGCCACTGGATGCGCTGCAGCTGTGGGTCGCCCTCCCGGAGTCGCGGCGCCACGGCGCGGCGGACTTCGAGCGGCACGAGAACCTGCCGATCGTCACCCTCGACGACGGGGAGCACGGCGCCGGGGCCACGGCGACGGTCGTGGTCGGGGTCTTCGCCGGCGTGCCGTCGCCCGCGACGATGCACACGCCGATCGTCGGCGCCGAGATCCGCCTGCCGGCGGGGGCGCGGGTGCGCCTTCCGCTCGATCCGGCCTGGGAGTACGCCCTCGTCGGTGTCGCCGGGGTGCCCGAGGTGCGCACCGCGGAGGATGCCGCGACCGCCCTCCCCGACCAGGGGCTGCTGTACCTCGGCATCCATCGCGACGGGGTCGAGGTGACGGCGCAAGAGGACACGACGCTGTTCCTGATCGGCGGCGAACCGTTCGAGTCGGACATCGTCATGTGGTGGAACTTCGTGGGGCGCTCGCACGATGAGATCGTGGCCGCGCGCGAAGCATGGGAGAGCGAGGCCGACGGCGGCGATCCCGCCGCGGCGCGCTTCGGGCACGTCATCGGACACGACCGTGAGCGGGTGCCGGCGCCACCCCTTCCGGCGGTGCGACTGACTCCTCGACGCCGCACGGTCTGAGGGTTTTTCCCGGTTCGGGCTCCGCGAGCGCGCAGCTACGCTGGAGGCGTGGCCCGAAACACCGTCCTGTCGACGCGCGTCCTGCTGGTGTGCGCGGCAATCGGCGTGGCCACCGGCATCCTGGGCGGTATCGCCGGGCTCGTGACGCCGATCGTCCTCTCCGTACCCGGTCTGGCCATCGTCTACGGCCTCGTGCTGGGCGCGCACGTGCTTCCCGGCATCATCGCGCAGGAGGTGCTGCGCCTGCCGCTGGTGGCCGTGCTGACGCATGTCCTGGCAGCGCTGGTCGCCAGCGCGTTCGCGCCGATCTGGAGCGCGCGTTTCCTCGGCACGGCACTGCTGTTCGGTGCGATTCAGGAGGGTGTGGCCGCACTCACCCGCTACCGCGCGTGGGGTGCGTGGCGGTTTTTCATCTCCGCGGTCGTGATCGGTGTCCTCGTGGCGGTCGTGGTCTTCTTCGCCGCGCACCTGAGCGCCTACCCGCTCTGGGCCCAGATCGCCTATCTCGCCCTGTCGGTGTGCGGACCGGTGGCCTGGACGGCGATCGGACTCGGCGTCGGCGCGTCGCTGCGGCGGGCGGGCGTCGCGCGGCAGATCGTTCGGCGCTGATACGGGGTTCCGGACAGGAGCTAGGTGGGAGAAGTTAGGTTCGGCTAACCTGAGGGGAGACCCCCGACCGACCCTGGGACGAACCGTGACCACTGCTGAGCCTGGAGCGGATGCCGCGGTGCCCGATATCCGCGCGGCCGGTGCTCTGCTGAGCGTGCGTGATCTCGGCATCCGTCACGACGGAGCGGATGCCGAGGCTCCCGCCGGCGCCTCGTTCGTCGTCAACCGCGGCGAAGTGGTGCTGCTTCTCGGTCCGAGCGGGGCCGGGAAGTCGACGCTCGCACTGGCGCTCAACGGGCTCATCCCCCACGCGGTGCCGGCCACGGTGCGCGGACGGGTGGAGGTCGACGGTCTCGACACCGCCGAGACCCCGGTGTCGGTGCTGAGCACGCGAGTGGGCATGGTGTTCCAGGATCCCGACGCGCAGCTGGTGACGGGAACCCTCCTCGACGAAGTGGCCTTCGGCCCCGAGAACCTGCGTCTTCCCGTGGCGGACGTGCTGGAGCGCGCGGAGGAAGGCCTGCGCCGGGTCGGCCTGTGGGACCGGCGGCACGAGAACCCCGACCGTCTGAGCGGAGGCGGCCGCCAGCGCCTCGCGATCGCGTGCGCGCTCGCGATGGGCTCACCGCTTCTGGTGCTCGACGAGCCGACGGCGAACCTCGACCCGCAGGGCGTCGAAGAGGTCTACGCGACGCTCGGCGCGCTCGTCGCCGCCGGCGATCGCGCGATCGTGCTCGTGGAACACAACCTCGACGCCGTCGTCGGCATCATCGACCGGGTCGTCGTGCTCGATCGCACCGGGCGCACCGTGGCCGACGGCACGGTCGACGAGGTGCTGCGCGCCCGCGCCGCCGAGCTGCATGAGATGGGGGTCTGGCTGCCCGTCTCGACCCTCGCCGCACTGCGTCTGCGCGCTGCGGGGTGGGCGCTCGATCCTCTGCCGCTCGACCCGACCGAACTGCGCACCGCCCTCGACGCGGCGGACGCACCGGCCGGCTCGCCCGCGGCATCCGTCCCTTCCGCAGCCGATGCGGCGCCGGTCGCCTCCGCAGAGCCGTTGATACGTGTCCGCGGGCTGCGCACTCTGCGGGGTCGTCGCGAGATCCTGCACGGCATCGACCTGGATGTGGCGGCGGGCGAGTTCGTCGCCATCGTCGGCGCGAACGGCGCGGGAAAGACCACGCTGCTGCAGTCGCTCGCGGGAGTCGTCCCGGTGCCGCGGGGGCAGGTGGTGCTCGACGGCATCGACGTCGCGCGCAGCGATCCGCGCGAGCTGTCGCGGCGAATCGGCTTCGTGTTCCAGAATCCGGAGCACCAGTTCATCGCGCACACGGTGTTCGACGAACTGGCGCACGGCCTGCGGCGGCAGCGGCTCGCCGAGAACGAGGTGCGCGAGCGGGCCTTCGATGTGCTGCGCCGGTTCGACCTCGACGGCAAGGCCGACGTGCACCCCTTCCTGCTCTCCGGCGGGCAGAAGCGGCGCCTGTCGGTGGGCACCGCTCTCGTCGCCGGTGCGCCCGTGCTCGCCCTCGACGAACCCACGTTCGGTCAGGATCGGGCGCGGGCCGACGAGCTCATGGATCTGTTGGAGGGCCTGAGCGCCGACGGCACCACGATCCTCGTCGTCACCCACGACATGCAGCTGGTCACCGAGCACGCGCATCGCACGGTCGTCGTCTCCGAGGGGTGCGTGATCGCGGATGCCGCGACCGCCGCGATCTTCGCAGACGACGATCTGGTGCGCGCGGCGGGTCTCCGTCAGCCGCCGCTGCGACGCGCGTTCGCGGGGATGACGCGGCATCCTTCTCTTG
The DNA here is from genome assembly GCF_003293595.1 of Microbacterium sp. PM5. NCBI lineage: Bacteria > Bacillati > Actinomycetota > Actinomycetes > Micrococcales > Microbacteriaceae > Microbacterium > Microbacterium sp. PM5. The sequence goes on along the minus strand of NZ_CP022162.1, from coordinate 2,285,907 downwards.
CCGACGTCACCCGCCTCACCGATCTGCCGGTGGGGGTGACGGCCCCGTGAGCGCCGCCGTCACCGATCCGTGGGCGCGCACCGACAGCGGGAGCGTTCGCACGCTGGAGGGCATCAACCCCCTGGCGAAGCTCGCGGCGCCCCTGCCCGCGATGATCCTGCTGGTGTTCGTGCGCGACCTCGCCACCCCGCTCGCGTTCATCGCCGTCGCCTATGTCGTCGTGCTCCTCGGCGCGCGGCTGACCGCCCGGGTGGCCCTGCTGCTGTTCGTCGCGCTGCCCGCCGCGGCCCTCGTCATCGGAGCGTCGATGAGCCTGTGGACCGATCCCGCCCGCGTCGGCGGCGCCGTTCTCACGCACGTCGGCTCGTGGACGTTGACCAGTGGAGCCCTGGCGGTCGGGTCCGCGACAGGACTGCGCCTGGCCGCGATCGTCGCGCTCACGCTGATCGCGGGGCTGACGACCACGGGCCCCGACCTCGTCCGGGCGAGCGTGCAACAGCTGCGCGTGCCGTACCGGGTCGGCTACACCGCACTGGCCGCCTTCCGCTTCGTGCCGCGGTTCGGGCACGAGCTCGACGTGATCCGCCAGGCCCACCGGGTGCGCGGGTCGCACGGCGGCCGCGGACCGTTTGCCGCGATCGCGCGCTGGTGGGGCTATCTCGTGCCGCTTCTCGCGGGCGCGATCCGCCACGCCGAGCGCGTCGCGCTGTCGATGGATGCCCGCGCCTTCGGCGCCCACCCCGACCGCACCGAGCGTCACCTCGTCCCGTGGCGCCGGCGCGACACCGTCTTCGTGGTCGTCTTCTGGCTGGTGAGCGGCGCCATCCTGATCGCCCTCTTCCCCTGGACCGTCTGACGCCGCACTGCGCATCCCTGTCCACACACACGAAAGGGGCTCCCTTGGCCCGCTCGTCCCGCCTCACGAAGCCGTCTGCACAGCCGCTCCTGCGCCTCGAGGTCGTCCGCACCGAACGCCTCGCGCCGCACTGGATGCGCATCACCCTCGGCGGGGGCGACATCGCCCGCTTCTCGCCGATGGGCTACGACCAGTGGTTTCGCCTGTTCCTTCCCCACCGCAGCGACAGCGCGGGCACGGGGCTCGAGCGGATCCCGGCGAAGGCGAACAGCATCCTCGGCTATCTGAGCTACCTGCGCATCCCGGAGGGCATCCGTCCAGTCATGCGCAACTACTCGGTGCGGGCCTATCGCGCCTCGGGTCCGAGCGGCGGTGCGGAACTGGACGTCGACTTCGTCCTCCACGGGTCGGGCCCGACGGCGGGTCCCGCCTCGCGCTGGGCGGAGACGGCGGCGGTGGGCGAATCGGTCGTGATCATCGACGAAGGCATCGGCTTCGCGCCCGAGCGCGGTGTCGACCGGGTGCTCCTGGTCGGCGACGAGACGGCGGCGCCGGCCCTCGCCGGCATCTGCGCATCGCTTCCCGCCGCGGCGACGGGGACGGTCGTCGTGGAAGCGCCGTCCGCGGACGACGTTCTGACGTTCGAGGCGCCCGTGGGGGTCGATGTGACGTGGCTGGCGCGGGATGCCGCGGCATCCCCCGGCACCCCGGCGCTCGAGGCCCTGCGCGCGCTGGGCGCCCCCACGGCCGATACCCACGTGTTCGTCGCCGGCGAGCAGTCCCTCCCGGTGGCGGCACGGCGTCACCTCGTCGGCCTCGGGCATTCGAAGGATCGCATCAGCTTCGTCGGGTACTGGCGGCGGGGCGCGGCCACCGCGACAGCGCACGCCGCTTCGGAGGTGCACTGATGGGCAGGGCATCGACCGCGTACCTGCTGACGTGCGCCGCGATCGGCGTGGCCGGGGGCGTCGTGCTCGCGGCGGGGTGGTGGCTCTCGCTCGCCCTGTTCGCGACAGTGCCGTTCGCAACGGTGGCGATCGCCGGCCTGTGGGTGATTCCGCCGGTCGTGGCACTGCGCCTGCTGCAGCGTCCGTTCGCCGGCCTGCTGGTGGGGCTCATCTCGGGGCTCGTTCTCGCCCCGTTCTATACGATCTCGGCCGTCGCGACGACGCTGTTCTGGGCCTTCTTCCCCGAACTCCCGTTCATGGTGACGCTGTACCGACGGTGGGCGACGTGGCTGCACTATGCCGGGGCCGCTCTCATCGGCGTGGCGTATCCGATCCTCGCGGCGCAGTCGTTCGACCTCTGGTCGATGGCCACGCCCGTGCTCGTGGGATTCATCGCGCTGTGCGCGGCATCCTGCGTCGGCGGGACGGCTCTGGCCATTCTGATCGCCGACCGGCTGCGCGCCGCGGGAGTCGCACGCCTGGCCCGCCACCGCGCGGCGGCCTGAACGCGCGTCAGCTGACCGAACGACGAAGGGCGTCGGCGACCCAGCGGGCATAGCTGTGCCAGGGCGGGATGCCGTCGGCGAGCGCTGCCGCATGCGCGCGCAGTTCGGGCGCGGCACGGAACCACTCGCCGCCCTCGCGCAGGGGCGCGAACTGCTCATGACGCGCGCGCTCGACCGCGCGGCCGCCGAGCTCGAACGCCAACAGCTCCTGATGCCAGATCGCGGCGAGGCGCTGGCGTGGCTCGCGACTGGTGCCGATCTTGATGCGCTCTTCCCACCGCAGGTAGTAGACGACCTCGACGCGCGGGCGCGGCAGATCGGGATCGGGGCTGTCGCCGAGCCGCCACCCGCACACCGGACAGGTCAGGATGCCGTCGGCATCCGCCTCTGGCCGTGCGAGCCCGCACAGCACGCACTCCTCCCGCCGCGACACCCCCGCACGCTACCGCGCCCCGCCGACACCCGCGGCTGCCGCCCCCGACCGCCCCCGACCGCGACCCGACCGCGAGACACCGTCTGCGCACCGAAACACCGGTTGTGGCCAGGTGTCTCGGTGCAGAACCGGTGTCTCGCGGACGAGGAGGGATGCCGCGGGAGCGCGCGCGGGCAGATCAGCGCGCGCGGGCGGATCAGCGCGCGGGGGCGGATCAGCGCTTGCCGACGATCTGTCGCGACACGATGTCGCGCATGATCTCGTTCGTGCCGCCGTAGATGCGGTGCACGCGGGCGTCGAGGTAGGCGCGCGCGATCGGGTACTCGGTGATGTAGCCGTAGCCTCCGTGCAGCTGAACGCCGATGTCGAGCAGCTCCGCTTCACGATCGGTCGACCAGAACTTAACCTTCGCCGCCTCTTCGGCCGTGAGCTTCTTGTCCTTGTAGAGCATCATCGCGCGATCGTTGTAGGTCCACATGACGTCGACCGTGGTCGCCATGTCGGCGAGCAGGAACCGCGTGTTCTGGAAGTCGGCGATCCGCTCACCGAACGCCTCCCGGCTGAGCACGTAGTCGCGGGTCCACACGAACGCGGCCTCGCCCGCAGCCGCAGCCGCGACACCGATCGACAGACGCTCGAGCGGCAGGTTCATCATGAGCTGGATGAACCCCATGCCCTCCTTGCCGCCGATGAGGTTCGCTTCCGGGACGAACACGTCGGTGAAGCTGAGCTCCGCGGTGTCCCACCCGTGGAAGCCCATCTTCTCGAGCTTCTTGCTGTGGTCGAAACCCTCCATGCCGTCTTCGAGGATGAGCAGGCTGAAGGCATCCGGCCGGTTGCCCTCGCCGGTCTTCACGAACGTGACCACCATGTCGGCGGTCTTCCCCGAGGAGATGAACGTCTTCGCGCCGTTGACGAGATAGCCGCCGTCGACCTTCTTCGCGGTCGTCTTGATGCCGCGCAGGTCGCTTCCGGCGCCGGGCTCCGTCATCGCGAGCGCGCCGAGGATCTCGCCCGTCGCCATGCCGGGCAGCCACTTCTCCTTCTGCTCCTGCGTTCCCATGTGCACGATGTACGGCACGGCGAGGTCGTCCTGGATGCCGAAGGCACCGGCGAGCGAGCCCTGCCCGGCTCCGATGGTCTCCTCCAGGACGATCGAGCGGAATCGATAGTCCTGCAGCATGCCGGCGCCACCGAACTCCTCGGGCACGCTCAAACCGATGATGCCGGCTTCGCCGGCAGCGAGCATGGTCGCGCGGTCGATCTCACCGTCCGCCTCCCACTGCTTGCGCTTCTCTTCGGTGGCGAAGCGCTTGAGGAACTCCTTCACGACGTCGCGGAACGCCTCGTGGTCCTCGTCGTAGATCTCGCGCTCCATGGTGCGCCCGTCCTCTCGTCGTCGAGTGTGGAATCTGCCGGATGCCGCGGGAGGAATCCCGGATGCCGGTGGCATCGCATCCCAGCAACCATGGTACTGGGTTTCACCACGGGCGTGGCGGTCGACAATCAGTAGTCCGGCGCCGCCGGCAGACCGAAGAAGTCCTCGAGAGTGTGGAAACCGCCGTCGCGGTAGGCCTTCGCCAGCGCGGGGCCGATGTAACGCAGGTGCCAGGGCTCGGCCTCGTAACCGGTGATGGAGGTGTAGCCCTCTTCGTAACGGACGACGAAACCGAATCGCCAGGCGTTCGCGGCGACCCAGGCGCCTTGGCGCGTACCACCGAACGCTTCGATGGCACCGCAGCCGCCGTCGCAGGCTGCGACATCGGTGGCGAGTCCCGTCTGGTGCTCGCTGAAGCCGGGGCGGGCGCTCTGCTGATCGGCGACGTCGCGACCGAGCGAGTTCACGTACCCGTTGTAGGTGCGCGTCTGGGACGCGAACGATCGGTAGGCGCTGTTGAGGCCGATCGCCCCGACGCCCTCCTGAGCGGCGGCGGCGACGAGAGCCGTCAGCGCCTGCGCCGCCGCGGGCTGCAGCCTGCCGTCGACCGTGCGCTGCATGTCGGCGGGCGCGACCAGCTCCGTGGGCTCGACATCCAGCGGGTTCAGGGGCCGCTTCTTGTCGACGACGATCCAGAGCCGATGCGGGTCGCCGAGATCGATGCAGGGTGCGGAGCCGGCGACGACGGCGTCGCGGAAGGCCGCACCGCCACCGAAGGCGGCGATGACGTCCTCGTCCTGCCCCGCGGCGAGCGCTGCGACCACGGCGGGGTCGTCGCACAGCGCCGCAACGCCGGTCTGTGCGGGTACCGGCAGACCCGTGGCCGGCGGCGCCGTCGCGTCGGCTCCGCTCGGCAGAGCGACGGCGGCCACCGCGCTCGCTGTGGTCGCGGCGCCACTCGGGCCGCGCGCGCCGCTGAGCGAGAAGGCCGAGATGCCGACGACGGCCGCAACGGCCCAGAAGACGATCGCGAACGCCGTCCATCGCACGCGCAGCGGCACCTTCGCGAGCCACTCTCGGCGCGCCCGCGGGCGCGGGGCAGCGGCGCGCGCGGCGCGGCGACTGGTCGGCTGCTCGGGGTGCGGCACCCGCCTATTCTGCACGCCGAGCCCGTGCGACACCTGCCCGTTGCACATTTGTCGTATCTCTGTTCGAATGTACGACATGCGGTGGCGTGGACAGAGTATCGATGCAGCGGATGCCGCTGCCTTGCCCGGCATGGAGCGCCTCGACGGCCTGGTCCGCACCGTCACGACCCCGGAGTTCGCCGGGATGACCTTCCACGAGGTGGCGGCCAAGTCGGCGTTGAATCATGTGCCCTCGGCATCCGCGATGCCGTTCGACTGGACGGTGAACCCGTACCGTGGCTGCAGCCACGCCTGCTCGTACTGTTTCGCACGGGGCACCCACACCTACCTCGACCTCGACGCCGGGCGCGATTTCGACGAGCAGATCGTCGTGAAGGTCAACGTGGCCGAGGTCCTACGCCGCGAACTGGCCGCGCCGTCGTGGCAGCGGCAGCCGGTGGCGCTCGGCACCAACACCGACCCGTATCAGCGCGCCGAGGGGCGTTATCGGCTCATGCCCGAGATCATCGATGCCCTCGCGGCGAGCCGAACGCCGTTCTCGGTGCTCACCAAGGGCACGCTGTTTCGCCGCGACCTGCCGGTGCTCGCGCAGGCGCGGCGTCGCGTGCCCGTCCACCTCGCGATGTCGATCGCCATGCCCGACGAGCGGCTGCGGCAGACACTCGAGGCCGGTGCACCGACGTTCCAGGCACGCCTGGACACCGTGCGGGCGGCGACCGAAGCCGGATTCGCCGTGACGGTGTTCCTGATGCCGATCGTGCCGCACCTGACCGACTCCGTGGCGGTGCTCGACGACACGCTTGCGCGCATCGCGGCATCCGGCGCCGTGCGCGTCGTCTTCGGGGCACTGCACCTGCGTCCCGGCGCCCGGGAGTGGTTCTGGCAGTGGCTGGAACGCGAGCATCCGGAGCTCGTGCCCGCTTACCGAGGGCTCTACCCCGGCGCGACGGTCTACGCGCCGGTCGGGTACCGGAAGTGGCTGGCGGCCCGCGTGCATCCGCTGCTGCGACGGCACCGTCTCACCGGTGGTCCGGAGGACGAGGTCGAGACACGGCCGGCGCGACCGGGTCCGGTGCGGACGACCGCGCGGGCAGCGGCATCATCGTCGGTCGCGGCATCCGCCCCCGCGATGCTGTTCTGACAGGGAGTCGGCGGGGGCCGCGGCGCGAACACCGCGGCCCCCGCCGACTCGAGAGCGCGTCGAACTCAGCGGTCGACGTGCGCTGCCTGACGCCCTGAGATCTCCTCGAGCACGTCGTCGCCCGGACGGGCGTCCTCGAACGGCGCGTCGATCTCGGCGCGCTCGAGCATCTCCGTCATGCGACGGCGGCGCTGGCGAGGGATGAGAGTCACGACCGTTCCGACACGACCGGCACGGCCCGTTCGACCCGACCGGTGCAGGTACGTCTTGTACTCGTCGGGGGCGTCGGCCTGGACGACGAGGTCGATGTCGTCGACGTGGATGCCGCGCGCGGCGACATCGGTGGCGACGAGCACGCTGACCCGACCGGACGTGAGGCGCTCGAGGTTGCGCGTGCGCTTGGCCTGGTTCAGGTCGCCGTGGAGGGCGACGGCGTGGATGCCGGCGTCGTCGAACTGCTCGGCGAGCATCTCGGCGTAGGCCCGGGTGCGGGCGAACACGAGGGTCTTGCCGGCGCGGTCGACGAGCGAGGTGAGGATCTCCGCCTTGTCGCGGTGGTCGATGACGAGCACGCGGTGGTCGATCGTGCCGGAGTCCTGGTCTTCGCCGGCGACCTCGTAGACGGCGGGGTCGACGAGGAACTCATCGACGAGGGCCGCGACCTCGCGGTCGAGGGTCGCCGAGAAGAGCAGCTTCTGCGCGTCGGGGTCAACGAGCCGGAGGATCCGCTGCATCGGCTCGAGGAAGCCGAGCTCGCTCATGTGATCGGCTTCGTCGAGCACGACGATGCCGACCTCGGAGAGGTCGAGCTTGCCCTGGTTCTGCAGGTCTTCGATGCGTCCGGGAGTGCCGATGATGATGTCGACGCCCTTCTTCAGCGCCCCGACCTGGCGCCCGGCGGGCACGCCGCCGTAGATCTGCGTGGTGAAGAGGCCGACGCTGCGGGCGATCGGCTGGATGGTGCGGTCGATCTGCAGCGCGAGCTCGCGTGTCGGGGCGAGGATCAGGGCCCTCGGGCTGCGGCCGAACGCGCGACGCTTGCCGGCCTGGCTGCGCAGCACCGCCTCGACGAGCGGCGCGCCGAATGCGATGGTCTTGCCCGAACCGGTGCGGCCGCGGGCGAGCACGTCCTTGCCCGCGAGGATCGGCGCGATCGTGGCGGCCTGGATGGGGAACGGGGCCGCGGCGCCGAGCTCGGCGAGGGTCCGCACGATGTTGTCACCGAGACCGAGGCTCGCGAAGCTCACGTCCGCGACCTCTTCGGCCTGCACGGCCTGCGCCTGCAGCTTCTCGTGCACGACATCGGCGTGCTCCTCATAGGCCTTGCGCGCCGCGGCATCCTTTGCGTCGGAGTTCCAGTCGGAACGGTTGCCGCCGGTGCGAACCGGGCGGTCGTCGCGGCGCGGACGGTCGTAACTCCTCCGATCCGCATCTCGCGCGGCGAAATCAGGGCGCTCGCGTCGATCCGAGCGCGAGGTGGAGGAGTGGCGTCCGCGGTCGTCGAACGAACGAGCCGGACGGTCGTCGAACGAACGAGCCGGACGGTCGTCGCGACGGGGACGTTCCGCGTCTCGGAAGTCGCGGCCTTCGCGCGGCGCACGCGCGCCATCGCGACCGCCGCGCGTGGAATCTGCGGAGTTGCGGCCATAGCCACCGCGCTCGTCACGACGCGGGCGATCCTCGAACGAACGAGCCGGACGNTCGTCGCGCGCGGGGCGGAAGCCGTCGCGGTCATCACGACGCGGGCGCTCGCCGTTGGCGCGCGAGCGGATGCCGCGAGCCTCGTCGCGTCCGGCCCGCTCCTGGGCGCTCCAGCGCTGCTTCGGCGCAGCACCCGACTCCGCGGCCTCGGCCGGACGGTAGCCGCGGTGGCTCGGGCTCTTACTGCCGGGCTTGCCCGCGGAGGACTGTCCGGGGCGACGCTTGGCGTCCTGGTAACTGGTCTTCGCGCCGTAACGCGGCTCGAAGTTCTGGGCGCGGCCGCCGGCCGGCTTCTTGCTCTTGGGCATGGTGTTCTTCCTGGGTTTTCTCGCGCGAGAACAGCGCCGCCGCGCAGCGAGAGCCGGAGCGACCAGGAGGCCGGACGGATCGGGGCGGCGGGCAACCCGGTGGTCCGGGGGCCATTCAACAGTGATGGTCATGCGCGTCGATCGACGCTCACCATCGGCCCCTTGGACTCACAAACCCACCCGCGCCTCAGCGCGGTGTCCAGAGCCGACGACACCACTGTACCCGGTCCACCTGTGAGAGTGCCGGTCAGGAAGCGCCTACCGCGACGTTCTCTGCCTCATCGCGCGTTCGCGGCGTGAAGGGCCGCAAGGGCGGCGGGAAGGTACCCGGAAAGCATGGCCGCTTCCTTGCTGTTGCCGACGACCGCGATCCACGTGTTCCCCTCGAAGGCGTAGCCGACCGCGCCATCAGCGATCTCACCCGCCACGTGAGCGGTGAAGACAGTGGCACCGTCGATCGCCGCTTCGGTGTAGTCCGCGCTGCTGCGCAACGCGGTGATCAGCTCGTCACGCACGTCGGTCGGAAGCTCGAGCAGACCCGCCTGGACGCCACCGTCCGAACCCCCTCGCACGCCCCAGGCGCACTGGCTGGCTCGCTCCGCCTTCGTGACGGCAGCGCGCGCCAGCGGGCCGGGAAGCCGCTGTTCAAGGGTCCAGCCAGGATCCGCGTACGCGACGGCGTCCGCCGAGAAGTACTTCTGCAGGACAGAGATCGGGATGAAGTCCTCGCACCGCGGAAAGACGAGCACCGCGCTCGCCGGCGGCGACGACGGCCCCGACCCCGACGCCGACCCCGAGGGCGATGGAGGCACGGCGCTCGCGCTGGAGGTTGAGTCTGGCGAAGCGGTCATGGCAACGGCATCGGGCGCAACGCCGGCGGCGCAACCGCTGAGTGCACCCGCGAGAGCCAGCGCCGCGATCGTTGCCGACAGAACGTTTCGTCGCATGCGGCCGAGCCTATCGACGACGCGACCGCCGGGGGTGCAGAGCGGCGGACCCGTCCGCGGAGGCCACGGCATCCACGTCCGTCCCGTCGTCGCCGCCACCGGCCCGCCGGGCCGCCCGTCGCTCGCGGGCGCCCTCCACCAGGTTGTAGAGCGTGGGCAGGACGAGCAGGGTCAGCACCGTCGAGGAGATGAGACCGCCGATGACGACGATCGCGAGCGGCTGCGAGATGAAGCCGCCGTGGCCGGTGATGCCGAGCGCCATCGGCGTGAGCGCGAAGATCGTCGCCAGCGCCGTCATCAGAATCGGACGAAGACGTCGCGATCCACCGGCGACGGTCGCATCGTGCGCGCTCAGACCCTTGGCGCGGTATTGATTGACGAGGTCGACGAGCACGATCGCATTCGTGACGACGATGCCGATGAGCATCAGCACGCCGATCAGCGACGCGACGCCGAGCGGCACGCCGGTCGCGATCTGCAGGAGGATCGCGCCGGTGGCGGCGAACGGCACCGACACCAGCAACAGCAGCGGCTGACGCAGCGACTTGAACGTCGCGACCATCACGATGTAGACGATGAGGATGGCCGCCAGCATCGCGAGACCCAACTGGCCGAACGCGTCGGACTGCTGCGTCACCACACCGCCGACCTTCGCGGCCGCACCGGTCGGCAGGTCCAGGCCGGTCAGCGCCGTGCGGACGCTTGCGGAGGCGGTGTTCAGGTCGTCGGTCGAGGGCGACACGGTGACCGTCGCCGTCCGCTGACCACGCTGGGTCGTGATGGAGGTCGGTCCCTGGCTCTGCTCGACCGTCGCGACCTGATCGAGGCGCACGAGCCCGCTCGCCGAGGCGACCTGCAGCCCCTTGAGTTCGTCGATCGTCTTCGGCACGGACGCCGCCTGCAGGTAGACGGTGAGGGCGGTGCCGTCGATCTCGACGGAGCCGATCTGGCTCGGCTGCATCGTGTTCGAGACGAGGCCGCCGACGGCGACCTCCGACAGCCCGAGCTGCGCGGCCTTCGCGCGATCGACCGTCACCGCGATGTAGGGCAGGGATGCCGACAGGTTGGACGTGATCTGTCCGATGCCGGCCTTGCCCTGCAGCGCCGCCACCACGGCATCGGTCGCCTTCTGCAGCGCGTCGCCCGACGGCGCGGTCACGTCGACCTCGACATCCGTGGAGCCGAAGCCGCCCTGGCCGGACGAGACGGTGACGGTGCCGACGTCGGTGAGGTCGGCGAGCGCCTTCTCCACGTCGTTGCGCACGGTCACCTGATCGGCTGATGTGTCGGTGGTCACCGAGTAGGTGATGCCGGTGCTGCCCCCGCGGAACGCATCGCGCACGGCGGATCCGCTCGATCCGATCGAGGTCTGCACCGTGGTGATGCCGGTGACGCCCTTCAGCGCGGTCTCGACCTTCTTCGCGGCGGCATCCTCGGCGTCGAGGCTGGGGGCCTGGCCGACCTGCTGCGTGACGGTGAAGGTGTTCTGTCCGCTGTCGCCGAGGAAGTTGGTCTTCATGAACGGGGCCGCGGCGATCGTGCCGCCGAGCACGAGCACGGCGACCAACAAGGTCACCCACGAGTGCTTCAGGGTCCAGCCGAGAATCGGCAGGTACGCACGCTGCAGCCTGGACGGGGGCGCGGCGGGGTCTTCCGGGTCGATCGGGTCGCCCTCGGCATCGCGCACGGGCTTTCCGGGGCGCAGGAACCAGTAGGCGAGCACGGGAACGATCGTCAGCGCGACGAACAGCGACGCCGCCATCGCGATCGTCACGGTCATGGCGAAGGGCCGGAACAGCTCGCCGGTGACATCGCCCACGAACGCGATCGGCAGGAACACCGCGACGGTGGTGATGGTCGACGCCGTGATCGCGGCGGCGACCTCGCGAACCGCCAGCAGGATCGACGAGAGCTTTTCGGCACCCTCGACGTAGTGGCGTTTGATGTTCTCGATGACGACGATGGAGTCGTCGACGACGCGGCCGATCGCGATCGTGAGCGCGCCCAGCGTCAGGATGTTCAGCGAGTAGCCGAAGGCCTGGATGCCGACGAAGGTGATGAGGACGCTCGTCGGGATGGAGATCGCGGTCACCAGCGTCGAGCGCACCGACAGCAGGAAGACGAGGATCACGAGCACCGCGAAGACGAGGCCCAGCAGACCCTCCTGTGCCAGCGACTCGATCGACTGCTCGATGTAGGGCGCCTGGTCGAAGACGACGCTGAAGCTCGCGTCGCCGCCGATGTCGCTCTGCAGCTTCGGCAGCAGGGCCGTGACCGCTCGGCTGACGTCGACGGTGTTGGCGGAGGGCAGCTTGGTGATGGAGATGGTGAGCGCGGGCTCGCCGTTCACGCGCGAGATCGAGGTCACGGGGTCTTGCGCGAGCGCCACGGTGGCCACATCGCCGATCTTCAGGGGACCGTTCTTGGCCGCCCCCTCGAACTGGGCCGCCGAGGTGGGCACGAGCGGCAGCGCCGAGATCTGGTCGACCGAGGTGAGCTTGCTGCCGGTCTGCACCGTGAGCGTCTGGTCGCCCTCGGTGACCGTGCCACCCGGGAAGAGCACGCCGTTCTGCTTGAGGGCGTCTGTCAGTGCCGTCTGGGTGAAGCCGGCGGCAGCGAGCTTCGCCTGATCAGGGGTGATCGTGACCCGCTGGCCCTGGCCGCCCACGATCGTGGCGGCGCTGACGCCCTTGACGTCTTCGAGGTCGGGGATCGTGCTGGCCTGCAGTTGGGCCTGGATCGTCTTCTCATCGCCGTATCCGGTGACGGCGAGGGCGATGACGGGCAGATCGTCGATCGAGAAGGAGACCACGTTGGGTTCGACACCGGTGGGCAGCGTCGACTTGATGCGGTTGATCGCCTGCAGGATCTTCTGCTCCGCGGTCGCCAAGTCGGTTCCGTAGGTGAACGACGCCTGGATGATCGAGGCGTTCGTGGTGCTCGTCGCCGTCGTGGACTCGAGTCCCGGAATGCCCTGGATCGCGGTCTCGATGGGCGTCGATACGTCGTTGTTGACCACATCGGGGGAAGCGCCGGGGTACGTCGACAGGATCGACAGCTGGGGGAACTCGACCGAGGGGATGAGCTCCTGCTTGAGGCTCGTGAGGGCGAGGCCGCCGAAGATCGCCGCGACGATCGTGATCAGGGCGATCAGCGCCCGGTTCTTCAAGCTCAGGACGGCGAGATGCGACACGGAAAACCCTTGCTGTCGGAAGGCGCGGACGAAAAACCGATACACGCGTGTATCCGCCTCATTCTCGCACGCGGACAGACGGCGGGCGGCGACGGAAGCCGGGGGATAACCCGAGAATCCGGACGCTCGGCACCCACGGGCGTCGACGCTCAGCGCGGGAAGAGCTCCCCGATGACGAGGCCGGCGGCGGCGGCGATCAGGGAGAGCACGAGCGTGCCGATGAGATTGACCCAGGCCCAGTCACGGCGACCCCGCTCCGCCAGCAGCGCCGTCTCCGTGGACACCGTGCTGAACGTCGTGAAGCCCCCCAGTACGCCCACGCCGAGAATGCTCGCCCATGCCGGCGCCACGTTCGGCCCGAGACCGGTGACGAGGCCCAGCAGGAACGATCCGAGCACGTTCACGAGAAGGATGCCGATCGGGAACGCACCCGATCGCCCGCGCATGATCGCGGCATCCATCAGGTAGCGCGCACCGGCGCCCAGTCCTCCGCCGACGACGAGTGCCGCCATCTCGACCGGGTTCACTCGGCATCCTCCGGACGCTCGACCTCGCCGGGACGGTCGGCGATGCGCCGCCCGGCCGCCAGTCCCACCACGGCGGCGAAGACGCCGCCGAACAGCGAGACCACGACGAGGATGATGCCGATGTAGGGCGACGCGCTCGAGGTCGAGAGGGTCTGCACGGCGAACGCGCTGTACGTCGTGAACCCGCCCATGACTCCCGTCCCGAGGAAGAGTCGAGCGCGCGGATGCCGATCGGCGAACCAGCCCACGATGACGCCCAGCAGCAGCGAACCCAGCAGGTTGATGACGAGCGTGACGGCCGGCACGACCAGCGGATGCGGGTTCACCGCCCCCAGGGGCACCACCACGGCCGCGCGGATCGCGACGCCGATCATGCCGCCGAGGATCACCAGCACGAGGGCGACCGGCGAGAACCAGCGGGGACGAGTCACGTCCGCAGACTAGCGTCGCCTCACGGACCCAGCAGCGCACGGATCGCCGATTCCGGCGAAACCGTCGTGTCCAGCAGTTCACCGCGTCGATACCGCGCGAACACGCGGGGATCGATGTACGAGCTCTTGGCCACCGTCGGCGTGTTGCCCAGGGCCGCGGCCGCCGCCTTGACGGCGAGCACCTCGGCGCGTTTGCGATCGGCTTTCGTGGTGGTGGTCCCGATGCGCGCCAGCGCGTCGGCCGCGAGGATGGTGCCGCGCAGCGTGCGGAAATCCTTCGCGGTGAAGCTGCCGCCGGTCATGGTGCGGACGTACACATTGACGTCCCGGGGGGTCAGGGCAACGCGCCGGCGACCGCGCGCGTACGCCAGAAGAGGTGCAGCCGGCCGACCCGCAGCGAGCATCTCGACGACGACGGCGAGGTCTTCGTCGTCCACGTCGAGGCTCTGCCGCTTGCCGCTCTTGCCCGGAAAGCGCAGGCTCGTGACGGTACCGCTGACCGCGGCATCCCGCCGCTGCAGCGTGGTGAGCCCCCGACTGCCGTGCGCGGTGAAGTACCGCTCGCTGCCCACTCGCGGGGCCGCCTGGTCGAGCAGGCGAAACGCGGTCGCGAGCACCCGCTCGCGGTCGAGGTCGTCGCGGCGCAGCGACGCGGTGATGCGCCCGCGGGCGCGCGGCAGGCTCTCGGCGAGCTGCAGCGCCCGCGCGTACTTGCCCTTGTCGCGGGTGGTCGACCACTCCGGGTGGTAGAGGTACTGCATCCGTCCGGCCTCGTCGACGCCGGTGGCCTGGATGTGGCCGTTCGCGGCGGCGCAGATCCACACGTCGTTCCACGCCGGGGGGATGACGAGCGCGACCACGCGTTCGCGCTCCGCGGCAGGGAGGGCGGCGCCGTCGGCATCCACGTAGCGGAATCCCGAACCGGAGCGCAGGCGCCGGTAGCCGAGGTCGCGTCCGGGGCGGACGCGGCGCAGGCGCGGCACGTCAGGAGTCTCGAAGCATGTCGATGAGCTCCGCCTTGCGCGCACCGGAGTACCCGCGGATGCCGAGTTCCTTCGCGCGAGCGCGCAACTCGGCCACCGTCCAGTCCTCGTACGAGCCGGACTCGCCACCTCGTCGCCCGACGGCCTTCCGGCCGTCCCGCGCGGCGGCGTTGGAGATGCGCGCCGCCTTCTGCTTCGACGCGCCGTCCTTGCGCAGCTCCTCGTAGAGCTCGGGATCCTTCAGCGAAGGAGGTGTGCTGTTCTGTGGCATATAACCGCCCTACCGCAGGTGCGAAGGCCGCGGCAAGGGGGGTGCCTCCCCCGCGGAACGGGACTAGTTTCAGGGGGTCATGGAGTCCCCCGAGAATGGAGCAATCACATGAATCTCGCTCTGATCATCATCATCGTCGTCGCGATCGTGCTCGCCATCGTCGGCGGCATGAACGCCGCCCTGAACTGGCTGCTGTGGGTCGCCCTGATCGTCGCCGTGATCGCGATCATCGCGTTCCTGCTGCGACTCGTTCGCGGCGGTCGCGCGTAGCGACGTCGCACAACCGGACAACGCGCCGGCTCACCTCACGGTGGGCCGGCGCGTCCGCGTTGTGGGGGCCTCGTCCCGCTCCGTTCGTCCGGTCCGTCTCGTTGCTGACGCCGCTCGCCGCCGGCAAGAAGGGACGGACCAACCGGGAAGTCGGACGAACACGCTGGCGATTCGAGATATATCGTGTTACTCTCGGATAACGCGATATATCTCGAATCGCCTCACGTCAGGAGAAACAGATGACTCTGGAGAAGTGGCTCATCAGGCCGGGCGAGACCCGGGTGATCGACCTCGAAGACATCCGCAAGCTGAAGGTGGGCCTCGTCGGCGGCCAGATCGACGTCGTCGCGCACGACGAGCCCGGCGTGCGCATCGAAGTGCACGCCGTCACCATCAAGGACCTCCGCATCGAGGCCTCCGGCGACGTGGTGGAGATCGACCATCCGCAGCTGCGCTGGGACAATTTCCTCGAGGTGTTCCGCAACTTCGGCTCCGGCGGCCCCAAGGCGGAGATCAGCGTCGCGGTCCCCCGCGGCATCCTGCTGACCCTCGGCGTCGTCTCCGCGAGCGCGCTCGTGTCGGGCCTCGCCTCGGGCGCGCGCCTGAACACCGTCTCCGGCGACATCATCGTCGACGGCCTCACCGGCGACCTCTCGGTCAACGCCGTCTCGGGCGACGTGCAGATCCGCGGCCTCGACGGCGCACTCAGCGCCAACTCGGTGTCCGGCGATGTGGCGGCCACCGGCAGCATCCGCAAAGCGACGATCGACACCGTCTCGGGCGGCATGCTCGTCGACTCGACCGATCGGGTCGACCTGGTCAGCCTCAACACCGTGTCCGGCGACGCGACCGTGCGTCTCGACGAGGGCCACCCGGCCAACTTCGTGCTGCGCAGCGTCAGCGGGCGGCTCATGGTCGACGGCGTCAAGCGCTCGAGCTCTGGGCCCTCGAACTACGTCGACTCCGTCGGGGAGCTCAGCGGCAGCTTCGCCGACGTGCGCGCCAATTCGGTCTCGGGCGACGTCACGGTGCTGCGCCGCTCGCCGGCCGCTCCGGATGCCGCGGCATCCGCGACCGCCGAGGAGAACTGAGCATGCCTCCCGTCTTCTCGCACGGCGATCTGCGCCTCTACCTGCTGAACCTGCTCGACGAGTCGCCGCGCCACGGGTACGACTTGATGCAGGCGCTGTCCGATCGCACCGGCGGAACCTATACGCCCAGCGCCGGCACCATCTATCCCCGGCTGTCGAAGCTCGAGGAGGAGGGCCTGGTCACCAAGACCGTGGACGGCCGCAAGACCGTGTACGCGATCACCGAGGCGGGGCGCGCCGAGGTGGCCGCTCGCGCCCACGAGCTCGAGGGGATCGAGGCGGGGCTTGCCGACAGCGTACGGCTGATCGCCGACGAGGTCCGCGGCAGCGTCCGCGAGGCGATGAAGAGCCTCCGCGCCGATCTCGCCGCTTCGGCGCAGTCGGAACGAGACAACGCCGACCGTGACCGCACCGGCGCACGCGCCTCGGCATCCGCGTCGGGGGGGGACGAGGCGCGGCATTCGTCGCGAGAGCAGATGAGGCGGGCCGAGGCGATCGTGAGCGAATTCCGCGCCACCGTGCGCGCGGATCTGCGCACGCATCTGGCGCACGGCGGACAACTCGCGGCCGACGCCGTCGACGACCTGTCGCGCGCGCTGGACGACACCCTGGCCGCCCTGACCCGCGCACTCCGCTGACGCACGGGCCCGTCCGCTCTCGCCTTCTCCGCCGAGCCGCTATCTTTCCGCCGATCCGCCGCCTTCCGGCGTGTCAAAAGATGGCGGCTCGGCGAGTTCGTAGCGGCTCGCGGGGAGGGGGGGAGGGGCTACGACGCGGGCCAGAGGTCCTCGTCGTCGCCGACGGGGTCTTCCAGGGGGACGACGAGGATGGGGCGCGACTGACGGTGCGCCAGACGGGCGGCGACCGAGCCCGTGAAGAACTCGCGGATCGACTCTCCGAACCCGCGGCGGCGGGTACCGACGACGATCAGGCGCGCCTGCGCCTTCTCGGCGAGGTGCTTGATCGCCAGAGCCGGGTCGCCGACGAGCTGGGTGACGCTCCACTCGACACCCGAGCCGTCCAGCGCGGATGCCGCGACGCCCTCGACCGCGCTCAGCTGCGCCTCCCCGATGGCGAGGTCGATGTCGATCGGCGCGGTGTGCATATAGCCGTCCGGATCCTCGTACGTGACGAAGCGCGTGACGTCGACGTGGGCGACGATCAAGGGCGCCGAGAAGAGCTTCGCGTACCGGGCTGCTTCTTTGAGAACGCGAGCCGGCTGGTCAGGAATGACGCCGACGATCACCGCCCGCTGAGGAACCGGACTCTCGTCTGTTTCGGCCATGCGACCTTCCCCGTCCTCCCCCGCACCGCGAGGCGCCGGGGGCACCGTGTTATTCTGAATGCTACTCTTCCCGGCAGGAAGCCGGATCGTCAATCGCATCGTGAATGCGCCGGACGAAATGCGGGAAAACTCGCATCGTCCGTGACTCAGAAATGAGGGGGTCTCGCATGGGGCGTGGCCGTCAGAAAGCGAAGCACACCAAGATCGCTCGCGAGCTGAAGTACGACACCTACAACGTGAACTACTCCGCGCTCGAAAAGGAGCTCGGACACCACGAGGAAGACCCGTACGTCGACAAGTGGGCCGACCAGTACGCCGACGACGAGGACGAGCTGGAGACAGCCTGACGCTCTTCCGGCGGCCTCGGCCGGCGCCGTCGTGTGGGTGATGTGATCCGTCGGCGCCGTGATCAGTGCCGCGGCCCCGCTGCGGCTGCTCGCGCGGGACGCAGGGTGAGGATCATCGCGACCCCGGCGACCGCCAGGATCACCGCCGAGGCGCTGACCGCGGCGTGGAAGCCCTCCGTCACCGACGCCGCCGACACGGCGATCGCGCCGAGCACGGCGGTGCCGAAGCCGCCGCCCAGGTCGTAGGAGATCTCCTCCAGCGCGGCCGCTCCGCCCACTTCGTGCAGGCCAGCCGACGACACGATCAGATCGTTCGCCCCGACCGCGGCGATCTCGATGGTCAGCCCTGCCAGTCCGGTCGCGACGGCGAAGACGGCCAGGTGCACGGGGTCGGGCGCGAACGCGACCGCCGCCAGCGCCGCCCCCGCGGCGATGAGGGCGGTCGAGATCGCCGCGCGATGACCGAGGAGCCGCAGGAACCACGGTGAGAGGAAGGCGCCCACCAGGGTGGCCAACGCGAGCGGGATCAGCGCGATCGCGGCATCCAGGGGTTCGAAGCCGCGCCCCAGCTGTAGGTATCTCGCGAACTGCAGTTCGAGGCCGACGATGGCGAACATCGCCAGCGCGACCGCGATCAGCGCACTGGAGAACGCGCGATTGCGAAAGAGTGCGACATCGAGCATCGGCGTCCGTCGCTCACGAACCATCGCGCGCTGTCGCCGGACGAAGAGCGCGCCCAACCCGGCCGCGACGACCAGTCCGCCGAGGACGAGTTCGACATGGTGTTCGGCCAGACTGTTGATCGCCACGGCCGCCGCCAGCACCGCTCCGATCGCGAGCCCCTGGCTGACGAGGTCGGTGCTGCCCGGCCGCGTGGAGCGCGACTCCGGAACGAACGCCGCCGCCGCGATGATGACGAGCGCGCACAGCGGCAGGTTGATGAGGAACACCACACCCCACGTGCTGTGCTCGACGACGAAGCCGCCGATCACGGGTCCCGCCGCCGCCGCGGCGGCGGACGACATCGACCAGATCGCGACGGCGCGCACGCGCTTGTCCCGATCGGGGTAGGCGACGCGAAGCAGCGACATCGTCGAGGGGAGAACCCCTGCGGCGCCGACGGCCATCGCGGCCCTCGCCGCGATGAGCAGCTGCGGGCTGGAGGCGAAGGCCGCGGCCGCCGACGCGAGCGCGAAGACGACGAGCCCGCCGACCAGGAACGCGCGCCGCCCGTACCGATCGCTCATGACGCCCGCCGACAGCAGCAGGGGCGAGATGACGAACGGGAAGATGTCGATGATCCACAGCAGCTCGGTGTCGGTGGCGCCCAGGTCGCGGGCGATGGTCGGCGCGACGACGTGGAGGATGGTCACGTCGATGGACACCAGCGCGAGCGCGCCGCAGACCGTCGCCAGCACGAGCGCCGGGTGCGCCCTCAGCGCCCGTCGCTCGGCGGGGGCACGTCCCTTCGGTGACGCGTCATGCTCATCCACGCGACCATCGTGGCGGAAAGGTCGCCCTCACGCACGTCCACTCACCACGCGCCGTGGCGACGTTCCCACTCGTCCTCGATCGTGCGCGGCCGCGTGACGACGAGGCCGGTCGGAATCGTCGCGAGGAACAGCAGGCCGAAGACCACGAGCACCGGCTGCCACTGTCCGGTCGCCTCGTGGACGACCGCGAACATCAGCGGGAACAGCGCGGCGATGCCGTACCCGACGCTCTGCGCGAAGCCGCTGAGCGCGACGGCGCCCTCGTGGGTGCGCGAGCGCAGCTGGATGAGCACCAGCACCGCCGGGAACAACGCCTGCGGGGTGCCGAGCAGCACGACCCAGAGGATCGTGGCCGTCGCAGGCGCGAGCAGCATTCCGGCCACACCCGCCAGCCCCGCGATCAACGCGGCGGCGTAGACGACGCCGACCCGGCGCCACCGTGTGATCAGGATCGGCACGATGATCGACCACGGCAGTCCCATCGCGCCGAACAGCGACAGCAGCGCGCCGGCCTCGGCGTGCGAGACTCCGGCGACGTCGACGAGGATGACCGGCAGCCAGGCGAAGCACGCATAGACGCTCGCCGCAGAGATGCCGAACGTCCCGGCCAGCGCCCACGCGAGCGACAGCCGCGGCAGGCGTCCCAACACGCCGGGCGCCGGGGCGTCGAGATCCACCGCGGCGGGAGCCTGCGTGCGGGCGACGTTCGCGCGCACCACGAGCGTCACCCAGGGCGCGACCGCCAGAAGCGCGAGGATCGCCCACATGCCCAGCGAGAACCGCCACCCCGCGGCATCCGCGACGGGCACGGCCACCAACGGTGGCACGAACGCGGCCATCGCGAGAAGCGCGGAGTACAGCGCGGTCATCGTGCCCACGCGGTCGGGGAAGTATGTCTTGATCAGTGGCGGCAGCACCACGTTGCCCACGCCCACCGCCGCGAACAGGACCGTCGTCGCCAGCAGCAGCGTGGCCGCGTCCGTCGCGAGAGCGCGCGCGAGGAGGGCGGCCGTGACGATGAGCATGGATGCCGCCGCGAGCCGCTCCAGCCCGAACCGGCGTTCGAGGATCGGGGTCACGATGCCGAAGACGGCGAAGCAGACCGGCGGCGCGGTGCCGATGAGACCCACCACCCACGTCGGCACGGCGAAGTCGGCCTGCACCTCCGAGATGATCGGCGACAGCGCGGCGACGGCCGAACGCAGGGAGAAGGCAACGAGCACGACGCCCACCAGCGCGAGGAGGCGTCCCCGCCAGAGGGAGCGCGGGCGGGGATGGGTCACCCGATCCAGCCTAGGGCGCGCGGGGAAGGGTCAGCTCTCCTGCGTGCCTTCGACCCAGGCGAGGTACTCCTCCGACACGGTGCCGGTGATGTAGCGCCCGTCGAAGCAGCTCATGTCGAGGTCGTCGACGTCGGGCGAACCTTCGAGGATCGCGGCCTTGAGGTCGTCGATCTCCTGATAGACCATGTAGTCCGCACCGAGCTCTTCGGCGATCTCGGGGATCGTGCGGCCGTGCGCGACGAGCTCGTGACGCGAGGGCATGTTGATGCCGTACACGTGCGGGAAGCGCACGGGCGGGGCGGCCGAGGCGAACGTCACCGTCTTGGCGCCGGCATCCCGAGCCATCTGGATGATCTCCTTGGAGGTCGTCCCGCGCACGATCGAGTCGTCGATGAGCAGCACGTTCTTGCCCTTGAACTCGCTCGACATGGCGTTCAGCTTCTGACGCACGCTCTTCTTGCGCACCGCCTGGCCGGGCATGATGAACGTGCGGCCGACGTAACGGTTCTTGTAGAAGCCCTCGCGGTACTCGATGCCGAGCTTGCGCGCCACCTGCATGGCCGCCGGGCGCGAGCTGTCGGGGATCGGCATGACGACGTCGATCGTGCCGGCGGGGGTGTACTTGGCGATCGTGTCGGCCAGGCGCTCACCCATCCGCAGGCGCGCCTCGTACACCGAGATGCCGTTCATGATCGAGTCCGGTCGCGCCAGGTAGACGTATTCGAACGAGCACGGGACCAGCTGCGGGTTCGTCGCGCACTGCTGGGTGTGCAGGCGCCCGTCCACGTCGATGAAGACGGCCTCGCCCGGCTCGACGTCACGGACGACCTCGAAGCCGCCGTTTTCCAGCACCAGCGATTCGGAGGCGACGATCCACTCGTAGCGACCCGTCGGGGCGCCCTCGGCATCCACCGCGGGACGCGTGCCGAGGATGAGGGGGCGGATGCCGAAGGGGTCGCGGAATGCGAGCAGGCCGTAACCGGCGATGAGCGCGATGGTCGCGTACGAGCCTTCGACGCGCTCGTGCACCCGGGTGACCGCCTGGAACACCTGCGCCGGGTCGAGTTCGAGGCCGGAGATGGAGGACTGCAGCTCGTTGGCGAGCACGTTGACGAGCAGCTCGGTGTCGGAGCTCGTGTTGAGGTGACGGCGGTCTTTGCTGAAGAGCTCCTGGGTCAGCTCACGCGTGTTGGTGAGGTTGCCGTTGTGCACCAGCACGATGCCGTAGGGCGCGTTGACGTAGAAGGGCTGGGCCTCTTCCTCGCTCGACGCGGTGCCCTTCGTGGCGTAGCGGACGTGGCCGAGGCCGATGTTGCCCAGGAGGGCGCGCATGTCGCGGGTGCGAAACGCCTCGCGCACCTGACCCTTGGCCTTGAACAGATGGAAGACGCCGCTGGTCTCCGCCGTCGCGATACCCGTCGAGTCCTGACCGCGATGCTGCAGCAGCAGCAGCGAGTCGTAGATGTCCTGATTGACCGGGCCCTGTCCGACAACGCCGACGATTCCGCACATGTGGTGTTGCTCAATCCGTTTCTGCGCCGGGGCGGTGGTGCACCTCGGCGGCCGATGAACCTAGACGGCTGATGAATACGCGCCGACGAGGCGCACGGCTCCGCCGTCCACGCCCTTGGCGCCCTGCTCGAAATGGCCCTCGGGACGCGCGCCCTCCTGGACGACGCCCACCTGCCAGGTCGCGATACCGGCGTCCGACAGGAGGGATGCCGCGGCATCCGCCTTCTCGGGCGCGACGACAGCGACGAAACCGATGCCGAGGTTCCACGTGCCCTCGGTGTCTTCCAGACGCAGCCCGCCGAGATCGGCGAGCACGCGGAACACGGGGCTGGGCGACCACGTCGAACGGTCGACCTCGACCCACGCCTGCGGCGGCAGCACGCGAGCGAGGTTCGCGGCGATACCGCCACCGGTCACGTGGCTGAGCGCGTGCACGGCGCCGGGCAGCGCCGTGAGCACGTTCAGCAGCGGCAGCGTGTACAGGCGCGTGGGCTCGAGGAGCTCCTCACCCCACGTCCGACCGAAGTCGGCGGCCGGGGCGCCGTAGCTGATGCCCTTGCCCGCGACGATGTGGCGGATGAGCGAGTAGCCGTTCGAGTGCGCTCCGCTGGAGGCCAGGGCCAGCACGACGTCGCCGGCGCGCACGCGGTCGGCGCCGAGCACGTCGCCGGCATCCACGACGCCGGTGGCCGCTCCGGCGACGTCGTAGTCGTTGACGCCGAGCAGGCCCGGGTGCTCGGCAGTCTCGCCGCCGACGAGCGCCGTGCCGGTCTGCTCGCAGCCGGAGGCGATGCCGCGAACGATGTCGGCGATGCGCTCGGGGAAGACCTTGCCGCACGCGATGTAGTCCGTCATGAACAGGGGCTTCGCGCCCACCACCACGATGTCGTCGACCACCATGCCGACCAGGTCCTGGCCGATCGTGTCGTGCTTGTCGATCGCCTGCGCGATCGCGACCTTGGTGCCCACGCCGTCGGTCGAGGTGGCCAGCAGGGGCTTCTCGTAGGACCGCAGCGCCGAGGCGTCGAACAGGCCGGCGAACCCGCCGACACCGCCCAGCACCTCGGGCCCGTGGGTGCGACGAACAGCCGACTTCATCAGTTCGACGGCGAGATCTCCCGCCGCGGTGTCGACGCCGGCTTCGGAATAGGGATTCTGTGGGGCTTCTGCCACGCGAACAGCCTACCGGCAGGGGCGGGACGCGCGGACCGTCGGCGCAGAGGAGCCGATCGCACCCTGTCGCCGCGCCGAGCGCTGTCCCTAGGATGGCGACATGGCAGCCGCGGAAGCACCGGAGTGGATCGTCCGCGAGGACGCCACGCTTCCGGTGCTCGTCGCACTGTATCTGCGCCAGGTCCTCGGCATCCGCTTTCCGGAGGAGCTTCCGCACCTGCGCGGAATCCCTCCCCTCAGCGCACCGATCAGCGAGTACGACGACCGTTCGGCGATCGAGCGGCAGTGGCGCGCGTACTGGGATCTGACGGTCGAGCCGCAGGCCAATCCCTCTCCCGTGCCCCTCGAGCTCATCGACGGGTTCGAGACGGTGGTGGCGCTCCCGGTCGAGGGCTTCGACGAGCTCGCCGATGCGATCGCCCCGCACGGGACGGATGCCGTGGCCTACGCCCGCGCCGAGCATCAGCGCTATCGGTCGCGTCTGGGTACGGGTGCGTCGTACCGCGCCTATGCCAGCGCGATCGCCGAACACGAACGCGTCGTGGGACGGCGCGCGCACTCGTTCGAACTCAACGTCCAAGTGCTGCCGTTCACGCAGCGCGGCGTCTGGTGGATCGGGGCGCTCACGATCGCGGTGACCGACGGCCTGCGCGGCGACATCGCCGCCTTCGACGCCGCGGTCGCGCCGATCATCGCCGACATCGCCTGACGGCGTCCGCCGGTCGCAGCGTCCGCCGGCCGGTCGAGCACAGGCGCTCTGGCGCGGCGCGACTACTCCGCGTCGTCGATCGTGATGACCTCGCGCTCGACGCGCACCTCACGGGCGCGACGGGCCAGCGAGCGGTCGAGAACGAGCGCGACCACACCGCCGACGGCGACGCCGACCGGGATCGCGAAGAGGCAGATGAACCCGAAGACCTGCGTCGTCGAGTACGAGACGCCGGTGGTCGCGCTCTCGTTCTCGCCGCCTCCGAAGGCGAACGTGAGCACGAGGGCGGCCAGGATGCCGAGGACCGCGCCCGCCAGCAGGAACACCGTGTATCGCGGGCTGCGGCGCACCTGCGCGGTCTCGATGCGGTGCGCGGCGGAGGAGCTCATGCACCCATTGTCCCACCGTGTCAAGCATGGGGGTGCGACAGGGGCGGTTCACGCGGTCGCGGTAATCTGCGGCTATGACGGCATCCGCATCCCAGGCTTCCGACGGCTCGACGAACACGACGCACGACACGCGGCCGCACGTGGTCATCGTCGGTGGCGGTTTCGCCGGGATCAGCGCCGCGCGAGCCCTGCGGCACGCCGACGTACGGGTGACGCTCATCGATCGCCGCGTGTACAACACGTTCCAGCCCCTGCTGTACCAGGTCGCCACGGGCGGGTTGAACCCCGGCGACGTGACCCATTTCCTCCGGAGCCTGCGGGTGCGCCAGCCCAACCTCGATGTCGTGCACGAGCACCTCATGGAGATCGATCCCGAAGGCCGCACGGTGCGCCTGCTCGACGGTCAGGAGATGTCGTACGACTACCTGCTCGTCGCCAACGGCGTCACCACGGCCTATCACGGCACGCCCGGCGCGAAGGAGAACTCGTTCGCGGTGTACTCGCGCTCGCAGGCGATCGCCATCCGCGACTCCCTCTTCACCCGGCTCGAGCGAGCGGCCGTGCGGGACGGGCGCACCAAGGGACTGTCGGTCGTGGTGATCGGCGGAGGCCCCACGGGCATCGAGATGGCGGGAGCTCTCGCCGAGCTGCGCGACCAAGGCCTGGAGCCGGCCTACCCCGAACTCGACGGTGACGCGTTCCGCATCACGTTGGTGCAGCGCAGCGAGATCCTGAAGCCGTTCCTGCCGAAGCTGCGCGACTACGCGGCGGCGCAGCTGCGGCGCCGCGACGTGGAGCTGCGCCTCGGCGCGGGCGTCGACGAGGTGCGACCGGATGCCGTCGTGCTCTCGGACGGCACCGTGCTGCCCTCCGATCTCACCGTCTGGGCGACCGGCGTCGCGCCCCACGAGGAGGTGCGCGACTGGAGCCTGCCGCTCGACAAGGGCGACCGCATCCGCGTGGGCGCGGACCTGCAGGTGGAGGGACTGCACGGAGTGTTCGCCGCCGGCGACGTCGCCGTCGCTCCACAGGACCTCCCCCAGCTCGCCCAGCCCGCGATCCAGGGCGGCGAGCACGTCGCCCGCCAAATCGTGCGGCTCATCGCGGGACAGCCCACGGAGCCGTTCTCGTACTACGACAAGGGGCAGCTGGCGATCATCGGCCGACGCGCGGCCATCGGCGAGCTGCCCGGCATCGCCAACCTCCCGGGACTGCACCGTCTGCGCTTCCTCTCGAAGATTCCGCTCCTGCGCAAGACGGTCGCCCTCACCGGCTCGTTCGGCTGGCTGACGTGGCTCTTCGTCCACATCACGAGCCTGCTCGGTCCGCGCAACAAGCTGATGGTGCTCATCGGTCTGGTCGCGCGCTACGGCGTGCACCTGTACCGGACGCCGGTGCCGATCGTCGGCGACGTGCCGGCGATCCGACCGTCGAAGGCGCAGCGCCGGCGGCTCACGCCCGAGCAGCGCGCGGCCGCGGATGCCGACGCCGGCGTGAGCGCCGGAGTCGATGGCGACTGATTCGCCCCTCGCCTGACCTCCCCGACCCGTGTGGCGTCGAGCCGCGGCGGGCCGGAACGCCGCAGCGCCCCGCCGAAGCCAGGCGGGGCGCTGCGGGTTCGAGGGCTCAGGCCGAGCGACCTGCGACAGCGCGTCGGCGGAGTGCGACCAGGCCCGCACCGAGCAGGAGCATTCCGAGCCCCACCCAGACGGTTCCGTACGGCATCGTTCCACCCGTGGCCGCGAGTGCTCCCGACGTCGCCGTGTCGCACGGCACCTCCGCGCCCAGCGGGAAGGTGAACGACACGGGGTCGAGGCTCTCGCCCGCCGAGTAGAAGCCTCCGAAGGCCTCCGCTCCGGCCGCGGTCAGGGTCGCCGCGGCATCCGCCCACGCGAGCGCGCCGCCGCGGGTCATCGCCGCCGGGAGCGTCAGGTTCGCGAGCACGACGCGACCGTCGACCGACGCGCTGCCGCCGTACCCCTTCGACTGCACGTAGGCGCTGAGCGTCGCGGTGCGCGCGCCGGTGACCTGGATCACGGGGTTCGAGATCGTCAGGTCGAGCAGTCCTCCGTGCCCGGTGAAGCTCGCCGCTCCGCCGAAGGCCACCCGGCCGATGCCCTCCTCGGTGTTGAAGGCCCCCGACCCGCTGCGCCACGCGATCGACGCGGAGCCCTTCGCGATCGGGCCGTTCACGTAAGACACGAAGCTCTGCTTCACACCCCACGTGAGGGCGGCCCCGTCGACCGCACGCGCCGTGCAGACCGCGACGGGTGCGGCGACCGCCTCGGGTGCGGCGGATGCCGATGCGGCCTCGACCGCGATCGGCTGCTCCACGGTGATGTCGCCCGCACGGACGACGACCGTGTGGGCGCCGGCGGGCAGGGTGGCCGGGATGAGACCGGTGACCGAGAAGAGGCCGCCGTCGCCGACGGTCGTGGTGCCGAGGGTGACCACGTCGGAGTGCACCTCGACGGTGACGGCGACCCCGGCGGGGAAGCCGCTGCCGCGCACCGTGAGCGAGCCGCCCTGGACGACGCTGGGCGCGCTGAGGAACACGGCGGGTGTCGTGGTGGTCGGCGTCGCCACCGTCACCGCCGTGAAGGTGTCGAGGCTGCGGTCGGTCAGCGACAGTCCGTGGGCCGCGGACGTCGCGACCTGGTAGCTCGTGCCCGGCTCGAGGGTGCCGGCCGGGATCGTCAGCGTCGTGGTGAAGGCGCCGTCGAGGATCGTCGGGACCCAGGCCTGCGCGATCCACCCGCCGGCGGGGAGGGCGGACTGCCCCGACCACAGCGAGGTCTCGCCGAACAGCACGTAGACGCCGTTGGCCGCACCGGGTCCGCTGAAGCCGGTGCCCGAGACGGTCAGGACGTTCTCGACGGCGGGGTCCACCTCGGATGCCGGGGTCACGGTGACCTTCGGACCATCGGTCGGGGGAACCTCGGCCGCGAACGAGAGCGGCGTGGCGGTCTCGAACGGTGCGTACGTCGCACCGCCGGCGGCGTAGGTGTACACCCCCCACGTGCCGTCCGCGAGAGCGCCGTCGGCCTTCGAGACGTGCAGCGTGGTCGAGAAGCTGCCGTCGGCGGCGATCTCGACGGCGCCGGCGGCGGCGCCCCCGACCTTCGCCATGTCGGAAGCGAGCAGGCCCCACTTCGTGTCGAAACCCTTGCGCGCGGAGGAGATCGCGCCGGTGCTCGGTCGCCACTCGGCGGCGAACGACCCGAACACGATGTAGGCCCCGGTGAACGAGCCCTGCAGCGGCGGCCGGGTGCCGTCGGTGTCGGGCGCGTGGGGGAGGAAGCCGGAGCCGGTGACCGTCACGGTCTCGCCGTTCGGGTCGAGATCCGCGGTCTTCGACACGGTGACCTTCGGGGTCGGGGTGGGTTCCGGTGCCGGCCCCGACGCGTCGACGACGGTGAACGTCGAGAACGGCGCGTAGACCGCACCGCCGGCAGCCCACGTGCGCACGCCGAAGCGGGCGCCGTCGGGTGCCGTCGCGCTGCGCACGACGCTCAGCGTCGTGGAGAAGGTGCCGTCGGCGGCGATGGCCACGGCACCCGCCGTCGCACCGCCGATCTTGGCGACATCGCCCTCGGAGACGGCCCACTTGGTGTACTCCGCGGTGCGGCCCGCCGAGGTCCAGACGTCGCCGGCGTACGAGCCGAAGCCCACGTACGCGCCGCCGAAGGCACCCGCGAGAGGCGGACGCGTCCCGTCCGTCGCCGGTGCGTTCGGCACGAAGCCGCTGCCCTTCACGACGACGGTGTCGCCGTCGTACAGCGCCTGACCCGTGTACGCCGTGACGCCGTCGGCGAGGAACACCGAGACGGCGGGTGTCGGCTTCTCGGGCTCGACGGCCGCGGTGATGTCGTAGGCGACGGCATCCGACGTCGCGCCGGTGGAGGCGGTGTCGGCCGGGGTGAACACGGCCGTCAGCGTGTGGCCGCCGACGCTCAATGTCGAGGTGCTCACCCGCGCCGAGCCGGAGGCGACGGCGACGGAGCCCAGCGACGCGGAGCCGTCGAAGAACTCCACGGCGCCGGATGCCGCGGGCGTCACGGTCGCGGTCAGTGCCACGCTCGTGCCCGACGCGGCGGTCGCGCTCGGCGACACGGCGAGGGTCGTCGTGGTCGAGGCGGGCGGGTACAGCGCCTCCCCGTCGATGGTGACCGCGCTGCGCGCGAGCAGGTTCGACGCCGACGGGAACGATCGCGACGGCCACGCGATCACGTCGTACGACGTCGCGCGGTCCAGCTTCGCGGCGATCTGCGTGAGGGTTCCGGCGATGCTCCCGTCGGCACCCACGACCGCGTCCGTGTTCGGAGTGCTGGCCTGGTCGACGTCGTAGCCGTCGCGCGTCACCAGCGCGAGGTAGACGCTCGGTGCCGTCTGACCCGGCTGGGCCTGCACGTCCTGGAACCCGGTGCCTGCGACCGCGATCTCGATGCCGCTCCCCGGGTTGACGGTCACGGTGGCCGTCAGCGCGGGATCGGACGCGGCCTGCGCGGGCGCGGCGACGCCGATGAACGCGCCGGCGGTGACGAGCACGGCGGCCAGCCCGCTCGCGAGGGCGCGTCTGAGCGACGGCCTCCTTGTTCTGTGCACGGGAGAACCTCCAGGAGTGTGGCGAAAGGATGCGGATGCCGCAGGGCAAACGCTCAGCTTTAACTTAGCTTAGCCTAACCTTATTTAGTCCATTCATCCCGATGGATCGCGCCGGACGAGGACGATCGGCCGGCCGGTGTCGGGGTCGGCCAGCACGCGCACGGGGATGCCGTAGACCTCGGCGATCCGCTCCTCCGCCAAGACCTCCGCGGGTTGGCCGTGCGCTACGAGTCGTCCGCGATCGATGACCGCGATCTCGTCTGCGTAGGCGCCGGCGAGCGACAGGTCGTGGAGCACCACGACCACCGCGCGCCCCTCCGCCGCCAGCTCGCGCGCGATCCGCAGCACGTCCTCCTGGTGACGGAGGTCGAGGGCGGCCGTGGGCTCGTCGAGCAGCACGACGGGCGTGTCCTGCGCCAGCACGCGGGCCAGCGACACCCGCGCCTTCTCGCCGCCCGACAACGACGGGAACTCCCGCTCACGCAGATGAGACACGTCCGCCCGCCTCAGCGCCTCGGCGATGAGGCGATCGTCGTCGTCGGCCCGCGCCGTGTTGATCCAGGGCGCTCGGCCCATCTCCACGACGTCGGCCGCCGTGAACGAGAATGCGACCTGATGCGACTGCAGAAGGACCGACCGTGCGCGTGCGAGCTCCCGCGCCCGCCACTGGGCGAGCGGACGCCCGTCGAGCTCCACCGTGCCGGCGGAAGGCAGGGCATCCCCGGTCAGCACGCTCAGGAGAGTGGATTTCCCGGCGCCGTTGGGGCCGACGAGCGCCAGCACCCGTCCGTACGCGATGTCGAGGGTGACGCCCGCGAGGATCTCGACGCCTCCCCCGGGCGCCCCGACCCGATAGGACACGTCGCGGAGCGCATAGGCGAGCCCGCTCATGCCCAGCCTCCGGCGCGGCGACGGGTGCGGCGGATGAGCACGTAGAAGAACGGCCCGCCGACGAGCGACGTCAGCACGCCGATGGGGAGGTCCGCGGACGGGATCACGGTGCGGGCGAGAAGGTCGGCGTAGACCAGCACCACCGCCCCGCCGAGCAGCGAGGCGGGAAGCAGCGCGCGGTTGGAGGGACCCAGCAGCATCCGCATCACGTGCGGCACCACCAGCCCCACGAAGGCGATGATGCCCACGAAGGCCACGGCGACCCCCGTGAGCAGGGCGACCAGCACGATCGCGACCACGCGCAGCCGTTCGACCCGCACCCCCAGGTGCGCCGCCGTCCGGTCGCCGAGGGCCAGCAGGTCGAGCCGGCGGGCGAGACCGACCGTGGCGGATGCCGCGGCCAGCCCGACCAGGCCGACGAGCCCGACCTCGGTCCACCGGGAGCCGTTCATCGAGCCGAGCTGCCAGAAGACGATCTGCTCGCGAGAAGCCGTGTCACCCGCGAACATCAGCACGGCGAGCGCGGCTCCCGTGAAGGCGTTGACCGCGATGCCGGTGAGGATCAGCGTGACCGATTCGGTGCGCCCCTGCGACCGCGCCGTCGCGTAGACGACGAGGGTCGCCGCCAGCCCTCCGACGAAGGCGAACGCGGCGGTCGCCCAGCCGCCGAGGGAGGTGAGGCCGAGAGTGATCGCGGCGGCGGCCCCGACGGCGGCGCCCGAAGACACCCCGACGACACCGGGCTCGGCCAGGGGGTTGGCGAAGATGGCCTGCATGACGGCGCCGGCAAGCGCGAGCAACGCTCCCACCAGCACCGACATGGCCACGCGGGGAAACCGGATCTGCCACAGCGTCTGCTCGATCAACGGCGTCGACGGTGCCCAGGCGTTCGGGATGCCGAGGGAGCGCAGCAGGGAACCGACGACCTCCGCCGGGCCGACGGGCAACTGACCGATCCCCGCCGAGAGGATGACCCCGACCACGAGCAGGGCCGCCGTCACCGCGTAGACGGCCCCCGCGCGGCCCCGACGGCGCGGGGGCGGCGGCACCCGCGTCGCCGCGTCGCGCGACGGACGGGGTGAGACCGCGGGGGCGACCCGGGTCACGGGCCCGGCTCCCCCGGCACGGCCCGCGACGCGGCATCCGACGGATCGTCGGGCGCATAGACCGCCCGCGCGAGCGCGTCCAGCACCTCCGCCGACCGCGGGCCGAACGAGAGGATCTGTCCGTCCGCCATGTCGACGAAGCGTCGGTGCTGGCCCGCGGCGGTGAGCGCGATCGCGGGCTTCTCGGCGAGCAGCCCGTCGATGCCGCCGACCGAGGCGATGCCGGCGGTCATGACGAGGATCAGGTCGGGGTCGGCGGCGACCATGGCCTCGTCGGTCATCGGCTGCATGCCGCGCCAGCCCAGCTGACCGGCGACGTCGATCCCGCCGAGGGCGCCGATGAGGTCGTCGGCGCCGGACTCGTTGCCGAACAGGTAGTAGATGCCCGATGTCCCGCGCAGATACAGGAAGACCATGCGCAGCCGCTCGGACTCGGCGGCGGGCGCGATCCGGGAGATCTGCGCGGTGACGGTCTGCAGCTCGCGCTCGATGCGGTCGGCCAGCAGCTCTCCGGCGTCGGCGGCACCGAAGATCGCGGCGACGGCGCGCGCCTGCGCGACGGCGCCCGCGAACGAGGACGAGCGCTCGACGAACACCACCGTGATGCCGACGTCGCGCAGCTGCTGGACCACGTCGGCCGGACCGATGCTCCCGTCCGTGATGACGAGCGTCGGCGCGAGCCCGATGATCGCCTCCGCGTTGACGGAGTGGCCGCTGGAGGTGATCACGGGCAGGTCGCTCACGCCCGCGAAGGTGGTCGAGATGTCGCGGCCGACCAGTCGATCCGCGAAGCCGAGCCCCGCGACGGTCGCCGCGAGGGAACCGGAGAGGTCCATGGCGATGACCCGGGAGGCGTCGGTGACGGTGACCTCCACATCGCCCGACAGGTCGTGGGAGGTCACGGTGACCGGCAGCTGCGACGACGGCGAGGCGAGGACGGGCTCGATCGCGGCGTCGTCGAGCGTCGCGGTCGAGGGGCCGACGTACGCCTTGGGGTCGGCGAGCGGGCGGACATCCGACAACGCGACACGCGGAGTGGATGCCGTGGGCTCGGCGGGCGCCGCCGCGGCGGAGCAGCCGGCCAGGAGCACGACGACGAGACTCAGCGCCGTCGCCGCAACGCGGCGGAGGATCACGAGCCCTCCCCTTCCGCGCCGGCGCGGTTGTGACGCCGACGGACGAAGAGCAGCGCGGCCGCTGCGGCCGCGACGACAACGGCGGCCGCTCCGGCGATCGCCCCGACCGGCGCCGAGGGCTCACGGCTCGCGGCGAGTGCGGCGTCGTCCGTCCCAGATTCCGCAGGGGCGCCGGGCGCCACCTCGGCGGTCGGGGTGGATGCCGGGCACTGCGCCGTGACCGAGAACGTGAGCGGGTCGAACGCCGTTCCGGCCGGGTAGCTGCCGAAGGCGGCGAAGCCCTCCTCGGTCACGGCGGTCGCGGCATCCGTCGCGGAGACCGTGACGACGTCACCGGCACGCATGTATTCGATCGCGGCCGCGTCGACCGTGACGAACGGCGTCTGAGTGACCGTGTCGACGGTGCCGTCGCCGGCCATTGCGTTCTCCATCGAGACGCCCGCGACGTCGAGGAGCAGCCGAGCCCCACCCGCCGACAGCTCGAGCGTGGGGTGGGCGACGGTCGTGTCGAGCAGACCGTCGTGCCCCGTGAAGCGGATGCCGCCGGGGAAGGAGACCGCGCCGACGGTGCCGTCCGGGGCGACGGTGCCGGTGCCGGCGGACCAGTGGAAGGCGGGCGTGGTGTATGTCGCACCATCGACCGTCTCCCACCCACCGCGGGCGATCGAGCCCGAGATGTAGGAGCGGAACGACTCCTTGAACCCCCACGTCAGCGATGCGGACGTCACCGTGCAGTCGGCGGGATCGGCCTCTCCCGTCGCGGCGGCGGGGACGGCGGGAGAGACGGCCGCAACGACCGCGAGCAGGACGATCGCGGCGGAACGCGCAGACGGGGCAGGGCGCACGGAAGCTCCTGTGGGACGACGACCGGGGCCCGGTCTTGAATAAGGATTGCCTTACCTAAGGTACACGGCTGGGTCGCGTGGCTGAGCTCCCGTTCTGCGTTTGACATGGAGCGCGCTCCAGGTGGTGTGCTGTGGAGCCATGGACACCACTCACCGCAGCGAACTGGCTCTCGGCACGATCTGGTTCGGCACGCGACAGGATGAGACCACCGCGTTCGCGCTGCTCGACCACTACGTGGCGCGGGGCGGCCGCTGGCTCGACACCTCCGACAACTACGCCTTCTGGGAGTCACCCACGGGGCACGGCGGCGCGAGCGAGACCGTGATCGGACGATGGCTGCGCCGGAACCCCGGCATCCGCGAGCACATCTCGATCTCGACCAAGGTCGGCGCGAACCCGACGGTGCCCGGCACGTGGGACGCGCCGATGGAGGGTCTGGGCCCGCGCGCCGTCGAGGAGGCGGTCGCATCGTCGATGGCCCGTCTCGGTGTGGACGTCATCGATCTGCTCTGGGCGCACATCGAGGACCGCGCGGCTCCCCTCGAGGAGCAAGTCGAGGCGTTCGGATCGCTCGTCGCCGAGGGGCGCGTCCGCCGACTGGGTGCGTCGAACCACGCGACCTGGCGCGTCGAGCGTGCGCGCTCCCTCGCTCGCACGCGCGGACTGGCCTCCTACGATGCCCTCCAACTGCGGCACAGCTACCTCCAGCCGATCCCCTTCGTGCCGCTGCCGTCGGGCCACATGGCCGCCACCGCCGAATCCCTCGACTACGCCGCCGCCGAGGGGCTCGGCATGTGGGCCTACACGACGCTGCTCTCGGGAGCGTACGCACGACCGGAGCGGCTACCGCACGCGTACCGGCATCCCGACACCGAGCGGCGCCTGGCCGCGCTGGACCGCGTCGCGCAGCGCCTCGACGCCACGCGCAACCAGGTGGTGCTCGCGTGGCTGATCGGCGGCACGCCGGCGGTCACGCCCATCGTGGGGGTCTCCGACATCGCACAGTTGGATGAGGCGATGGACGCGCTCGCCCTGCCGTTGGATGCCGAGGCGCGCGCCGTGCTCGACGGAAGGGAGGCGCAATGACCACGATGCTCACGATGGGCGAGGCCGTCGCGGCGAGCGGCCTTTCGGCCGACACCCTCCGCTACTACGAGGACGAGGGGATCATCGGCCCGCTCGAGCGCGATCACCGCAATCATCGAGTGTTCAGCGACAGCGATCTCGCCTGGATCGGCGTGGTCACGTGTATGAAGGATGCCGGACTCGGCATCGACGACCTGCGCACGTTCGCCGATCTGCTGCACGGGTCGCGCGGGGCGGTGAACCCCGTGGACTTCCTCCGGGAGCGGCGTGCCGCCCTCGAAGAGCGCCGGCGCGTGCTGTCTCGCGCGATCGCGGTCATGGACGACAAGATCGCCCACTTCCGCGGGGGCGTCTCGGAAGCAGCAACGGTCTAGTCTTCCGGTTGGACGCGTTCCGGAAGTACCGACCACATGTAGCGCGAGCGGCGCAGATCCCCGGTTTCACGACGGTCGGCGCTCAATGCCTCGTACTCGTCGAAGATCTCCTGCACACGCTCCTGCAGACGCGCCACCTCATCGGGAGCGAGGAGCATCTGGCCCGTGGCCAGCACCATGTAGGCGATATCGGCATCCGGAGGTCGTACCGACCGCGCCGCCAAGACCTCTTCCATGCGCTGACGCATCGGGGTCAGTCGCGAGTCGATCAAGATGGTGCGGTGCACGGCGTCGGCGTCGGCGCTCGCGACGAGCGAGTAGTCCGGGGCGGCGGGAAGCCACGGCCGTTCCCGGCCGTCGGTGGACTCCCCGCGGCGGATGAGCCCCGTCGCCTCGACCGCGCGCAGGTGGTAGCTCATCGCACTCGGCGACAACCCGACCAGCTCCGCCAGCTCGGTGGCCGTGGCCGGCCCCTGGCGGCGATACAGCTCGTCGACAGCCACCTGGCGCAAGGGGTTCGCCATGGCTCGGACCGCGCGGGGGTCGGAGATCAGGAGGGTATGCGAGGACATCCCTGCCCAGTCTGCCGCGCCCGCAGGCGCCCCGCACCCTTCGGGATGCGGGGCGCCTGCGACGACGGCGGTCAGGACCGACGGCGACGACGCCACACGAGCACCGAGCCGCCCGCGACGAGCATGCCGGCGCACGCCACCAGGAGGAGCACGCCGGTCCCATCCTGTCCGGATGTGGCCAGCGACCCACCCCGCGGCGCGCTGCTCACCGAGCCGCCCGATCCCGTCGGATCGCCGGGGGTGGAGCCTCCCGGCGCGGGCGTTACGGGGGTCGGGGTCGACCCACCGGCATCCGTCGCGGTGGGCGTCACGATCTCCGCGCGCGCCGCATCGTCGCCGTGCAGGTGCAGCACGAGCATCTGCAGCAAGGCGTCGCCACGACGGGTCACCGTCAGCGAACCGGGCTGGTCGGCGAAGATCGGCGTTCCGGTCGTGCCGAACTGCAGTGCGGGCCGGTAGGCGTCGATGGTCGCCGGCGCCGTCTGATCAACGAGCGCACTGCGGATGCCGCCGTCGAAGGCCGGGTTGTAGAACGAACGGGTCTGCACGATGTAGCGCACCGTCGTCGCGGTGGTCTTCGCGGTGTAGCCCAGCGCCGACAGGGAGGTCGACAGGGTCACCACCGTGTTGTCGAAGACGTTGGTGCCCTGGTCGCCGAAGAGGCCATTCACGGGACGCTGTTCGATGACGTCTCCGGTCACCGCGTCGATCGTCATCGCGACCGGGATGTCCCCGTCGGCGTCCTGCCCGGGCTGCAGCTGCACGATGAAGTCGGGGCGGCTGTCGCCGTTGACATCCAACTGCACCATCGGCCACGTCAGCGGCGACATCCGCGCCCATTCGCCGGCCATCTGCACGCCGAACGTCAGCACGCCCTGCGTGGGGTCGCTCAGCAGCGGCGCCGTCGACGACGCTCCGACGGCGAGGATGTCGGCGCTCTTCAGCGTGTGCTGCGCCGATCCGGCCGGGAACGACAGTGCAGGGGAGGTCGCGCCGAGGATGAGCGGAACCATCATCGACCGGTAGCGCTCGCTGCCGGCACCCTGGTCGAGCCCGCGGCCCGACATGGCGAGCGAGCCGGTGGCGCCCTGGAATGCGACACCGTCGACATGCGTCTCGGAGTACGGA
This sequence comes from Microbacterium sp. PM5, assembly GCF_003293595.1. Classification (NCBI taxonomy): domain Bacteria; kingdom Bacillati; phylum Actinomycetota; class Actinomycetes; order Micrococcales; family Microbacteriaceae; genus Microbacterium; species Microbacterium sp. PM5. The sequence continues at coordinate 2,249,841 of NZ_CP022162.1, read as the reverse complement.
CGCGGTGCGGCGTACACGGACAGGCGCACCGGGAAGGTGCCGACCGGCCCGATCGCTTCGAGAACACCGGAAGCGTCGGTCACGAACTGCCGCGGCGCCGTGTCGACGATCTTCGACATGGTCGGATCGATCGTGTGCCGAAGTGCGGTCGGATCGTCGATGCGCAAGGTCAGCGTCACCGCCACGGACCCCTTCGCCGGAACGGTCACGGAGGCCGGCGAGACGTCGTAGCTGACGCCCGGTGTCTCCGTGCGCGGCGCGTAGCGCAACGCGACGGTCTGGGCGGTCGGTCCATCGTTGCCGACCCGAATGGTCCGGGTCTGGACGACCGGCTGGGTGCCGACGTTGACGACGCCGAAGGACGCGCTCAGCAGATCCCCGTTCTCTTCCGACAGCAGGCTGATCGTCCCGCGGACAGCGGCGAGCGCGTCGATCCGTCCCGTGCCGACGCGCGCCGGGCCGTATGCGATCGGGTTGCTGCCGACGGTGAGCACGTCGTGAGCCGCGGTGTTCATGATCTGCTGCCTCACCCGCTCGGGCGCCCAATCCGGATGCGCTTCCTTCACGAGCGCGGCGATGCCCGCAACATGCGGGGTGGCCATCGAAGTACCGCTCATGACCTCGCGCCCTGCGCCGCTGCCGTTCCCGGCCGACGTGATCGTCACGCCGGGGGCGGCCACATCGGGCTTGAGCACGTTGTCGATCGAGCCGTGCGTTCCACGGGAGGTGAACGAGGCGATCGTATCGATGCGTGACGGGTCGGTGTGATCGATGACGTGCCGCAGGTCGCTGCGCAGTTCGATCACGAGTGTGCCGGACGTCATCGCGGAGCGCAGACTCTGCGACTCTCCGCCGGTGAGCTGCGCACCGGGAATGTCCGCGTTGCCGGCGATGCCGTTCTCGAAGCTGTCGGACTGGCTGGTGAGGACGACGCCGACGGCCCCCGCGTCGCGGGCGTTGTCGAAACGCGTCGCCGAACCGCACGCCACGTTGCTGTCGTCCCACTCCAGCCACACGATCTTGCCGCTCGCTCGTTGCGCGTCCGCCGCGCTGAACGGCCGGCATCCGTCCAGGTTGCCCGTGTCGGTGAGCCCGATGACCGAGGCGGTGACGTCGAAGTCCCACACGTAGGACTGGCCGTACTGCACCCGGATCTGCTCCGCGGCGTTCTGAGCCGGATCGCCGATCGTCGCCAGCGCCGCGTCGGCGAGACCGTGACCGCTCGCGGATGCCGCGACGGTCAAGGCGCTCTCGGTAGTGCCCGGGCTGCCGGCCACGTCCGTCACATCGCCGGAGTTGCCCGCCGCGACGACGGGCAGCACTCCTGCTTTGACGATCTGATCGAGCTTCGCGTTGTCGGGGTCGTCGATGGCGCCGTAGTTCGTGCCGAGGGAGAGGTTGACGACATCGATCTCGGTTCCGGACGCGACCTTCTGCGCGATCCACTCCAGTGCCGCTCCGGTGAGCGACGTGCTGCCGCCGCCGTCGCCGAAGACCTTCAGCGCGATGAGGCCGGCCTGCGGCGCAGCCCCGGGGCTGATCGAGAAGTCCTTCTGCACGCTCTCCGACGACAGACTGCGGTAGTCGCCGCGGAAGGTGGTGAGGTCGTTGCTGACGCCGCGCCCCAGGACCGTTCCGGCAACGTGCGTGCCGTGGTTTCCGCCCGGGCCGTCGATGGGGTTGGCGTCGGGCACCGGGATGGGATCGTAGCCGGGCTGACCGATGGCGCCGTTGTAGGTGGGACCGGCGAAGTCCCACCCGCCGAGATACACGCTCGGATCGTACGAACCGGGCTGAGGGGCGTCCGTGGACGCCAGCGCCGCGGCGTAGGCGGCAGACGTGCCCGGGCCTCCGAAATCGGCGTGCGTGTAGTCGACGCCGGTGTCGATGACGGCCACCGTGACGCCCGTGCCCGTGTGCCCCGTCTGCTGCCACGTGTCGACGGCTCGCGTCAACGCATCCGAGGCGCCGTTGCTCGGCGTGGCCCCATCGACAGCGGGGACCTCGATCGACTGCGGCACGATGCGCGAGATCTTGACCACGTCGGGGCGCTCGGCGATCTGAGCCAGCGTCGCAGCGTCAGCGGTCACGGCGACACCCGGGACGGAATACGTCGAGGTGTAGAGGATGCGCGCGTCGCTGTCGACGGCGGTGACATCAGCCGCGACGTCCTTCGTCTTCTCCTCGTTCTTCGCCGCGACGTCCTCGGCCACCGAACTCGCCGTGGCGGAGGATGCGCCCTGCCGCCGCTGGTCAGTACTCGCGGCCAGCGCACCTTCGCCGTCCGTCTGGATGAAGACGTCCACGGGGCCGGCGGCGGAGGCGATGCTGTCGGGCAGTACTGCCGTGCGCCCGCCGGCGGATGCCGGGGCAACGGGGATCTCGTCCAGCGAGCCGGTGTCAGCGAAGGCAGGCGCGGCGCCGGCGGCGACGAGGCAGCTGGCGATCAGGGCGGCTGCGGCCGCCCGAGCGCGAAGGGGTGTGCGGGGCATCGTGTGCTTTCCTGGGTTCAACGAGCGGGCGAGGTGGGAACGGGAAGCGCCGGGGGTGCGACGTCGCCCTCGAGCGGATCGACATCCGGCGACGGCGACGGGCTCGGCGCGGCACTCGGCGCGGGCGGAGCGGGCCGGTCGACGCGCGGCGTCGTCGTGGACGGCGTGATGGCCACCAGCGGCGAGCTCGGAGCGGGAGCCACCGCACTGCTGGAGGCACCGGAGCTGGGCGCGATGTCCGCACTGGGCGCGGCGGAGCTTTCTGCGGTGACCATCAGCGGCAGCTGGATGCTGTACCCGAACGGCGCGCTGCCGGCGGTGATCCACACGGTGTAGGAGCCCGCGGCGATCGGGTCGAGGGTGACCAGCGGCATCCGGATGGTGCCGTCCTCCCCGGCATCGGCGTAGGCATCGGCGCCGACGGTCAGCGGCATCCGCTTCCATTGCGCGTCCCGGAGAGACACCCGCAGCGACGTTCCCGACGGGATTGCTGCGCCGGTCACGACGATCCCTCCCGCAGGATCGCTGAGCACGCGGGCCGCGACCGTCGACGGCGTCAACGCGAACGAGGAGGCGGGGCTGTCGGGATTTCCGGTGACGGTGAACGTCCCGAGGGCGTAGTCACCGGTGATCGTGGAGCGCGCCTCCAGCGTATAGACGCCCTCGGCCGCACCGTCGGGCGCCTTGACGCTGTTGTGGTGACGTCCCTCGCCATTCGTCCGCGAGATGCCCAGCGGGATTCGAATGCCACGCGAGGTCACCAGGGTGAGCTCGTACGTATCGAAGGGGATGAAGCCGGTCACGTCGAAGGCCATTCCGGGCGCGGTCGCGAACGCGGCGGCCGAGATCTGTGGTGCGGACGGCGTGAGCGTCTTGTTCTGCGTGCGCGGTGCCCCCGGGGTCACCATGAAGGTGCCGGAACCCTGCTGAGTGCCGTCCGCGGACTGCAGGCTGATGAGCCATTCACCGACGAGCGCGTTGACGGAGACCATCTGCATCTCGTAAGAGAAATCGCCGTTCTCATCCGAGTGCAGCCCCTCGTTCTCGCCGATCGCCACCATCGTGGTGTCAGGCATGCCGAGGTTGAAGAAGACGTGGGTCATCGGGGCGAAGCCGCTCGCGTGAACGACGACGGTTTTGTCCAGGAACTCGTCCTGGGTGATCGATGCGGGGTCGCTCCACACCTTCAGGCGCTCGCCGTCGGGGACGGTGATGTCCAGGAGAGCGGACCCTGCTTCTCCCGTGGACGTGTCGACGGTGATGCGGGCGACGCCGGGCTCCGGCTGGGTGTTCTCGGGGTCGACGTCGAGGGTTCGCACCCTGGTCACGATCGAGCCGTCGGCATCCGCGGTGATCGGTGCCCAGTGCTTCTGCAGGCCCGAGGCGAACGTGATGGAGATCGTCGCCGTCGCGCCGGGGGTCATGCCGTGAGCGGTCACCTCGACACCCGACGCCCACATCCAGTACTGCTCGATGGAGGTCTGATCGAGCGAGACCTGGATCGGCACAACGTCGTGTGGCGCGGCGGCCACGACGCGACCACCCTGCGGCACCGCGCTCCCCTCGCTGGAGGCGACAGTCCAGCCGTCGGCCTCGGCGGCAGCGGTGTCGGCCCTCGCGACGGCGGTGGTGACGGTGCGCGCCGATGGGCCGGGCGCCTGCGCGGCGGCGGAGACGCCGCCGCCGATGACGACGAGAGCGACCACAGCGGCGCCAACGATCGCAAGATTTCGCTTCATGGTGTCCTCACGAGACGGTGCGGAAGGTGACGTCGCCCAGTGAACCACGTTATGAAGTTTTTTTTCAGATATTCGGCGAAGCTTTACACGACCGTCACATTCGACCGCACCACAGCGGGGAAGCTCCCCGGTCGTTGAGCGAGCGCAGTCCCGGTCGTTGAGCGAGCGCAGCGAGTCGAAACGCCCCACCCCCGCCGGCGACGTGAGCGTGCCGTGAGGACCGCCCGCCGGGCCGTAGGGAAACCGTAAGGACGCCGGGAGCGGCCCCCGCGCAGGAGTTGGATCGGATGCCGTGCCCACCGTGGGCGCCCGCGCCGACGTCGGAGCGCGGTCAGTGTCCGGGAGTTGCTGTGCTCGATGTGATCTACGTCGTCGTGACGGTCGCGGTATTCGCGATCGTCACCCTCGTCGCGAAGGGGGCGGAACGACTCTGATGGACGTCTTCTCGATCATCGGCGCCGTGCTGGGCATCGCCAGCGTCGTCTACCTCGTCGTCGCCCTCGTGAAACCGGAACGCTTCTGATGGGCGTCGATTCCGCCGACATCTGGTTCGGTGTGCTCCAGATCGCCACCCTCGTCCTGCTGCTCGCACTGCTGTACCGCCCGGTCGGCGACCTCATGTTCCGCATCTTCACGGGCGAGAAGGATGCCGCCGCAGAGCGGGTCGTCTACCGCCTCATCGGGGTCGATCCGCGCAGCGAACAGACCTGGCAGGCCTATACCCGGGGCGTCCTCGCCTTCTCACTCATGGGTGTGCTCTTCGTCTACGCGCTCCAGCGCCTGCAGGCGTTGCTGCCGGCCTCGCTCGGGCTGCCGGCCGTGCCCGAGGGCCTGGCGTTCAACACCGCGGCATCCTTCGTCACCAACACCAACTGGCAGTCGTACTCCCCCGAGGCGACGATGGGCTACCTCGTGCAGCTCGCCGGCCTCACGGTGCAGAACTTCGTCTCGGCCGCCGTCGGCATCGCCGTCGCGATCGCGCTCGTGCGCGGCTTCGCGCGGCGCGGGCAGAGCACGATCGGCAACTTCTGGGTCGATCTCACGCGTGGCCTCGGCCGACTGCTGCTGCCGATCGCGCTCGTCGCTGCGGTCGTGCTGCTGGCGGGCGGCGTCATCCAGAACCTCAACGGCTTCGTCGATGCGCACACCCTCGCGGGCGCCACCCAGTCGATCCCGGGCGGACCGGTCGCCTCGCAGGAGGCGATCAAGATGCTCGGCACCAACGGCGGCGGGTTCTTCAACGCGAACTCCGCGCACCCCTTCGAGAACCCGACGCCGTGGACGAACCTGTTCCAGCTGCTGCTGATCCTCGTCATCCCGATCTCGCTGCCGCGCACGTTCGGTCGCATGGTCGGCGACAACCGCCAGGGCTACGCGATCCTCGCGGTCATGTCGACCCTCGCGATCGCGTCGATCGCCGCGGTGAGCGCGCTCGAGGTCGCCGGACACGGCACCGCCCCGCAGCTGGCCGGCGGCGCGATGGAGGGCAAGGAGCAGCGGTTCGGCATCGTCGGCTCGGCGCTGTACGCGGCCGTCACGACGCTCACCTCGACCGGCGCGGTGAACTCGATGCACGACTCGTACACCGCGACGGGCGGCATGATTCCGCTGCTGAACATGATGCTCGGCGAAGTCGCCCCTGGCGGCGTGGGCTCGGGCCTGTACGGCATGCTCGTTCTCGCGATCATCGCCGTGTTCGTCGGAGGTCTGCTCGTCGGTCGCACCCCCGAATACCTCGGCAAGAAGATCGGCCCGACCCAGATCAAGCTCGCGAGCCTGTACATCCTGGTGACTCCGACCCTGGTGCTGGCGGGAACGGCGTTGAGCTTCGGCATCCCCGCCGTGCGCGCCGACGTCGAGGCGACCTCGATCCTCAATCCCGGCATCCACGGGATGACGGAGGTGCTGTACGCGTTCACGTCGGCCGCGAACAACAACGGCTCGGCGTTCGCCGGACTCACCGCGAACACGCCCTGGTTCAACACGGCGCTGGGTGTGGTGATGCTGCTCGGACGGTTCGTCCCGATCGTGCTCGTGCTCGCCCTGGCCGGCTCGCTCGCCGCACAGGAGCGCGTGCCCGCCACCGCCGGCACGCTGCCGACGCACCGCCCGCAGTTCGTCGGGCTCCTCGCGGTCGTGACCGTGGTCATCACCGCACTGACGTATTTCCCCGTTCTCGCGCTGGGTCCCCTGGCAGAAGGTCTTTCCTGAAATGAACACGTCCGCTCCGGTCCTCGACCGTCCGCAACCCACCGGTGACGACCGTGCGTCCTCGCCCGCTCCGACCCGCCGCGCCTTCGGCTGGAGCCAGCTGATCGAGGCCCTTCCGGGGGCGCTGCGCAAGCTCAACCCCGCGGAGCTCTGGCGCAGCCCCGTGATGTTCCTCGTGTGGGTGGGCGCGGCCCTCACCACCGCGATCGCGATCGCCGAGCCCTTCCTCGGCGGCCCGCAGAGCTCGGGCGGCACCCCGGTGCCGGGCGGCTTCACGTGGGGCATCGCCGTGTGGCTCTGGCTGACGGTGCTGTTCGCGAACCTCGCCGAGTCGGTCGCCGAAGGCCGCGGCAAGGCGCAGGCGCAGGCCCTGCGCACGACCCGCACCGCCACGGTCGCGCACCGCGTACGCGGCTACGACGGCGCCGCGGATGCCGCGGCCACCACCGCCGCGACCGAAGACGTGGCCTCGTCGGAGCTGACCCTGGACGACGTCGTGGTCGTGTCGGCCGGCGAGCTCATCCCCGGCGACGGCGACGTCATCTGGGGCATCGCGACCGTCGACGAATCGGCCATCACCGGCGAATCGGCCCCCGTCGTGCGCGAATCCGGCGGCGACCGCAGCGCCGTCACCGGCGGCACGCGGGTGCTCAGCGACCGCGTCGTCGTGCGCATCACGTCCACGCCCGGTCAGACCTTCGTCGACCGCATGATCGCTCTCGTCGAGGGCGCGAACCGTCAGCGCACCCCCAACGAGATCGCCCTCGGCATCCTGCTGGCAAGCCTGTCGATCGTGTTCGTCGTCGTCGTGCTGACCCTCAACCCGATCGCCTCGTACGCGGCGAGCCCGGTCAGCATCCCCGTGCTCGTGGCGCTGCTCGTCTGCCTCATCCCCACGACGATCGGTGCGCTGCTGTCGGCGATCGGCATCGCCGGCATGGACCGTCTCGTGCAGCACAACGTGCTGGCCATGTCGGGCCGCGCGGTCGAAGCCGCCGGCGACGTCACGACGCTGCTGCTCGACAAGACCGGCACGATCACCTACGGCAACCGTCGCGCGAGCGCCTTCCTGCCGCTGACCGGGGTGGAGGAGACCGAACTCGCCCGCACCGCCGCCTTGTCGTCGCTGGCCGACCCCACCCCCGAAGGGGTGTCGATCGTCGAGCTCGCCAGCGCGCGCGGCGTCGAGGTCTCCGCCCCGGCGGATGCCGTCGCCGTCCCGTTCACCGCCCAGACCCGCATGAGCGGTCTGGATCTCGCCGACGGCACCGTCATCCGCAAGGGCGCCGGCAGCGCCGTGCTCGCCTGGATGGAGCAGACCCGTCCGGTGTCGGCCTCCGTGCGCACGCAGCTGACCTCGGACATCGAGTCCGTGTCGCAGTCGGGCGGCACGCCGCTGGTGGTGGCCGTTCAGGATGCCGTAGGGGCGCGCGTGCTCGGCGTTGTGCACCTGAAGGACGTCGTCAAGGAGGGCCTCGCCGAGCGGTTCACGCAGCTGCGGGCGATGGGCATCCGCACCGTGATGATCACGGGCGACAACCCCCTGACGGCGCGGGCGATCGCCGCCGAGGCGGGCGTCGACGACTTCCTCGCCGAGGCCACCCCGGAGGACAAGCTGGCGCTCATCCAGCGCGAACAGGCCGGTGGTGCCCTCGTTGCGATGACCGGCGACGGCACCAACGACGCCCCCGCGCTCGCGCAGGCCGACGTCGGCGTCGCAATGAACACGGGCACGTCGGCCGCGAAAGAGGCCGGCAACATGGTCGACCTCGACAGCGACCCGACCAAGCTCATCGACATCGTCCGCATCGGCAAGCAGCTGCTCATCACCCGAGGAGCACTGACGACGTTCTCCCTCGCCAACGACATCGCGAAGTACTTCGCGATCATCCCGGCGATGTTCATGGGCGTCTTCCCGGGACTCGCCGCGCTGAACCTCATGCAGCTGCACTCGCCCGCGTCGGCGGTCACGAGCGCCATCATCTTCAACGCGATCATCATCGTGGTGCTGATCCCGCTGGCGCTGAAGGGCGTCGCCTACCGGCCGGCGAGCGCCTCGCAGATCCTCGGGCGCAACCTCCTCGTCTACGGACTGGGCGGAGTCATCGCCCCCTTCGTCGGCATCAAGCTCATCGACCTCGTCGTGAGCCTTCTCCCGGGCTTCTGACCGGTCTCTTCGAAAGGCATCGTCATGTCCACCCGCACTTCCCTCCGCCATCTCGGCGTCGCCGCCCGCGCGATGCTGCTCGCCACGGTCGTCCTCGGCATCGCCTACACCGCCGTCATCACGGGCGTCGGCCAGGTGGTCCTGCCCGCGCAGGCCAACGGTTCGCTCGTGCGCGACGCCGGCGGTCAGGTCGTCGGCAGCGCGCTGATCGGCCAGTCCTTCACGGATGCCGACGGGGCAGCCCTCCCCCAGTACTTCCAGTCGCGGCCATCGGCCGCGGGCAGCGGATACGACGGCGCGGCGTCGAGCGGGTCGAACCTCGGCCCGGAGAACAGCGACCTCGTGACCGCGATCGGCGAGCGCCAGGCCGCGATCGCCGCGGCGGACGGTGTCGCGGTGGACGAGATCCCCGCCGATGCCGTCACGGCATCCGGATCGGGACTCGACCCGCACATCTCGCCGGCGTACGCGAAGCTACAGGTGGCCCGCATCGCCGCGGCGCGCGGCCTCGACCCGGCGGTGGTCTCGGCGCTCGTCGATCAGCACACGAGCTCGCGCGACCTCGGCTTCCTGGGCGAGCCCCGCGTGAACGTGCTCGAGCTGAACCTCGCCCTCGACGCCGCCACGCGGTGACGATGGCTGCGGTGACGTGCGACGCGGCGCGTCCGCCGGCATCGCTTGCACGTCGTTCGGGGCGGCTGCGCGGCGGCGGGAGAACTAGGGTGAACGCATGAAGCGGGGCAGACTGCGCGTGCTGCTCGGAGCGGCGCCGGGCGTCGGCAAGACCTACGAGATGCTGTCCGAGGGACACCGTCTGCTCGCCGACGGGCGCGACGTGGTCGTCGGCATCGTCGAGACCCACGGCCGCGCGGCCACCTCGGCCCGCGCGGAGGGCCTGCCCACGCTCGGACGCCGGCGTCTGCGCCATCGCGAGGTCGACCTCGACGAGCTCGACCTCGACGGCCTGCTGGATCGGCATCCCGAGATCGCGCTCGTCGACGAGCTCGCCCACACCAACGCACCCGGCTCCCGCAACGAGAAGCGATGGCAGGACGTCGAGGAGCTGCTGGCCGCCGGCATCGACGTGATCACGACCGTCAACGTCCAGCACATCGCCTCGCTGGGCGGCGTGGTCGCGCAGATCACCGGGGTCACTCAGCGCGAGACGGTGCCGGATGCCGTGGTTCGCGCCGCCGACCAGATCGAGGTCGTCGACCTCGCCCCGCAGTCGCTGCGCGACCGGCTCGCCGCCGGCGCCGTCTACCCCGCCGAGCGCATCGACGCGGCCCTGTCGAACTACTTCCGCCTCGGAAACCTCACGGCCCTGCGCGAACTCGCCCTCCTGTGGCTCGCCGACGAGGTCGACAGCGCGCTGCAGAGCTACCGCGAGGAGCACGGCATCCGCGGGGCGTGGCAGGCGCGCGAGCGGGTCGTCGTCGCCCTCACCGGCGGCCCGGAGGGCGACACGCTCCTGCAGCGCGGAGCGCGCATCGCCGCGCGTGCCGCCGGGGGCGAGCTGCTCGCGGTGCACGTGACGACGCAGGAGGGGCTGCGTGCGGCCGCCCCCGGTGCCCTCGCGGCCCAGCGCGCACTCGTCGAGTCGCTCGGCGGCAGCTACCACCAGGTGATCGGCGAGGACGTGCCGCGGACGCTGGTCGAGTTCGCCCGGTCGGTCAACGCGACCCAGCTCGTGCTGGGCGCCAGTCGTCGCAGCCGGCTCGGCGCGGCCTTCACCGGTCCGGGCATCGGGGCCACGGTCATCCGCGAGTCGGGCGACATCGACGTGCACATCGTGACCCACGCCGCCGCAGGCGGAAACCTGCACCTGCCGCGGCTGACCGGAGGGGCGCTGGGCTGGCGGCGGCGCATCCTGGGGCTGGTGGTCGCTCTCACCGGCGGGCCGCTGCTGTCGTGGCTGCTGTTCGCGACCGCGAACGAAGAGACGATCACCTCCGACGTGCTCTCCTACCAACTGCTCGTGGTCGTCGTCGCGTTGATCGGCGGGATCTGGCCGGCGCTGTTCGCGGCGGTGCTGTCGGGGTTGACGCTGGACTTCCTCTTCATCCATCCGCGTTTCACGGTCACGATCGACAACCCGCTGCACGCGCTGGCGCTCGTGCTGTACGTCGTGATCGCGATCCTGGTGAGCTGGATCGTCGACCAGGCCGCGCGTCGTACCCGCCGGGCACGGCGCGCCGCTGCGGAGTCGGAGTTGCTGGCGACGGTGTCGGGCAGCGTGCTGCGGGGCGAGAGCGCCGTTCCGGCCTTGGTCAGTCGCACGCGGGAAGCGTTCGGCGTGAGCGGGGCGCGCCTGCTGGCCGGAGACGGATCGACGCAGCAGGTGCTGGCGACCGACGGCGAGCCGGTGCGCGACGGCCGGGCGGTCGTGGTGCCCGTCGGCACGGATGCCGCGGGCGGCCCTCGGGCCACGCTGGAGCTGCACGGCGGCGACGTCGGCGGCCCCGAACGACGCCTCCTCGACGTCATCACCGCGCAACTCGCCGCGGCCCTCGAGCACAGCGAGCTCACGCAGACGGCCCGCACCGCCGACGCCCTGGCCGCGACCGACCAGGTGCGCACGGCGTTGCTGTCGGCGGTCAGCCACGATCTGCGCCGGCCGCTCGCGGCCGCCATCGCCGCCGTCGGCGGCCTGCGTGCCGCGGGGCCCTCGCTCACCGCAGCCGACCGCGACGAGCTCGTCGAAACCGCGGACGAGTCGCTCGCCGCGCTCGCGGCGCTGGTCACCGACCTGCTCGATGTGAGCCGCGTGCAAGCGGGGGTGCTCGCCGTCTCGCTCTCCCCCGTCGATCTCGCGGGGGCAGTTCTCGAAGCCCTCGACGAGCTGGGCATCGGACCCGACGTCGTCGAACTCGCGCTCGATCCGACCGTTCCTGCGGTGCGCGCCGACCCCGTGCTGCTGCAGCGGGTCATCGTCAACGTCCTCGCCAATGCGCGCCGCTACGCGCCGCCCGGCACGCGCGTGCGCATCGCATCCAGCCGGCTCGGCTCGACCGTCGAGCTGCGGATCGTCGACCACGGCCCGGGCGTCAGCGCCGACCGCCAGGACGACATCTTCGCTCCCTTCCAGCGGCTCGGCGACACCGACAACACCACCGGGCTGGGGCTCGGGCTCGCCCTGTCGAAGGGCTTCACCGAGGGCATGGGCGGCACGCTGACGCCCGAGACCACGCCCGGCGGGGGGCTGACGATGGTGGTCTCGCTGCCGGTGGATGCCGCGGCATCCACTCTCGCCGCGCCCTCGGTCGCCGAAGCGGGAGGATGAGGTCGTGAAGATCCTGGTCGCCGACGACGATCCGCAGCTCGTGCGGGCGCTGCGGATCACCCTCGCCGCGCACGGCTACGACGTCATCGCCGCGCCCGACGGCGCCGCCGCGATCGCCACGGCGGCCCAGGCGCGCCCCGACGTCGTCATGCTGGATCTCGGCATGCCGCGCCTGGACGGCATCGAGGTGATCCACGCGCTGCGCGGGTGGACCGACGTGCCGATCCTCGTCGTGTCCGGACGCACGGGCTCGGCCGACAAGGTCGAAGCACTGGATGCCGGCGCCGACGACTACGTCACGAAGCCGTTCCAGATCGACGAGCTGCTCGCACGCCTGCGCGCCCTCGCACGTCGGCGGGGCGTGGCGGCATCCGTGGACACGCCTGTCGTGCGCTTCGGCGATGTGGAGGTCGACCTCGCCGCCACCCGGGTCGTCCGCGGCGGCGAGGTCGTGCACCTGACGCCGACGGAATGGCGGATGCTCGAGTTCCTCGCCCGCAACCCCGGCACGCTCGTGACCCGGCAGAACCTGCTGAGAGACATCTGGGGAACCGACCAGGTGGCCGACTCGGGTTATCTGCGCCTCTACATGTCGCAGCTGCGCAAGAAGCTCGAGCGCGATCCGGCGCATCCCCAGCATCTGCTCACCGAGCAGGGCATGGGCTACCGACTCGTGCTCGGCGACTGACCCGCGACTCAGCCCGCGACGACCGCCTCCAGGCGCGCGTACGACGCCTCCATGCCGTCGGTCATCCCCGTCGCGAGGATCATGTCGCGGGTCTCCTTGTCGGGGTACTCGATCAGCAGCGTCAGCAGGGTCGCGCCGTCCTCCTCGTAGAACTGCAGGTCGTTCACGGTCGACGGCCCCGGGGTGCCGATCATGCGCTCCGTCGACACCTCGCGCCAGATCGGCTCGCTGAGCAGCCGCTCGCTCTCGAAGCCGAATCGCGTCGACTCGTCGTCGCCCTGCTGCCACACGAAGCGGGTGGTCTCGCCGACCTCGCACTCGACCATCTGCCAGCCGTCGGGGCCGAGCAGCCACTGACGCAGCAGCTCCGGCTCGTGGTGGGCACGCCAGACGAGCTCGCGCGAACCCTCGATGAGCCGGGTGATCCGCACGTGCTGATCGGTCAGCAGCTCGGTGCGAGTGCCCTTGCCCTGCGCGTACGCCCGGAGGTCCTGCAGCACGGCGTCGAGCTGGCTCATCGCCAGACGCGAACCCTCGATCGCCCCCATCGCGACGACCTGCTCGAGCGCCTCGAGCGAGGTGAAGTAGGTGGTGTTGGTGAGTCGCGAACCGTCGGCGGTCGCCTCGAACGAGAAGACCATGCGCATCGAGGGGAAGCCGTCGAGCTTCTCGCCATCGTCGCCGACGAAGGAGTCGAGGACTTCGAAGCTGCGTCCGGGGTCGACGTTCAGCACCTCCCACGATCCGGCGGAGCGCTGGCCCTGCGGGCTCGTCATCCGGTAGTCGACGCGACCGCCGGGGCGGAGGTCGAACGCCGTGAACGTGGCGGGCCACCCGGGAGGACCCCAGAACCGCTCCAGTTGACGCGGGTTCGTGAAGGCCTCCCAGAGGCGGGACACGGGTGCCGCGGCATCCGCGACGAGGGTCATCGTGAGGTTCTCGGGATCGGTGGTGATGTCGGTGACGGGCATGTCAGTCTCCTTGCGTGGGACGGGGATCGTGGGGTTCAGCGAGCAGAGCGTCGAGGCGGTCGATCCGCGAGCGCCAGAGGTCTTCGTAGCGGGCGAGCAGCGCTCGGGCACGCGCGATCATGCGCGGATCGGCGCGCACGAGGCGCTCGCGTCCCTCGGCGCGCTTGATGACGAGGCCGGCCGCTTCCAGCACGGCCACGTGCTTCTGCACCGCGGCGAACGACATGTCGTAGTCCGCGGCGAGCGCCGAGACCGACTGCTCGTCGACGATCGTGCGGCGCAGGATGTCGCGCCGCGTCGCCGCCGCCAGGGCGTGGAACAGCCGGTCGGTCTCATCGTCGCTCAACTCAGTTTGTACAACCATTTGGTTGTAGGTTAGAGCCGCGGATGCCGAGTGTCAACACCTGTGTTGTCGGCAATGCGGTCACGTGACACTTGGCAGCCTTAGGTGATACCAGCAACGGTTTGGATGACACCTTGTGTCACCCACCCCGACACCGTCTCCAAGTTTTCGAGTGCACTGCGGGCTTCGCGGGCCTGGGGTGACCCGTGCCCGCCTGCGCGAAGGTGACGCCGTAGCGGCGCGGGAAGTTCGACGGACTCAGCAGACGAGGTCGCTTCGCCGGGCGGGCTCATCGTCGAGCGAGCACATCAGGCCGTTGCGGCGACGTCTTCCCATGTCACGTGGAGGGATCCCGTCCAGATCACGCGAGCGAAAGAATCGTCGGTGTTGAGATCTAACGTCACCTTGGCGGCTCCCTGAAAGCGGACAGCCTGTGTGGCGAGGCCCGAGGGCGCGCTAGCATCCGCGAGTACCCTCGCCGCCGCATACAGGGCAGTGAGCGCTGGTGAAGACGTGGTGACATCTCCGACCAGTTCAGGTACGCCAGGCCCGTACGAGTGCTGCATGTATGCAACAGCCCATCCGGCCATCGAGAGAGGAACCGTGACGACGGCGGACTGCCTGTCGAACCGGGCTGACGGAGCGTTCTGCTTGAGGTCGTCGGCGAGTTTGTGGTCACTCTTGGTGATGGGGATCACCACGTCGGTGTCGGGGTGGCACTCATACGTGGTCGAGAAGGGGATGGTCGAGGTGAATGTCGTCATGCCTGCAACCGTGACAGTTCGACCCCGGTTGCAAGCCCGTGTTCGCCGCCGGCAGACGGAGACCACGCGGCATGCGAGGATCACGTCATGACCGCTCCCGCCGCCGACGGACCCGACTTCTTCGTCAGCTACACCTCCAAGGACCAGGAGTGGGCGGAGTGGATCGCATGGCAGCTGGAACGCGTCGGGTACAGCACGGTCATTCAGGCTTGGGACTTCCGCCCGGGCACGAACTTCGTCCTGGAAATGGACCGCGCTGCCGGCACGGCAAAGCGCACCCTCGTCGTTCTGTCGCCGAACTTCATGGCCAGCAGGTTCACGCAGCCCGAGTGGGCCGCGGCATTCGCGAAGGATCCGACGGGGATCAACCGGACGATCCTCCCTGTACTCGTGGCGCCGACGGAGACAGGCGGCCTCCTCGACCAGATCGTTCACATCAACCTCCTCAACCTGTCGACAGAGGATGCCGCAGCCGCCCTGATTGCCGGGGTCGAACCGGGCCGCAGTAAGCCCGCGACTGAGCCGCGGTTTCCGGGTTCGGATCGGAGCACAGCGCCTCAGCCGCGCTCCCGGAACCTGGACTGGGCACCAGCCGTCAAGGCTCTCAGCTCGGTAGCTCGGGCTGAGGCGTTGCCGCACGGTTGGTCGCGGTCCGGCCCATCAACTGTCGAGATCACGCTCGTCCCGGCCGAGGTGCAGTCCCTCCCCGTAAGTCAGCTGGAGGCAGTAGCGCTCGAGATGGTGGCCGTCGGGCGCGACAGCGGACTGTTCACGCATGGCGGCGCGGTCGACCACGCCCACACCGCCGAAGTCGCCCACGCCAGGAGTCAGCGAGACCGGAGTGGCGATGAGGCTGGCCTTCTCGTCACCCGGTCGGGACAGCGCAGCGCGTGGATCACCCTGCCTCACGACACCCTCGGGAGTGTCCTGGACCCGCAGCACATCCAGCCGCGTCTGGCGAGCCTGCTCCGGACGCTCACCACCATCGACCTGCCGCTTGCCGAGCGCTATGGGTTCACGGCTCGGGTGGATCCGCTGATTGCGGTGATAGTCGGCGACTCGGCGGTTGTGGGCGGCCGCAACTCCGCGTCGATGGGAATGCTCCGCTCGGCGGTGTTCCCGTTGACGATCTCAGACACGGTGCGCGGAGACGCCATCGCCAGCAGCGCCGACGAACTCGCCGGCGAGTTGATCGCGCGAATCGTGGCTGCGATGCGGTGACAGGCAGAACTCAGGCGAGCTCGCGGCTCGACATTCCCATTGCCACAAACCGGGTGTTGCACCGAGCGTCCGGTAGCCTCGGCGCCGGGAGCCCCGGTAGAGAGCAACGAGTCGGTGATCGGCGCGCAGCGAGCGTTGGACCTCTCGATCGACAGCGAGACGCACGAGCTAGCCGCCGAGGCCTGGAACGCTCAGCTGTTCGCGCTGTCCGACCCGGAGGATGACCACGGTCCACTCGACAGACAACTGATCGCGCGCGCGGCCATCCTCCGTGTGAACCGATGGGACGACGACTGGCTGGATTCGCTGGATGCCGTATCCGGCGACCTGCAACAAGTCGGCGAAGCGTTCCTCGATGAGGACGTCATCATGGGGGTCGACGAAGACTCTGTGTTCGCCTCCAGCCTGGTGATCTTGGACTTCGTCGGTGTCCCCGAGCAGCATCGCGGGTCCGGAAACAGCCTCGCGCTCGCGCGTGGCGCCGCCCACATCTTCCGCAAGGACATCGTCGCGCTGATGCCCGCCGAGCTCTCCCGAGACGAGACGGGAAAGCTCGTCCTCGATCTGGCGAAGCGAGATGCCGTCCGCGCTGACTGGATCAAAAGCGGATTCGTTGAGATCCCCGGGACATCGGTGCTCATGCTCCCGTTCAGCGCCAAAGACGGCGGCGGCTCCTCCGAGTAGGTGTCGAAGCGAGCTATCTGAATACGATGTGCCCATGTCCGACAATCTCATCGCGCCGGCAGCCCACGACGGCGCGGACACCGGCGAGGCGTTGCGACTCACGAGCCTCGCTCCGAAGTTCGACGCCGAAAGCCACAAGGTCTACTTCGATCTGCTAGTTCGAGCCATCGCTCACAAGGACACCCGCAATGTAGCTCTGACGGGCGCTTACGGGACCGGCAAGAGCAGCGTGCTTTCTCACTTGCTCGAGTCGGCGGAGTATTCAGGCCGCATCGTGGGCTTGTCGCTATCGACCGCCGCGCCCCGTGATCGGGAAACGCAGGTTGCTGAGCCCGCCGACGGCTCTCCGACGTCACGTGTCAACCAGATACAGAAGGAGATCGTCAAGCAGCTTCTGTATCGCACTCCGGTACGGAAGGTACCGCAGTCTCGTTTTCGTCGCGCCACTGTCCCGAAGCGCGCAGGCGAGTTCTGGCTCGCGGTTGCAGTTGGGCTTTTGGTCGCTGCCGTGCTCTTTCTGCTCGGGCCGCTCCACCCGCTTATCACTTCGTGGTTCGGCGAGACCTGGCGGCATGTCCTGGCATATGTGGTTGCGACGGTGACCATCGTCGGACTGGCTTGGGCCCTCGTTGTCGCGTTTCGTGTCCGTCCGCTGATGAGTGCATCAGTGAACGCGGCCATCACCACCGTTACCCTCACCAAACAATCTGATACCTACTTCGACGCGTACCTTGACGAGATCGTCTACTTCTTTGAGGCCACGGAGAAGGACATCGTCGTCATCGAGGACTTGGACAGGTTCGAGGATGTGCAGGTTTTCGACACGCTCCGCTCCCTCAACGGTCTACTCAACAACTCCGGCCAGATCGGTCGTCGCATCGTGTTCATCTACGCCATCCGGGACAGCGTCTTCGAGGAGATCGGCTCGTCTGACCTGCCCGAGGAACCCACCCACGCCCTCTCGGATCACGCGAAACAGGCGCTCAAGCGCGCCAGCCGGACGAAATTCTTCGACATCATCATCCCCGTCGTACCCTTCGTAAGCCCCGACAACGCTCGCGACGTGATGTCCACGGCGATGAAGAGCAAGGCCTACAAGATCGACCCTGGCCTGATCCGCTTGGCCGCGCGACACGTGGCCGACATGCGACTCATCCACAACATTCGCAATGAGTTTGAGATCTACCGCAACGAGCTTGTCGTTCCCGACATGGCGCTTCCAGACATTACCGACGACCTCGTGTTCGCCATCGTTCTCTTCAAGAACACCCACCTCGCCGACTACGAGAGCATCCGCCATCGCGATAGCGCGCTGGACCACCTGTACGTGGCCTGGCGGGCGGCGGTTCGAAGCGGGATCGCGACTAGGGCGACAGCCCTTACAGGCCTGCGCTCGCGCGAGGCGCTCTCCTCTCAAAATGACCGGGCGGCTGACCTGGGAGAGCGGCTTCTCCGTCTACGTGACGACCTCGACGCCGCGATACCCGCCCCTTATGCCCTCAGCCTTGCTGAGGATGAAGAGGGAACTCTCGACTCCCCGGAAACCTGGGCGAGGATCGTCGAAGAGGATTCTCTCCAACTGACCCTGACTCGTGGGGGCAGCACAGCAACAACCTTCACCTTCAGTGCGGAAGCTCTGGCTCGAATGCTCGGGGCAGACGTCGATCCGTCTAACTGGGCTAAAGCGGACGCGGAAGCCACTACCCGTGAGGAAAG
The DNA here is from genome assembly GCF_003293595.1 of Microbacterium sp. PM5. Lineage (NCBI taxonomy): Bacteria > Bacillati > Actinomycetota > Actinomycetes > Micrococcales > Microbacteriaceae > Microbacterium > Microbacterium sp. PM5. Next base: position 2,231,562 of record NZ_CP022162.1, on the reverse strand, counting down.
TGACCTGCTGGCTGAAATCAGCTTCCTGCGGCACCACACGTGGGCCGACCTCCACGCACGCGCTGACATCACCTTTCCCAAGAGCTTGTTCTCGTTCACCGACGACGAACTCAGGCGTCTCGAGGCACTCAACGAAGGCGATGAGGTCAACTTCGCCCAGATAGTGAGCGCGACCCTCCCCTCCGAGCTTGCCCGAGAACTGGTGCGTCACGAGTACCTGACATCGCACTTCGCCCTCTACATATCCAAGTACTACGGCAAGCACCTGAGTGCAAACGCGCGTGAGTACATCTATCGCTGCATCGGACCGGGAGAGCCCGACACGACTTTTCCGCTGAGCCGAAAAGAAACCCGGCAGATTCTCCGAGAGCAGCATGCCGATAGAAGGGATGATGCCGACCTATTCAGCGATAAGAGCGTTCTCAACGTCAACATCGTCGACTTTCTACTCTCTGAGCGCCCGGGAGCCGCCGCGACAGTCGCGGAGCAACTCGCCTCGATGGGTGACGGTCGACGAGAGTTCCTAGACGCGTATGTGGCTCAAGGGCGTGAGCCCGGCATGTTACTCGGCCACCTCGCTCCGCGTTGGTCCGGAAGCGTCGAGTATGCCGTCTCATCAGAGGCCGTACCACCCGACAAGCGGGTCGGAATCGTCAACTCCGCGCTCCAGACAGTCAACGGCCCGGCGGTGACCGGCAGTGCCGCGTTCGCGCGGCTTGTCGAGCTCAACTACGGCTCGATGACAGCGCTGACCGAACCCGCTGACGCGAAGAGCGCGGCGACTGTACTCAGGCTCGTGGGCGCCGCAGGCGGAACCATCTTCGACCTCGCGCCGCTGAATCCCGTCGCCCGCGAAGCAGCCCTGTCACTTGGTCTGTTCCCGGTAACCGAAGCGAACGTGCGCGCCATCGTTCCGAGCGGCAAGGTGGTCCTCGCGGGCATCCGTCGTACTCACAAGCAGTTGTATCGACACCTCTCACAACACATCTCCGACTATCTCCAACTCGTCAAAGTCAAGCCAGCCGCGTTCGCCGTCGCGGGAGACTCGGCGCAAGCGACCAACCTCCTCAACGACTTCAGCGAAGCGGGCAACGAAACGCTGCGGTCACTCTTGGACGCCTGCCCACCGGATGTGCGCATCGACGATCTCGCTTCTGTACCGCGCGAAACTTGGGCAGCTATCGCGGCGGCGCGACGCACACTTCCAACCTTCGTCAATGTGGAGGCGTACATCGCCTACGCGGGAGTCGACGGGTCACTAGCAGCGCTGCTCAAAGCTCGACGGATCGTCACCCCTCAAGCAGCGGGCCGCGCTGCCCGCTGCGAAGTGGCGTACGCGATCCTCGCCGCAAGTGACGCCATCCCATCGACACTGGCCCGCACGCAGACGGTCCTCTCGATGAACACCGGGCTCCTCGACCCGACACTTGTGGAAGGCGAAAGCGGCGATCTAGTCGCGAGGCTCATCAAAGCGCAACTCCTCCCGGACGACGACGCATCCTTCACCACCACGCTTTTGCCCGACTGGGAGTCCATGGAGCGAGCCATCAAGGTCTCGAAGAACTTCAAAACATTCGTGGCACCGGACGTGCTTCCCGTTGCGTGGCTTCCGCAGTTCATTCAGAGCACGCAAGTCTCCAAGGATGAGCGACTAGCCGTTATCCACACCCTCGAGAGCTACCTCACTTCGGCGACAGCCACACAGGCACGAGAAGTCGCGACCGCCCTGATTCGGGGGGGCTGGCGTATTCAGACTTCACGCATCCTTGCGCTGCTCTCGGCTGGCGCGCGCTCTAGCCAGATCCTTGTGCTCACCGCTAACTGGGGGAACGACATCGGTCTGGAGCAGGTCAAGAAGATCCTGCGCGCACTCGGCGGAGACTACGCGAGGGTGGCGGATGGTGGGAGCGGTCGACCAAACTTTCCGAAAGATGCGGCGCATCGGACTATCCTCGAGCGGTTAGTGGGAGACACAGTGCGTCGCGTGAAGGAGGACCACTTCAAACGCTCGGGATTCCGACTCGTTGCTTCGCTCAAGTGAGAGTCGCGGACTGGAGCCCCCGTCGGGCCGATGACCGCCCCTTGCGGTAGGTCTGGACCGTGCAACGGTGAGTCCGACCAGTGGGCGGCGTCAGGAAAGTGTCACGACAAAGTCCGGCCAAGCCCGGCCCTTGCACTGGCATCACCTTTGCATTCAGTGTCATCCCGCCGGGGTCCCGACATGAGGTGTCATGGCCATGCATCGGCGTTTCGCCGCATCCAATGCCTGTGCGACAGGGCGCTCCACGCCGACGCAAGCTCGCCGAATGGAGGAGTTCGAACCCGGGAGGAGTTCGAGCCCCCGCGGGTCGGGGCTCGAATCGCCCGCGGCTGTGCCGTCAGGCGGCGCAAGCGATGCAGGTCGTGGCCATCGGCCGTGCCTCGAGCCGGCCCGCGGCGATGGGCCCGCCGCAGACGACGCAGGTTCCGTACGTGCCGGCCTCCACGCGGGAAAGCGCGGCCGCGACCTCGGCCCGCTCGTCCTGCACCGAACGACGCAGTGCGTCGATGCGCTGCCACTCGCCGGAGAGGGTCGACCCTTCCGGATCGTGCTCGTCGTCGGCCGTCGCGTCGGCACGGTCGGAGAGCACCGACGCCTCGTCGGCGTCCAGCCGGGCCCACAACGCGTCGAGCTCCGCCGCGCGGGCGCGAAGCCGGTCGACCGGGTCGGTCATCCTTGGTAGCCGATGAGCCAGGTCACCCCGAACCGGTCGCGCACCTGACCGTCGTGGTCACCCCAGGGTCGCAACGCGAGCGGGTCGAGCACATCGCCCCCGTCGGCGAGCGCCGCGAACCACTCCTCCAAGACGGCCGGCTCGGCGGTGCCCAGCAGGGAGAACAGGATGCCGCGGAGTTCGAGTGTCGGCTCCCCGCTCGCGGCATCCGAGGCGAAGAGCTCGACGACCCCCTGCAGCATGCCGTGCGCGATGCGGTCGGCGGGCCCGTCGTCGCGCCCGAACTCGCCGAACGTCGCGAGGACGAGCTCGCCGCCGAACACCCCGCGGTAGAACTCGAGGGCGTCGCGTGCGGTGCCGTCGAAGGAGAGGTACGGAGTGAGTCCGGTCATGAGGGCGAGGATACGTCGCGGCGACGACATCCACGACCCCTCCTGTCAACCCCCGTGCGTCGCCGCCGACGGCAGCGAACAGTGGAGTTCATGACGAAGGAGGACGACATGACCACCCCGCAGACATCCCCCGACACGACGCCTGGCGTCGGGACCGAAGACGCCCCCGCCGCGACCGAGCCCGATACCGAGGAGCTGACCGAGCCGAGCACGGAGAAGGATCCCGGCGAAGAGCCGTTGGCGCCGCACCCGGACGAGCCGCTCGCCCCGAACCCCGACGAGCCGCTGGCCCCGAACCCGATCGAACCCACGCTGCCGCAGGCGGAAGAACCCAGCCATCACGCCGTGGGCATCGGCGTGATCGACGACGAGGCCTGACCGGGCCCGTCCCGGCCTCCTCCATCTCACCGCGGGTGGCGGAGCTCGGGGCCGCCCGGTCGACGGCGGCCCGGCTAGACTGAGGCCGTCCCCGGCACCCGAGTCTTGGAGTCCCGCCGCGTGAGCACCCCCGCATCCGACAGCAAGGTCGCAGACACTGTCGAGAACGCCGTCCAGACGCCGGAGAAGGAGCAGCCGTACGCGGCACTCGGACTCAAGAGCGACGAGTACGCGCAGATCAAGGAGATCCTCGGCCGCCGTCCCACCAGCGGCGAGCTGGCGATGTACTCGGTGATGTGGAGCGAGCACTGCTCCTACAAGTCGTCGAAGATCTATCTGCGCCGCTTCGGCCAGAAGGTCTCGGAGGAGATGAAGGCCCGCCTCATGGTCGGCATGGGCCAGAATGCGGGCGTCGTGGACGTCGGCGAGGGCTGGGCTGTCACGTTCAAGGTCGAGAGCCACAACCACCCCAGCTACATCGAGCCCTTCCAGGGCGCGGCGACCGGCGTGGGCGGCATCGTCCGCGACATCATCTCGATGGGTGCGCGCCCGGTGGCCGTCATGGACCAGCTGCGCTTCGGCGCCATCGACAACCCCGACACCGCCCGCGTCGTGCACGGCGTCGTCAGCGGCATCAGCTTCTACGCGAACTGCCTGGGCCTGCCGAACATCGGCGGCGAGACGGTGTTCGACGCCGTCTACCAGGGCAACCCGCTGGTGAACGCCCTCGCGGTCGGCGTCATGCGCCACGAAGACATCAAGCTCGCCAACGCCACCGGCGCCGGCAACAAGGTCGTGCTCTTCGGAGCGCGTACCGGCGGCGACGGCATCGGCGGCGCGTCGATCCTCGCCTCCGACACCTTCGCCGACGGCGGCCCCACGAAGCGTCCCGCGGTGCAGGTGGGCGACCCGTTCGCCGAGAAGGTGCTCATCGAGTGCTGCTTGGAGCTCTACCGCGACGAACTCGTCGAGGCGATCCAGGACCTCGGCGCCGCGGGCATCTCCTGCGCGACGAGCGAGCTGGCCGCCAACGGCGGCTCGGGCATGCGCGTCGACCTCGAGAACGTGCTGCTGCGCGACCCCACGCTCACGCCGGAGGAGATCCTCATGAGCGAGAGCCAGGAGCGCATGATGGCGATCGTCGCGCCCGAGAAGCTCGACGCGTTCCTCGCCGTCACCGGCAAGTGGGATGTCGAGACGAGCGTCCTCGGCGAGGTGACCGGCGACGGCCGGCTGCAGATCTTCTGGCACGGCGAGCAGATCGTCGACGTCGACCCCTCGACCGTGGCCGTCGACGGCCCCGTCTACGAGCGCCCCGTCGCCTACCCGACATGGATCGACGCCCTGCGCGACGACTCGGCATCGGCCCTGCCCCGTACCGATGACGCCGAGACGCTGAAGGCGCAGTTCCTCGACCTGCTCGGCAGCCCGAACCTCGCCGACACCAGCTGGGTGACCAACCAGTACGACTACTACGTCATGGGAAACACCGCCCTCAGCTTCCCCGACGACGCCGGCATGATCCGCGTCGACGAGGAGAGCGGCCTCGGCTTCGCCATCGCCACCGACTGCAACGGGCGCTTCTGCCAGCTCGACCCCTACGCGGGCGCGCAGCTGGCCCTCGCCGAGGCGTACCGTAACGTCGCCGTCACGGGTGCGGTGCCCACCGCCGTCACCGACTGCCTCAACTTCGGCAGCCCGGAGAACCCCGAGGTCATGTGGCAGTTCGGTCAGGCCGTCGACGGTCTCGCCGACGCGTGCCTCGAGCTGGGCGTGCCGGTCACCGGCGGCAACGTCAGCTTCTACAACCAGACCGGCGACACCCCGATCTTCCCGACGCCGGTCGTCGGCGTTCTGGGCATCATCGACGACGTCGCCCGTCGCATTCCGAGCGGCTGGCAGGATGCCGGCGAGAACATCTACCTGCTGGGCGTCACGGCCACCGAGCTGAGCGGCTCGGCGTGGGCAGAGACCGTGCACGGCCACCTCGGCGGACGCCCGCCGGCGGTCGACCTCGCCCAGGAGAAGCGTCTCGCGGAGCTCATCCACGCGGCATCCCAGCAGGAGCTGGTCTCCAGCGCCCACGACCTCTCGTCGGGCGGGCTCGCCCAGGCCCTGGCCGAGGCGGTGACGCGCTTCGGCGTCGGCGCCCGCGTCTGGCTGCGAGAGATCATGGAGCGCGACGGTGTGGATGCCGCAACCGCCCTGTTCAGCGAGTCCACCGGCCGCGTCATCGTCTCGGTGCCGCGCGAGGAGGACGTGAAGTTCCGCGGGCTGTGCGAGGGTCGGGGCTACCCCGTGCTGCGCATCGGCGTCACCGACGCGGCAACGGACGCGGCCGAGAACGCCCTGGAGGTGCAGGACGTGTTCACCCTGACCGTCTCCGAGCTGCGCGCGCGGTCGCAGGCGACACTGCCGGCCGCGTTCGGGCCGACGGTGGTCGAGCCCGTAGGCTGAGCCGCATGAGCGAGCAGGACGAGTACGAGGGCATGAACGAGGCGCGCACGCGCCGCACCCGCATCATCGCCTGGGTCACGATCGTCGCCCTCATCCTCGTGGGCGGCGGCGCGACGGTGCTCGCGTTGCTCTTCGGCTGAGCCACGCCACCAACTCCGCAGGAACGCACGTACTCCGCAGCGCAACGCCTGCGCACGTGCGGAGTTCGTCACCATCTGCGGAGTTCGTCACGGCTCACCCGGGCGGATGCCGCGGCATCCCTCTCTGCGAGCGCTCCCAGGCGGCCTGGCTAGGCTGAGGGCGTGGATCCGCTCTGGGCGACAATCGCCGAGTTCTGGTGGATCGGACCGGCGACAATCGGTACCGGCACCCTCGGCTGGCTCGGCCTGCGCCGCGAACGGCGCGAGCGCCGCCGGCGCATCGAGCTGGACGCGGCCCGACTCGAGCTGCGCACCGCGAAGCGCGATGCGGCGACAGCCCGTGCCGCGGTGCGGGTGGCGCGCGCAGAGCTCGATCGGCTGCAGGCTGAGCGCACCACCGGTCGGGCGAGCGCGGCAGAGGTCGCCGCGGCCCGTCGGGAGCTGGATCGCGCCACCGACGAGGTCCGCGTGGCGGCCGCGACGGCCCGCTCGCGGCGTGCACACGTGTCGGCCGCTCGTGCGGCACTGCCGCCGGTGGGAGACGACGCGCACCTGCCACTCGCGCGCGTGATGAGCGCACACGACGAGATCATCGCGCGGTGGATGACGTACGAGACCGATCCGGCACGGCTCATCGCCTTCCCGGCGATGACCGATGCGCGCCAGCCCGCCACCGCCGCCTTCCTCGCCGCCGATCAGGTGGCGCGCCAGCACCGCCCCGCCACGGCGCACGCCCGTGTCGCACCCGCTCGCTTCACCGCGTACCGCGACGCGGTGGCGGCAGCCGGGCGCGCCTTCGCCGTGGCCGAGGCCGAGGCCTGGCGGCAGGCGCGCACGGCGGGTGACGCACCCGCACGCCCCCAACCCGGAGATCCGGATGCCGCGAGCACCGGTGCCCCGGTGCGGGACCAGTGGACGATCATCGCGCACAGCCTGACGCAGACCGCGCTCGCGCGCGGCACCGAAGCGCTGGCCCGCGTGGTGGCGGCGCGCACGTCGCCGGCGACGCGCCCCACGGCATCCTCGGGCACGGCGACCGGAGCCGGCGCCGCGGGCGGTCCGGATGCCGACGGTGATGACGGCCGTCGCGTGTGGCCCGTCCCCGCGCGCCCGCGCGCGTAAGGTAAGCCCGTGGATCACTTCTGGACCTTCGCCGGCAGCTACTGGTGGCTGGTGTTTCCCCTTCTCGGCGTCGCCGGCGGCGTCGTGCGTCGCTGGGACGTGCTGGCGCAGCGCCGTCACGCGCGCCGGCTCGAGGTCATGCGGGCGAAGGCCGAACTGAAGTCCGTCACCGCGTCCACACGGGTCAGCCGCGCCGGCGAACCACAACCGATCACGAAGCCGTCACCGCTGCCCGACCAGCTCGAGAAACTGTTCGCGGTGCACGACGACGTCACCGCGCGCTGGCTGGAGTACGAGCTCGACGTCGCTCGCATGATCGCATTTCCCACCATGAGCGACGGGCGGCAGCCCCTGACCGCCGCGTTCCTGCGCGCCAAGAAGATCGCCGACCGGCTGCGCCCGGCGTCGGCGGATGCGCGGGTCAGCGCGGAACAGGTCGCCGAGTACCGCGGCGCCGTCACCGATTACGAGGTCGCGTTCGATCTCGCAGAGCGTGACGCCCGGCGCGTGCGTGACTCCCAGTTCAGCGATGCCGAGCGCAAGCGTCTGGCCACGGCGCAACAGCTGCTGGCCGTCGCGCTCGACCAGTCCGCGACCCCGGCGGAGCGTCAGGTCGCCTATCGCCGGGTGCGGGAGGAGGTCGACGGTCTGCTGGCGCTCTCCGACGAGGCCGTCGAGCGTCTCGAGACCAAGGTCGCCCTGCAGCTCGAGCGTCCGCAGCCGACCCCCGACGACGAACGGGGCCCGGCAGACGCCGGACCCCGTTCCTGACCGCGATCGTCAGGACGTGAGGCTGTCGACCCACTCCTGGTTCTCGGCGATCCACTTCTTGATCACCGGCGCGTAGTCGTCACCGCTGTACTCGTTGAACATCGCGTTCTCGAGCGAGGCGAGCGTGTCGGTGGGCATCGTGAAGTTCGAGATCCAGCCGTGCACCTCGGGGTGGTCCTTCGCGAACGAGCTCGCCGCCACCGAGTGGATGCTCTCGGCATCCCCCAGCAGACCCTTCGGGTCGGCGAGGTCCTTCACCGGGAACGCGTTGTACGCCCAGTGCGGCCGCCACAGCGTCACCGCGATGTTCTGCCCGGCATCCGTCGCCTTCTTGAGCTCGGCGAGCATGGCCGGCGTAGACGACTCCACGAGTTCCATCCCCTCGAGCCCGTAGCCGGGAACGACATCGTCGCCGGTGATGCGCATGAGCCCCGAGCCCGGTTCGATGCCGACGATGCGACCGCCGAACTGGTCGGATGCCGCGGCCAGCTGATCGAGCGAGTCGATCGGCGCGTCGGCGTTGACGGCGACGGTGAGTCGCGCGTCGTCGTTCCAGGCCCCGAGGTCGTCGACCTTGTCGCCGTAGCGCTCCATGTAGTCGGCGTGCGTGGTGGGCAGCCAGGTGTCCAGCACGAGGTCGAAGTCGCCGCGAGCGAGGCCCTGGTAGACGGGCGCGACGTCGGCGAACGTGAGCTTCACGTCATAGCCCTTGTCCTCGAGGATCGACTGCCACAGGTACGACGCGGCGATGCCCTCGTCCCACCCGTTGAACACGGCGATCTCGATCGACTTCGCGTCGGAACCGCCCGCGCCTCCCGTGCCGCCGGCACAGCCGCTCAGGGTGAGCGCTGCGGCGGCGCTCAGGGCAATACCGCCCAGGATGCTCTTGGTCTTGTTCATGCTGACGTCCTCTCCATCCGCGTGCTGTCCGCGGATCGGTCGGTGTCAGCCGCGGACTCTCCGCGGCTGGGGCGGGCCGTCGACCCGCCGTTGCGGGTGCGGCGAACCGCGCCCGCCCGGCGCGGGGCACGAGGCCGGCCCAGCGCCGAAGTCAGACGGTCGAGGATCATCGCGATCATGACGACCGACAGGCCGGCTTCGAAGCCCAGGCCCACGTTGATGCGCCCGATGGCGCGAACGATCTCGCCGCCGAGTCCGCCGGCGCCGACCATGCCCGCGATGACGACCATCGAGAGACTCAGCATGATCACCTGGTTGACGCCGGCCATGATCGACGGCAGCGCCAGCGGGATCTGAATCTGCCGCAGCACACGCGCCGGCGAAGCCCCGAACGCGTACCCCGCCTCGACGACCTCGCTGTCGACGCCCCGGATGCCGAGTTCGGTCAGCCGCACGCCGGGGGCGATCGCGAAGAGGATCGTCGCGATCATGCCCGGCACCGCCCCGACGCCGAAGAAGATGATCGCGGGGATGAGGTAGACGAAGGCGGGCATCGTCTGCAGGAAGTCGAGCACGGGGCGCACGATGCGCGAGACGGCGTCGCTGCGGGCGGCCCAGATGCCGACGGGGATCGCGATCACGATCGCGACGAGCGCCGCGACGATGACCAGGGCGAGGGTGTCCATCGCGTTGTCCCACTGATCGACGCCCACGATCACGAGCAGGCCGAGGGCGGTGCCCAGCGCCAGGCGCCAGCCGCTCACGGCGAACGCCGCCGCGGCGAGCACGACGATCAGCAGCCAGAACGGCGGCGCCATGAGCACGGCGTCCACCGCGTCGTAGACGGCGCCCAGAACGAGCGCCACCGCGTCGAACAGTCCGCGCAGCGCGTCGCCGACGACATCGACGACCGTCTCGGCCCACTGGCCCACCGGAATGCGGAACCCGTCCATCAGCGCTCTCCCTCCGTCGCGGCATCCACCAGCGGCGTGAACTCGGCCACCATCTCCAGCGGGGTCTGCACGACCGCCATCTCGCGCGTCGTCGCCGGAACGTTGCCGAGAGCGGCGAGCAGTGTGATGCGCGGGATGACTCCACGCAGGCGTCCCTGATCGTCGACGACGGCCAGGGGAACGGACGCCTCCACGGCGGTCTCGACGATGTCGGTGAGCAGGTCGTCGGGACCGACCGTCGGCACGTAGGTGTCGACGATGCGCCGCAGGTCGCTCTCGCCCGACTTCACCGCTCGGATCACCGCCCGGTCGGTGACCACGCCCACGAGCCGGCGGTTCTCGGTCGCGAACACGGCACCGGCCTGGTTCTCACGCATCGTGCGCAGTGCCCCGCGCACGCCCGCCGTGATCGGCGTCGACAGCGACGGCGGCTCCATGACGGCGGATGCCGTGAGCACGCGCGCCCGGTCGACGTCCTGAACGAACTGCGCCACGTAGTCGTTGGCGGGGTCGGTCAGGATCTCTTCCGGTGTGCCGTTCTGCACGATGCGACCGTCACGCATCACGGCGATGCGGTCGCCGAGGAACATCGCCTCGTTGAGGTCGTGCGTGATGAACACGATCGTGCGGCCGAGCTCGCGCTGCAGCTCCACCAGCTGCTCCTGCATCTCGCGGCGGATGAGCGGGTCGAGCGCCGAGAAGGCCTCGTCCATCAGCAGGATGTCGGTGCCGGCCGTCAGGGCGCGCGCGATGCCGACCCGCTGACGCATGCCGCCGGAGAGCTGGTCGGGAAGCGCATCGGCGCGATCGCCGAGGCCCACGCGCTCGAGGATGTCACGCGCACGTTCGCGGCGCTCGGTCTTGCCGACGCCCTGGATCTCCAGCGCGTACGCCGCGTTGTCGAGCACGCTCAGGTGCGGCAGCAGGGCGAAGTGCTGGAAGACCATCGACACCGACTCGCGGCGGATGGTGCGCAGCTGTGCCGGCGAGGCCGTGGTGACGTTGCGGCCGGCGATGGTCACCTCGCCGGCGGTGGGGGTCAGCAGGCCGTTGAGCATGCGGATGATCGTGGACTTGCCCGAGCCGGACAACCCCATGATGACGAAGATCTCGCCACGGTTCACCGTGAAGCTCGCGTCCACCACGGCCGCGGTGCCGGCATCGGCCACGTCGGCGCGGGAGTGACCCGCGCGCAGGCGCGCCACGGCATCCTTCGGATCACGCCCGAAGACTTTGAACAGATGCCGCGCCTCCAACAGGGGCGCAGCGGAAACAGCGTCGGTCACAGAACACCTCGGCAGCCCGGTGCACAGGCTGCATCGGTCACGCCCGGGTGACGGCCACTCGCGCTCGGGCAGAGCGCTCGGCACCGGACATCGGATCCGGGCACAGGCCGCCGACCTTACGTCCGCCGGTGCCAACGGGCACGACAGCGGTCGCGGACTGGTCTGGGGTCGACCCCGCGTGGGGGCCGCCACCACCGTTTCATCCGGGTGAATGCGCACGCAAATTGGACGCGACGCCGACTTCTCGCTATCGCGCGCACGCGAAGGCGGAGGCGCTCCGGCAGCGCTTGACGTCGCTAGCGTTATGTGGTTACTTAGTCAAGTAACTAACCAATTCACTGGATGCCGGGAGGCCACGTGATCGATGAGGGACGAGCGCTCTTCGTGCAGATCGCCGAGAGCGTCGAGGACTCCATCGTGGACGGGAGCCTTCCCGAAGACACACGCGCGCCGTCGACCAACGAACTGGCGGCGTTCTACCGCATCAACCCGGCCACGGCCGCGAAAGGAGTGAACATGCTCGTGGAAAAGGGCGTGCTCGTCAAGCGCCGTGGAATCGGCATGTTCGTGGCCGTCGGCGCCCGCGAGAGCCTGCGGGCCGAGCGGCGTGCCGCCTTCGCCGCCCGGTTCATCGAGCCTCTGCTCGCAGAAGCTCACACGCTCGGCCTCAGTGCCGACGAACTCGCCACGATGGTCCGCGACCGCGCGGCCGCCCACATCACATCGACCACGGAAGGAGGCGCCCGATGACCGTCGTCCAGGTGACCGATCTCGTCAAGCGCTATAGGAACGCCGCCGCCCTGGATGGGGTGTCGCTGACGCTCGAAGCCAATGTCATCTACGGCCTGCTGGGCCGCAACGGCGCCGGCAAGACAACCCTGATGTCGATCCTGACCGCCCAGAACTTCGCGACGAGCGGCGAGGTCAGCGTCTTCGGCGAGAACCCGTACGAGAACAGCCGCGTGCTGGGCCGGATCTGCTTCGTGCGCGAGAGTCAGCGCTATCCCGACGACGCCCGACCCGTCCACGCCTTCCGGATGGCGGCGATGTTCTTCCCGCACTGGAACCAGGATCTCGCGGACGAGCTCATCGATGCGTTCCAGCTGCCCATGAAGACGCGGATCAAGAAGCTCTCCCGCGGGCAGCTGTCGGCGGTCGGTGTCATCATCGGACTCGCCTCGCGCGCCGAGCTGACGTTCTTCGACGAGCCCTACCTCGGACTGGATGCCGTCGCGCGCCAGATCTTCTACGACCGCCTCCTGGCCGACTACGCCGACCATCCCCGCACCATCGTGCTGTCCAGTCACCTCATCGACGAGGTCGCCGACCTCATCGAACGGGTGATCGTCATCGATCGCGGGCGCATCATCCTCGACGAGGAGACCGATGCCGTCCGCGGCCGGGCCTCGACGATCATCGGCGACGCCGTCGCCGTCGACGCCTTCACCGCGGGACGCGAGGTGCTGCACCGCGAGAGCCTCGGGCGCGTGGCCAGCGCGACGGTTCTCGGCGAACTCGGCATCCAGGACCGGGCGCAGCTCGCGGCATCCGGGCTCGAGGTGGGTGCGGTCTCTCTGCAGCAGCTGATCGTCCGCCTGACCCAGCACGATGCCGAATCCTCGGCCACGGCGAACGCCGCCGCAGCCACCACCGCCGAAGGAGCACGCCGATGAATCGGGTCTTCACCGTCACCCGGATGCAGTTCGTCAACAAGTACACGTTCGTGTGGCTGCCGCTGCTCATCCTCGTCGTCAGCCTCGTGCTCTCGATCGCGATCTTCGCGCTCATCCCCTACGGCGGGGCGAAGTACGGCGGCGGAAGCCAGGCTCCGATCTGGTATTTCTTCGGCCTGGGCATCATGTCGCTGAGCTACACCTTCCCGTTCTCGCAGGCCCTCAGCATCACGCGCCGGGAGTTCTTCTTCGGCACGATGCTCGCGGCACTGGTGACGGCCGTCCTGCTGGGCGCCGTCTTCGCCGTCGGCGGCGCGATCGAACGCGCCACGGGCGGATGGGGTGTCAACGGCTACTTCTTCTCGCTGGACTGGGTGTGGACCGCCGGCCCCGGGGGCGCCGGGCTCTTCTTCGCCGTAGTGGCGATGGTGCTCTTCGTGGCCGGGTTCTGGGGCGCGACGCTCTACCGCCGCTTCGGCGCTCTCGGGCTGACGCTCACGCTGTCGGGCGTGGGGGTGCTGCTGATCGCCGCCCTGTGGCTCGTCGGGCGGATGGATGCCTGGGCGACGGTGTGGACGTGGCTCGCCGACCTGGGGCCGATGGGGCTGACCGCGGTGCTGGCCGTGCTGACGTGCATCCTCGGTGCCGCGTCGTTCCTCACGCTGCGCCGCGCCATCCCCTGACGCATCGGGGCCGCCGGACGGGCGCCGGAATCAGTCGGCGGCCGCTGCGGCGGTGTGATGGCGGATGACCTCGGCGACGACGAAGTTGAACCACTTCTCGGCGAACTCGGGATCGAGGTCGGCCTCGAGAGCGAGGCGACGCAGACGCGCGATCTGCTGCTCTTCGCGAGCGGGGTCGGATGCCGGCATCCGATGCTCCGCTTTGAGCACCCCGACCTGCTGCGTGCAGCGGAAGCGTTCGGCGAGCATGAAGATCAGCGCCGCGTCGATGTTGTCGATGCTGGCACGCAGGCGCTGCAGGTGAACGGCGGCGTCGGTCATGGGCTTCCTCTCGTCCTCGCCGACATTACCGCCTCTCCCAGCGGCATCCGCTGACAGCCCTAGAGTGTGACCATGGCAGCAGCATCCAACGAGCCCCGCCCGCGTTCCCTCCGGCGTGGGGCGAAGACCGCGGCGGACTCCGACCGGGCGAGAACGACCGACGGTGCGGTGTCGTCCGAGGCTGCTGCGCATCGCCCGCACACGGGACGCGCGGTGTGGACGACCCTGAACCGCCCCTTCGTCGTGGGCTTCTTCCTGACGCTCGGCGGCCTGGTGGCGATCCTGCTGGGCATGGCCGTCACCAGCTTGGTCACGGTGTGGATCTACGTCGCCTTCGCCCTGTTCGTCGCTCTCGGACTCAACCCCGTCGTGCAGCGCCTGCAGCGGCACGGCGTCGGCAGAGCCTGGGCGATCGTGATCGTGTACTTCGCTCTGGCGCTGCTGCTCGTCGCCGTGCTGTGGCTCATCGTGCCCACGGTGGTGCGCCAGATCGCCCAGTTCATCACGGACGTCCCGACTCTCGTGACGTCGTTCCAGCAGACCGACCTCTACCACTGGGCACGTGATCAGTTCGGCGACCAGGTGCCCGCGATCGTCGCCGAGGTGCAGAAGTTCCTCACCGATCCGGGCCATCTGGCGGCGATCGGCGGGGGCGTGCTGCAGATCGGCATCTCCATCGGCACGACGATCTCCGGGATGATCATCATCATCGTGCTGAGCCTGTACTTCCTCGCGTCATTGCCGGAGATCAAGCAGGCGTTCTACCGCATGGTGCCCGCCCGCAGTCGCGCACTCACGGCCGATCTGACCGAGCAGATCACGGAGTCGGTCGGCGGCTACCTGGGCGGCATGGTCGTGCTCGCCTTCTTCAACGCGGTCGTGAGCTTCATCCTGTACACGGTTCTCGGCCTCCCCTTCCCCGCACTGATGGCGGTCGTCGCCTTCTGCCTCACGATCATTCCGCTCGTCGGAACCGTGCTGTTCTGGGGCATCGCCTCGGTGGTCGCCCTCTTCGCCAGCCCCCTGTCGGCGCTCATCTTCGCCGTCGCGTATCTGGTCTACATGCAGCTCGAGGCATACGTGCTCACGCCGAAGGTGATGAACAAGGCCATCGCGGTACCGGGAGCCCTCGTCGTGATCGGCGCGCTCGTCGGGGGGACGCTCATGGGCCTGCTCGGCGCGCTCGTCGCGATTCCCGTGACCGCCTCCATCCTGCTGATCATCAAGAAGGTCTTCATCCCCAAGCAGGACGCCGCACTCTGAGCCCGAGTAAGTGCTGGGCTTATTTTAAGGCCTTGACAAAGTAGACGTCGTCTCGCGATGCTGACCAGCGACGGAGCGCAGCCATGCTCCGCACTGATCAAGGAGGATCGTGAAACGACGTGTTCTCGCCGCGCTGGTGACAGCTGCGGCCGTGGCGGCCACTGCCGTCCTACCTGTGACGGCGGCGCATGCCGCCGCCCTCACCTCCGCCGACTTCCTCAAAGCCAGCGGCAACGTCCTGAAGAAATCGTCGGGGACCGGCGCCGCGGTGAACCTCCGCGGCACGAACATCGGCGGATGGCTCACCCAGGAGGACTGGATGTCGCCCCTCGGCGAGTTCGCCGCCGACCGCACCGGCTGGAGTGCAACCGCGTCCGCGGGAGCACCGGCCAACGCCCTCGACGGATCGGGAACCAGCCGGTGGACGACCGGCGCGAATCAGGCCGGCGGGGAGTGGATTCGTCTCGACCTGGGGGCGCCCACTCTCTTCAACCGGCTCACCATCGACAACACCGCCAACGCGGGCCAGTGGCCGCGAGCACTCAACATCGAGACATCGTCCAACGGCTCGACCTGGACCAGCGTGGCGACCCAGCCCGGCACGGATGGTCTCACGACGGTGAAGTTCGCCCCGCAGGTCGCGCGTTACGTGCGGGTGACACAGACCGGCGCCGCGGCCGCTCCGTGGTCGGTCGGTGAGATCAACCTCTACAGCGACCCGGTCCTGTTCAACGGCACGCATACCGCGACGGCGACCTCCAACGCCCCCGGCACGAACGCCCAGATGACGCTCGACGGCAACGTCTCCACGGTGTGGCAGAGCGGTGCCCCGCAGGCGCCCGGGCAGTCGTTGACGATCGATCTCGGGCGCAACGTGGACATGGACAAGGTCCTGTTCGATGCGGGCGCGACCACCGCGAACGACTACCCGCGGGTCTACGACGTCTTCACGTCCTACGACAACGCGAACTGGACGAAGGTCGCGAGCGGCTACGGCGCGAATCGCGTCGTGCAGGCCGACTTCCAAGGGACCAAGAACGGTCGCTATCTTCGGATCACCTCGAACGGCACCTCGTCGCAGTGGTGGTCGGTGGCCGAGGTCGCGATCTCGAGCGGAACCTCCCTCGATCGCGGCGGATGGGTCGTCACCTCCTCGCTGGGCGCCTCCCCGTCGAACATGATCGACGGCACCACCTCGACGCGGTGGACCACCGGTGCGGCCCAGGCGCCGGGTCAGGCCGTCACCGTGGACATGGGCGCGCTCATCACGCTGAACAACGTCACGACCGACACCGCGAAGAACACCACCGACGAGGACGACTGGCCGCGCGGGTACACGCTCCAGCTCTCACGCGACGGGTCCTCCTGGAGCACTGTCGCAACCGGGGCGGGAACCAAGAAGGCGTCGACCATCGGGTTCACGGCGCAGGCAGCACGGTACTTCCGCCTCACCCAGACCGGCTCCGCAGGCAACTGGTGGTCGATCGGCGAGCTCACCGCCGGGCTCTACAACGACGACTACTCGCTGACGAACACGATGACCGCACGCTTCGGCGCGACGACGACCGCCTCGGTCGTCGGCACGCATCAGGACACATGGTTCACGGCGAACGACCTCGACGCGATCCAGGCCACGGGAATGAACTTCATCCGTGTGCCGATCGGGTGGAACGTGTTCCTCAATCTCGACGGCACCTGGAAGTCGAATCCGTGGTCGAAGATCGACTGGGTCGTGAACGAAGCCGCGGCGCGCGGAATCTATGTCCTCATCGACCTCCACACGGTGCCGGGCGGCGGCTGTCCGTGGGGCTCGTGCGGTCGCATCGGACCCAACCCCAACGGGTTCTGGGGCAGCGCGACCTATCAGAACTGGGTGGAGGACATCTGGAAGAAGATCGCGACGCGCTACAACGGCAATCCCGCGGTGGCCGGCTACGACCTCATCAACGAGCCCCTGATCGACTACAACGAAGACAGCGACGATGTGGCCCAGAAGAGCGACTACTACAACCGGCTGTACACCGCCGTACGTGCCATCGATGCGGACCACGCGATCTTCCTCGGCGCGTTCTTCGGCCTGGACAAGATCGCACCGCCGTCGACCTACGGGTGGACGAACGTCGTCTACGAATACCACCCGTACGACATGCCGAACTCGAAGGACTGGACGGCCCAGAACCAACTCGTCACGAACGAACTGGGCGGACTGGCTGCGAAGCTCTCGAATCCGGGGGTGCCGATCCTCTACGGCGAATACTCCCTGTACTACAACGACGACGTCTGGGCACGGTTCATGGCGGGACTCAACGCCTCGCAGGTGTCGTGGTCGAACTGGTCGTACAAGGTCAAGGGCTCGGCCGAGGACGGCTTCGCCTACTGGGGCATGTACTACGACGACCGCAAGCCGGTGCCGGTCATCAACAGTGACGATGCGGCGACCTTCCAGTCGAAGCTGTCGCAGTTCGCAACCGCCAACTTCACGCAGAACGCGCGGTTCGTCGCCACCATCGCCAAGTACGCCGGCGGCTTGTCGACGTTCGCCCCGTCCGCGGTGAGCCACACCGGCTGGACCGCGACGGCGTCCACGACGGCGGCGGGCAGCTCGCCGAGTGCGGGCATCGATGGCGCCAACGGCACATCGTGGAAGAGCGGCCAGGCCATGGCGGGCGGGGAGTGGTACCGCATCGACATGGGCTCGACCCGCACGGTCGCGATGGTCACGGTGCAGACCGACAGCTCGTCGACGTGGGACTATCCGCGCGGATTCACCGTCGAGACCTCCCTCGACGGCTCCTCTTGGACGACAGCCGCCACGGGCATCGCCTACGGATGGAAGCGTCCGATCTCGATCGCACCGGTCAGCGCGCGGTACATCCGCATCACCCAGACCGGCGTGGCGCCGCAGTGGTGGTCTATCGACGAGGTGACGGTCTATTCGTCGTACTGACGACGATCGGCGCAGGGGGTCGCGACGTGGCGGCCCCCTGCGCTCGTTTCGCCGCTCCGCCTCTTGCCAGACAATCGGACATACCTTAATCTAAGTCGTAGAGAAAGGACGAGGGAGTCTCTTCCCGTCCTCTCGCCGCCGAATCCCGATTCGACACCGCACCTCCTGCACCCCGAAAGGACCTCTCGATGAAGAGAATGCGCTGGCTCGCGCTGGGCACCGCCGCCCTGACGGCCGCCACCCTCGCCGGATGCTCGTCATCCGCACCCGCCGACGGCGGCACCGCCGCCAAGGAACTGACCGTCTGGGTCATGGGCGACAGCTCTGCCCACTTCGATGCGCTGGTCAAGCCGTTCGAAGACAAGACGGGAATCGACGTGAAGACCGTCGCCATCCCCTGGGACAGCGTCGACCAGAAGTTCACGACAGCGGTCGCTTCGGGCGACGGCCCCGACGTGCTGCAGATCGGACTCTCCAAGCTGCGCACCTATGCCGACAGCGGCGCACTGCTCACCCTCGACGACGCGGCACTGTCGGGTCACGAGAACCTCGCGGCATCCAACTTCGTCGACGGCGTCGCCGGAGATGCGACCGCCATCGGGGGCAAGGTCGTCTCCGTGCCGTGGGTGTCGGACACGCGCGTTCTCTTCTACCGCAGCGACATCCTCCAGGCAGCGGGTATCAGCACTCCGCCGGCGACCTGGGATCAGCTGCGCGCCGACGCGAAGACACTGGCCGGCCGCGGTGACGGCTCGTACGGTTACTACATCCCCCAATGGGACAGCGTACTGCCCGTGATCATGACGTGGGACCAGGGCGGCGACATCGTCGACAGCCAGGGCAAGATCGACTTCGATACGCCCGCGTTCGGTAAGGCGGTCGACCTGTACACCGGCCTCTACGCCGACAAGAGCGTGCCCACCAACAGCGACTTCGACCAGACGCAGGGCTTCATCACGGGAAGCACGCCGATGCTCGTCAGCGGTCCCTACCTTGCGGCCGCCATCTCGCAGTCGGCGCCGGAGCTGGCCGGGAAGTGGAACGTGACCACCGTGCCGTCCGGAGCGAAGGACACGTCGCTGCTCGCCGGGTCGAACCTCGGAGTCTGGGGCTCCACGAAGAACAAGGACGGCGCACTTCAGCTGCTCGATTACCTCTCGCAGCCCGACGTGCAGGTGAGCTGGTACCAGTCCGACGGGCAGCTGCCGACAGTGAAGAAGGCGCTCGCCGACAGCGCGCTGACCGGCGACCCCATGGTGTCGGTCTACACGAAGCAGCTCGCGTCCTCCCGCCTGCTGCCGCTCGTGCCGAACTGGGACGGTGAGACGGGCAAGGCGCTGCTCGACGCGCTCAACTCGATCGTGCTCACCGGCGCGAACCGCGACGACGCCCTGAAGACGCTGTTCACGACCACCGCCGGGACCCCCGCGAACTGAGCTCCGGGGGTGCGCGGTGACCCGATCACCGCGCACCCCCGGCCACGAGGCCATGAAGAACCGCATCGTCCCCTATACGTTCATCGCCCCGGCGATGCTCCTGCTCATCGTCTTCGGCATCCTGCCCATCGCCGTGGCGCTCCTCGTGAGCTTCACCGACATGAACCTCGCGGGCCTGGGAAACTGGTCGCGGATCCAGTTCATCGGCGGCGACAACTACACGGCGCTGTTCGCCGACCCCGACTTCTGGCAGGCCCTCGGCAACACCGCTCTGTTCGCGGTCGTCGGGGTACCCAGCGTGATCGTCCTCTCCCTGGCGATCGCGCTCGCGCTCAACAGGTCGCAAGGCCGCTTCTTCCGCGCGCTGCGCTCGTTCTACTTCGTCCCGGCCATCACCGCGATCGTGGCCGTGGCCCTCGTATGGGGCTACCTCTACAACACACAGTTCGGCCTGTTCAACTACCTGCTCTCGCTCGTCGGGCTGCCGCCGGTTCCCTGGCTCTCCGACCCCACGGTCGTGAAGTTCTCCGTCGGGCTGGTCGCCGTATGGCGCGGCCTCGGGCTGAACGTCATCATCTTCCTCGCGGCCCTGCAAGGCGTGCCGAAGGAGTACCTGGAGGCGGCGGCGATCGACGGCGCCTCGGGGCTGCGCCGCATCGTCTCGATCGTGCTCCCCCTGCTGCGCTTCGCCATCTTCTTCGTCACCATCACCACCGTCATCGCATGGCTGCAGTTCTTCGACGAACCCTTCGTGCTCACCAAGGGCGGACCTCTGGGCTCGTCGACGTCGATCGCGCTCTTCCTCTATCAGAAGGGCTTCTCGTCGAGTCAGTTCGGCTACGCCAGTGCGGGCTCGGTCGTCCTCGTCGCGATCATCGCGACGATCACCATCGTCCAGCTGCGCCTGAGGAGGTCCGATGTCGACCACTGAGCTCATCACCCGCGGCGGACGGGGCCTCGCGAAGACGTCGGACGCACGACGGGGCACCCGAGCCGGACGGCGCCGCGGCCGCACCGGCACCATCGTGATCGGCGCGCTGCTGACCGTCGGCGCGCTGATCACCGCGTTCCCGTTCCTGTGGATGATCTTCGCCTCCGTCAAGCCGCGCAGCGAGTCCGTCGCGTTCCCCCCGCAGCTGCTGCCGCGCAATCCGACGCTCGAGTACTTCATCCAGCTCTTCACCGAGCTGGACTTCGGGCGCTACCTCCTGAACACCCTGCTCATCGTCGTCATCTGCATGGTGGGTCTGCTGCTCATGGCGGCGGCCGGCTACGGCTTCGCCAAGTTCGCCTTTCCCGGCAGAGATGCCCTGTTCTTCCTGGTTCTGGTGACGATGATGATCCCCGGCCAGGTCACGATGATCCCGAGCTACCTCATCCTCAACGGGATGAAGCTCACGAACACGCTCATCGGCATCGCCCTGCCGATGCTGGTGTCGGGATTCGCCGTGTTCCTGTTCCGGCAGTTCATGGCGACGATCCCGACAGAGATCCTCGAGGCCGCACGGATGGACGGCGCGGGAGAGTGGCGCATCTTCTTCCGGATCATCCTGCCCATGTCGGGACCGATCCTGGCCGTGCAGGTGGTGCTCACCTTCATCGCGGGATGGAACAGCTTCCTGTGGCCGCTGATCATCGCCAATGACCAGGGGCTCTACACCCTCTCGGTGGGAATCTCGCTGCTCAATCAGCAGATCTCCACCAACCCGTCGCTGCAGATGGCGGCGTCGACGCTGATGGTCGTGCCCATCCTCATCGTCTTCGTCGTCTTCCAGCGCTACGTCGTCCAAGGCTTCGCCCTGTCCGGTCTGAAGTGAGCATCCGTCCCGTGAGGAACACCATGACACCACCCCGTCGCCCCCGCGGTTTCGTCCGCGCCGTCGGCACAGAGCTCGTCGACGACGAGGGACCGCTGCTCCTTCGCGGCGTGGGACTCGGCAATTGGCTGCTCGCGGAAGGGTACATGTGGCTTTTCGGCGACGAGCTGGCCTCTCCGCGCCAGATCGAAGCGCGGATCGCCGAGCTGGTCGGCACCGCGCGGGCGGCCGAGTTCTGGCGCCGGTTCCGGGACGAGTTCGTCACCGAGAGGGACTTCGCGCTCATCGCGCAGCTGGGGTTCGATCACGTCCGCTTACCTCTCAATGCGCGCGGCGTGATCGCCGATGACGGGAGCTTCCAAGAGGACGGCTTCGCACTGATCGCCCGGGCGGTCGAGTGGGCGGAGCGCCACGGTCTGCGGGTACTGATCGATCTGCACGGCGCTCCCGGCGGGCAGACCGGAACGAACATCGACGATTCGCCGCGCGGCATCCCGGAGCTGTTCATGGCGGAGCACTACCGCGCGCAGACGGTGGCGCTATGGCGCGAGATCGCCCGTCGCTTCCGCGACAGCGAGACCGTGCTCGGCTACGACCTCCTCAACGAACCGCTGCCGAACGAGTGGCAGCACCGCTACCAGGACGAGCTCGTCGATCTCTACCGCGAGCTGACCGCGGCGATCCGCGAGATCGACCCGAATCACCTGCTCATGTACGAAGGCAGCCACTGGGCGACCAACCCCGACCCGGTGCGGGTGCGCTTCGACGAGAACCAGGCCGTGCAGTTCCACCGCTACTGGTGCGCCCCCGACGAGACGAGCATCGCCGACTTCCTCCAGCTGCGGCGCGACGCGGGACTGCCGATCTACATGGGCGAAGGCGGCGAGAACACGCCCGGGTGGATCTACGCGGCGACGCGCCTCTACGAGCGCCACGGGATCGGATGGAACTTCTGGCCCTGGAAGAAGCTCGACACTCTCACCTCGCCGCTGTCCGCGCGCACCCCCGAAGGCTGGGAGCTGATCGCCGACCCGACGGCGCAGCTCGACCCCGACCACGCGTGGCGGATTCTGCGGGAGTTCCTGGCGGCCGTCGCCGTCGAGCGCTGCGACGTGCGCACGGCCGTTCTCGATGCACTGTTCGCGCGCCCCGCTCTGCAGCTGCCGGCGTGGGCCGGGGTGGGCGGCGAGGCGGAGACCTCGATCTCCGAGCAGGTGGCCGCCCCGCTGCCAGAGGGCCTCTGGCATCACACGGCGGGGGCGGCCTACGCTGCCGCCGAGTACGTTCCCGTGGAGATCACCCCCGGAGACCGCCTCGCGTTCGCGTTCTCGTCCCGCCCGGCATCCTGGCGGGTCGACGCCGACCGATCCCACGCCGTGACGGCGGACTGGCACGAGGGCAGCCTCCGACTCAGCGCCTCGGAGCGCGTGCGGGTGCGACGGCTCGAGGTGAGCATGTGACGGGCTATCGTCGAACCATGAGTGCACAGGCGCGGGGCGCCGCCTCCGCGGCGCCCGCCTCCGCGACCGTCACGACGCTGCGTCAGCAGAATCGTGCGGCCGCTCTGCGCTTCGTGCTGCAGCAGGGCGAGACGACCCGGGCCGATCTCGCGCGGCGTTGCGGATTCTCTGCGGCATCCGCCGCGAACATCACCTCCGAGCTCATCGATGACGGGTTGCTGGCCGAGGTCGGCTCGGTCTCCTCGCGCGGCGGACGACCGATCTCACTCATCGCGCCCCGCGCCGAAGGTGCCTACGCGATCGGCGTCGATGTCGGCGAGCGCGGCGTCGCCGTCGAGCTCTTCGACCTGTCGTTGACGATGGTCGACCGCGAGTTCCGCGGCGGAGGCCACGACGAGACCCCGCCGGACATCCACCGCGATCTCGTCGAAGCCATCGCCGCGTTGCGCATGCGCAATCAGGAGCGGTGGCCGCGTGTCCTCGGCATCGGGCTCGGGCTTCCGGGTGTGGTCGAGACCGGACCCGACGGTGCCCAGGTGCTCTACGCCCAGAGTCTCGGTTGGGAGCCGTGGCCGATCCCGCGCGACCTGGACGCGGATCTGCCCGTCTTCGCGGAGAACGGTGCCAAGACGCAGGCGCGGGCCGAGCTCTGGTACGGCGCCGCACGCGGAATCGACCATGCCGTCGTGGCCCTCCTCGGTCGCGGCGTCGGACTCGGCGTGATCAGCGACGGAGCCCTCGCGCACGGCGCGTTCAGCAGCGCCGGCGAGTGGGGTCACACGAAGATCGTGGTCGGCGGCGCGCGCTGCCGGTGCGGACAGAACGGCTGCGTCGAGGCCTACCTCGGCGCCGACGCGATCCTCGCCGAATGGCAGATCCGCGGCGGCTCCTTCGAGGGCTCGGGGTGGCAGGCGATCGGCGCGCTGCTGGCCGCGGCGGACAGCGACACGGACGCGCGCGCCGTCGTCGACGGGGTTGTGGAGGCGCTCGGCGCGGCGCTGGGAAGCGTCGTCAACCTGACCAACCCCGAACGCATCGTCGTCGGCGGATGGGTCGGGATGCGCTTGATGGAGCACGGATCCGCACGGATCGCCGATGCGGTGCGGCGCAACTGCCTGACGCGCCTGGGCACCCAGTTCGAGATCGTCCCGGCGTCCTTCGGCGGCGACACGGTCGCGCTCGGATCGGCGCTGATGCCCATCACGGCACTGATCGACACTCCCCGCAGCGAACTGTTCGCCGTCTGAGCCCCACGCCTCAGGATGCCGGGAGCAGACAGGTCGGCGAGGGGGCGTCGACACGGCGTCGCGCTCGCCCCGGCACCCCGGTGCGCTCGTTCAGCGTGAGCGCGGCGATCTCGTCGGAGTGCTGACCGGCGACGAGGAGGGTGTCGCGCACGACGACGTGATGCCGCGGCCCCTCCACGCCCGCGTCGACGAGCGCGACGGGACGCAGCTGCGCCCCGTCACCGCGCACCTCCACGACGGCGATCGTGTTCGAACCGCGCAGCCCCGCGTAGACGAAGCGGCCGTCACGCGAGAAGGCGAGCTCGGCCGCGGCGTCTCCGGCGAGCGTGCCCGGCGACAACGCCACGCCGGCGGCGACGCGCCACTGCCCGCTCGCGTCGGGCGCCAGCGCATAGAGCTCGTTCGACAGCTCGGTCACCACGAAGAGGTGCTCCGACGGATGCCATCGACTGTGGCGCGGCCCGGTCTGCCGCGGAAGCGCGACGTCGCGCGAGCCCTGCTCCCCCGTGCCCCGCCAGAAACGCACGAGATCGAGCCCGAGATCGGTCGTCGCCATCGTGTCGCGCGGCAGGAACCGCACGTGGTGCGCGCGCGACGGCCGCGGCTCCTGCGATATGCCGACCAGGGCATACGGGTCGGACGCGGCGGCGAGCACGCTCGGCTGGGACGGGCGTCCCTCGGCATCCAGCGACATGCGCACGAGGCGCCCATCACCCCAGCAGGCCGCGATCAATGCGTCGCCGGCGGGGGCGACGGCGAGATGGCAGACGGCATCGCCGGCCTCCACGGGAGCGCCGAGGGCGATGAAGCCCTCCTCGCCGGTGCGGCGATATGCCTGCACGACGCCGCGCCCCTCCAGCGCGGCGTAGACGACCGCACGCGTCGGATGCCACGCGATCCATGACGGCGACTCGGCACCGACGGCGACCTCCGCGCGCCGGGCGAGCTCTCCCCCGGCCGATCCATCATCGGGGTCTCCAGCCAGGAGCGTGCCGATGCCCTCCGCGCGACCGCCCATGTCGGCGGAATACCCGCCGAGGAAGAAGCGCACCTCAGTCGACGAGATCGTGGCGCACGATGACCGCGTCCCGGGCGGGACCCACACCGATCACCGAGATGCGCGTGCCGCTCATCGCTTCCAGAGCGAGCACGTACTCCTGCGCCGCGACGGGCAGGTCCTCGAAGCTCCGCGCGCCGGAGATGTCGTCCTGCCAGCCCGGGAAGTACTCGAAGATCGGTGTCGCGTGGTGGAAGTCGCTCTGGTTGACCGGCACCTCGTCGAACCGCTCGCCGTCGACGTCGTACGCGACGCACACGGGGATCTGCTCGAGCCCGGTGAGGATGTCGAGCTTGGTGAGCACGAGGTCGGTGATGCCGTTGATGCGGGTCGCGTAGCGCGTGATCGGCGCGTCGTACCAGCCCACGCGGCGGGGCCGACCCGTCGTCGTGCCGAACTCGAAGCCGCGCTTGCGGAGCCACTCGCCCTTGTCGTCGAACAGCTCGGTCGGGAAGGGTCCGGAACCGACGCGCGTCGTATAGGCCTTGACGATGCCGACGATGCGATCGAGGCGGTTGGGACCGACCCCCGACCCGGTCGACGCACCACCGGCGGTGGCAGAGGAGGAGGTCACGAACGGGTAGGTACCGTGGTCCACGTCGAGCATGGTGGCCTGGCCGCCCTCGAAGACGACGACGTCGCCGGCATCCAGGGCACGGCTGAGCAGCAGCCCCGTGTCGCAGACCATCGGGCGCAGGCGCTCGACGTAGGAGAGCAGATCGTCGACGACCTCGTCGACGGTGATCGCGCGGCGGTTGAAGACCTTCACCAACAGGTGATTCTTCTGATCGAGCGCGCCTTCGACCTTCTGGCGGAGGATGTTCTCGTCGAAGAGGTCCTGGATGCGGATGCCGACGCGGTTGATCTTGTCCGCGTACGTCGGGCCGATGCCGCGACCGGTCGTGCCGATCATGCGCTTGCCGAGGAAGCGCTCGGTGACCTTGTCGAGCGTGCGGTGGTACTGGGTGATGACATGCGCGTTCGCGCTGATCTTCAAGCGCGACGTGTCGAGGCCGCGGGCGTTGAGCGCCTCGAGCTCGGCGAAGAGCACTTCGAGGTCGACGACGACGCCGTTGCCGATGACGGCGTTGACGCCGGGGGACAGGATGCCGGAGGGCAAGAGGTGCAGTGCATACTTCTCATCGCCGATGACGACGGTGTGACCGGCGTTGTTGCCGCCGTTGAACTTGACGACCCAGTCGGTGCGCTCACCGAGCAGATCGGTGGCCTTGCCCTTGCCCTCGTCTCCCCACTGGACGCCGACGATCACGATTCCTGGCATGGACTGCTCCCCCGTTTTCGGCCTTCTGGCGCATATCGGACGGTTGCACCGGGAATGCCGGTACACCCCATCCTATCGAGCGGCCCGTCCTGCGCTCCGACACCGCTGAGCGGACGGGCGAGGGTCACCTCGCCCGTCCGCTCAGCGCATCCGTCAGATCTCGCGACGGCGGCGGCGCGTCAACAGCACGATGCCGACGATCAGACCTGCGATCCCGAAGCCGGACACCCCGAGCACGAGCGCCGAGCTGCCACCGGTGGCCGGCAACGGCTTGTCGAAGCGGTTGTCGACGCCGACCGCGATCGTCCTGTCGGCGGTGATGACGACGCTCGCCGGATTGGCGGAGTGGCCGCCGTCGACGGTCATGGTGACCTGCTTCGCCTCGCCGGTGCGCGTCTCGGTGAGCACGCACGCGGCATCCGTCGGCAGATCGGTGTAGACGACGGGCGTTCCCACGGTGAGATCGCGGACGGCGCCGCCCGGGATCGGCAGGTTCTCGCCGTACCAGGTGCACACGAGCGTCACACCGAAGGTGTCGCCGGTGTGGGCGGATGCCGCGGTGCCGCTGACCGTCTTCGTCACCGAGATCTGACCGGCGGTGAAGGTGTTGGCGATGGTCATGAGCTGCGGCTCGTCGCCCCCGTGAAGGTCGATCGTCGCGCTCGTCCCGGTCACGGGGTCGGCGTCGTCCACCGTGATGCTCGTGGAGGCCGCGTGACCGGTGACGGTCTCGGTGACCTCACACGTCGCGCCGACGGGAAGGTCGGTGTAGGCCGCCCGGTAGTCGTTCGCGGCGGCGAGCTGGCGCTCCGCTCCCCCGGGCACCGCGATGTCGGTGACGGTGCCGTCCACGACGTACGTGCAGACCGCGCTGACCGTGAACGGTCCCGCCGCACCGGGATTGAGCATGTTGCCCTGGCGCTCCTTGACCACGTCGAACGAGGCGAGGTCGAAGCGGTTGGTGGCCGTGACCTTGACGTCGCCGATCGCGACCGGGTCGGTCGGCGCCACGATCGTGACCTGGCCGTCGGCCGGGTCGAGCGTCGCCGCGGTCGCACCCCCCGTCGTCAGCTCCTTCACGTCGCACACGGTGCCGGTCGGGTACACACCGAACGTCTCGGTGTCGCCGTGGCGCAGCGAGAAGCGCTGGTCGAGCAGGCTCTGACCCTGGTACGTGCAGACGGCGGAGAAGTCGAACGAACCCGTGCCGTAGAGGTCGGCGCCCGCACCGGTCACGACCTTGCCGACCGTGAGTCGACCCGCGTCGTACCCGTTGGTCACGGTGACCGCGGCGGCCTCCACCCCGGGCGTGACCGTGGCCGAGCCGTCACCGGCGTCGACGACGTTCGTGCCCGTGAACACGATGTGGTTCGCGAAGAACGAGTCCGTCTCGGTCACCGTGCAGCGTGCCCGGGCGGGGATGCGGTCGGCCGGAGCGGTCCAGGTCTGGCCCGCCTCGAGCGTGAAGGTGAGCTTGTGGGAACCCTGATCGTCGAACGCCACCGGCATTCCCGTCGCACTCGTGCACGTCAGCGAGAAAGTGAACGGTCCGAACTCGCCGGCCGTCGCCTCGGTCTGCACCTGCTTCGTGACCGACAGGCCGCTGTACTGGTAGTCGTTCGTCAGCGTCGCGACCTGCAGCGCGGGCACGTCGCCCGCATCACCGTCCTGCGGGGCCGGCTCGGTAACGGCGATCGTCGTGGGCGATCCGCTGCGGGAGGTCTCACCGAACGCGCCGACGGCGCCCTGTTCGGTGACGGTGCACGTCGTGCCCTCGGCGCTGAGCGGGATGCCGTCGATGCGCGCCGTGTAGTCGTTGGCCGCACTGAGGGTGACGGTCGACGCCGCTCCGAGGTCGAGCGGTGACCCGCCGGCGGAGCAGACGACATCGGCGAGGAAGCTCGTCGGCGCGTACTGCGCCGCCGGTCCCGTGATCTTCTTGGTGACCGCGATCGAGCCGAAGCGCAGGTGGCTGCCGACGACGGCCGGAGCGATCTTGCGGAACGTGCTCTCGGTGGTCAGCTCGTACTTGACGCCGTACTGGTTCCAGGCGAACTGATCGCTCGCGGGGACGCTCGTCGACGCGCCGTCGGGACGGTCAGCGGCGGCCGGCTTGTTCACGGTGGAGAACGTGACGTCGGCAGCCTGACCCGGCGTGAGCGCCTTGGCCGGCGTCGTGCGGAAGTCGAGGTGCACGCGGATGCCGGTGACCTTCGACCAATCGGTGCCGTCGGACGCGACGGTCCACTTCTCACCGTTCTGCTCGCAGACCGGCGCGGTCGTGAGCGTCGACCACGTGTTGACGCACACTCCCGTGCTGGTGGTGACCTCGACGGTCTGCGTCGTGCCGGCCGGAGCGGCGACCTTGAGCGAGCCCGCCAGGAGCTCGGGGCGCAGCGTCGAGCCGCGACCCGTGCCCGAGATGAGCAGCGTGTCACCCGGCGTCGGCAGCTGGTCGAACACGGTCATCTCGGCGACCGGGACGGTCCCCGCGTTGACGTTGTGCAGCACCCATTCGTCCGTGCCGCCCACCTCGGAGTTCGCGACACACGGCGACCGGAAGTAGCCCTTGTCGCCGACGACGAGATTCTGCTGGCAGATCGCATCCGAGGCGCCCGGCTGGTACGCACCGGGCAGCGCGCCCGAAACACCCTTGACGGTGTACAGGTTCGAGCCGGCGACCACGCCGACGTAGTCGGTGGTGCCGCACGTCGTGGGGTCGTTCGCGAACGCGCTGGTCGTCGATCCGCCGGGCACGGTGTTGCGGCACGCGGTGAGCTGCTGCGCCGTCTTCACCGTCATCGTGTTGGTCGCGCGGTCGCCCTGCGACAGTCCGGGCTGCAGCTCGAGGAACAGCCGCACCTTGAACACTTCACCGGGCTTCATGCGGTTGCCGTCCGACGGCCACGTGAACGTGACCGTGCGACCGTCGGGGCTGAGGCCCACCGTGACCTTGTCCGACAGGAGGCCGTCGGCCTGCTTGGTGAACACGGGCGCCGGTGTCGTCAGGTAGTCCAGCTGCACCGGCAGCGTGTCGGTCAGCTCCGACACGGTCAGGAAGCCGGTGCCGGTGTTCTGGAAGGTGAGATCGAACGGCACGGGCGAGCCGACCGACACGAGGCGGTCGCCGTTGTTGCTCAGCTTGTTCACCGCGATCTGGTGCGTGCCCTGCGTGAGCGCGATCTGGGCGGACGCCTGCTTCAGGGCGGAGTCGTTGCCGTCGACGCGCGTCGACTGCGAGGACTGCGTGTTGGTTACGGTGTGGTCGAAGCTCACCGGACCGCTGGCGTCGCGGTAGGCGTCGCGCACCTTCACGGTGAAGGCCGCCGATGCCGACCAGTTGGCCGCCGGGATCGTGTTGGAGAACAGAGCACCGTCGGCGCGCGTGAAGGTGAAGCGGATGCCGTCGACAGCGGTGACGTCGGTGCCCGTGGGCAGCGCGGCGGTGGCCGCGGCGGTTCCCTGGATCCAGCGTCCCCCGGTGTGCACATCCACCCGCACGCGGTCGGCGCCTGCCGGCAGGGTCACCGCGCCGAGCCCGACGAGGTCGAACGTGTTCCAGAAGGCGGTCGCGTCGGCGAAGTCCTCGACGACGACGACGTTCGGAGAGAGGGTGCTGCGCGGGTTCGATCCCTGGTTCGCACCCAGGGTCACCGTGACGGGCGTGCTCTTCGCCGGCTCGGCGATGGAGGCCGCGCTCACCGACTTCGTCGGGGTGATGTTGACGACACCGCCGGTGAGGACGACCTTCGCGTCGGCGACGTCACCCGTCTTCGTGGTCGGCGCCAGCACCGGGTCGTACGACTGGGCGAACACGCGGTTCGAGACGTCGACCGTCTTTCCTGCCGGCAGCACCTGCGCATCGCCGCTGGATCGCAGCGTGGGTCGCAGTCGGCTGTCGATCGTGACCGTGAAGACGTTGCTCTGGTCGATCGTGCCCGTGTTCGCCGCGCTCACGCCGCGGAACGTGACGCTGACGCCCACGACGTCGGAGAGCTGTTCGGCGGTGAACGCGTTCACCTGAGCGATGGTGTGCGAGGTCGTCGTGTACGTGCCGCCGGAGTAATGCAGGAGCCATACCGTGGAGCCCGACGCGTCGATCTGGGCAGGAATGCTCGAGGCAATCGTGATCTTGGTCGCGTCGAAGCGATCGAAGGGCGTCGGAGTGCCGCTGTCCGTGAGGTAGTTCTTCGACGTGTCGAACGGGTCGGCGAAGGCCGCGGAGACATCGGACTGACACCCGGCCAGTGCGGTCTGGCTGCAGGTGGCCGGATCGGTCATCCGCAACGCGCTCGCCTTGGCCGTGGCGTCGTTGTGCGCGGTCATCGTCCACTGCGCCGTCGGATAGCTCTGCGCGGGCGTGCCGGTGACGGGCGTGAAGATCTGGCTCGTCGGCGTGGCCGACTTGGTGACCTTCACTCCCGGCGGCTGGTTGAGGATCTGGATCGTGTCGTGGTCGCCGTCGGTGATGTCCGCGCCGCCCGCGAGAGGGTGCGAGCTGATCTGGACGGCGTTGTCGACGATGCCCTTGGTGGAGGTGTTCAGCAGCGAGTCCGCCGTGATCGGGGTTCCCGAGGAGCGCGTGACGTCACGCAGCTGCCAGGTGAGGTCGAACTCTCGCTGCACGCTGCCGGAGCCGACTCCCGAGCCCGGGGCGGGCGCGAACGGATCGAAAGCGGGACCGGTCTGGCGCGCGGCCTGACGGGCCGCGGTGTCGGCCGCCGTCTCATCGATCACCAGGCGGACGCCGGTGGTCTTCGCCGACTCCTCCGCGGTGAGGGTGTATCCGACGAAGCCGCGGCCTGCCGTCATCCAGCTGCCACCGGGCGCGGCGACGGTGTGCCACGTGCCGTCGAAGAAGAGTTCGACCGCGGTCACGGTGTCGTACTTGAGGTACCAACCGTTGCTGTACGGGTCGGCGCTCGGGGCGATCGCCGCCACCGAGACGAGGTCGAACGCGTCATAGGCCGTCGACGACGGTGTGCCGGCGTCGGTGGCGGGGTCGGTGATGGTCACCGGCGCGAAGCCCGAGGAGACGTTCCAGCGCAGCGTCGTGTCGGCACGCTGCCCGGACTGGGCATCGAGGAAGTCACGCGTCCACCGCTTCTGGATGTCGGGTCCGGGGCCCGGCGGGTTCTGCTCGGTCTGGATCGTTCCCGGTGCCGTGTCGGTCGCATCGTCGATCAGCGTCTTGCCGCCGTCGCTCTTGCCGGTGACGCTCGAGACCGCGGTGTTCGTGTAGGTCGTGGGCTTGTCGGGGCCGGGAGTCGTCGCGCCGCCCGTGCGACGATCGGCGCGGGCGTCGAAGACGAGGTTCGGCGTGACGTTGGTGGTATCGGCGAACCCCGCGTCGCTGTGGAAGGTGAAACGGATGCCTTCCACGTCGGCGGCAGCCAGCGGCGCGAGGGCGGCCGCGGTGGCCGCGGCATCCATCTGGAAGACGAACGCCTGCGCCTGCGCGGGCGCGGTCGCCAGCGTCACCCACGTTCCGTCGTGACGACGCACCTGCACGGTCAGCGTCGTGTTGGCCGGCACCTGTGTGGGCGCGACGGAGGTGAAGCTGAAGGCGTTCCAGAACGCGTCCTGCGCGCCGTTCCAGGCGTCCTCCACGACGATGTCATTGATGCGGGCTCCGTCACCGGTGGCCGAGGCCACGGTGCGCAGGGAGGCGATGACGCTGTCACCGGGGGCGACGGGGGCACCCGGGCGCACCGTCTTGTCGATCGTGACGGAGACCGACGGGTCGATGACCGTCAGTGTGGCATCGTCGGTCGCTTTCGCGGTCAGACCGTTGGGGGCGGTCACCGTCGAGGCGACGGTGTTGGTCAGCGTGACGCTCGGCTTTGCGCCGGTCGCGTTCTCGGTGGTGGCGATCGTGAAGGCGGCGTTGGCGGTCGCGTTCGCCTGGATCAGCGAGCCGGTGAAGACGAGCTCGAAGCCGGTCACGGGCCCTCCGGGCGCGGCCGGCACGGCGCCATTCGCGAAGGAGACATCCTGGGTTCCGCCGGCGGCGAGGTGGTAGACGACCTTCGCCGCGCTGGCGCCGGCCGGCCACACGGGCGCGGCGGTGAACCCGCCGAAGGCCACGTCGGTAGAGAAGAAGTCGAGGTCGGCCACGCGCAGCTCGCTGACGGGGACCGCGCCGTTGGTGGCGGAGAGCGTCGACGACGCCTTCTGGCCGGCGGTGATCTGACCGGGAGCGATGTTCTTCGCGGTCTGCACCGTCGGCATCGAGGGTGCGACCGTGTAGCTGGCCGTGGCATCCTTCGTGGCCGTGCGCGTACCGACGGCCGCGATGCCGTTGGCCACGTTGTCGACGCGGTGCTCGGCAGTGGACAGATCGGCTCCGGTGTCGCGCTGGGTGGAGCGCTGGGCGAGGCCGAGCCCCAGTGCGACGGTGTCACCGGGCCCGATGGTGCCGACGCAGGTGAGGCGGATGCCGCCGACCTGCGCATTCGTGACGCCGTTCGGCAGGGTCGGGGTGGCGGCGGGCGGGCCCGTCTTCCACGTCCAGGTACCGCCCTGGAAGACATACGCGTCGACCTGGACGGACGTGCACGACGCCGGCAGCGAGACGTTCTGCAACCCCGTGAAGTCGGTGATCGTGAAGGGGTTGCTCGCGTCGAGCGTGGACGCTCCGTCGACGGCGGTCTTGGGCTCCTGGATGACGAGCTTGTCGACGTTGACGTTCGAGGCGTTGGAGACGCCGAGGGCGATGGCCGACGCGGCTCCGGGCGCGTACGACAGACGGTTCGGCGACCATGTCTTCGTCACGCCGACAGCGATGTTCTCGGGAACGTTGATGTTGATCGTCGCCGAGCTGTCGACGGGGTTCGCGTTGGTCGCCGTGACCCTCGCGGTGTTGACGATGTCGCCGCTCTGGCCGGGCGGGTAGTTGTCGGGCACGCGGAGGCTGACCAGCATCGAGAAGGTGGTGCCCGCCGACATACCGACGCCGACGGGGGTGTCGGTCGTTTCCTTGATGTCGACCGTCACGGCGGTGCCGGCGGCGACCTTCGCCGGCGGGGTGCTCGCTCCCCCGGTCCAGGTCACGGCGTACGGGGTGGTGTCGGGAGCGAATCGCACGCTCTCGATGTCGAAGCCCACGAGCGCAGCGGGGAAGGCATCGGTGAGCTGAGCGCCCAAGCAGTCCTGCTCCGAACACGTGACCTTTACCGTGTACGTGAACGTGTCACCCGGAAGCGGCGTCGGCTTGTCGACGCTCTTGTCGATCTGCAGGTAGTCGCCGGGACCACCGGCGGCGGTCGCTGCCGGCGCGATGCCGCCGACGACTCCGCCCAGCGCCAGAAGAACGACGAGAAGCCCCGCGACGAACGGACGCTTCGCGGACACGACGGAAGAGCGCGCAGCGCGCATGCCAACTACCCCCAAGGTAGAGCGCCCCTGCCACCGACCCCACGTCGGCAGCCCCGATCCCACATCGGAGGGCGCACGTGGGTCCGACCATAGGGCATACATGCACAGCTATGCGAATCCGGTGACCCCCGCGAGTGCGGGGGCCACCTCCGCAGGTTGCACCGCCGCCGCTCAGTAGACTGAGGTTCCATGTCGAAGGTCCTTCAGTCCCTGCCCGTCGGCGAGCGCGTCGGCATCGCCTTCTCCGGGGGGCTCGATACGTCGGTTGCGGTTGCGTGGATGCGCGATAAGGGCGCCGTTCCGTACACGTACACCGGCGACCTGGGGCAGTACGACGAAGACGACATCGCATCGATCCCCGGTCGCGCGCTGCAGTACGGCGCCGAGAAGTCGCGCCTCATCGACTGCAAGCCGCTGATGGTCGAAGAGGGGCTCGTCGCCCTCTCGTGCGGCGCGTTCCACATCCGCTCCGGCGGCCGTACCTACTTCAACACGACACCGATCGGCCGCGCCGTCACCGGCACGCTGCTCGTGCGCGCGATGAAGGAGGACGGCGTCGACATCTGGGGCGACGGATCCACCTACAAGGGCAACGACATCGAGCGCTTCTACCGCTACGGCCTGCTCGCCAATCCCGCCCTGCGCATCTACAAGCCCTGGCTGGACGCCGATTTCGTCACCGAGCTGGGTGGTCGCAAGGAGATGAGCGAGTGGCTCGTCGCCCATGACTTCCCGTACCGCGATTCGGTCGAGAAGGCCTATTCCACCGATGCCAACATCTGGGGCGCCACACACGAGGCGAAGACCCTCGAGCACCTCGACGTCTCACTCGAGGTCGTCGACCCGATCATGGGCGTGCGCTTCTGGGATCCGGCGGTCGAGATCGCGACCGAAGACGTGTCGATCACCTTCGAGGCCGGTCGTCCCGTCGCCATCAACGGCGCCGAGTTCACCGACACCGTCGCGCTCGTGAAGGAGGCCAACGCGATCGGCGGCCGTCACGGACTGGGCATGAGCGACCAGATCGAGAACCGCATCATCGAGGCGAAGTCCCGCGGCATCTACGAGGCGCCGGGCATGGCGCTGCTGTTCATCGCGTACGAGCGCCTGGTCAACGGCATCCTGAACGAAGACACGCTGGCGACCTATCACGAGCAGGGTCGCCGGCTCGGCCGCCTCATGTACGAGGGACGCTGGCTGGAGCCGCAGTCGTTCATGTTGCGCGAGTCGATCCAGCGGTGGGTGGGCTCCGCCATCAGCGGCACGGTCACCCTGCGTCTTCGCCGCGGCGAGGACTACACGATCCTCGACACCGTGTCGCCGAACCTGTCGTACGCGCCGGAGAAGCTCTCGATGGAGCGCGTCGGAGACGCCGCGTTCGGTCCGACCGACCGCATCGGCCAGCTCACGATGCGCAACCTCGACATCGCCGACTCGCGGGCCCGTCTCGAGCAGTACGCGGGTCTCGGGCTCATCGGCGGCGCGACCGCCGAACTGGTGGGCGAGCTCGCGTCGGGCGCGTCGGCGGAGATCACCGGGCATGCGGCTCCGTTCGACGAGGCGCGCGAACAGCTCGCCGAGGCGGTCGACGAGGCATCCGAGTCGGCGTCGTTCGACTTCGGCGCCGACTGAGCCTGCGCTCCGACTCGTCCGCGTTTCGACTCGTCGCTGCGCTCCCCACCAAGGAAACTTGCACACCGTTGTGCAAGTTAATACACTGACCGGGTGACCACCACCCCACCCCTTCGACGCCCCCGAAAGGATGCCGCTGCCAATCGCGCCGGCATCCTGCAGGCGGCCGCGACCACCCTGGCGCTCGATCCGTCCGCCTCGATCGATCAGATCGCGCGCGCGGCGGGTTTGTCACGGCGTGCGCTGTACGGACACTTCGACGACCGTCAGGCACTGCTCACCGAGCTCATCGCCGCCGGCGCCCAGCGCTTCAATGCGATCGCCTCGTCGCTCCACGAGCCGCATCCCCCGCTCGCTCTCGCACGCTTGACGGCGGCCCTGTGGGCGGAGGCCGCCCACGTGCAGGTGGCCGCCGCGCTCGCGCTCGACGACACCCGCCTCGAGCAGACCGCCGCCGCACTCGCCCCCCTGCGGCGCACCCTCGTCCAGGTCGTCCGCGCCGGCCAGGACGACGGCACCCTTCGCGCCGACATGGCCGCCCCGACTCTCGCCCGCCTCATCGAGGAGACGGCGCGCGCGGCGGTCAGCCGCATCGATGCATCGTCGCCCATCGCGACCTCGCTGGCCGTGCGGGCCGTCCTCAGCATCGCCGGGCTGTCCTGGCGGGAGTCCGAAGCCCTGCTGAACGCCCACCCCGATGTGCTGGAGACGAAGTGATGCGCGTACGTCTGGATGAGGTGCAGAAGGGGCGCCGTGGCGAGGCCCTGGGGGCGACGAGCCTCACCTACCGCAGCGGGCGCGCCACGCTCGCGGTCGCCGAGACCGAACAGCGCCCCACCGTGCTGGGTCTCATCGCGTCGGGGCGTATGCGCCCCGACGCCGGCACCGTCGCACTCGACGACGCCACCGACCGCCGCGCACACAACGCGCTGCGCCGCCGGGTCGCTCTGGTCGATGCTCCCGACGTGAGCGAGCCTGCCCCGAACATCGCGGTGGCCGGTGTCGTCGCCGAGGAGCTCATGTTCGCAGGCCTCGCCTCCGACCCCCTGTCGGCTCGACGGTGGCTCGACGAGCACGACCTCCGTTCGTCGGCGCGACTGCCGATCGCCGACCTCGCACCGGCGCACCGACTGCGCATCCTTCTCGAACTCGCCTCTGCGCGCCCCGGGGTCGACGGCCTCGTCCTCGTCTCCCCCGACCGCCACGGGGGCGACCCCGTGCAGTGGTGGGAGCTCGCCGAGGAGTTCGGCGAGCGAGGCTACGCCGTGCTCGTCATCGCCGGCGAGGCCGCCGCGTCGGCCCTGGTCGACACCTCGGCATCCCTGGCGCCGCATCCCTCCAGCGCCCGCGTCCTCAAGCCCAGTCGGGTGCGCCTGCGCACCACCGCTCCCCTCGCCGGAGGCCACCGATGAAGATCCCCGCCATGATCGCCGCCGAGCTGCGGCGCCTGACGGCGACGCGCATGTCGGTCATCGCTCTCGTCGCCCTCATGCTGGTGCCCGTCCTCTACGGCGGGCTGTACCTGTGGGCCAACCAGGACCCGTACGGGCACTTCTCCGAGGTTCCCGTCGCCCTGGTCGATCTCGACGAGGGGTCGGGGACCGGCAGCGATGCGGCGCAGTACGGCAGCCAGGTCTCGCAGCAGCTGATCGACGGCCACGCCTTCGACTGGCGCGCGATGAGCGCCGCCGATGCCGCGACCGCTCTGCACGAGGGGACGGTCGACTTCATCGTCACGATCCCCTCGGACTTCTCCGCGGCCCTCGTCTCCTCCGGCGGCTCCGCACCGCGCCAGGCGTCCATCGGCCTGCAGACCAACGACGCCAACAACTACCTCGCATCGACCATCGGCACCCAGGCCGTCGAGAAGATCCGCCGCTCGGTCGCCGAGCTCGTCGGCCAGGAGGCGGCTTCGCGCTTGTTGGGAGGGCTCGCCGACATCCGCGCCCAGCTCGTGCAGGCGTCCGACGGCGCCACGACCCTCGCAGACGGGGCCGCCCAGGTCGCCGGAGGCAGCACGACACTGGCGCAGGGCACCGCCGCACTGGCGCAGGGCGCGGGAACGCTCACCGACGGCGCCAACCAGGTCGCCGCGGGCGCCACGCAGGTCGCCGACGGCGCCCGTCGCGTCTCGGCGGGGACGGCGACGCTCGACGGGTACGCCGATCGCGCGGCATCCGCGGGGCAGCAGGTGGTCGCCGCCCTCCCGCAAGCTCGCGCCGACATCGCGACGCTGCTGGCCGACCGCGGCGTCGACCAGGCCACGATCGACCGGGTGCTCGCCGCGCTGGATCCCATCGGCGACGCCGCGGTGACCGGCAACAACCGTCTTCAGGCGGCCGTGTCACAGGTCGATCAGCTGGCGTCCGGGGCAGCGCAGGTCGCCGCCGGCGCCGCGCAGGTCTCCGCCGGGGCGACGCAGGTCGCCGGCGGCGCCGGCTCGCTCCGCGACGGCGCCGACCAGGCCGCGGCCGGCGCAGCGACCCTCGCGTCCGGTGCCGGCCAGGTCGCCGGCGGCGCGTCACAGCTGCGCGACGGTCTGGCTTCGGGGGTGCAGGCGATTCCCGACACGGATGCCGCGACCCGCGACGCCCAGGCCAAGACCATCTCCGATCCGGTCGCGGTGAGCTCGAGTGCGCAGACCTCCGCGGGCGATTACGGTGCCGGGCTCGCGCCGTTCTTCGCTGCCCTCGCCGGCTGGATCGGCATCTACGCCCTCTTCCTCATCGTCAAGCCGATCTCGCGCCGAGCCGTCACGGCGCTGCGCTCACCGGTCCGGGTCACCATCGCGGGCTGGCTCACCCCGGCTCTCCTGGGCAGCGTCGGCATGGTCGCGCTGTTCGGCGTGCTCTCGTTCGCCCTCGGCTTCCGGTTCGCGAACCCACTCGGCACTCTCGGCATCCTGATGCTCGCCTCCTTCACCTACGCGGCGATCATCCTGGCGCTGAACGTCTGGCTGGGCTCGGTGGGCCAGTTCGTCGGTCTCGTGCTGATGGTGCTGCAGCTCGTGACGGCGGGAGGCACCTTCCCCTGGCAGACGCTGCCGGCACCGCTGGCGGCGCTGCATCACGTGCTGCCGATGGGCTACGTCGTCGACGCGATGCGCCAGCTGATGTACGGCGGTGACCTCGCCCGCGTGGGCACGGACATCAGCGTGCTGCTGCTGTGGCTCGGCGGGGCGCTGGCGCTGGCGGCGGTGGGGGTGACCCGGATGACCCACCGCCGAACGCTCCGCGACCTGCAGCCGAGTCTCATCGGGTAGGGCGCCGGGGCATCGTCCCGTCGGCCGCCCGCCCGGCGGCGGCGGGCGGCCCGCCTCTACGATGGGAAGGGACCCCGGAGGAGGCTCCATGGCGACCAGCGCATGGCCGATGACCGACGTCGAGGTGGTGGGATCGGGCCCCAACGCCCTGGCCGCCGCGGTCACGCTCGCGCGGGCGGGCCTGTCAGTGCGCGTCTTCGAGCGGATGTCGCACCTCGGCGGCGGAGCCCGCACCGCCGAGACGGTCGCGCCCGGATACCAGCACGACACGTGCTCGGCCGTGCATCCGTTGGCCCTGGCCTCACCCTTCTTCCGCGCCTTCGGGCTCGCGCGTCGCGTGCAGTTCGTCACACCGGAGATCTCGTTCGCACATCCCTTGAGCGCCGCCGACGGCGGCTCCGGCATCGCCTATCGCGATCTGGAGCGCACGGTCGAAAGCCTGGGCCGCGACGGCGCCACCTACCGCCGCCTGATCGCGCCGCTCGCCGCGCGTTCGCGCGAGATCGCCCGGTTCACGGGT
The DNA here is from genome assembly GCF_003293595.1 of Microbacterium sp. PM5. Taxonomy (NCBI): domain Bacteria; kingdom Bacillati; phylum Actinomycetota; class Actinomycetes; order Micrococcales; family Microbacteriaceae; genus Microbacterium; species Microbacterium sp. PM5. The sequence continues at coordinate 2,192,472 of NZ_CP022162.1, read as the reverse complement.
TCCCCTCTGCTGCGCGTGCCTCCGCATCCTCTCGTCAGCGCCCGCTTCGGCGCGCGGGCGGTTCTGCAGGGCAGCGCCGCCTGGAATGCGCCCTTCAGCGGCGCCGTCGCTCCGGCGATGATCACCGGTGTCGCCGCCCATGCGATCGCGCCGCAGCCGAGCCTGATCGCCGCGGCCGCCGGCCTCGCCCTGCAGACGCACGCGCACGCGGCCGGTTGGCCGATCCCGATGGGCGGCTCCCAGGCGATCTCCGACGCCCTCGCCGACGATCTCCGCGCACACGGCGGCGAGATCGTGCTCGACCACGAGATCGCCTCGCTCGACGAGCTGAACGCCCGCGCGGTGGTGCTCGACGTCACCCCGCGCGCGCTCGTGCGGCTCGCCGGCGAGCGGCTGCCGAGCGGCTACCGGCGGCGCCTGGAGCGGTTCCGCTACGGCAGCGGCTCGGCCAAGGTGCAGTTCGCTCTCTCGGGTCCGGTCCCCTGGGCCGACGAGCGGATCGCCGAGGCCGGCACGGTGCACATCGGCGGCACGCGCGCCCGCATCGCTGCGGCCGAACGCGAGGTGCTCGCCGGGCGACACGCGGCATCCCCCTATGTGCTCGTCTCCCAGCCATCGGTCTTCGACGCGACACGGGCGCCGCACGGCCACCACGCCCTCTGGGCGTACACGCACGTGCCGGCCGGTTCGACGCTCGACCAGACCGAGGCCGTCACCCGCGCGATCGAGAACGTCGCACCCGGATTCCGCGATGTCATCATCACGTCGCGCAGCACGTCGGCCGCGCAGCTCGAGGCCGACAACCCGAACTACATCGGCGGCGACATCGCGGCCGGCGCCGCGACCCTGCGCCAGCTGCTCGCACGGCCCGTGCTCAGTACTGAGCCATGGCGAACACCCCTGCCGGGCGTCTACCTCTGCGGCGCGGCGACGAGCCCCGGGCCGGGTGTGCACGGGCAGTCGGGATGGTTCGCCGCGCGGAGTGTGCTGCGACACGAGTTCGGGATGGCCCGCACGCCGTCACTCGCACCCTGAGGTCGCTGCGCGAGGCGCGTCACCGCAGCGGCAGCATGACCTTCTCGAAACGGAAGCCGCGATCCTCGCCGTCGAAGCTCTCACCCGGTCGATCCGCTGCATCCGGCTCCTCGAGCGGGCCGGGATGCGGGTGGCCCTCGTGGAAGAACTCGACCGCGTGAAAGCCGCAGACGTTGATGTAGAAGTGGATGTTGCGCACCTCGAAGTGCGGCGTGAAGGTCTCCCAGACGCGGGTGTCGGGGTAGCGCTCCTCGATCGCGCGCCACGCCCGCCGACCGAGTCCCTTGCCCTCGCGACCGACATCGATGAAGAACAGCTCCAGCGCGCGGCGGCCCGCCTCCCGGCCCGGAACGACGACCGCCCCTCCGACGCGTTCGCCGTTCTCGAGCAGGTGCAGCACCTCGGCATCGGGAGCATCGAACGACTCTGCGAGCTCACGATCGCTGGGAATGGGTTCCGTGCTGGGCTGCCCCGTCTCCTTCTCCACGGCGGGGGCGAAAGCCGCCTGAATGCGCCGACCGACGTCGGCGAGGTCGTCGCGGATCGCCGGCTCGAGCGTCAGGGGTGGCGTGCTCGCGGTTGTCATGATTCGTGCCTCTCTCACGCGGTTCTTCCAGTCCACCAGCACGCCGCGTCGGCCGCATCGCCCGAGCGACCGGACTTTCCCGCCGATCGGGGGACACGGCCGCGGACCGAGGGGAGGGATGCCGGGGCCGGACCTGTGACCCCCCAGTTGACGGTCCGGCCCCCGACTCGTCCAGTGTGGCGGCGATGCCGGACGTGTGCGCCGTTGTCCACACGTGCCGCCGGCAGCGCCCGCACATCCGCCGATGGGGAGGAGTTCTCGCGCTCAGCCGCCCGCCGCAGGGGGCGTGCGACGGGCCTCGTCGAGCTCGTCGACGTACAGCGAGCGTTCGTCGATCGTGCCGTTGCGATAGGCCTGGCGTCCGACCATGTGCGCCGACAGCGGCGCGGTGGCCAGCTGCATCATCACCACGGGGACGAGGAAGGCGACCACCGGCCAGCTCCGCAGCGACAGCGCGATCGCGAGGCAGATGAGAATGAGCCCGAGCACCTGCGGCTTCGTCGCGGCATGCAGCCGCGTCGGCACATCGCGAAAGCGCAGCAGCCCGATCGCCGCCGTGACGCACAGCAAGCCGCCGATGAGCACGAGCACGAGGGCCGCGATGTCGAGGAGATCGTTCATCGGTCGGTGTTGTCCCTTCGTGCGACGAAGCGCGCCACTGCGATGGAGCCGAAGACACCGACGGCGGCGATGATGAGCAGCGCCGGCAGCGACCGGGTGTGGTGGTTGATCACCATGTCCGCGCCCAGGGCGCACATGACGAGCGTCAGCAGCACGTCCGATGCCACGGCGCGGTCGAGGATCGACGGCCCCACGATGATGCGCCACAGCGTGAGAAGGCCCGCCGCCGCGAAGACGACGTAGATGGCGATGATGAGAACGGTCATCGAGGTGCGCCGCCTTCCCGCGGCGAGCGCGCACCGATCTGCTGAATGGCCCGCAGCTGGGCGCGCGATCCCACCGCGCGCACGATGCGCGCCTCCCAGCCCTGCACGGCGCGGCGCTGCTTCTCCACATCCTCGGCGGAGGAGACGCCGATGACGTGCAGGAAGAGGATGCGCCGGTCACGGTCGACGTCGACGATCAGCGAGCCCGGGATGAGCGACGCCGTCACGCCGACGTGGGCCATGATCAGGTCGTCGTCGGTGCGCAGCGGCACCGCGATCACCGCGGTGCCCGGATAGCGCCGCGGATTGAGGGTCTGCCACGCGACGAGCAAGGAACCACGGATCAGAGCGAGGAAGAACATCACCACGAAGACGAGGCCGTACCAGAGATTCACCCGTCCCGACAGCTCGACCGCCGGCAGGCGGAACACGCGGGTGACCACGAGCGCCACGACGACGCCGGTCACGGCGGCGAGCACCGTGAACTGACCCCACAGCAGCATCCACAGGGCGACCAGCCACACGAAGAAGGGAAGCTGGCGCCAGACGGCAGCCGCCACCGACGACGTCGGACTCATGATCCGCCCCCGTCGTCGAGCTGCACCAGTGTCACGGGCGTGAGCAGCGCGTCGCCGATGCTCGCGCACAGCGCGTAGAGGGGACCGGCGAAGACCGTGAGGGCGACCGTGACCGCGACCATCCCCGCCGTCGTCGCGGTCATGATGCGCGGAATGACGCGACGCGCGCCCTCGTCGTCGGCTGCCGGGGCGTCACCGAGGTACGAGATGCGCTCGACGACGCCGGTCTCCTCCGAATGGTCGTCGTCCTCGCGCCAGAAGGCGAGGTTCCACGCGCGCATGAGGGTGTACAGGGTCAACAGCGACGTGACGATGCCGCCGATGATCAGGAGGTACATGAGCGGCGTGCCGACCTCGGCCGCCGCGTCGAACAGCGCGAGCTTGCCGATGAATCCCGAGAACGGCGGCAGCCCGCCGAGGTTGATCGCCGGGATGAAGAACAGCACCGCGAGCAGGGGTGCGGCGCGCATCAGCCCCTTGACCTTGAGGATCGATGTCGAGCCGGCACGACGCTCGACGAGCCCGACCGCGAGGAAGAGCGTGGTCTGCACGATGATGTGGTGGACCATGTAGTAGATGGTCGCGCCGAGAGCGAGAGGCGTCGCGATCGCGAGCCCGAACACGAGGTAGCCGACGTGGCTGACGAGTGTGAACGACAGGATGCGCTTGAGCTCGGCTTGGGCCAGCGCGCCGAGGACGCCGACAATCATGGTCGCCAGCGCGACGATCAGCAGCAGCGTGTTGACGTCGTTGTCCCGGAAGATCTGCGTCTCGGTGCGGATCATCGCGTAGACGCCGACCTTCGTCAGAAGGCCTGCGAAGACCGCGGTGACGGGTGCCGGCGCGGTCGGGTACGAGTCGGGCAGCCAGAACGACAGCGGGAACACGGCCGCCTTGATGCTGAAGGCGAGCAGCAGCATCAGATGCAGGACGAGCTGCGTCGAATCGGGAAGCTCTGTCATCCGCTCGGCCAGCTGCGCGATGTTCACGGTGCCCAAGGCACCGTAGATGGCAGCGATGGCGGCGAGGAAGAGGATCGAGGAGACGAGCGAGACGACGATGTAGACGACTCCGGCGCGGATGCGCGACTCCGTGGAACCGAGGGTGATGAGCACGTACGAGGCGACCAGCAGGATCTCGAAGCCGACGTACAGGTTGAAGAGGTCGCCCGCGATGAACGCGTTGAAGATGCCCGCCGACAGGATGAGATACGAGGGGTGGAAGATCGTCACGGGGGTGTCGTCGTCGCCGTCGGCGGCGCCCTGCCCGACGGAGAAGAGCAGAACGGCAAGCAGCACGATGCTCGAGATCACCACGAGCAGCGCCGCGAGACGATCGACGTACAGCACGATCCCGAACGGAATCGGCCAGCCGCCCACCGACACGGCGATCGCCTGCCCCGACGAGTCGACGGTGTACAGGAGCACGGCGGCGATCGCCAGCACGAGGGTGAGCGTGACGACCGACACACCGACCTGAACGCGGCGCTGGCGACCGAAGACGAGCGCGATGCCGGCGCCGAGCAACGGCAGGGCGACGAGAAGGGGAACCAGAGCGCTCATCGCGCATCACCGCCCTCTCGGCCGTCTCGACCCGGACGGTCGACGGGGGCGTCGTCGCGGATGCCGTCGAGATCGCGATGGTGCAGGACCGTGATCGGGGCGGTCTCGGTGCCGATGAAGTCGGTCGTCGCGTCCTCGTCCTCGTCCTCGATGGACGTCTCGTCGTCCATCTCGTCCTCTTCGACGGCACCGCGATCACGCACGGCGATGTCTTCCTCGTCGTCGACCACCGTGTCGGCCTGGCCGAGCTGCCACGAGCGGTAGATGAGCGCGAGCAGGAAGGCCGAGACGGCGAAGGTGATGACGATCGCCGTCAACGTCAGCGCCTGCGGCAGCGGGTCGCTCATCTCGTCGACGCCGCCCGCACCGAAGAACGGGGCGATGCCGGGGCGGCCCATGACGACGAGCAGGAACAGGTTGGTGGCGTTGCCCAGCAGCAGGAAGCCGATGAGCACGCGGGTGAGGCTGCGCTCGAGCATGGCGTAGACGCCGCACGCGAAGAGGGCGGCCATGATGACGATGAGAACGGCCGAGACGGTCACGAGACGAGCACCCCCCTCTCGCGAAGCTCCTGCGTCTGCCGGTCGACCTCGCCACCGAGCGAACGCAGCACGTCGAGCACGAGACCGATCACGACGAGGTAGACACCGATGTCGAAGAGCGTCGACGTCACGAACTCGATGTGACCGACGACCGGGATCTCCGCCTCCCAGAACACGCTCTTCAGGGGCGGCAGGCCGAACAGCAGCGGCACCACCGCGGAGGCCACGGCGAGCGTCATCCCCGCACCGAGAAGGCGCCCGGCATCCGTGGGGGCGGCCGCCCCGAGCTCGTACCGACCACCGGCGACGTAGCGCATGACCAGCGCCATACCGGCGACCAGGCCACCCGCAAAGCCGCCGCCGGGAAGGTTGTGACCGGCGAAGAGCAGGTAGATCGACACGACGATGATCGTGTGGAAGAGGATCCGAACGATGACTTCGAGCAGGATCGACCGATTCTCCGGGCGTACCTTCTGTCCACCCACGAGCCATGTCTGACGCGTGCTGTCGGGATCGCTTCCGCGGGGACGCGGCCCCTCCGCGGTCTCGATGAGGGGCCGCCGCGTGCGGGTGACCCCCGTCGGCAGCGCCGAGATCGATCGCGAGATGAGATCGGAGCGGTGGGTGACGAACACCAGCGAGGCCACCCCGGTGGCGGCGAGGATCAGGACCGACAGCTCGCCCATCGTGTCCCAGCCGCGCAGGTCGACGAGGGCGACGTTCACGACGTTCTTTCCGTGCCCGAGCTCATAGGCGAGGTCGGGGAAGCGATCGGAGATCGGCGTCGCGACGCGCGCACCGGTCGCGACCATCGCGACCATCGCCATCGTGGCGCCGACGGCGACGGCGAGGATCGCCCGCAGGATCGGCTTGACCGAGGCGTTGTGCTCGCCCAGGCGCGCGGGGATCCGTCGCAGCACCAGTGCGAACGCCACGAGCGTGACCGTCTCGACGAGGATCTGCGTCAGTGCGAGGTCGGGTGCCCCGCTCGTCGCGAACAGGGCGATCATGCCGAGTCCGGTCGCCGAGACGAGGACGACGCCGGTGTAGCGCTTCCGAGCCCGTACCGCGAAGATGCCCGCGACGATCATGATCGGCGCGACGACCAGCTGCATCGGCGTCTGCCAGGCGTCGAGCGAGATCTGCCAGTCGCGGCCCGCGAACAGCGCCGTGCCCTCGGCCGCCACGAAGACGACGAAGATCGTGCCGACGTACACCGGAAGCGAACCCCGCTGGGTGAAGGTCGTGGTCCACACGGCGATGCGCGCGATCATGCGCAGCACCAGGTTGTAGACGTCGGCGGCCGTGAACGGCAGCACGCGACGCGGCATGCGGCCCGTGCGCTGCGCGATCGTGAACACCACCGCACCCAGAGCGATGCTGCCCAGCGACAGGAACAGAGCAGGCTCCCATCCGTGCCAGAGCGCCAGGTGATACGGATATCCGCCAGCGGTGGGGAGCGTGTCGGCGTAGCCGGAGAAGGCGTGATCGAGCAGCGGTGCCGTGAAGCCGGCGGCGAGAGTCAGGACGGCCAACAGGATCGGCGCCGCGAGGAAGCCCAGCGGTGGATCGGGCCATTGCGTGGCAGGGCGGGCCGCGCCGTCGGCATCCTTCTTCGTCCAGAACGCGCCCCACACGAAACGCAGACCGTACGCGGTCGTGAGGATCGAGCCGAGAAGGATGCCGAGCAGAGGGATGAGCGCATCAGGACGCGTGCCGCCTTCGAGCAGCGAGCTGAGCACCGCCTCTTTCGCAACGAAACCGACGGCGGGGGCGAACCCCACCATCGACGCGACGGCGATGATCGAGACCACCGCGAGCGTCGGCGCCTGGCGACCCACGCCGGACAGTTCACCGATGTCACGGGTCGACAGCTGACGGTCGATGACGCCGACCACGAGGAAGAGCGCCGATTTGAAGAGCGCGTGGCCGATCAGCAGCGCGAGGCCCGCGAGCGCGGAGTTGCGCTCTCCGTAGCCCAGAACGACCGTGAGCATGCCGAGCTGGCTCACCGTGCCGAACGCGAGGATGCGCTTGAGATCGGATTCGCGCAGCGCCTGGAAGCCGCCCAGCAGCATCGTGAAGATGCCCAGACCGATGACAATCGGTCGCCACAGCTCGTTCTCGGCGAACGCCGGCGCGAGCCGGGCGATCAGATAGATGCCGGCCTTGACCATCGCGGCCGCATGCAGATACGCACTCACGGGCGTGGGCGCGGCCATCGCACCGGGGAGCCAGAAGTGGAAGGGGAAGATGGCCGACTTGCTGAGCGCACCGACCAGCAGCAGAACGATCGCGGTGGCGAGCAGTCCGTCACTTCCCGGCCGCAGGGCCGCCGCACCGCTCACGATCGCGGTGATGCTGTTCGTGCCGTAGATCACCGAGAGCATGACCGCGCCGACGAACATCACGAGTCCGCCGAGCGTCGTGACGAGCAGCGCCTGGAGGGCGGCTCGTCGGCTCGCGCCGCGCGCGTGGTAGAAGCCGATGAGCAGGTAGGACAGGATGCTGGTGATCTCCCAGAACATCACGAGCACGATGATGTCGTCCGCCAGGACGAGTCCGTACATCGCCCCCGCGAACCCGAGGAGCACCGCGGCGAACAGGCCGACGCCCTGCGTCTTGCCGTCGAAGTACCAGCGGCAATACAGCAGGACCAGCGCTCCCACCCCGGTGACGATGAGCGTGAGGACCCAGCTGAGGGTGTCCATGCGCATCGAGAGATCGATGCCGAGTTGGGGGATCCAAGGAACGGACTCGGCCGGCACCCGACCGGCGATGACCTCGGGCGTGGCCATGGCGGCATGGACGAAGGCCACGACCGGCAGCAGCGCTGCGACGAAGAATGCTCGCGAGCCGATTCGCCCGACCAGCCACGGCAGCGCCAGCGGAATCACCGCGAACGCAGCCAGGAGCACGAGCAATCTGGCCTCCTGACAGGTCGCGGGGGTCGGAAGGCCAGTCTACCGGGCGCCCGGTGTCACCCGGCGCGCGAGGTCGTATTACCGATGCGGAATGTAGAAGTGAGGTCGACCGACTCCGGTTCACGCCCGTCGAGCATCGCAGCGATCGCGGCGCCTGCCGCGCGGCCCTTGGCCGTCGCGGGCTGGACGAGCGTGGTCAGCTCGTAGGGGGCGAGCCCGTCGACGGGAACGCCGTCGAACCCGGTGACGCTGACGTCCTGGGGCACGCGCAGACCGGCATCCTCGGCGGCGCGGATGACACCGGCGGCCAGAAGGTCGCTCTGCGCGATGACGGCGGTGGGCCGGGTGCGCGGGTCGGCGAACAGCACGCGCCCCGCGGCGAATCCGTCGTCGATGGAGCTGCCCGCGCACGCGAAGGCCGGCGCGTCGGGGAAGACGTCACGAGCTCCCTGAAGACGATCGCGCGTCACGTCGACCGCGATCTCGGCATCCGGCGCGATCCACCCGACCGTACCCGCCGCGTCCTGCCAAAGGGTGACGATCGCCACCCGGGTGTGTCCGAGATCGCGGATGTGCTCCGCCGCACGCCGCTGGGCGTCGCGGTTGTCCAGCGCGATGCGGGGAATGCCCTCGCCGGCGTCTCCTTCGACCACCACGACGGGGATGCCGCGGGCCTGGACGATCGGCAGCGACGCGCGGAGCGACCCATCGCAGCCGATGAGCACCGCGGCGTCGATGGACGCCGTCGTCAGGGTGGGGGCGTTCTCGATGTCGAGCTCGGCATCGCGGCGAAGGAGGAGGAGGCCCGCACCGAGGGGGGCGACGGCCTCGGCGAGGCCGTCCATCAGGAGACGCTGGACGGGGTCGACGAACATGAAGTTCAAGGATGAACCGACGACGACGGCGACGATGCCGCTGCGGCCCAGACGCAGCGAGGCGGCGCGGGGGTCGGGCCCGGTGTAGCCGAGCGAGTCGGCGGCCTCGATGACCCGCAGTCGCGTGGTGTCCGAGACCGGGGTCTTGCCGCTGAAGACGACGGACGCCGTCGACGGCGAGACGCCCGCGACGCGGGCGACGTCGGCGATGGTGGCCCGGCGGTTCGTCACTCCCCGATGCTAACCCGCGTCGAATCGTTTCGGGCCGGAGATCGGGGATGTGGCGCGCTCGTCGTCGAGGCATCGAATCGATTCGAGAAATGTGGATACAGTGAGGGGGTGATCTCCCGCTCCCGCCTCGACCGCCGCCAGCTCGTCCGCTGGCGCACCTCGATCTTCACGCTGTTCCTCCTGTGCGGCGTGACCTTCGCGTCCTGGGCGTCGCGGCTGCCGGCCGTCAAGCAGAACCTCGCGATCGACGACTTCGAGGTCGGCATCCTGCTGTTCGCCATGGGTGCCGGCTCGCTCATCGGCGTGATGTCGGCCAACGTCGTGGTCGTTCGCTGGGGCGCCAAGCGCGGGCTGTCCGTCACGATCGTGGGCATCGCCATCGGCCTGTTCCTGGCCGCGCTGGGAGTGGACGCGCTGTCGTCCTATCCCCTGACGGTGATCGGATTGGCGACCCTCGGCCTGTGCTTCGGCGCCACGGACGTCATGATGAACGTCGAGGCGGCCGAGGTCGAGCAGGCGTTCGAGCGCACTCTCATGCCGCTTTTCCACGCGTTCTTCAGCCTCGGCACCGTCGCGGGCGCCGGTATCGGCGTCGCGATGACGGCCTGGGGCGTCGGTGCATCATGGCACCTCGGCACCGTGGCCGTCGTCTGGCTCGCGATCACGGCCAACGCGCTGCGATCCATCCCCCTGCAGGCGCAGGTCACGGTCGACCCCGATGCCGAGTCTCCGGGGCGCCGTGAGCGTCTGCACGCCGCGCTCGAGGTCTGGCGCGATCCGCGCACCTACGCGATCGGCGCCATCATCCTCGGCATGGCCTTCGCCGAAGGCAGTGCGAACGACTGGCTGACGATCGCGGTCGTCGACGGTCACAACGAGTCGGAGGCCACCGGAGCGGTCTTCCTCACGGTCTTCTCCGTCGCGATGACGGTGTTCCGCGCGGTGGGCGGCCCGCTCGTCGACCGCATCGGTCGCGTGTGGACCCTGCGAGCCCTGTCGGTGGCCGCCGGGGTGGGCCTGGTCGTCTTCATCCTCGCGCCGAACCTTCCGGTCGCCTTCATCGGCGTCGCCCTGTGGGGCGCCGGCGCGTCGCTGGGCTTCCCCCTCGGCATGTCGGCTGCGGCCGACGATCCCCGCAAGGCCGCGGCATCCGTCTCTGCGGCGGCGACCATCGGCTACGTCGCCTTCCTCTGCGGACCGCCCGTCCTCGGCTGGGTCAGCCACCAGATCGGCATCCTGAACACCCTCTGGATCATCGTCGGGCTCATCGCCATGAGCGGCTTGGCATCCGGCGCCGCCAAGCCGATCGCGGGTTCGAAGGTGGGCGCGGGACACCACTGAGGCGGTCGCTCTCCCCGGGATGCCGCGACGGTCACCTGTGGAGAGATCGAACAAATGTCCGAAGGTCGCCGTATACTCGGGGTATGACGGAGATCGCGCCGGGGGGCGTCATCGAGACCGACAGCGGCGGCCGGTTCGTGGCTGTGCTGTCGGGTCTCGTTGCGGACACTGAGGTGGTGGCTCGCGCTGTGACGGCGGCGCAGGTCGCGGAGGTGCGGGTGCTGGCGCGGGCGGGTCAGCTCGCGGAGCGGGAGGCGGCGGCACAGCGGGGGTCGGTGCGGGAGCACGACATGGTGTTGCGCTCGATCGCGGCGGAGCTGGGTGGGGTGCTGCGGGTGACCGATCGGACGGTGCAGCAGCGGATCGGTGAGGCGCGTGGACTCGTCGAAAGCTACCCCGCGACCCTCGACGCGTGGGAGGCGGAGCGGATCACGCGTGGTCATGTGCGGGTGATCGTGGATGCCGGCGGGCTCGTTCCCGCCGAGCGGCGGGCGGAGTTCGAAGCGGAGGCGATCCGGCTCTGTGAGGGGGATACGCCCAACCGGGTGCGGGCGGCGGTGGAGATTCTCGCCGAACGCACCGCGGAGCGTTCCTTCACCGAGCGCCACCGCACGGCGAGCGCGTGCCGCCTGGTCCGGGTGATCCCCGGGGCTGATGGCATGTCCGACCTCGTCGCAACAGTGCCGACGGTCATCGCCCACGGCATCCTCGACCGTCTTACGCAGCAGGCGATGGTGATCGCCGACAGCCGCCATCACGAGGGCGACGGCGTTGGCGATGGCGATGGCGATGGCGATACGCGGACGATGGATCAGATTCGCGCCGGCGCGCTCAGCGACATGCTGCTCACCGGCAGCCCGACCCTCGACCCCAGCGCGGTCGGCGACCGGCCCGGGGCCCTGGGCGCGATCCGTGCGCAGGTTCAGGTCATCGTCCCCGCACTCACCCTGCTCGACGCCGACGACGGACCCGCCGACCTCGTCGGACGTACCCCGGTCGACGCCGACACCGCCCGCGCTCTCGCCGCAAACGCGCCCACGCTCACCCGGATCCTCACCGACCCCGTCGACGGGACCGTGATCGCCGTCGATCGGTACCGCACCGCACAGTCGCAGCGCCGATTTCTCCGCGCGCGCGACCAGCACTGCCGGTTCCCCGGATGCCGACGGGCCGCGATCCGCTGCGAGATCGACCACACCGTCGACCACGCGCAGGGCGGCCCCACTGCCCTCTGGAACCTCGCCCACCTGTGTCAGCGGCACCACTCGATGAAGCAGTTCACCTCCTGGAGAGTGCGACAACACCCCGACGGCATCCTCGAATGGACCTCGCCCACCGGACGGGTCTACCGAGAAGACGCCCCCGTCCCCCTGGTGGCGTTCACGGTCGACCCACCATCGCATCCACCCGCGGAATCCGTGCCACCCTTCTGAGCGACCGCGCGAGTTCTCCCCGCGCGCCCTGCGAGACTGGACGAGTGCGTCTCATCATCGCCCGCTGCTCCGTCGACTACTCCGGACGGCTGAACACCCATCTTCCGCTGGCGACCCGCCTGATCATGATCAAAGCCGACGGCACCGTCGCATTTCATCGGGACATTCAGCATGCCCCGCTCAACTGGATGAGCCCTCCGTGCACCCTCACCGTCGAGGCCCCGGATGCCGAGTCGGCGTCGGCCGGGGTGATCGAACACTGGCGGGTCACCCACGCGAAGACCGGCGATGCGCTTCTCGTTCGGATCTACGAGGTTCTGCACGACTCGTCGCACGAGCTCGGTGTCGATCCCGGCCTGCAGAAGGACGGCGTCGAGGCCGACCTGCAGCGCCTGCTCGCCGAGCAGGTCGATGTGATCGGGGACGGCCTCACTCTCGTGCGCCGGGAGTTCCCGACGGCGATCGGCCCCGTGGACCTGCTGCTGCGCAATCCCGCGGGCGGCACCATCGCGGTCGAGGTCAAGCGCCGTGGCGACATCGACGGCGTCGAGCAGCTCACCCGGTACCTGGAGCTGCTCAACCGCGACCCGCACCTCGCACCGGTGGCGGGAGTGTTCGCCGCCCAAGAGATCAAACCGCAAGCCAAGACGCTCGCCGGCGACCGCGGCATCCGTTGCGTGACCCTCGACTACGAAGGCATGAAGGGCGTCGAATCGGGCGCGCCGCGACTGTTCTGACGGCACCCTAGGCTGGACCCATGACGATGCGATCCCCTTTCACGTGCGTGCTCTGGGACGTCGACGGGACCCTCGTCGACGCTTCCGACGGCATCCTCCGGCGCCTCACGACCGCCCTCGAGCACTTCGGCAAGCCCGCACCGACGCGTGACGAGCTCGTGCACTGGATCGGCCCGCCGATGTTCAACTCGTTCCAGGACAACGTCGGCATGACCCCGGAGCAGGCCACCGAGGCCGTCGCGTACTACCGCACCCTGGGCAAGGCCGACGGTTACACCACGGGAGCGCGACTGTACCCGGGGGTGGCCGAGATCATCGCCGACCTCGACGCTGCGGGAATCTCCCAGGCGACGGCGAGCTCGAAGCCGGAGGTGCAGGTCGTCGCACTCATGGAGCACTTCGATCTGGCGCCGCACATGACGGCGATGGTCGGCTCCACCCCCGACGAGAAGACGCTCGCATCGAAGTCCGACATCGTCGCCGAAGCCCTGCGCCGCCTGCGCGCGGCGGGCGTCGACACGAGCCGCCCGGTGCTCATCGGCGACCGCCACCACGACGTCGAGGGCGGCGCCGCGCAAGGAGTGCCGGTGGTCTTCGTGCGGTGGGGCTTCAGCTGGCCCCACGAGGCCGATGGCGCGTCGGCCGCCGTGGAAAATGCGTCGCAGCTGCGGTCACTGCTGCTCATCGATGATGAGACGGCGTCTCACGCCGGCTGAGCTCTACCGATATATTGGGGGCGCTGCACGGTCGGGGCACGGCCGGGAGTCGGTGACGTGCCCCTGTCTCTCTCACGCGGAGCGTGGGAGCGTGCGGCCAGTGTGAGTCGACATACGTAACCGGAAAGAGTGCCCCATGCGCCTGCACCGCATCATCCCCGCCGCCGCCCTCGTGTCGAGCATGATCCTCCTCGGAGGCTGCTCCACGATCACGAACCTGATCGGGGGTGATCAGGCCGTCCGCGACGCCGACACCGGACAGGTGACGGAATCCGGCAAGGCCGACGCGTTCACCATCAAGGTCGGCGACTGCTTCAACGACCAGAGTGGCGAGCAGATCAGCGATGTTCCCGCCGTGCCCTGCACCGACCCGCACGACAACGAGGTGTACTACGACCTGACGATGCCGGCCGGTGACTACCCCGGCGACAGCGCGGTGACCGACGCCGCCGAGAAGGGATGCGGAGACGCCTTCTCGACGTTCGTCGGCGTGCCGTACGAAGAGTCGACGCTGGAGTTCAGCTACCTGTTCCCGACGAAGGACAGCTGGGAGGGCGCCGACGACCGCCTGATCTCGTGCATCGTCTACGACCGGTCCGGCAAGGTGACCGGCAGCCTCGCCGGCGCCGCCCGATGAGCACGCCGTCGGGCGAGCAGGTCGTCTTCCGCGGCTCTCTCGCCCGACGGGCGCTCGGCGCCCTCGTCCTGTCGGCGATCCTCGGTGCCCTGGCACTGTTCGCCCTGCCCTCGTTTCTGCCCGTCACCACGAGCAGGTCGACGCGGGCCACTCTCGCCATCACGGCCGCGGTCATCGTCGTCGCCCTCGTGTGGGGCAGCGCGCTCTGGTATGCGAACACGCGCGTGATCGTCGACCGCGACGCCGTCGAGATCCGCCGTCCCGGACAGCTGCTGCATCGGTGGGAGCGCTCGAACGCGGCGTTCACCAGTCGCATCACCAAGCGCTACACCAACGGCATCCCATCCGGCGTCGATCGCACGCTGATCGTGGAGTCGCCCGGCCGCCGCGACGAAGTGAACGTCCCGCTGTCACGCGAGGCGTTCACCGAGCTGGTGGCCCTGCTCTCGCCGCTCACGGAACACGTCGCCGTCCGAGAGGCCGACGGCATCCACACCGCTGCGTCTCTCGTCGGCACGCGGAGCTTCAGCCCCGATGCCACGGCAGTGCGGCGCAGCGCACGTCGCGCCGGCGTCGCGGCCGCCGTTGTCGTCGCCATCGCCGCCGTCGCGATCGCCGTGGCGATGTCGGGCGTGCTGGTGCGCGACGATCGCGAGATCGTGTCGGTCGTGGTCGTGCCACTGCTGCTCGTACTCGCGGTGATCCTGGGCGTCGTCGCGCTCGTCACCGCCGCGCGGGCTCGCTCGGTACCCGGACGCGTCGACGTGTCGGCGGGTGCCGTCACGGTCGACGGGCAGACCTTCTTCCTCGCACAGCAGCGCGCCGTGCGTCTCAGCCCGCCCGCCTATCCCCGCCGCCGACTCGTCGTCGTCGATCCGACGGGAACCACCCGCCGCTGGCTGCTCGGGCTGCCGGGATCATCGAAGCGCACGCCGGAGATCCTGCCGGCCTACCCCGACCTCGTGGCCGCCGTCGCCGCTGCCGCCGTCGGCGCCGAGCAGATCGTGCGGCTCGATCTGGAGTGATCCTCGCTCACGACGAACGAGCCGTCGTCCCACACGGTGTGGACGACGGCTCGCTCCGACGTGAAAACGGCCCGCTCAAAAGCGGGCCGTCGAACTCACAGGGGTCGGATGTTCTCCGCCTGCAGGCCCTTGGGGCCCTGGGCGATCTCGAACTCGACGCGCTGGTTCTCCTCGAGCGAGCGGTAGCCGCCCGACTGAATGGCGGAGTAGTGGGCGAAGACGTCAGCGCCGCCCTCATCGGGAGCGATGAACCCGAAGCCCTTCTCCGAGTTGAACCACTTGACGGTACCGCTGGTGCTCATGAACTGCCTTACTGACGTGCGATGACGACGCGAGTGCGCCGACGGGCTCCACGCTAACGGTCGGCATGGCCTCGTGCAGTATCAGATGAGACAAGGTGACACAAACGTTGCAAGAACACAGCCAAAGGTGGCAACCCCGACACGCTCGCCCGCCGGCGGCCGGCAGCCGTACACTCGTCACTGAGATGACCCGAACCGTCTCAGCAAGATGTCTACTTTTCTTCGACCGATCGATCACGACGATCTGACCACTGGCGTAAGCCTGAGCGACGAGGTCTACGCGCGCATCGGCGCGGCCATCGTCGATGGCTCCCTCGCGCCCGGAGAACGTCTGCGCGACGGCGACATCGCGGCGCAGCTGGGCATTTCGCGCACTCCCGTGCGGGAGGCTCTGCAGCGCCTGGAGCGTTTCGGCCTCGTCGAGATCGCCGTCGGACGCTACACCCGCGTGTCCGTGCCCGACGAGCGCGTGCGACGCGAAACCGGAGTGTTCACCGCCTACCTCATGGGCAACGCGATCCGTCTCGCGCTCGCCAACGCCACCGACGACGAGCTCGACGGCATCGTCGCGGTGGCCGGCACCGTCGTCGACAGCGCGGCGCACCGCGACATCGCGTCGCTGTTCTCCCGCTGTACGCAGATGTTCGAGCTCATGACCCGCGCCACCCACAACACGGTGTTCATCGGCGTCGTTCGCGAGGTGGCGCTGACGATCGAGCGGAATCTGCGCGGTTGGGACCCGTTCCTCACGGCAGCGGCCGGTCGCGTCGACCTCTTCGACGCGCTGCGACGCCAGCTCGCCGAGCGCGACGGTCGCGGCGCCGAGGAGACGCTGCGACGGCTCCACGATCTGCACTGATCCCGCGCCGATGCGCGTCGGCGGATGCCGAGTGACCGGCGGCGTTCAGCGTCCGAGCACCATGCCGCCGTTCGCCGAGACGATCTGGCCGGTCACCCACCCGGCATCCGGACCGAGCAGCCAGGCGATGATCCCGCCGATCTCCTCGGCCGTGCCCACCCGGCCGACGAGGGTCTGCGCGATGCGGTTCTGCACGACGTCGTCCGAGACCCCCGCCCAGAACTCGGTCCCGGGCACGAATCCCGGTGCGACGACGTTGGCGGTGCCGCCGAAGCGGCCCAGCTGCGCAGCGAGATCGAACATCCACGCGTGCAGGGCAGCCTTGGACGCACCGTACGAACCGGTCCGCGAGCCACGCAGGGCCGAGACCGACGACAGCAGCACGACGCGTCCCCCGTCGGCTTCCAGCGCGGGTCGCAGCGCTTCGACCAGTAGGACCGCGGTCATCACGTTGAGGTCGAATCCCGCACGCCAATGATCGCGGATGGCTTCGAGGCTGTCGTCGGACGCCGCGGGGGCGTTCCCGCCAGCGGAGGCGACCACACCGACACAGCCCAGCCCCGCGTCGCGCACGGCATCCGCCACACGGCGCGCGCCGTCGGGGGTGCTGACATCGGCATCCACGACGAGGAACGACGACGGATCGTGGGCGGCGACCTCCTCGAGCGGTGCCCGCCGGCGGCCGACGAGGGTGACGTGGCGACCGGATGCGGCGAGGCGGAGGGCGGCGGCACGGCCGATACCGGTGCCGGCACCGGAGACGACGACGGTGGAGCGATGCGGGTCGTTCATGACACCACGCTAACCGTGCATGCCGCGGTCTCGGCGCGGAGTGATCGCGAGCGCGGCGAGCGGCGTCGCGCCGACCAGCGCGAAGGCGAGGGGGTAGCCGACCAGGGTGACGAGCGACCCGACCAGCGGGCCGACCGCCGACGCCGCGACGAACTGCCCGGTGTTCTGGATGCCGAGGGCGCGACCCGACCACAAGGGTCCGGCCGCTTCGGCCACCGACGTGTACGCGAGGCCGTTGTCGGCGACCGCGATCGTGGACGCGACGAGATACAGCACGCCGACGAGCGCGTCGGCGTGCACGGCGCCGGCGACCGCGAGCGCCGCCATCGCCACCACACCGGCGCCGGCCACCCACCGCAGCACACCGACGCGCGTGCCGACGCGGTCGCTGAGGTGGCCGACGACGATCCGGCCCAGCGCACCCACGAACTGCGACGCCGCCACGAGCGCGCCGGCCGCCGCCGCACTCCACCCCATCGCCGTCACCAGCCACACCAGGCCGAAGATCGAGAGCGCGAACTGCGGGACGACGAGCAGAGCCGAGGCCACGTGGATGCGGACCAGGAACGCGCCGGCGCGATAGGGGTTGGCCGCGGCATCCGCTCCACCCGCGCGGCGCGCAGGTCGCGGAGGATTGCGGATGCCCCACGCGCAGAGCACGGCGAGCGCCGCCGTCACGACGGCGACCACGACGAAGGGCGCGGCGAGCCCGCCGTCGGCCAGCGGTGGAACGATCAGCGCAGCGGTGGCGACACCGAGCGGCTGGGACATCTGGCGGATGCCCATCGCGAGTCCGCGGCGCTCCACGGGGAACCAGCCGATCACGACGCGGCCGCTGGCGGCGTTCGTGCTGGCCGAGGCGGCGCCACCGAAGGCGAGGAGCACGCCGAGAACGAGATATCCGTCGCCGCTCGCTGCGGCGGCAGCGAGCGAGAACACCGCGGTGAGGACGAGTCCGCCGGCGATGATCTGCCGCTCGCCGTAGCGGTCGGTGAGGACCCCCCACGCGACGAGCGTGCACACCATGCCGATGGTGGGCGCCGATGCCAGAAGCCCGGCCTGCGCGAGCGGCATGGCGCGCTCGGTGTGCAGGAGCGGGATCAGATACGCCGGCGCCGACACCAGGAGGGTGCCGGCGGCCTGCGCCAGCACACCCAGGGCCAGCATCAGCCACGCCCGCGTGGGCGTGGCTGTCGTCGTGTTCGTGCTCGGCATCGTCGGATCCTCCGTCGGGTACACTCTGGTATACCACTTTGGTGCACCAGAGGAGCGATGATGACCACCTCCCCCGAGACGAGCGGTCCGTACGAGCGCCTTCGCGCCGCCATCCTGTCCCTCGACCTGTTGCCGGGTGAGCGGCTGAGTGAACGGGGCCTCGAGTCGATGCTGGGCGCATCCCGCACCCCCATCCGCGCCGCCCTCATGCGCCTCGAGAACGAAGGCCTGACGCTTCGCGACGCCCGCACCTGGCGGGTCACTCCGATCGACCTCAGCGAGATCCGTGCGCTCATGGAGTACCGCGAGGCCCTCGAGACCGCGGTCGTGGCGCTCGCCGTGGACCGTGCCGAGGATGCGGACCTCGAAAGCCTCGATGCGATCGCTCGCGCCGGCGGCGAGCACGACGATGCCGACGCGGTCCTGCGCGACGGCAGCGACTTCCACGTCGCCCTCGCACGACTGTCGCGCAACCCGTTCCTGGTCGACGCGATCGCCGGCACGCTTCTGCGCCTCAGCCGCACGCGGTGGCTCGAGGTACGCAGCGCCGCCTCCCGGGCCCAGGCGGCCGCCGAACACCGGGAGATCGTGACCGCGGTCGCCGCCCGGGATGCCGAGCGCGCACGGGCGCTCGTCGTCGCGCACGCCCGCGGCACGCGCGACCGGCTGCTCGCTTCGCTGTCCGAGGACCGCCTGCGCCTGCGCGGGCGCGGACTGTCGATCGTGGAGTCGGCCGCCGCGGGCTGAGATCGCGGCGGCCGCCTCACCCGTCGACGCGGTGCGGCGCGGCCCGCGTGACGACGTCGACGCGTTTCACCCGACCGGCCATTGCCGGCGCGATGTCGACCTCGACGCCGTTCGGAGCCTCGTACTCGGCGCGCAGAGCGCCCTCCCCGTCTCGCCACCAGGAGAGCGCGATGCGCCCGTGCGGAGAGTCGATGCTCGTCGATGCCCAGGGGAGGCCCAGCGGCGGACGGGGGTCGATGCGCACCCGAGCCCACCCCGGCGCCGCCGGGACGAGACCGCCGATGACGCGATGCATCCAGTCGGCGACCGCGCCGAGGGCGTAGTGGTTGAAGCTCGTCATCTCCCCGGGGTTCACGCTGCCGTCGGGCAGCAGCGAGTCCCACCGCTCCCAGATCGTCGTCGCGCCCTGCGCCACGGGGGCGAGCCAGGACGGCGGGTTCACGTTGAGCATCAGCGCGTGCGCGTCGTCGAGGTGGCCGGTGCGCGTGAGCGCGTCGCAGAGGTACGGCGCGCCCGCGAAGCCGGCGTTGACGCGGTGACCGGCGGCGCGAACCAGTTCGGCGAGGCGGCGGCCGGCTGCACGCGCGGCATCCGCTGTCAGCACACCGGAGACGATCGCGAGGGCGTAGACGGCCGGGGCGTCCGAGTGCAGGCGCCCGTTCGCCGTGGCGTAGACCCGTGCGAAGTCGCGCCGCAGACGATCGGCCCGCAGCTCGGCGTCGCGGGCGTCCTCCGCTCTCCCCAGAACGCGCGCCGTCTGCGCCACGATGGCGATGCTCCGATACAGAGCCGCGGTGGCGATCACATCGCGATCGGCGACCGCGGCGAACGGATCGTCGGGTGGTGCCGTCGGATCGAGCCAGTCGCCGAACTGGAAGTCGCCCTCCCACACGCCGCGCGCGGAGAGCCGTCCGCACACACGCTCGACGTGTGCGGACATGCTCTCGTAGCTCTCCTCCAGCACGGCGACATCGCCGTAGGCCTCCCATATCGCCCACGGCACCCACACGGCGGCGTCGCTCCAGATCGCCGCGGACTCCGGCTCGGCACCCGGATCGACCGTCCAGCTGCGCAGCACATCCGGTACGACGTACGGCACGCGACCCTGTGCGGCCCGCTGCTCCGCCCGCAGATCGGCGAGCCAGTCGCGCAGGAAGGCCGACATGTCGAACAGGAAGCAGGCCGTGGGTGCGAAGACCGCGATGTCGCCGGTCCATCCCAGGCGTTCATCGCGCTGCGGACAGTCGGTGGGGAGGCCGACGGTGTTGCCGCGAAGGCTCCACACGACGTTCTGGTGGAACCTGTCGAGGAGGGCATCACCGCAGGAGAAGCGTCCCGTGCGTTCGAGGTCGCTGCCGACGACCACCGCCTCGACCGACCCCTCGACGGCATCCCACCCTTCGATGCGGGCGTACCGGAAGCCGTGGAAGGTGAACGTCGGCTCGATGACGTCCTCGCCGCCGCTCAGCGTCACGATGTCTTCGGCGCGGGCCGAACGCAGCGGTCTCGTGGCGAGCGTTCCGTGTTCGAGCACCTCGGCATGACGGATGCGGAGGACGTGACCGCGCGGGCCCTGCACGCGCAGTCGCGTCCACCCGACGAGGTTCTGACCGAAGTCGACGATCGCCGCGTCGGGCCCGTCGGTCGACATCTCCGCGGGTGAGATGAGCTCGTGTCGCACGATCGGCGGGCCGAGCCTCGGCACGAGCCGCGTCGCGTCGATCCGTTCCGTGTCGGGGGGATGCGAGGGGCCGCCGTCCCGGGTGAGGTCGATGGTCTGCCCGTCGTACAGATCGTCACGGACGACAGCCGACGCGGTGACGTCCCACGTCGCGTCCGTGACCACGCCGAGCGTCGAGCCGTCCGCGAAGGTGATCTCCAGCGCGGCCGCCACACCCGGCTCGTCACCGTAGAGACGCTCCGCACCCCACCAGCCCAGACGGCCGCAGTACCATCCCCGGCCCGCGGTGAGCTGCAGCTCGTGACGGGCACCGGCGACGATCATCGCCGTCACGTCGTGGGTGGCCACCCGCAGCCGCCACGGGTAGGAGGTCCATCCCGGGCTCAGCACGTCGCAGCCCACACCGACGCCGTCGATGGCGGGCTCCACGAGACCCTCCGCGGTGACGGCGAGCCGAGCGGTGACCACGGGGCCGTGTCGCGCAGGAATCTCGATGATCCGGGTGAATCGCGGCGCACCATCGATGACCACGCGGTCGTCGCTGCGGGGTGCGCGCAGCATCAGAGCGTGCTCGATCATCATCGCCTCCGGTGGAGCGTGGTCGCCTCGGCGGCGGCGGGTTCGGGTCCGCCACCGCCGCCGAGGGGTCATCAATTGATCGTGACGTCGCCGACCTGGATGCCCCAGGCGGAGACCGGCCCGAAGCGCACCTCGACGGCTCGGGTCGCCGCCGGCAGCGCCCCGCTCGTGATGGTGCGCGTGGTCCATCCGTTGGTCGTCGCGACCGCGGCCGTCGCCGTCGTCGGCACGGCGGTCTCGACCCCCGAGGCGTCCAGTGCCACGATCGTGATCGCCGACGGCGGCTGCGAGAAGTGGAAGGTCGTGAGGGTCACGACCTTGCCCGGTGCCGCATCCCACCGGATCCAGCCGGCGGCGTTGTTGCTGCGCTTGAACCGCGCCGCGTCGCCGGCCATGTTCGACAGCGGCCCCGTCGTGTCGATGACGATGTTCGCCGATCGCGCGGTGCTGATGCTCCAGTCCGCCGCCGGATCGAACAGCGCCGGGGCGGGCGTCGGCGGTGCGGCCTCATGGAAGCCGCGTGAGGGTGCCGCGGTGGGCGAGACCGCGTTGCCGAAGAAGTCGCGCAGCCCGTTGGCGGACTGTACGGCGCCGCTGGAGATCGCCGGGGATCCAGCCGTCAGCTTGTACGCGTTCGCCACGCCGATGCCGTCACCCGTCGTCCCCGGAGCGACGAACCCGGGATCGGCGGTGATCTTCGCCGCGTCCGCCGGCTCACTCACTGGATGGTTCCCCGAGAAGAGGTTCGACGAGAAGACCGCGTTCGTCCCCAGGCCCGGGTAGGTGTACTCCCCCGTGCCGCGGTTGTCGACGATGTTGTTCGTGAACCACCACTGGCCGGGCGTCGAGGACGCGCACGCCCCGGCATCCCCGTCGCAGTAGATCGGCTTGGCCGGAGAACCCGGGGGGATCACGATGGTGTTGTTGTAGATGCGCACCGGCGCCGGCACACCCCACGAGAACGTGATGACGCCCTTCTGACCGCCCCACGCGTCGTTGATCGACAGATTGTCGCGCACGACGACATCGCTCGAGAAGCCGCCCATCAGCAGGAGGAAGCCGCCCTCGTTGTCGTGAGAGTAGTTGTACTGAACGCGCGTGTTCGTGCTGCCCATGTCGACGTCGAAGCCCTGGCCGTCCGTCTTGTGGAGGCGCGTGCCGGACACCTCGTTGAACTGCACGAGCGTGTTCATGCCCCGGGTGGGCCAGATGCCGGCGGATGCGGGCATGTCCGACCCCTCGAAGGTGCGCTGACCGGCACCGCGCACCACGTTGCTCTCCAGCACGGCGCCGTCGGTTCCGAAGGCGAGGATGCCGTCGCTGTCGGGATCGATGACGGTGTTGGCGCGAACGCGCACGTTCGACGTGAGTGCGGACTGCACGACGACCGTCTGGCTGGTCGTGAAGTAGCTGTTGTCCCAGACGACGATGCCCGTGCGGCCGACGTTCTCGACGTGGTTGTTCTCGATGAGCACGCCGTCGAAGTTGGCACCCATGGCGGTCGTGTCGACGACGATGCCACCGTTGTCATGGGCGTCGAGGCCGCTGCATGCGAAGCACCCGTTCACGTCGCTCACGGTGTTGCCGCGGATGACGATCCCCCGCAGGGTCGTGTTGCCCGCGGAGTTTCGCACCTGGATGCCGGCGCGCGCGGTGCCCGGCGTCGTCGCGCCGAAGTTGTCGGTGCCGGAGTTGTTCGTGATGGCGAGATTCTCGATGGTCCACCAGCTCTGGTTCTCGAGCTGGACGGCGCCGCCGGTCGCCAGCGGTGCACCCGAGATCGACGGCGCCGCGCCGGTGCCATAGGCCGAGATCGTGATCGGCGCCCCCGACGCACCGGAGCCCTTGGGCGCGAGCTGACCGCTCCACGCACCACCGCGTGCGAGCAGGATGCTGTCTCCCGCCGCGAACGTGCGCGACGTGGCCGCGGCGAGGGACTTCCACGCCGTCGCCGGGCTGGTGCCCGCCGCGGCGTCATTGCCGGTCGCGCTGTCGATGTAATAGGTCGTTCCGGCCGCGATCGCGGCGGGGGCCGACACGGCGCCGGCCGTCAGGCCGCCGGCGACGATCGCCGCTGCGAGCGCGAGACGGCCGAGCGTCCGGGGCCGCGGGCGAGCGCTCGCGATGCGCAGACGGAGGGGGACGATCCGTCGTTTCATGGGTTCTCCTTCAGGTGCACCGTCCGCACCGTTGCGGACGGAGTGCGATCCTCAGTCCTTCATGCCGGCCGAGAATCCCGCATTCGCGAGAAGCGGCCGCTGGAAGACGAGGAAGAGTGCGATGGGCACGACAGCGGCGACCACGAGGATCGCGAAGAACGTCGTCAACTCGTTCGTCCGCTCGAGCATCGGCAGCGCCACCGAGATCGGGCGCAGCTTCGGGTCGGTGAGCACCAGCGACGGCCAGAGATAGTCCTTCCAGGCTCCGATCGCCGCGAGCAGGGCGACGACGCCGAGGATCGGGCGCGCAAGCGGCAGGACCACGCTCCACATGATCCGGAGGGGACCGGCCCCGTCGATCTGCGCGGCCTCGATGAGCTCGCGCGGCAGGCCTCGCAGGAAGCCCGTGACCAGCAGCACCGCGAACGCGTTGGCCGCCGCGGGCAGCCACACGGCCCAATAGGTGTTCTGCAGCGAGACACCGGTCCCGAACAGGTCGACGACGGTCAGGTAGAGCGGAACGAACGACACGATCGCCGGGAGGAAGATGGTGGCGAGCACCGCGGCCGAGAAGATCGGAGCCCATCGGGGGCGCATGATCGCGATGACGTATCCGGCGCTCAGGGCGACCACCACCGTCACAGCGGCGGAACCTGCGGCGAGCACGAGGGTGTTACCGAGCAGACGCGCCGTGTCGACGCCACGGAAGGCGTCGACGTAGTGCTGCCACTCGGTCATCCGGGCGAACACGCCGAGCGGGTCGGCGAGCACGTCGCCCGTCTCTCCGAGCGATGCGGCGACGAGCCACAGCAGAGGGCCGAGTCCGGCGACCGCGAGACCGACGAGAACGAGCGCATGCACGACGAACAGCGGTACCGCGACGCCGCGGCGGCGGCGCTCGGCCGGGGTGAGGATCGCGACCTCGCTCACTCTTGCCACCTCCTGGTGAGTCGGAGGTAGACGGTGGAGAGCACGGCGAGCACGACCGCGAGGAGCACTCCGAGCGCTGTCGCCGCGCCGTAATCCGCCGACCCGCCGAACGCGTAGCGGTACATGAGCAGAAGCACGGTCAGCGTGGCGTTCTGCGGTCCGCCGGAGGTCATGAGGAAGGGTTCGGTGAATACCTGTGCGGCCCCGATGAGCTGGAGCAGCAGCATGATCAGGATGATCGTGCGCATCTGCGGAAGCGTCACATGCCAGATTCGCCCCCACACACCGGCGCCGTCCAGCGTGGCGGCTTCGTACAGCTCGGGTCGCACGGCGGTCAGCGCCGCGAGGTAGACGAGGACGCTCGTCCCGGCAGCGGCCCAGGTCGCCTGAAGCACGATGGACGGCATCGCCAGCGCGGCATCGTTGAGCCAGGCGAACGGGCCCACTCCGAGTGGCCGCAACGCGCTGTTGAACAGGCCCGTCGGCGCCGGGTCGTACGCGAACCGCCACAGCAGAATCGCGACGACGGGCGGAACGATCACCGGGAAGTAGGCGAGCGCCGCATACGCCCCGCGGGCGCGCGCCCGCACCGTCGAGATCACGACGGCGAGCGCCAGGGGCAGCGGAAATCCGAACACGATCGCGAGCGCGGTGAACCAGAGCGTGTTCACGACCGCCTGAGCGAGCTGCGGGTCCTCGAGCACATAGACGAAGTTGTCCCACCCGACCCAGTCGACGGGGCCGATGAAGGTCGTGCGCTGAAAGCTCATCAGCGCGCCGAGGACGATGGGCCACCAGGAGAAGGCGGCGAAGACGACGATCGTCGGCGCGGCGATCGCGAGGGCGACCAGATCGCTGCGCCGGTGGCGTCGAGAGCGGGCGGACATGCGGGACTCCGTCGGTGTCGAGAGGGGTGCGGTGGGGCGGCGCGCCGCCGCCCCACCGCGGGCGAGCGCGGTGCTCACCGGGACAAGACGGCCTGCGCCTTCTTCGCCGC
Organism: Microbacterium sp. PM5; assembly: GCF_003293595.1. NCBI lineage: Bacteria > Bacillati > Actinomycetota > Actinomycetes > Micrococcales > Microbacteriaceae > Microbacterium > Microbacterium sp. PM5. Next base: position 2,167,102 of record NZ_CP022162.1, on the reverse strand, counting down.
GTCGGATACCAGGGTGCCGATGTCGGCGTTCTGGTCGGTGATGACGGCCTGCACGACCGGATCGAGCGTCGCGTAGATGTCCTGGCCCTTCACAGGCGGTTCCGACTGCACCTTCTGCTCGGCGACCTTGTCGAGGTAGGGCCGGAAGTTCGCCAGCGGAACGTTGTTGAGGTCGGAGATCCAGGACAGGTACTGGTCGTACGCCGCGCTGGTGACCACGGGCAGGCCCGGGATCGCGACGGCCGAGCCCTGCGTGGCCAGGGCCTTCGCGTCGGCCTGTGCCGCATCCTTGCTCTCGTACTTCGCCAGAGCGGACAGCTGCACCCACTCGACGGCGGCCTTCACCTGTGCCGGAGATGCGTCGGGGCGCACGACCTCGATGTTGCCGCCGGACAGCGTGACGGGTGCCTGGCCGGCGGTGGCGGTCGGCATCGCCGCGAAGCCGAAGTCGGAACCGGGGAAGCCCAGCTGTTCGGTCAGCGGACGATAGGCATCCGACTGGAGGACGAACATCCCCACCTGGCGGCCGGCGAATGCCTGCGCCAGGTCGAGCGCCGCCATGAGCCCGTTCGGCGACATACTGGCGTCGGTCCAGCGCATGTCGTGGATGAGGCGCAGCGCGTCGGTCGTCGCACTGTCATCGAAGGTGATTTGATCGCCCTTGTCGTTCACGAGGGATCCGCCCCGCGACGCCGCCTCGGCTCCCAGCACCCAGCCGCCCTGGTTGTCGGTGGTGACCTGTGCGAAACCGTAGGCGCCGGTCTTGTCGTGAATCGTCTTGGCTGCCGTGCGCACCTCGTCCCACGTCGTGGGCGGGGAGTCGGGATCGAGGCCCGCGGCCGTGAACAGGGCGCGGTTGTACACCAGCCCCATGGCGTACGCCATCGTCGGAACGCCGTAGGAGCGCCCGTCGGCGCTGACCAGATCGACCAGCTGCGGATTGAGCTTCGCGGTGACACCGAGCTGGTCGACGGCATCCGTGATGTCGGCGACCTGCTTGCGCTCGATGAGGCCGCGGATCTCCGTGAAGGGCACGCCCATGACGGTGGGAAGGTCGCCGGCGGCGAGGCGGGCGGAGAACGTCTGAGCGTCCCAACCGTCCTCGGTCGTGGTGACGACGTACGTCGGGTGGTCCTTCTTAAAGGTCTCCACGAGCGCGTTGAACTGCGCGAGTCGCGCCGTCTCGGTCGCGGCCGGCTGATTGCCGATGACGATCTCGACGGGGCCGGTCGGGTCAGGGCTCGCGCCGCCGCTGCATGCGGTGAGCCCGGTCGATGCGAGGCCGAGGAGGGCTGCAGCGCCCACCCAACCTCGGATGCGGAGTGGTCTCTTCATCGAAACTCCTCTTTCTGGTGCCGGATTGCCGACACTCGGTGCGTGTTGTACTTTGAACTCATCGGGATGCCAAAGCGCTTTTGCACGATAGCCCCCGAAGGGCCGACGATGCAAGACCGCATCACCACATCCGCCTCCGAGCGACCGACTTCAAGGATGAAAACACGTGCTCCTGCGCCTACCCACCCCTGCCACGTGGCAGCTCACCGCCCTGTCCGGCCCGGTGCCGGATGCGGTCGCCCACGCACCCGACGGCACCCCGCGTCGCTTTGCCGCCCCCGTTCCCGGCGACGTCCACATGGCCTTGCGCAGCGCGGGCGCGATCGACGACCCCCACGAGGGCGACAACGAGCGCCGGCTGGCGTGGATCGGACAGTCCGACTGGTCGTACGAGACCACTCTCGAGCAGATCGACACCACCGCGGAACGCATCGACCTCGTTCTCCACGGCGTCGATACACATGCGGTGCTGCGGGTCGACGGCGACGAGCGCGCCCGCCTCAGCAACATGCACCGCACGTGGCGCGTCCCCGTCCCGGAGCTCGCCGCGGATGCCGTCGCCCTGCGCATCGACATCGACTCGCCCGTGGCGGTCGCCACCGCCGAACGCGACCGTCTCGGCGCACGATGGAGCGTCTTCAGCGATCTGTCTCCGTTCATCCGCAAGAACGCCTGCGCGTTCGGCTGGGACTGGGGCCCCGCGCTGCCCGGGTCGGGAATCTGGCGCCGCGTCGAGATCGAAGCCTGGTCGACCGCCCGTCTGAGCGCGCTGCGACCGACGATTCGCCTGGACGGCGTGGACGGCGTCGTCGACCTGGATGTCGAACTGGAGCGCTCGGGTGCGGTCGGCTCCGACTCAGCCCTCATCATGATCGCCAGGATCGGGGACGTCGGCGTCCAGGTGGACGTCGAACCCGGCGCCGTCCGCGCGCATGCTCGCCTCGACGTTCCCGCGCCAGAGCGCTGGTGGCCCGCAGGACTCGGCCCGCAGACCCTGCACGATCTGGTCGTCACCCTGACGACCTCGGATGGCGACGTGCTCGACACGCAGACGCGTCGCGTCGGCTTCCGCGACCTCGTCGTCGAGCAGGTCGACGACGAGGTCGGGCGTAGCTTCGGCATCACCGTCAACGACGTGCCGCTGTACGTCCGCGGGTTCAATTGGATCCCCGACGACACGTCGCTCGCCGCGGTGACAGAGGACGACGTGCGTCGACGTGTCGCGGAGGCCCGCGACCTGGGGGCGAACCTCCTGCGGGTCTGGGGAGGTGGCGTCTTCGAGTCCGACGAGTTCTACCGAGCGTGCGATGAGGCCGGAATGCTCGTCTGGCAGGACTTCCTCTTCGCGTGCGCGGCCTACCCGGAGGAGGAGCCGCTACGCACCGAGGTCGAGGCGGAGGTGCGCGAGAACATCACCCGCCTCATGCCCCATCCGAGCCTGGCGCTGTGGAACGGCAACAACGAGAACCTCTGGTTCTGGTTCCTGCACGACTGGGAGCATGCCCTCGACGGCGCGACCTGGGGCGAAGGGTTCTACACCGACCTCCTGCCGACAGTCACCGCCGAGCTCGACCCGGGGCGCACGTACCTCATCGGCAGTCCGTCCTCGGGCGGGCGGTGGGACGATCCCAACGATCCGACACGGGGTGTCGTGCACTGGTGGATACCCGACGACTATCGCGCCTACGACGACGTCAGGCCGCGTTTCGTCTCGGAGTTCGGCTTCCAGGGTCCTCCCGCACGTGTGACCTTCGACGCCGTGACGCACGATGCGGATCCCGCTCCGTTCTCCCCCGGAACGGTGCAGCGGCAGAAGGCCGAGGGCGGAACGGAGCGCATCAACGACGTGCTCGCGGCGCACTTCGGCGTCCCGCGTGCTTTCGACGAGTGGTACTGGCTCGCCCAACTCGATCAGGCGCGGGCGGTGCGGTACGGCGTGGAACGGTTCCGCTCTCTGGAACCCTTCTGCCGCGGAACGATCGTGTGGCAGCTCAACGACTGCTGGCCCGCGTTGTCCTGGTCGATGATCGACGTGAACGATCGGTTCAAGCCCGTCGCCTACGCCGTGCGCGAGGCGCATCGCGATCGCATCGTGGTGCTGCGCCACGAAGACGGTGTTCCGGCGCTGTTCGTGTGCAACAGCACGAGCACGGTCTGGTCGGTGGACGTCGACGTGCAGCGCTGGCGTCCGGACAGTCTGGTCGAGCGGTGCTCACTCCGTGTCGTCGCAGAACCGCATCGCTCGACCCGCGTAGACCTCTCCGTGATCGCCGCCGCGCTCGCGCCCGACGAACTCCTGATCGCCACGGCGCTCGCGCCGGACGGTCCGACCCGCAGCTCGCTGCTCGGCGGGACCGACCGGCAGTTTCCCGATCGCGTTCCGGCGTTCGAGCTGAACGTAGAGGTCGCGCCGGACGGTGTCGGCATCCGCATCGACGCGCACACGCTCCTGCGCGACGTGACGCTGCTCGTCGATGCTCTCGACCCCGACGCGCACGCCGACCGCAACGTGATCACCCTCCTGCCGGGCGAGCACGAGATCTGGCGGATACGCACGGCACACCCCGCGGTGTTCACGCCCGAGCGCGTGCGCGCGGCGGTCCGCACCGCCCACGCGGCGAGCGATCCCGATCCCGACTATCGCGGACTGGCGCAGCTCGAACGCGAGAAGGCCGCGCGGAGCGCAGCGGCGCACGGATGAGCTGCTCGCGGCATCCACCCCCGGCGGATGCCGCGAGCACCCCCCCCGTTCAGCCGAGCGCCGGCGCCAGCGCGTCGAGCAGACGTCGCCAGCGTGGGTCGCGCCCCGGTTCGGGAAAGAGCATCCGCTGACCGATGAAGGCGAAGCCCGTGCGTGATCCGGGATGAGCGAAGGCGAGACGCCCGCCCATGCCGGCGTGGCCGAACGAGCCCGGCCCGAGCATAGGGCAGAGCTCGTGAGCGATCTCGAAGCCGAGGCCCCAGCGCGTGGTCAGTGCCGCGGCGGGGTTGCATGCCGGCTCGGCCACGCCGTCCAGCCAGTCCGCCGAGACCTTCGCCACCGTGTCGTCGTCGAGCAGTCGGACGCCGTTGACGGGCGCGACGCAGGCACCGTAGGCGCGCGCGATGCCGCGCGCCGTGGCGACGAGCCCGCCCCCGGGAACGAGCGCCCTCCGAAAGTCGCTGCCGTTCACGAGCTCCGTTCCCTGCACGCCGTCCTCCCGCTCGAAGAGGGGCACGATCTGCAGGGTGCTCGTGTAGGCGGATCGGCAGGCGGCCCCGGACGCGGAGTCGGTGCCGCCCGGCTCGGGAGGCGGCACGATCGGGTCCATCAGCACCGGCCGGAACCGACCGTCGGCTTCGGGAGGCGTACCCAGCCAGAGGTCGGCGCCGAGCGGCGCCGCGATCTCCCGCTGCAGCAGCGCACCGGCGTCGAGACCGGTGACGCGACGAAGGATCTCGCCCGCCAGCAGGCCGTAACTGAGCACGTGGTAGACCCGGGCGCTGCCCGGCGGATAGTCGGGGGAACGCTGCGCGGCGCGTGCGGCCAACCGCACGGGATCGAGAAGATCCCGCGCGTCATCGAGCGGAAGCGTCGGCATCCCCGCCGTGTGCGTGAGGACATCGGCGACCGTGATCGACGCCTTGCCCGCGACCGCGAACTCCGGCCAGTAGGCCGCGACGGGCGCCAGGGGATCGATCGTTCCCCGCTGGATCTGCTGGGCCACCAGCATCGCGACGATGCCCTTGGCCGCCGAGAACGCGAGCGTCGTGGAATCGCGCTCCCACGCCGTCCCGGAGAGGGGATCGACACCGCCCCACAGATCGACGACGGTCTCGCCCCGGTGGACGACACAGAGCGCGCCCCCGGCTCGGTCGGCCTGGAGGACGTCGGCGAAGGCCGAGCGCACGGCAGCGAAATCGGAGCGGACGTCGCCGTGCACGGCGATCTCGGTGGCACCATCATTGGACACATGAGCAGTCTATGCCGAACCGCTTTGGCATAGACTGCTCATCGAAAACACGGCCCCGGTGCCCTACCGGGAGCGAGGGATGGTGAGGATGCCGCAGCGCTCTGCCCGCCTGGTCGATGTCGCCCGTGCCGCCGGCGTGTCGGTGCCGACCGCATCGCAGGTCATGAACGACACCGGTCGCGTCGCGGACGCGACGCGGGAGCGGGTGCTCGCGGCCGCCCGCGACCTCGACTATCGGCCCAACGCTCTCGCCCGCAGTGTCGCCATGGGCCGCAGTCGCACGATCGGCGTCCTCGCGGAGAATGCGGCCGGCGCGTTCTGCATGCCCGTTCTGATCGGCATCAACCGGGCGCTCAGCGCGCACGACCTCGCCAGCGTCCTGTACGACGCTCAGCACGAGCCGGACCTGCGCCGCGACCACATCCGGCACATGATCGATCGCCAAGTCGACGGCATCATCGTCATCGGGGAGGGTCCGGATGTCGCGATCGACGACCTCGGTGTCTCCTTCTCCGGGCCGGTGGTCCATGCGTTCGGACCGCACCATGCGACGAATGCCAGCAGCATCCACCCCGATGAGCGTGCGGGGGGCGCGCTGGCCGCGCAGAGCCTCATCGCACTCGGGCGCCGGCGCATCGCCCACGTCACCGCCGAGGAGCACCTCCCCTCCGTCCGCGAGCGATCGCGCGGATTCGCTGCTGCGCTCGGCGAGGCGGGCCTCGAGCCGGCCGCCGTCCTCCACGGGTCGTTCAGCCGGGGATGGGGCCATCTCGCCGCCGAGATCCTCCACGCTCGCACGCCGGCCGTCGACGCCGTCTTCGCCGGCAGCGATGCCATCGCGATCGGGTTGGCCGCGGGGTTCGAGGCGGCCGGCCTGCGCGTTCCCGAGGACGTCGCGATCGTCGGCTATGACCACGTCGCGGGCTACGGCGACGACATCGATCCCTACCTGGCATCCATCGATCCTCGGCTGACGGATGTCGGCGAGCGCGCCGCCCGTCACCTCATCGGAAGCCTGGACGATGAGGATGCCGATGCGTCTCCCGTCGTTCCCCGATTCGTCGAAGGGGCGACGACCCGGGGTGGGGACGACCGCCGTCATCGCCTGGTCGAGACCCTGCTGCGCACGGTCACCGCACCTCCCGTCATCGGCACGTCGCGCACGGACTCGCCCCACGGATGAACACGGTGTTCACGACCGCTTTTCCCTCGACGGCGGTGTCCGTCGTCGGCGCGCTGGACAGCGTGCCGGGCATCTACGGCCCCCGCCCACGGCGGCTTCCGCCCTGGACGCGACGGCAGATCCCCGACCCCGTCTTCGACTTCGTCGTCGGCATGACATCCGGTGTGCGCATCGCCGCTCGCACGGGGGCGACGCGTGTGACCTTGGAGCTCGCGATCATCGGCATCGACACCGGCGTACGCCCGGCAGCGCCGGCGGTGCTCGATCTGGTCGTCGACGGCGCGCACCGCGAGCGTGTCTTCGTGCCGGGCGCGGCCCAGACCCTCGTCGCTGCGGACGGCACGGTGACCCAGGAGCACCCGCCCGTCGCCGTGACGTTCCACACCGGCGCCACTCGACGCGAGCGCGAGATCGAGATCTGGCTTCCGCACACCACGGCCGTCGAGCTCGTCGCGCTCTGCGCCGACGCACCCGTGACGCCGCCGCGCGACGATCGACCCGTCTGGGTGCACCACGGGTCGTCCATCAGCCAGTGCGGAGAAGCGTCGGCGCCCACCCGCACATGGCCGGCGATCGCCGCGGCGCACGGCGGCTACAGCCTGCGCAGCCTCGGCTTCAGCGGCAACGCGGTGGGCGACCCGTTCGTCGCTCGAACGATCCGCGACCAGCCGGCCGATGCGATCAGCATCGAGATCGGCATCAACGTCGTCAACGGCGACCTCATGCGTCGCCGTATGTTCGAACCGGTGCTGCATGGATTTCTGGACACCGTGCGCGAAGGGCATCCACAGGCGCCGGTGCTGATGCTCGGGCCGATACCCTGCCCGGCCCACGAAGAGGCGCCGGGTCCCACCGTTCTCGACGATCGCGGCCGCGCACGCAGCGCGGGGACGCCGGCGGAGATCGAGCGCGGGGCGATGAACCTCCGCGTCGTGCGCGAGGCGCTCGCGCGGGTGCTCGCGGCGCGCGCGGACGATGCGCGACTCTTCTTCCTCGACGGTCGAGAGCTGCTTCCGGATACCGAGGTGGCTGACCTCGACGACGGGCTTCACCCGAACGCCGCCGCCTACGAGCGGATGGGCGTTCGCTTCGCGGCGCACGCGTTCACCGCGGGTGCGCCATTGGTCAGGCCGCACGTCTGAGCCGCGACCGGCAGGAGGCGGGTTCGCACTTCTCGATGTGACCTCACATGTGATGTATGATCATTTGTGAACAAGGAGGTCACATGCGTCAGCGAGCCATCGGCGGCCGTATCGATGTCTCCGAAGTGGGGTTTGGGGCCGCGCAGCTGGGGAACCTCTATCGCAAGACCTCCGACGTCGAGGCGGCGGAGGCCGTGCAGGCGGCGTGGGACCGCGGCATCCGCTACTTCGACACCGCACCGCACTACGGCGTGGGACTGTCGGAGCTGCGCCTCGGACGGGCGCTGCAGGGCCGGCCGCGTGACGCGTTCGTCGTCTCGACGAAGGTCGGACGCGCCCTCATCCCCACCCCCGCCCGTGCGGCAGCGGGACTGCTCGACGACGAGAACGGCTTCGCCGCACCGGCCACGCACCAGCGCAAGTGGGACTTCTCCCGCGACGGCGTGCTCCGCTCCATCGAGGGCAGCCTCGATCGGCTGGGGCTCGACCGCATCGACATCGCCTACCTGCATGATCCGGACGACTACTGGGACGAGGCGTCCACGAGCGGGATCGATGCGCTCGTCGAACTGCGCGAACAAGGTGTGGTCCGTGCGATCGGCGCCGGAATGAACCAGGCGGAGATGCTCACGCAGTTCATCGCTCACTGCGATGTCGACGTGGTCATGGTCGCCGGACGGCACACGCTTCTCGACCGCCGAGCCCAGGACGAAATGCTGCCCCTGGCGCACGAGCGCGGCGTCGCCGTGGTTTCCGCCGCCGTCTACAACTCGGGCCTGCTCAGCAGTCCCATCGTCCGTGACGATGCGACCTACGATTACGGGCCCGCGCCCGTCGACGTCATCGCCCACGCACGGCGCCTCGCCGACATCACCACCCGCCACGGCATCACACTGCCCGACGCGGCGGTGCAGTACCCGCTGCGCGACCCCGCGGTGGTCTCGGTCGTGGTGGGCATGCGCAACGCCGCCCAGGTGAACAGCACGGTCGACAGGTACGAGACACCGATCTCGGACGAGGCCTGGACGGAACTGGAGACCGCATGATCGTCGATGCGCATCTGCACGTCTGGGACCCGACCCGGGCTCCCTACCCCTGGCTCACGTCGGCACTGCATCCGATCGATCGCACCCTCTTGATCGATGACATCGCCGCAGACCTCGACCACGCCGGTGTCGACCGCGTCGTACTCGTCCAGGCCGCCGACAACGCGGCCGACACGGAGCTCATGCGCTCCGAGGCGCGGCGACACCCGCGCCGTGTGGCCGGCATCGTCGCGTGGCTGCCGCTGGACGACCCCGCGGCCCTCGAGCGCGGCATCGAGAGCTTCGCCGGCGATCCGTTGATCGTCGGCATCCGCAATCTCATCCACGACCGCGAGCCGGGCTGGCTGTCCGGCTCGGCGCAGAACCACGCGCTCGCCCTGCTGGCGCAGGCCGGCCTCGCGCTCGACTTCGTCACCTCCTCCGCCGAGGCGCTGGGCGAGATCCCCGGCCTCGCCGGGCGCCATCCCGCGCTGCGGATCGTCATCGACCATCTCGGCAAGCCGCCGATCGGGGGCACCGCCCAGGAGCGACTGCGCTGGCGCGAACTGCTGCGGGATGCCGCCGCGCACCCGCTCGTGCATGCCAAGCTCTCCGGACTCTACCCGCCTCAGGGCGACACGACCGCCTGGTCGGTCGACGACATCCGTCCGTTCATCGACGACGCGGTCGAGATCCTGGGCCCCGCACGGCTGATGTACGGCAGCGACTGGCCCATCGTCGTGCGCGCCGGCGGGCATCACCGCGCCCACGCCGCGCTCACCGAGATCATCGGCGGCTGGGATGCCGCCGATCGCGACGCCGCGCTCGGCGGCACGGCGAGCGCCTTCTACCGACTTCCTTCCACCCCGACCCTCGAGAGGACGACAGCGTGAACGGTCTCGCCTACGCCGGCAACCGCGAACTCATCGCCGTGGACGCTCCCGCGACACCCCCCGCCGCAGGCGAGGTGCAGCTCGCGGTCGCCTACACCGGCCTCTGCGGCACCGATCTGCACATCTTCCACGGGAACATGGACGCGCGTGTCCGCATGCCGCTCGTCTTCGGGCACGAGATGAGCGGAACCGTTGCCGCGCTCGGCGAGGGGGTGTCGGGCTGGGACGTGGGTGAGGCCGTCACCGTCATGCCGCTCGACTGGGACGGCACGTGCCCCGCGTGCGTTGCCGGCAATGAGCACATCTGCCAGAACCTCGACTTCATCGGCATCGACTCCCCCGGCTCGCTGCAACAGCGCTGGAACGTGCCCGTGCGCGCACTCGTACGAGTGCCCGCGGACACACGGCTCGACCATGCCGCCCTCATCGAGCCCGTCGCCGTCGCCGTGCACGATGTCCGCCGCAGCGAGCTCGTCCCGGGCGACAAGGCCGTCGTGATCGGCGGCGGCCCGATCGGTCTGCTCATCGCGACCGTCGCCCGTCATGCCGGGGCCGACGTGCTCGTGATCGAACTCGACGAGAAGCGACGCGCCCAGATCGCCGAGCTCGGCTTCGCGACCCTCGATCCGCGCGAGCGCGACCAGAAGGATGCCGTCGAGGAGTGGACAGCGGGCGCGGGCGCCGACGTCGTCTTCGAGGTCTCCGGCGCCGCACCCGCCGTTCTCGGCGCGACGGACCTCGTCAAAGTCCGCGGCACCCTGGTCGTGGTCGCGATCCACCCGACTCCCCGTCCGATCGACCTGCAGCGGGTGTTCTGGCGCGAACTTCGCATCCTGGGCGCACGCGTGTACCAGCGCGCCGACTTCGAGACGGCGGTGGAACTCATCACCGAGGGTGTGATCCCCGCCGACCGACTCATCACGCGCATCGTCTCGCTCGGCGACACCGCGGAAGCCTTCGCCGACCTCGAAGCCGGCCGTGCCATGAAGATCCTCGTCGACGTGGCCGGTCAGTCATGAGCGACCTGTTCGACCTGACGGGAACGACGGCTGTCGTCACCGGCGCGCGCCGCGGCATCGGATACGCGATGGCCGTGGCCCTCGCCGGGGCCGGTGCCGACATCATCGGCGTCAGCGCCTCGCAACCGGCATCCGGCAGCGACATCGAGCACGCCGTCACGGCGACGGGCCGCCGTTTCGAGGGCATCGCGTGCGACTTCGCCGACGTCGATGCCGTCGACGCTCTGGGCCGGACCCTCGCCGAACGCCGCGTCGACATCCTCGTCAACAATGCCGGCACGATCGAACGAGCCCCCGCCGCCGAGCACCCGCAGGAACTGTGGGACCGGGTCATCCAGATCAACCTGTCCAGCCAGTTCCGACTCACCCAGGCCGTCGCCCGTCAGATGCTCGAGCGCCGACGCGGCAAGGTGATCTTCACCGCGTCGCTGCTGAGTTTCCAGGGCGGCATCAACGTTCCCGGGTACGCCGCCGCGAAGTCCGGCATCGCCGGTCTGACCAAGGCACTCTCCAACGAGTGGTCCTCGCACGGCGTCAACGTGAACGCGATCGCCCCCGGCTACATCGCCACCGACAACACCGAGGCGCTGCGCGCCGACATCGACCGCTCGCGCTCCATCCTCGAGCGCATCCCCGCCGGACGCTGGGGTGAGGCGTCCGACCTCGCGGGCGCCACCGTCTTCCTCGCCGCACCCGCCTCCGACTACGTCTCGGGCATCGCCCTCCCCGTCGACGGCGGCTGGCTCGGCCGGTGATCGGCACCGTGGACACGCTCGAAACGATCGGTCGCATCGGCATCGTGCCGGTCGTCGTCCTCGACGACCCCCTCCATGGCGCTCCGCTCGCGGAGGCGCTGCGAGACGGCGGTATCGGCTGCGCCGAGTTCACCCTGCGTACGCCAGCGGGTCTGGGGGCGCTGCGCGCGGCGGCCGCCGTCGACGGCTTCATCGCGGGCGCGGGCACGGTGCTGAGCGCCGACCAAGTGGATGCCGTGGCGGATGCCGGGGCGCGGTTCCTGGTGTCGCCAGGCTACGCCGCGGGCGTCAACGTGAGGGCACGCGAGCGCGGCCTCACGATGATCCCGGGCATCGCGACGGCGACGGAACTGCAACGCGCGCGTGAGGACGGCTACACGCATCTCAAGGTGTTCCCGGCCTCGGCTTTGGGCGGACCCGCCTACCTCGACGCTCTTGCCGGCCCGTTTCCCGACGTTCGCCTCCTGCCCAGCGGAGGTGTGAGTGCCGACAACCTCGGCGACTACCTGCGTCGCCCGACCGTGTTCGCCGGCAGCGGCAGCTGGATGGTGCCGCGGGCGCAGATCGCGGCAGGTGGCTTCGGGGCGATCCGCGATCTCGCACGCGCGTGCCGCGAGCTCTGCGACGCGGTGCGAGGCCCGGCATGAGCGCCCCCCTGCGCGTGCTGACCCTCGGAGAGAGCATGGGTCTGCTCCGTGGAGACGGCATCGGCGGCTTCGAGCGCCTGCCCGCGGCATCCATCGACACGGGAGGCGCCGAGGGCAATACCGCCGTCGGGCTCGCGCGTCTGGGCGTGCCCGTGACGTGGCTGGGACGCGTGGGCGATGACGCGCTGGGGCGTCGCGTCTGCGGTGACCTGCGCGCGGAGGGGGTCGACGTGCTCGCGATCACCGACCCCGCGGCGCCGACCGGTCTCATGCTGAAGTCCACGCCGAGGGCGGGAACGACGGTGATCGAGTACTACCGGGCCGGGAGCGCGGGAAGCCGCCTCACCCCCGCCGACCTCGATCGGCTCGATTTCGCCGCTTACGGCATCATCCACATCACGGGCGTGACGCTCGCGCTCTCGGCGAGCGCTCGTGCGACGGTGCACGAGGCCGTCGACCGCGCCCGCGCTCACGGCCTGCTCGTCTCCTTCGCCGTCAACCACCGCTCGAAGCTGTGGGACCGCGATCGGGCCCGCGCCGCCTATCTCGATCTTCTCCCGCGTGTCGACATCGTCTTCGCGAGCGATGAGGAGGCCGAGCTGGTGTCACGACCCTCGGGTGCCGCCCCGCTCGCCGAGCTCGCGCGGGCCCTGGGCGCACTCGGCCCACGCGAAGCCGTCGTGACGCTCGGTGATCGAGGCGCGATCGCCGAGATCGACGGCGCCGCGCACCTGATCGCCGCCGACAAGATCTCCCCCGTCGACACGGTCGGCGCCGGTGACGCCTTTGCCGCCGGCTACCTCGCCGCGCGCGCGGCGGGGCACCCTGCATACGAGCGGCTGCGGGTCGCGACCCGGTGTGGAGCATTCGCCTGCCTGCACCCCGGCGACTGGCAAGGTGCCGCGCGACAGTCCGACCTCGATCAGGGTTTCGGGATCACCGTTGTCCGCTGATCGTCACCCCCACACCCTCGGAGACAGCCCATGAGCTTCGCACGACTCGGACCCCTCGGACACGAAATCCCCACGATGTGGCGCGACGGCGTCGCGTGGGATCTGCGCCCCCTCACCGCTGACATCGACGGCGCCTTCCTCGCCGACGACGGACTGGTGCGCGTGCGGGAAGCGTGGCACGCCGGCCGGCTGACGGTTCTGCCGGATGCCGCGGACCTCCGCACCGGCGCGCCGATCGCCTTCCCCAGCAAGATCGTCTGCATCGGCCTCAACTACCACGATCACGCCGCCGAGACGGGCGCAGCGGTTCCCGGCGAACCGGTCGTCTTCATGAAGGATCCCCGCACGATCGTCGGCCCGTTCGACGACATCCTCATCCCGCGCGGATCCCAGAAGACCGACTGGGAGGTCGAGCTCGGGGTGGTGATCGGCCGCACCGCCCGCTATCTCACCTCGCCCGACGAGGCCCTCCGACACGTCGCCGGGTACGTCGTCTCGCACGACGTCTCGGAACGCGAGTTCCAGCTCGAGCGCGGCGGGCAGTGGGACAAGGGCAAGAGCTGTGAGACGTTCAATCCCCTGGGGCCGGTTCTCGTTCCCGCCGACGAGGTGGACGACCCGCAGGCGCTCGGCCTGCGCCTGTGGGTGAACGGCGCGCAACGACAGAACGGGTCGACCGCGCAGCAGATCTTCTCCGTCGCCCATGTGATCTGGTACCTGTCGCAGTTCATGGTGCTGCGCCCCGGCGACCTCGTGAACACCGGGACTCCCGCGGGGGTAGCCCTCGGCCGGGCGGATCATCCGTATCTGCGCGCCGGTGATCTCGTCGAGCTCGAGATCGACGGTCTTGGGCGGGCGGCGCAACGGCTGGCCGACGCATGAGCACCGGAGACTTCGACGGCATCGTCGCCGTCGTCACCGGGGGTGCGTCCGGCATCGGCCTGGCCAGCGTCAACGCCCTCGTCACGTCGGGAGCGACGGTGGCCGTGCTCGACCGCTCCCTCGCCGCACTGCCGCCCGCGGTGATGGGCTTCGAGGCCGACGTCACCTCCCGGCGCTCCGTCGACGTGGCCATCGAGGCCATCGCTCAGCGTCTGGGCGGGATCGATGTCGTCGTCAACAGCGCCGGGGTCAGCTGCGTGGGTACTGTCGAGGAGGCGACGGAGGACGACTGGGAGCGGGTTCTCGACATCAACGTCCGCGGCACGGCGCGCGTCAGCGCCGCCGCTCTCCCCTATCTGCGCGCATCCGCGCACGCAGCGATCGTCAACGTGTGCTCGATCGGCGCTCTCAACGGGTTGCCCCAGCGCGCCGTCTACAACGCGTCGAAGGGCGCCGTCCTCGCGCTCACGTACGCGATGGCGACGGACCACGTGTCGGAGGGCGTGCGTGTCAACTGCGTGAGCCCGGGAACGGTGTCGACGCCGTTCGTCGAGCGGATGCTGCAGCAGTTCCCCGATCCGACCGCCGAGCGGGCCGCGTTGGATGCGCGACAGGCGACGGGGCGGATGGTGACCCCGGAGGAGGTCGCCGACGCGATCTTGTACCTCGCCAGTCCCCGCGCGGGATCCACCACGGGCACGGCGCTGGAGGTGGACGGGGGTGTGACTCATCTCCGCGTCCGTTCATCGTTCATATGATGTATGCTCTATAGCAGGAATTCACCCCGGAAAGTGTCAAGGACGATATGAAGATCACGGGCTACCGCACGCTCCGCACCCACCGTGACTGGGGGCGGCCCGTGGGCGACGTCAACGGCTTCATCGCATCCGGCATCACCGAGGTGCCGATCGTCATCGTGGAGACCGATGAGGGGATCGAGGGGGTGGCCGTCGGCTCCGACCACGACATCGCCCGCATCTTCCCCGCCCTCGAAGGCCAGGATCCCCGCGGCGTCTCCGGCCTGTACGACCGCATGCTCGCCCACGTCTTCAAGGCGGGTCACAACGGGGCCACGTTCGGGGGGATCGCCACGCTCGACGCCGCTCTCTGGGACATCAAGGCCAAGGCCCTCGGCGAGCCGCTGTGGCGTCTACTAGGCGGTCGGGACCGCTTCGTCCCGGGGTACGCGTCGGGCCTCGACATCGCTCTCAGCGACGAGCGACTGGCGGACTTCTACGCGGCGATGGCGGAGCGCGGCTTCACGAGTGGCAAGCTCAAGGGCGGACGCGATGTCGAGACCGACCTGCGCCGCCTGCGTATCGTTCAGGAGCAGTTGGCGCGCAACACGCAGCATCCCGCGCTCATGCTCGACGCCAACGAGTCATGGAACCTGAAGCAGGCCGTGCGCTACGTGAGCGCCGTGGAGGCGGAGATCGATCTCACGTGGATCGAGGAGCCGCTGCGTCGCTGGGACGCCCACGGCCACGCGCGGCTCTCGCAGTCGGTGCGCGCCGCCGTCGCCACCGGCGAGAACCTGACCGGCCTCGAGCAGTTCCGCGCGCTCTTCGACCTCGGCGCCGTCGACGTCGTGCAGACCGGCGCCGTGTGGGGGATCACGCATTTCCTGCGACTGGCCTACGCCGCCCATGCACGCGATCTGCCGATCAGTCCGGTCGGCCTGACCAGCAATCCCGCGGTGAGTCACGCCGCCGCGGCGGTGCCCAACCACCTCACCGCGGAGGTCCAGGACCTCGGCATGCCCTTCGGCGTCCTCGTCGACGAGCACGTCGACGAGGGAGGGATCATCCTCGGCGATGCCCCAGGCGCAGGACTGACCGTGGACGAGCAGGCGATCGGTGCCGCGGTCCACGACGGCGACTGGTTGCAGTCCGCGGGACCGCACGTGCGACCCCTGCGCGCGGGGCTCAGCCTTGCTGCCGAGAGACGAGCCGGGTCTTCTCCCGCCACGCACCGCGACGCATAGAATGTTGCGATGAATGATCTTCGGCCGGAGGCCGCACCGCCGCGCGTGTTCGATCGCCAGGCGGCGCGCACCCCGGTGTCGCGGCTCGGCGTCGCGGTTGTCCACGACCTCGTGACGGCGATCATCACCGAGGAGATCCCCGAAGGCACCATGCTGCCGATCGAGACGGAGCTGAGCGCGCATTTCGGCGTCAGCCGCACGGTCGTGCGTGAATCCATCAAGCGCATCGAGGAGAAGGGCCTCGTGGCCGTCGTGCAGGGCAGCGGGACGACCGTGCGCACGCGCGAGTCCTGGAACGTCCTCGATCCGGTGGTTCTGCAGGTCATGCTCGAGAACGACGCGTCGCTGGGCGTACTGGACGATCTCGCGGTCGTGCGTGGCGCGCTGGAAGGCGCGATGGCCGCCGCGACGGCGGGTCGTCGATCGGATGCCGAGCTCGATGCCCTGCGCGCAGCCTACGAGCGCATGGAGCACACCATCGATCACGAGGACGAGTACAACGACGCCGACATGCTCTTTCACCTCGAAGTGATGCGGCAGTCGCAGATCCCGCTCGCCGAGAGCATCACCCGCACGTTGTACTCACGCGCGCGCGAGTCGGCCCGCTTCACGACGAACCCGTCGAAGGATGTCTTCCATCTGACCCTGGAGGAGCACCGCCGCGTTCTCGAGGCGATCGAGGCGGGGGATGCCGCGGCCGCCGAGAGGGCGATGCGCGCACACATCCTCGACGCGTGGCAGCGCCGGCGTCAGCCCACCGCCCGCAAGCCCTGACGTCAATCCTGGTGCCAGACCTCCGCGAACTGCTCCCAGTTCGGGCTCGGTGAGCCGCTGCGCAGCGGCAGCTGGCAGGGCGCGGTGTACGACCACCACTGCTGACAGATCGGATCCTGCGCCATGATCGCCTGGTCGGACTCGTAGTCGTCGCCGACGTACTCGTAGTACCCGAGGATCACGTCGTCGAGGACGAAGATCGTGAAGTTGCGGATGCCGCAGCGCGTGTTCATCTCCTCGACGTGCGGCCAGACGGCTGCGTGCAGCTCAAGGTACTCCGCCCGCTTCTCCGGGACGAGTCGGGCGGCCATGCCGAACCGACGGACCGGGGTCGACGACATCCTCATTCCTTCGTCCCGCCCGCGGTCATGCCGGTCACGAGGAAGCGTTGCGAGAAGAGGAAGATCACGAGCACGGGACCGACCGAGACGAGCGTGGCGAGCGCCAGGACCGGCAACGAGATCGTGATCGATGCGCCACTTGTCGGGTTGAACAGCGGAACGTTCGACAGCAGCTCCGCCAGCCCGACCTGGATCGGCGACTTGCGCCCCGGGGCCATCACGAACGGCAGGAAGTAGTTGTTCCAGTTTCCGACCAGGTTGAAGAAGCCCACGAGCGCGATGACGGGCGTTGCCAGCGGCATCGCGATGCGCCCGAACACGCGCCACTCGCCGGCCCCATCGATGCGCGCGGCATCCAACAGGTCTTTGGACACACTCGTCGAGAAGTAGATGTAGGTCAGGTAGACGCCGAAGGGAAAGAAGGAGAACGGCAGGATCACCGCGAGCGGGTTGCCGACGAGCTTCAGCGCCGACATCTCGAGGAACACCGGCAGCACGAGCGCCGTGCTCGGAATGAGCATGACGACCAGGGTGACGATCAGCAGCGTCTTGCGTAGACGGAACTCGGTGAGCGCGAGAGCGTAGCCCGCAGGGATCGTCACGACGAGAGTGACGAGCAGGGCCACACCGGTGTACAGCACCGAGTTGCCGATCCAGGTCCACACGATGCCGCCCTGGAACTGGATCAGCTCGTTCCAGTTGCTCGCCAGGGTGTCGAATCCTCCGAAGGTGAAGGGTCCGTCCAGTAGGAGCTGGCGCGGTGTCTTCGTCGGCGCGAGCAGCAGCCAGACGATCGGCACGACGAAGAAGAGGGTGAAGAAGACCAGAACGACGGTGACGAGGGCCCTGCCCATCCACCGGGCGGGTGACATCGCCGCACCGTTTCGGCGGCGCGCGCGCACGTCGAGATCAATCGCGCTCAAAGAGTCCTCCTCGGAAGACGAAGATCGCCGACAGGGCGCCTGCGACGAGCAGGAGCAGCAGCGAGATCGCGGCGGAGCCGTTGAAGTCGCCTTGGCGGAACGCGTACAGGTACGCGAGCTGGTTGATGGAGTAGTCGGGCGGAACGACCCCCTTGGAGGCCTGGGAGAGCACACGAGGCTCGACGAACAGCTGCGTGCCCGCCGCGAGCGACATCACGGCCATATATGAGATCCACTTGCGCATGAGCGGGATCTGAATGTGGATCGCGGTCTGCACTGCCCCGGCGCCGTCGATGCGGGCCGCCTCGAGCACATCGGCGGAGATGTTGTTGAGGGCACCGTACATGATGACGATCCAGCCGCCGGCGCCGGTCCAGAAGGCGATGATCGTGAAGATGATCGGCAGGTTGTCCACCGAGACCGTCTGCACGAAGTTCTCGAAGCCGAAAGCACGAAGCAGGAAGGCGACCGGGCTGACCGTGGGGTCGAGAAGGAACAGCCACAGCATGACGCTCGACGCGCCGGCGAGGGCTCCGGGGATGTAGTAGACGAAGCGGTAGCTCGTCGACAGCCACCGGCGCCCCACACCGTGCACGAGAAGAGCGAGGAGCACGACGAAGACGAGGAGCGAGACGAGGTAGAAGACCAGGTAGATCGCGACGTGCATCACCGCGGGGAGAAAACGATAGTCGGTGAAGACCTTGACGAAGTTGTCGAAGCCGGCGAAGGAGCCGTTCTTCGTGAACGAGAGGAAGACGGCATAGAGCGTCGGGATGATGCCGAACGCGAGCAGCAGAATCGCGTAGCCGGAGACGAAGATGTATCCGATCCTGCTCTGTGAGCGATCCGGGCGACGTCGGGCGGAGGAGCGAGGCTCCCGCCCCCGCCGGGCCTCCGAAGAGGCCACGGCGGCGGCGGGAGCCGTGAGCGAAGTGGTGATGAGAGTTTCCTTTGCTCGCGGCGGATGCCGAGGCATCCGCGTGGAACGGGAATTACTTGACCGTGTAGCCCTGCACCTGGGCCTGGTTGTCGTACTCCTTCTGGAGCTGCGTGACCAGGTCGGCTTGGGTCTTTCCGGCCGAGATGCCGGGGATGACGATCGAGGCGTAGGCGACCTCGGGGCTGAAGGAAGGGTATCCCCAACCGCTCCACACGCTGCTCGCCGCCGTCGTGAGCGCCGACTTGAAGTCGCCGACGTAGTAGCCGGAGCTGGCCTGCTGCGTGAGCCACTTGTCTGCCGCCGACTGATAGGCCGGAAGACCCGAAGCCAGCTTGACCGCGTCGTCGGAGCTCGTTGCGTACTGCAGGAACTTCGCCACGGCGGCGAGGTTCTTCGAGTGGCTGGAGCCGTACCAGACGCCACCACCCACGTTGCCGGTGACCTTGTCCGAGCCGCTCCAGTACAGCGGGGCGGCGGCGCCGACGGTACCGGTGGGCGCGTTCAGGCTGTCCTTGTTCTGGAAGAGCGCTCCGGAGTACCACGCCGGCCCAGGCATACCGAGCACCTTGCCGCTGTACTTCGACACGAAGTCCGCACCGAACACGCTGTCGTTGACGAGCGTCTTGTTGGCGAGCATGTGGTCGATGAGCTTCGTGGCCTTCACCGCGTTCGGGTCGGAGAAGTTGCTCGTGAACGTGTCACCATTCACCTGAAAGACCGGAGCCTGTGCGCCCCAGTAGTAGATGTACGGACCCTCGAACGAGTCACCGACGGAGCCGAGGATGTAGCCCGGGTGCTCGGCTGCGACCTTGTCGCTGAGCGCCTGGTAGTCCTCCCACGTCTTCGGCACGTCGTAGCCGAACTGCTTCATCAGCGCGTCGTTGTACCAGTACACGACCGGCGCGAGGTCGTTGCGCACGCCGTAGACGTTGCCGTCGACAGTCATCGGGTCGAGCGCGCCTTTGGTGAAGCCGTTGAGGAAGTCGTCCGAAAGAAGCCCCTTGTTGAGCACGGCCGCGAACGGCTGACCGCCGTTGGTCGACTTGCTGGCCCACGACGTGTCGTTCTGCTGCGTCGAGAACACGACGTCGGGCCAGCCCGAGCCCGACTGGTCGAACAGGGCGATCTTCGTCTTGAACGAGTCGCTGCCGCCGGAGTTGCCGTCGTAGGTCTCGACGTTGACGGTGAGGTCGGGGTTTGCCGCCTTGAAGGCGTTGGCGATTGGCTCACGGGAGGAGTCGACCCACACCGTGATGGGCGCCTTTGCGTCCTGCTCGGCGGCATCGAAGCCGTACTGTGAGTTTCCGCCGCCACCCGAGCCGCCCGAGCAGGCGGTGAGGGCGGCCACGGCGGCGAGGCCCGTGGCGAGAGCGATGATGCGAGGGACAAGACGTGAGCGTCGATGCTGTGATGCCATTGCGCGTCCTTTTCTGGTCGGCGTCGTTGACGACAGGGCCGTCGGGCGACGGCGAGAGCTAGTACATCATACATCTCATCTAATGGCAATCATGGACACGGCCCCCTGTCGCGGCATGACAGGGGGCCGTACCATTCGTTGCAAATGAGTGCGACGCTCGCCCCGATCGAACTCGTCAGCGGGATGATCCTGAGTGACGAGATCTACGCGCGCATCGGCGCGGCGATCGCCGACGGCACGTTCCCTCCCGGGCATCGCCTCCGCGATGTCGAGCTCGCTCAGCAGCTGGGCGTCTCGAGAACACCGGTCCGCGAAGCACTGCAGCGACTGGAGCGCTTCGGGCTCGTCGAGATCGCGGTCGGTCGCTACACGCGTGTCACAGCACCGAGCGACGCACTGCGCCGCGACACCGGCGAGTTCGCCGCCTACTTCCTCGGCAATGCGCTCAGCCTCGCGGTGTCGCGTTGTTCCGACGAAGATCTCGCTGACCTCGTCGCCACGGTCGATGCGGCACTGGCGGGCATCGACACGGGCGACGCGGCCGCGGTGTTCTCCGCGGCATCCCGCCTGGGCATCGTCGCTGCGCGGGCGACCGGCAACAGCGTGTTCGACACGATCATCCACGAGACGTCCATCGTCGTCGAACGCAACCTGCGCGGATGGTCAGGGGTCCGCGCCGAGGCCGCCCCCCGCCGCGAGAACTGGCAGCTGCTGCGCGACCGCATCGCGGCGCGCGATGCCGGCGGGGCCGAGGACAGCATCCGACGCCTCTACGGCGTCACGCCGGGCGCTGTCCCGCCCGCCCGCTGAGACGCGTCGCGGAGCCGCCGTTGTGCGCCCGTGCGGCTCCGCGACGGGAGCTCAGCGCCCCCGACCGCCTCCGCCCATGCCACCGGCGGCCGCCACACCGGCGGTGACGGATGTCGCGGCCCCGTCGACGGTCACGGTGTAGGTCTGGCCGCTCGTGATCTCTGCCGAGGAGAACACCACCGAGGCGAAGGTCTTCGTCGCCGTATAGGAGGAGATGACGGCGCCGGACCCGTCGGTGATCTGCACCGTCGATCCCGCCGCTCCGCTGACGGACGCGGCGAGCCATCCCTGTGGTGAGGACGCCTCCGGCGTCTCCGCCATTCCGCTGCTGCCGATGGCGACGAGCGTTCCGCCCGAGATGGTGATGCCGCCGTTGGAGTCGAGGGCGCCGTTGTCGTTGGCGGTCGGGCCGAACACGGTGACCTCTCCCCCGGTCATCTCGATCGTCCCGTTCGAGTCCAGGCCGTCGCCCAGGGCGTCGACCAGGAGGGTCCCACCAGAGATGGTCAGCTTCTCACCGGTGTCCTGCATGCCGCCGCCCATCCCGCCACCGGAGGAGTTGCCCGACGCGTTCACCCCGTCGTCGGTCGAGGTCACCCGCGTGGTGCCGCCCGCGATGCGGATGTCAGCCGACTCGATGCCCTCGTTGGAGCGCGTGACGGTGACGTCGCCACCCGCGATCACCAGAATGGTCTCCGAGTGGATGCCGTCGTCATCGCTGGCCACGGTGAACGTTCCGGCACTGATGACGGCGTCGGTCTGGGCGTCGATGCCGTCATCTCCTGCGGTGGCATCGACCGTGCCTCCGCCGATCCACACGTACCCCTTCGTCGCATCGTCGGTCTGGTCGCTCTTGAGAGCGTCGCCGCCGGCGGTGATCGAGACGGTTCCTCCGGAGATGATGAGCGAGTCCTTGCCTCGCAGGCCGTCGTCGGCGGCGTTCACGGTGATCGTTCCGCCGATGATCGCGAGGTCGTCCGTGGCCGAGATGCCGTCGTTGCCCGAGTCCGTGACGGCGAGCGCGCCCGAGCCGGAGATCGTCAGATCGGTGTCGGCGTAGACGGCGGCACTCGCATCGGCATCCGCGGAGCTGGCTCCGGTGATCGTGTTGGTGGAGCCCTCAGCGAGATTGATCGCCACGTCATCCGCCGAGACGACCTGGATCGCCGCACCCGTCGAGGCGGTCACGCTCGCACCGTCCAGGATGAGAACGACGAGGGCGTCATCGGGAGCCGCGACCACCAGCTGACCGTCGAGGCTGCCGCTGACACGGTAGACACCGGCGGCGGTGACGGTCACGGTCGAGCCGGAGACCTCCACACCTGACGCGTCGCTGGTCGCTGTCGATCCGGACAGCGTGATCCCGACGGCGTCCGCAGCGTCCCACTCGTCGTCGTTCACGACGGTGCCGTCCGCGTTCTCGGCGAGCACCGCGGCTGCGGCGGCCGGTACCGCAGCATCGATGTCCGCGACGGTCTGTGCGGCGGCGGACGTCGCCGCGACACTCGCCGAGGACGATGCCGTGGGCGTGGCGGTGACGCTGCAGCCGGTGAGAACGACGGCCGCGATGGCCAGGGGAAGGGCGAAGGGAAGGATTCGGCGGCGCATGATGCGTCCTTTCAGGAAGAGGGGTGAGAGGTGGGGACGGCGGAGGAGAACGGACCTTCGAGCACACGCGTCCACCGGTTTCGGGGGAGGTCGCCGCGCAGCACCGCCATGCCCGTGGCGTACTTGCTGACGCGCTGCGGGCGATGACCTGCGCGCCACAGCGCGCGGTCGAGCGTGCCGGCGCTTCCGGGGGATTTGGTCTCGATGATCGCGAAGCGCGGGACGAGGAAGCCGGCACCCGAGGCGTCGACCCACTCGAGGTCGAGATCGACGGTGGCGCGGGATGCCCCGGCATCCGGCGAAGCGGACCAGACGAGGCTCGAGCGGTGGTAGAGGGTCTGCAGACGCGCGTCGAGATCGTCGGCGCGCGCGGCGTCGATCCCGATGGCGTCGAGAGCGAGCGCCACCTCGCCGCGGGCATCGGCGCTCAGTTCGTCGGGCGTCTGTGCGCCGTAGTCGTCCCGGTCCTTCTGCGTGAGTCCCCGGGCCCCGCGCGTCTTCAACTCGAGATAGGTGGACCCCGTGTCCATGTACGAGCGCGTGCGGAGCTTGAAGCGTCGCCGGCGCCCGTGCGCGGCGAGGCGGAAGCTGAGCAGATCCGGCGTGTCGAAGTACACCGACCGATAAGCCATCTCCCGGCGCCCGTCGATCTCGAGCACCCGCGGAGCGCAGGGCTGCGATGCCAAGTCGGCGAGGAGATCGGCGGCCTCGTCGAGGGGAACGACGTACTTGCGGTCGATCCGCGTCAGCAGCGCCGCATCCGCCGTCACCTCGTCGAGCGTCACCGGCGGCATCGCACCGAGCGTGGTGTGGATGCGGGATCGTGCGCTCATCGTGCGCCTCCGACGAGGTCGGCGAAACGGGTGTCGCCGACCTGCGGCGCCGCGGTCTGAAGGCCTTCTTCGATCGCAGCGCGAGTCGCACTCTGCCGCGTCGGCGGGTCGATGCGATAGCGCACGTCGACGAGCGTGGTGTCGTCGACGAGGTCGAGCCGCTGAACGGTGAGAGCGGTCACCTCGCCGCCGAGCAGCCGAGCGAGCTCGGCGCGCAGTTCATCCTCATCGGCGATGGCGCGGTCGAGATGCACGCTCTGGTGGCGGCTGCGGGAGAGCAGGCGCGGGTGGTCGGCGGCGGCGAGGACCAGCAGGATGAGCGCGACGAGCACGGAAGGCGGCACGAGATCGGTGTGCGGGAGACCGCAGATGAGGCCGATCGCGAGCGCCGCGAAGTAGTAGGCGACTTCGCGTTGCGTGATCTCGCTCGAGCGCAGCCGGATGATCGAGAGCACTCCGAACAGGCCGAGACCGAGCCCCAGCGCCACCTCCGCCGTGCCCAGCACCGACGCGACGGCGAGAACGCCGACGTTGACGCCGAGGAAGGCCACGACGAGGTCACGTCGGCGGTGGCGGTGGAAGTAGATCGCGCTGAGAGCGACGGCGGCGGCGAGGTCGACGGCGGCGAGGAGGAGGGCAGTGACGGTCATCGGTTTCTCCCTGTGTGAGATGAGGTGGTGGGGACGGGCTGGAGGAGGGCGCGAGGCGGCGCGGCGCCCGGCGCGGGCGCGAGTGATGGAGGGAAGACAAGGGAGCGCTGAACTCCGTAGCTGAGGATGAACAGCACGCCTTCGGTGATGACCTTCGCGGGCAGGAGCGCCAGCCCCGCGTCGGTCAGGAAGGACATCCAGGCGATGTTCGATGCCAGCAGCGCCAGGGCGAGCACCGCGTACCGCGACGCCTGGGCGCCGACGCTGCTTCCCCGCGCACGGAACACCATTCGTCTGTTGACGACGAAGTTGACGGATGCCGAGACGGCGCGCGCCGCGATGATCGACGCGATCAGCGAGCCCGTCAACGCGGTCAGCAGCAGCAGCACGAGCGTATCCACGACGAAGGCGGCAAGAGACGAGCCGGCGAACAGCAGCACCGGCAGCAGCACCTTGAGCGAGTCCCGCACCGGCCGGAAGTGACTGGACTCGTTGCGTCCGAGATACACCGTGTCGATGGGGACTTCACACACGTCGACCGCATCGGGCGCCGCGCGCAGCAGCATCCGCTGCTCGTACTCGAACCCGTCGCCGGGAATGCTCTGCGCCCACGCGAGACGGCCGGCCGGGATTCCGCGCAGTCCCGTCTGGGTGTCGGAGATCCGCCGTCCCGTGGCGAGCTGGAAGAGGAGGCGGGAGGCGACGTTGCCGAAGCGGCTGCGCGCGGGAACGGCCCGCCCGAACCTCCGCACCCCGAGGACGAGCGCGTCGACGCCCCCATCGACGGTCGACCGCACGCCGGCGGCGACGGCGACGATGTCGTGCACGGTGTGTTGCCCGTCGGCATCCGCGGTGACGACGCCGGCACCGGGCGTGCTCGCGGCGATGTCAGCGAACCCGGTCTTCAGGGCGGCGCCCTTTCCCCGATTCACGTCGTGGGCGATCACGCGGGCACCGGCGGCGCGCGCGGCGGCGAAGACACCGGTGAAGTCGCCACCGCTGCCGTCGTCGACGACGAGCACGTCGAGCTCCGGAGCGGCCGCGCGCAGATCGGCCACGAGAGGGGCGAGCTGCGGTCCGGGCTGGTAAGCGGGAATCAGGACGTACATCGCTCAGCCCGCCACGTAGAGGATGTCGCTGGTGCCGCGCTCACCGCCGTTGGAGGGCGAGTTGATCACCGTGCCGTTGAAGTACATCGTGGAGCTGCCTCCACCGTCGAGGTTGTAGGCGGTGGTCGCACCGAGCGAGATCATGATGTCCGCGAGCTCGGGCAGCGTCACGCCCTCGCTGTAGCCGCTCTGACGCCCGTCGACGACCACGAAAACGAGATGGTTGTCGTCGATGACGCCCACGGCTGTGCGCGGCTGGTCACCCTGGATCGAGTGGTTTCCGACGTTGGTGTCGACCTCGACGTCGTCCGTGCCCGAGACCACTTGCCCGCCCTCGACGATCGCCGGCCCGAAGCTGAGGGTGTTCCAGACGCCTGCCGCCAGCAGCGCATCGGCGGAGGTCTGCGTCTCGTCGTACACCTCGACGTGGCCGTCCAGGTAGAACGCCAGGCCCTGGCGAGCCGGTTCGTCGCGGTAGATCACGCCGTTGCGGATCTCGATCCCGGTGGAGCGGAACCCGTAGTAGTCACCGTTGATCGCGAAGACCGCATCGTGAGCCGCGGCGATCTCGCTCGTGGTCTGCACGATGTTCTCGCCGAACTGGTTGTTGGCGAAGGCCGATCGCAGATCGGTGGCGGTGCCCAGCGTCACATCCGCGACGTAGTACGTCACGATGTCGGAGCCCAACCCCGTCGTCACGGTCGACACCGTGACGGAAGTGGAACCGTTGCGGTAGGAGGTGTCCGTCAGGGTCTTCTCTGCGGTCGCGTCTGATGCGGAGACGGATGCCGTGGCGGACGCCGTGGCGATGACGCTTGCATGGGCCGCCTCGTAGGCGGCGACGTCGGCGACCTCGACATGCGGAATGAGGTAGCGATCGGCGGCCCACCAGGCGGTGCCGCCGAGGACGAGAGTCAGGCTGAGGGCGCCGATCAGCAGAGTGCGACGCCGGATGCGACGCCGCGACCTGTCGGGAGCGGGCGCCGTGTCCGTGCTGGCGGTGTCGCGATTTCGGTGGGCGTTGTCCATACCCACAGGTCTACGGAGCGCGGACTAATCGAACCCTGCCGAAGTTTCGGTATCGGCTATGCAAGCCTATGTTTAACCTATGAGGGCCGGGGTCGGTTGAGTGGCAGGCGGACGCTGAAGCTGGCCCCGGAGACAGTGCTGTCGGCCGTGATGGTGCCGCCGTGGGCGGCGACGATCGCCTCCGCGATGGAGAGGCCGAGACCCGTGCTTCCCGCGTTGCGGTTACGCGCGCGATCTCCGCGGGTGAATCGCTGGAAGAGACCGTCGCGCACCGCCGGATCGATGCCGGGGCCCGTGTCGCGCACGCCCAGAACCACCTCGTCACCGTCTCGTGCCAGCGACGTCGTGACGGTCGTCCCCGGCGGGGTGTGCATCTGGGCGTTGCGCAGAAGATTCGCCAGGACCTGACGCAAGCGATCCTCGTCACCGCGCACGGTGATCGGGGCGTCGCCCGGTATCTGCAGGCGCCAGTGGCGGGTGGGATCGACCGTGCGGGCGTCATCGACCGCATCGATGGCGAGAAGCGGTAATTCGACGTCGTCGTCACGAAGGCGCTGTCCGGCGTCGAGTCTCGCCAGCAGCAGCAGATCGTCCACCAAAGATGCCATCCGACGCGCCTCCGACTCGATGCGTTCGAGCGATCGCCGCTGCGAATCCGACATCTCCTCCGGCCCGGTCAGCGACAATTGCGCGTAGCCACGCACGCTGGCCAAAGGCGTACGCAGCTCATGACTGGCGTCGGCGATGAATCGCCGCAGCTCGCTCTCGCTGTGCTGGCGGGCGGCCAGTGCCGCCTGCACGTGTCCGAGCAGATCGTTCAGCGAGGCACCGACGCGCCCGACCTCCGTGCGCACATCGGTGTCGGCGTCGGCGACGCGATCAGGGATCTCGACGTCCCCGCGACCCAGCGGCAGCGCCGATGCCCGCTGCGCGACCGCGGCCACACGCTCCAGGGGTCGCAGGCGCTGGCGAACGAGAAGGGAGAGAGCTCCGATCGTGACGACGAGTGTCACTCCGCCGACGGCGACCAGGATCGTCGTCAGCGCGGTCGTGGTCGCCGCGGCATCCGCCAACGACATCCCGGACATCACCGTTCGTCCGCTGACGGACTGCGCCGCAACACGGAAAGAACCCAGATCAGAGGCAAGATCGACGGTCACCGGCTGGCGATCGGTGGGCACGGATGCCGACAGCGAGGCCACCTGGTCGGCGGACAGAGTGACCTCGGTGCCGTCCGCACGCGTATACGACGCCGACACCTGCGTGCCGGCGGCATCGAGCACGACCTGGAGAGAGCCGACGCGTGGATCCGGCCCTTTCGCCGCGGACGATCCGTTGCCGTGATCTGCACCCCCGCCCTGGGCATGCCCGTCGCCCCCCGCAACCGCCAGACCCCCGACGACCTGCTCATCGAGCCGGTCGTAGACGAAGGCGCGCAGCGCGAATACCGTCGCGACGCTCATGACGACGATCGCGAGCGCCACCAGAACACCCGTGCCGAGGACGAGGGCGCGCTGCAGCGTCAGAGGCCGGCGCAGGTTCACGGTTTGATCATGTAACCCACCCCGCGCACGGTGTGGATCATCGAATCGGAACCGGAGTCGATCTTGCGCCGCAGGTAGGAGATGTAGATCTCCACGACACCGCTGTCGCCGCCGAAGTCGTAGCCCCACACGGCGTCGAGGATCTGCGACTTGCTCACGACGCGCAGAGCGTTGTGCATGAGGTAGCGCAGCAACTCGAACTCCTTTGCCGTCAGGGTGATGGGCGTTCCCGCCCGCTGGACCTCGTAAGCGTCTTCGTCGAGGGTCAGATCGCCGACCCGGAGCAGGTCGTCCACGGCCGCAGCCGCAGCGACGTGACGACGCGCCATCGCGCGCAGCCGCAGGATGACTTCTTCGAGGTTGAACGGCTTCGTGACGTAGTCGTCACCGCCGGCGGCCATCCCCGCGATACGGTCCTCGACGGCGTCTTTCGCGGTCAGGAACAGGACCGGAACGTCGTTTCCGTTCGCCCGGATCCGCGACAGCAGTTCTACACCGTCGAGGTCGGGCATCATGACGTCGAGCACCAGGAGGTCGGGGTCGAAGTCGGCGATCACCTCGAGGGCGTGGCGACTGTCGGTGACCGCACGCGCGTCCCATCCTTCCTTCGCCATCGCCATCCGCAGCAATTCCCCAAGGTTGAGCTCGTCGTCCACGACGAGCGCGCGAACGGGACTGCCGTCGATGCGAGTGAGCGTGGGTCGGGGACTGTCCATGCGTCCCAGAATGCCCTGTCCGCCCCGACCGGACCACGCCATCTTCGAAGAGATGCATGTGAGTTCCGCACGCGCGCACAAAAGAGAAGAGACCGCCCGGTTCGATCACCGGTCGGTCTCTTCGTCGCTGTGCGCGAGGGGGGAGTTGAACCCCCACGCCCTTTCGGGCACTGGCACCTGAAGCCAGCGCGTCTGCCTATTCCGCCACTCGCGCGAGCCGCGATCTCCGAAGATCTCACGGACTCAACTTCCCGAGGATATCACGCTCCGAGACCCGTTTCGACTCGGCTGTGCCGGCCTTGCTCAACGAGCGGGCTGGCCATCTGCCGCTCGTTGAGCGAGCGGCGCGAGTCGAAACCCGCTTCCCCCGCGCGCCAGCTCGGCGCGTTCCGCGTCTGCTCAGCCTGTGCAACTAGCATGTACGCACCGGTCGGCGATCCTGAGGAGCCCTGTGGGACTACTGGACAGCTTCGAGAAGGGACTCGAGCGCGCAGTCAACAGCGCGTTCGCGAAGTCCTTCCGTAGCGGCATTCAGCCCGTCGAGATCGCGGCCGCCCTGCGCAGCGAGCTCGATGCGAAGGCTGCCGTCGTCAGCCGCGACCGCATCCTCGCCCCGAACACCTTCGAGGTGCGCATGTCGCCGGCCGATGCCGAGCGCATGCTCGGCCTGGGCAGCGCGCTGGACTCCGAACTGCACACCCTCGTCGACGCTCACGCGAAGGCGCAGGGATTCACCTTCGCCGGCCCCGTCACGATCGCCCTCGCCGGCGATCCCACACTGTCGACGGGCACGCTGCGCGTCGCCTCGCAGACCGCGGCGGGCCAGGTCGCCTGGCGCGGCATCGTCGAGATCGCCGGAGCGCAGCACACGCTGGCGAAGGGACGCACCGTGATCGGACGCGGCAGCGACGCCGACATCACGATCCCGGATGCCGGGACCAGCCGTCGCCATGTCGAGATCCTCTGGGACGGTGAGCGCGCCATGGTGCGCGACATGGGATCGACCAACGGCACGCAGCTGAACGGCACGAAGATCGCCGAAGCGCCGCTGCCCCCCGACTCCGTGGTCACGATCGGCCGCACCGAGATCGTCTTCCGCGTCATCGCACAGGCCGCGCCCCCTCGACCCTCGACCTCTGCCGCCGACGCGACCCGCGCCTTTGGAATCGGAGGATCCGCGTGAGCGAGTTGACTCTCCTGCTGCTGCAGATCGGATTCCTGATCCTGCTGTGGTTCTTCGTCTTCGCCGTCGTCTACTCGCTGCGCGCCGACCTCTTCGGGGTGAAGGTGCGAAAGCTGCCCGAACCCGCGGCCGCCGGTGTCGCCCCCGCGGCATCCGCTCCCGCCCCCGCTCAGGCGGCAACGGCACCCATCGCCCCGGCCGCTCCCGCCGCCGCTGCCAGCCCGAGCGGACCGCAGAAGGCGACCCGCGACGCCGTGTCGCGCATCGTGATCACGAGCGGCCCGAAGGCCGGCCTCGAGCTGCCGCTCGGTTCTGACGCGCTGACGATCGGCCGCTCCAGCGAATCGGGGCTCGTGATCCGCGACGACTACACCTCCAGCCACCACGCGCGCCTGCTGCTCTGGGGCGACCAGTGGATGATCCAGGACCTCGACTCCACCAACGGAACCTGGCACGACGGTGCTCGCGTGAGCACCCCGGTGCCCATCCGCGTGGGCGCACCGATCAAGGTCGGCGCGACGACGTTCGAGCTGAGGAAGTAGCCCGCCTCCCATGGTCTTCGAGGGATCGAGCGTCGCCATCTCCCACACGGGGAAGGTGCGCTCCAACAACCAGGATTCGGGCTACGCGGGCTCGAATCTCTTCGTCGTCGCCGACGGGATGGGCGGCCACGCCGGAGGCGACGTCGCCTCGAGCATCGCCGTCCACCGCCTCAAAGACCTCGACCGCCCGTACACGTCGACCGCCGAGGCCGAACAGGCCCTGCAGGAAGCCATCTCCTCGACCGCCGGCGTGCTGATCGACACCGTCGCGCGACGGCCCGAACTCGCGGGCATGGGCACCACCGTCAGCGGCCTCATCATGGTCGACGACTACGCCGTGATCGCCCACATCGGCGACTCGCGCATCTACCTCTACCGCGACGATGCGCTCACCCAGATCACGACCGACCACACCTTCGTGCAGCGCCTCGTCGACTCGGGTCGCATCACTCCCGAAGAAGCCCGCTACCACCCGCGCCGGTCCGTGCTCATGCGCGTGCTCGGCGACATGGACCCCGACCCCGAGGTCGACACGTTCATCATGCCGACGCAGCCCGGTGATCGCTGGCTGCTCTGCTCCGACGGCCTGTCCGGCGTCGTCGATGACGCCCACACCAGCAAGGTGCTCGGCCACCACTACCCGCCGGGTCGCACTGCCGATCTCCTGCTCAAGCAGGCGCTCGACGGCGGCGCCCCCGACAACGTGACCGTCGTCATCGTCGATGTGGGCGGCAGCCACCCGATGTTCAGCGGTACCGCGACGATCGTCGGCTCGGCATCCAACCCGCAGGGCGTCGACGTGCCGGCCGCCCGCCCCGGGCGCACCAGCTGGCTACACACCGCCCGCCAGGCGGCCAACGAACCGACGCACTTCGAGCCCGCCGCGGAGTTCCTCGAGGAGCTCATCGAGGAAGACCGCCGACGCGCCCGCCGTCGGCGCATCTGGTGGGTCGTCGGCCTGATCGCGATCCTCGCCGCCCTCTCGGCGGCAGCGCTCGGCGCCTACGCCTGGACTCAGACGCGGTACTTCGTCGGCGCCGACACCGACACGGTCGTCATCTACCGCGGCATCCAGCAGGACATCGGACCGATCTCCCTCTCGTCCGTCTACGAGGACACCGGCATCTCCCTGAACGATCTGCCGTTCTATCAACGTCTCGCGGTCACCTCGACGATCTCGGCGCGGTCGCTCTCCGATGCCGAGCAGATCGTCGACACCCTGCGCACCACTCTGGAGGGTGAACGATGAGCTCGGCGACCGACACCGTCCAGGCCGACACGACGGTCGTCAAGGCGCTGAGAAAGCTCCGGATGCCGCAGACGCAGCGCAACCGTGAACTCGGGCTGCTGCTGTTCGCCTTCGTGATCAACGGCGCCGCGATCGCCCTCGTGCAGCTGGGCGCGCTCGGCCACATCGACTGGACGTTCCTCTACTACTGCGGCGCGCTGACGGTGCTCGTGCTCGCCCTGCACATCGTGCTGCGCTTCAAGGCCTCTCAAGCCGACCCGTTCGTCGTCCCCATCGCGACCGTATTGTCGGGTCTGGGCCTCGCGATGATCTACCGCATCGACATCGAAGACCAGAGCACCGGGTGGGACGCCCTCTCGACCCGTCAGCTGGTGTGGCTCGCCATCGCGAGCGCCGCGGCGGTCGCCATCGTGATCTTCCTGAAGAACTACCGCGTGCTCTTCCGCTACACGTACGTGTTCGGATTCGTCGGCATCCTGCTGCTCGTGCTCCCCTTCGTCCCGGGACTGGGCACCGACGCCAACGCCGATGTGTGGATCTCCATCGGCGGTCTCTTCTCCTTCCAGCCGGGCGAGCTGGCGAAGATCGCGCTGGCCATCTTCTTCGCCGGCTATCTCGTGCGCACGCGCGAAGCCCTCACCTCGGTGGGAACGCGTTTCCTCGGCATGACGTGGCCGCGCGCCCGCGAGCTCGGTCCCCTTCTGCTCATCTGGCTCGCCTCGATGGCGATCATCATCTTCCAGCGCGACCTGGGCACGGGTCTGCTCATGTTCGGGATGTTCATCGCGATGATCTACGTGGCCACGGGCAAGACGAGCTGGGCGGTGCTCGGCCTGCTCCTCGCCGTCGGCGGTGCCCTCATCGCCTCGCAGGTGCTCAGCTACGTGGGTGGGCGCTTCCAGAACTGGCTGGACGCCTTCAACCCCGCCGTCATCGACAGCGCGGGCGGCAGCTATCAGCTCGTGAGCGGCATCTTCGGCCTGTCCGAGGGCGGCCTGCTCGGAACCGGTCTCGGGCGTGGACGGCCGGGGCTGACCCCCCTGTCGCAGAGCGACTACATCTTCCCCAGCATCGGCGAAGAGCTGGGGCTCATCGGCGTCTTCGCGATCCTCTGCCTGTACATGGTGTTCACCAGTCGCGGCATCCGCATCGGCATCGCCGGCCAGGACGACTTCGGAAAGCTGCTGGCCACCGGCCTGTCGTTCACCATCGCGCTCCAGGTGTTCATCATGGTCGGGGGCGTCACCCGACTCATCCCCCTGACGGGGCTGACGACCCCGTTCCTCGCGGCGGGCGGATCGTCGCTGGTGGCCAACTGGATCGTCGTCGCGTTGCTGCTGCGCATCTCGGATGCCGTGCGCTCGCGCCCCCGGGTGGTGATCGGATGACCCGCGAACTGCGACGGCTGTCGCTGATCATGCTCGCCATGTTCGTGGCCCTTTTCGGCGCGACCAGCTGGATCCAGGTCGTCCAGGCCGGCGATCTCAGCGAGAACCCGCTCAACAAGCGCGCGCTCTACGACTCGTTCGAGGTGCAGCGCGGGTCGATCATCGCCGGCGACACCGTCATCGCCGACTCGGTGCCCAGCGACGATGTGTACGCCTGGCAGCGCCAGTACACCGACCCCCAGATGTGGGCGCCGGTGACCGGCTACATGAACCCGCTACTGAACTCGGTGACCGGACTCGAGCAGGCGATGAACAAGGAGCTCTCGGGCACCGCCAACTCGCAGTTCCTCTCGCGCGTGGATCAGATCATCACCGGTCAGCCCGCGCGCGGCTCCAACGTGCTGCTCACCCTCGACCCGGCCATCCAGAAGGCCGCCTTCGACGCGCTCGGCACCTATCAGGGCGCCGTCGTCGCCCTCGAGCCCAAGACCGGGCGCGTTCTCGCGATGGTCACGAGCCCGAGCTACGACACCAACGCGATGGCCGTGCACAACGCGCAGCAGGTCAACACGACCTACGACCAGCTGATGAACGCCGCGGTCAACCCGCTCGACAACCGCGCCATCGGTACGCTGAACCCACCCGGGTCGACCTTCAAGCTCGTCGTCGTCTCGGCAGCGCTGGCATCGGGCAAGTTCACGCCCGACTCGACCTTCCCGAACCCCGCGACCTACACGCTGCCGGGCACGTCGACCTCGATCCGCAACTTCGACGGCAACACATGCGGCCCGGGCGATCAGGTCACCATCGCGACCGCCCTGCGCCTGAGCTGCAACATCCCGATGGCCCAGCTGGCCGTCGCCCTCGGTCAGGACGCGCTGCGCGCCGAAGCCGAGAAGTACGGCTTCAACAACGCGAGCATCGACATCCCCCTCGGCGTCGTCACCTCCGCGTACCCGACCAAAGCGCTCGACCAGGCACAGCTCGCGCTGTCGGGTTTCGGTCAGGGCAGCGTCACCGCCACGCCGCTGCAGATGGCGATGGTCGCCGCCGGCATCGCCAACGGTGGCATGGTCATGAAGCCGCGTATGGTCGACCGCGTCGTGGCGCCCGATCTGACCGTGCAGGAGACGTTCGCCGACACCGAGCTGGGTCGTGCGCTGAGCACGACGGATGCCGCGACGATGACCTCGCTGATGATCTCCAATGTCCGTGACGGCGCGGCCAGCGGTGCAACAATAGACGGGGTCGACGTGGCCGGGAAGACCGGTACCGCGGAGCACGGACCCTCGGATCCGTACACTCTCTGGTTCACGGGCTTCGCCCCGGCCAACGACCCGAAAGTGGTCGTCGCCGTGATGGTGGAAAACGGCGGAGGTCTCGGGCAGTCCGGCACGAGCAACGGGATCGCGGCTCCAATCGCGAAGAAAGTCATGGAGGCGGTGCTGAGCAGATGAGACCGACACAGGGTGTGAGCTTCGGTGGACGCTACGAGCTGGACTCGCGGATCGCGATCGGCGGCATGGGTGAGGTCTGGGAGGCCACCGACCATGTGATCGGACGCACCGTCGCGATCAAGATCCTCAAAGACGAGTACATGGGGGACCCGGGCTTCCTGGAGCGCTTCCGTGCCGAGGCCCGCCACGCGGCGCTCGTCAACCACGAGGGGATCGCGAGCGTCTTCGACTACGGCGAGGAGAACGGCTCCGCCTTCCTCGTGATGGAGCTCGTGCCCGGGGAAGCCCTGTCGACCATCCTCGAGCGCGAAGGGTCGCTGTCCACCGACAAGACCCTCGACATCGTCGCTCAGACCGCCGCCGCCCTGCAGGCCGCCCACGCCGCCGGTCTCGTGCACCGCGACGTCAAGCCGGGGAACCTGCTCATCACTCCCGACGGACGGGTGAAGATCACCGACTTCGGCATCGCCCGCATCGCCGATCAGGTACCGCTCACGGCCACCGGTCAGGTGATGGGAACCGTGCAGTACCTCTCGCCGGAGCAGGCGTCGGGCCACGCGGCATCCCCCGCGACCGACATCTACTCGCTGGGCATCGTCGCCTACGAGTGCCTCGCCGGCAAGCGTCCCTTCACCGGCGAGTCGCAGGTCGCGATCGCGATGGCGCAGATCAACGACACCCCGCCGCCGCTGGCCGCCACCATCGCCGAGCCGGTGCGCAACTTCGTGATGAGCATGATCGCGAAGAAGCCCGAGGACCGTCCCGCGACCGCCTCGGCGGTCGCCCGCGCGGCGACCGCACTTCGTCGCGGCGATGTCGCCGGCGCGGCGGCCATCGTCCCAGCGATCGCCGGCGGCATGGCCATGGACGAGGCGACCAAGCTCCTCACGCCGGGCGTCGCGACCCAGGAGGCCACACGTCTGCT
The DNA here is from genome assembly GCF_003293595.1 of Microbacterium sp. PM5. Lineage (NCBI taxonomy): Bacteria > Bacillati > Actinomycetota > Actinomycetes > Micrococcales > Microbacteriaceae > Microbacterium > Microbacterium sp. PM5. The sequence continues at coordinate 2,131,893 of NZ_CP022162.1, read as the reverse complement.
GCCGACGGCGGGAGCGGTGGGCGCCGTCGCGGCCGCCGACGCCGCGGACGAGCCGCAGAAGAAGAAGCGCAGCCCGTGGACGTGGCCGCTGGTCGCGCTCATCGCCCTGCTGCTCATCGTGCTGGGCGGCACACTGTTCGCCCTCTTCGCGAATCAGGGCGCGCAGCCCGCTCCGACGTCGAGCTCCTCGACATCGCAGACACCCAGCCGCTCCGCGACGCCCCCGTCACCGTCTCCGAGCTCTACAACGGTGTCGATCGATAGCCTCCAACTCATCGGCAAGACCTGTGACGAGGCGCAGACCGCTGCAAAGGCTGCCAAGGTCAACGTCACCTGTGAGCGCGGCTCCGCCGCGCCGAGCGAAGACCAGGTCGGAAAGATCTACCAGACCAACCCCACGCGCGGGGACGTTCAGCTCGGCTCCATCATCACGGTCACCTTCTACGACGAGATGAGCCCGATCGGCACGCCGAACGCGCCGACGGTGACGAACGACCCGAAGGGGTCCCAGACCTTCACCGTGACGTGGGAGGCGTTCAGCGGGTGCCCGGCCGGATCATCGGTGACGGCGTACAACTTCACAGTGATCAACGGCACCTTCAACGCCAACAACAGCACGACCTACCAGTCGCCCACCGCTCCGCGGAGCCTTCAGGTGACGGCGGACAAGAACGTGCAGCCGGGCTCGTTGATCCTCGTGAAGTACAGCGCGCAGTGCGGCGATCGCACGAGCCCGGACTCGCAGGAGGGTCAGGCTCCGATCCCGACGACGACGACGCCCACGGGCACGCCGGCTCCCTGAGCGGCGCCGCGCCCCCGGGGTGGGGGGCGCGGACTGACGGATCCAGGGGTCGCACAGGAGGGTTCTATTAGGCTGGCTATGAGTCAGCCCAGGGGAGAGAAGTGTCTGCAGATCCGCGTGTGCTGTCCGAGCGGTATCGGGTCGATGAACTCATCGGCCGCGGAGGCATGGCCAGCGTGTATCGCGGGCAGGACCTGACCCTCGGGCGTCAGGTGGCGATCAAGATCCTCAAGCGGGAGCTCGCCGAAGACAGTGCGTTCCGCACGCGGTTCCGGCTCGAGGCGCAGTCGGCATCGAGGATGTCGCACCCCGCGATCGTCCGCGTCTACGACGCCGGTGAAGATGCCGAGACCGACCCGGACGGCTCGACGCATCCCGTGCCGTACATCGTGATGGAACTCGTGGAGGGCACCCTTCTCAAGGATGTCGTCAGCGACGGCGGCGTGCCCGTCGGCGACGCCATCCGCTACGTGGACGGCATCCTCGAAGCACTCGAGTACTCCCATCGCGCCGGCGTCGTCCACCGCGACATCAAGCCCGGAAACGTCATGATCACCGCCGGCGGCCAGGTGAAGGTGATGGACTTCGGCATCGCGCGCGCCGTGTCCGACTCTTCCTCCACCGTCGCCGAGACCACCGCGATCATCGGCACCGCGGCCTACCTGTCGCCGGAGCAGGCCAAGGGCGAGCCGGTCGATGCGCGCGCCGACCTCTACTCCGCCGGCATCGTGCTGTACGAGCTGCTCACCGGTCGCCAGCCCTTCCGCGGCGAGTCACCGGTCGCCGTCGCCTACCAGCACGTGAGCGAGACGCCCCTGCCGCCGTCCGAACTGGTCGATGCGATCCCGCGCTCGATCGACGCCGTGGCGCTGCGCGCTCTCGCCAAGGATCCGTTCCAGCGATACCAGGACGCGGCGTCGTTCCGCCAGGCGCTCGACGCCACCGTGGACGGTCACGCCCCCACGAAGAAGCAGGTCGGCGCGCTGGCGAGCGAGCTGTACGGTGCGAATCCGCGACAGGCTGCCGAGACGGCCCGGTCGCTGCGACAGCTCACCGCCGACACCACGATGCGACGGACGCAGGCCGGACCCCCGGCCGCCTGGATCTGGGCCGGCGTGGCGCTGCTCGCCGTCGTGCTGATCTCCGTGCTGATCTGGGTGATCACGATACGTCCCGGCAGCGCGGTTCCCCAGAACTCGCGCGTCGTCGAGGACGTCGTCGACATGTCGTGGGACCGCGCCAGCGAGAAGCTGGCGGGGCAGGATCTCGAGGCGAAGCGCGTGGACCAGAGCGACGACGGGATCGTGGCCGGCAACGTCATCCGCACCGATCCCGCCGCGGGCACCATCGTCGCGCCCGGCCAGACGATCACGGTCTACGTCTCCACGGGACAGCAGACCAGCGCCATGCCCGATATCGCCGGAAAGTCCTCGACAGATGCCGAAGCGGCTCTGAAGGCCGTCGGATTGCAGCTCGGCGCCGTGACGACGCGCAGCGATCCCGACCTCGCCCAGGGCATCGTGATCTCCGCCGATCAGACCGCCGGCACGCAGATCCCGGTCGGAACGCGCGTGAACCTCACGGTCGCCAGCGGCAAGGTCGCTCTGGTGAATCTCGTCGGTTACACCGTCGACGCGGCGACCCGCGACCTCACCTCCGATGACCTCAAGCTCACCGCGAGCGTCGTCGAAGACCCATCGTGCCCCGCCGTGGGATCGACACCGATCGTCGCCGGGCAGTCACTGCCCCCGGGCGACGTGCCGATCCACTCCACGGTCGAGCTCCGCGTCTGCACCGGAAAGTAGTCCGCGCAGGGGCCGCAGCTCACGGCCCCGCGCCTCGGCGCCGGTGACTCCGATGCGCTCGAGCCATGCGCCCAGCAGCAGATGGCCCCCCTCGGTGAGCACCGACTCGGGATGAAACTGCACCCCCCAGAGCGGCAGGTCACGGTGGGCGAGTCCCATGATGACTCCGGACGACGTCTGCGCTGTCACCTGGAGTTCGGCGGGCAGTGAGTCCGGAACGACGGCGAGGGAGTGGTATCGCGTCGCGGGGAAGGGTGAGGGCAGTCCCGTGAAGGGGAACGCGCCGTCGTGCCACACCTGCGACGTCGTGCCGTGGCGCAGTCGGGGGGCTTCGGCGACCGTCGCGCCGAACGCCGCCGCGAGCACCTGGTGGCCCAAGCACACCCCGAGCAGAGGGATCCCCTGACCCCCCGCCGCGCGCACGATGTCGATCGACGCCCCGGCATCCGCGGGGGCGCCGGGCCCCGGCGAGATCAGCACTCCGGCATACGGCGCGATCAACGCACCCGCGTCGTCGACGGCATCCGCTTCGACCATGTCGGTCGTCGCACCCAGCTCCTGCAGATAGCCGGTGAGCGTGTGAACGAAGCTGTCGTGGTTGTCGACGACGAGGACGCGACGCCCGTCAGCCGCCGACCGTGGCATCCTGCGGATTGATGAACTGGCCGACCCACGGGAACACGTACCAGAACAGCCCGTAGAGCACTGCGGCGAGCAGGACCAGCAGAATCACGATGCGCACCCAGGCCGGGCCGGGCAGAACGCGCCAGAGGGCGGCATACATCAGGCGGACACTCCCTGGGTCAGCGAGGCGGGCGGTCCCGCCGAGGTCGGAGTGAAGCTCTCGAACACGGCGTATGCGATGATGCGCTCGAGCATGTTGAGCTTCGGGGCACAGCTGGTCAGGGTGAGGTAACGGCCGTTGGCCGCCATGCCCACCTGCTGCGGAACGGGCAGCAAGACCTCGACCTGCGTCGCCTGGACGTACTCCAGAGTACGGAAGCGATAGGTGTACCAGCCGTCCGGGGTCTGGATGACGATGGCGTCGCCGATCACGAGCTTGTCGATCGGGTCGAAGGGTGCGCCCGAGGTCCACCGATGGGCGGCGTACACGGTGTTGCCGACCTCTCCGGGCATGGCGGTGTCGGTGTAGTGACCGATCTCGCCCGCGTCGAGGATGTCGTGACGGCCGGTGCCCGCGGCCACGGTGAACTGCCAGTTCGGCCCGAAACGCGGGATGAACATGACCCCGAACTGCTGACCGTAGTCCTTCTGGGCCATTACCGGAACGACAGGTGCGGCGGCCTCCGGAGATGAGCTCGCGCTCGGAGATGGAGACGGAGTGTCGGATGCCGTCGGGCTCTGCGATGCCTGCTGCAGCCAGCTCTGCGACAGCGCGCTGGCCTCGGTGTGCTTCTGCGACCCGATGATCCAGTCACCGATCCACATCTGCCAGGCGACGTAGAGCAGTGCGATGACGCCGGCCGTGATCAGCAGCTCGCCGAGGACGCCGAGGAAAGAGGCTCGTCGCCGCGGCTTCACCGGCTTGACCGGGCGCGCCGCCGGGGACGTGCCCTCCGGCTCCTGCGAGTTCGTCTGCGCCGGGATCGTCGGCCCGGACCCCTCCGACTGCGCGGCAAGACGCCGCGCACGTCGAGACGTGTGCTCGAGGGGGTCGATGCCCTCGGCTGCGTTGTCGCCGGTGCCGTCCTTCACGCTGTGATTGTCGCACAGCGTGGCTGGGGGAGACCTGCCAGGTAGAATCTTGGCCATGGCGCGTTCAGGAAAGCACGACGAGCAGGTCGCGGAGTACGGCGAGGGCGAGTCCGCACCCAACCCGGTGTGGTTCAAGCCCATCATGCTCGGGCTCATGATCCTGGGGCTGCTGTGGGTGATCGTGTTCTACCTGAGCAACCAGGCGCTGCCGATTCCCGGCATCGCCGGATGGAACCTCGTCATCGGCTTCGGGATCGCCTTCATCGGGTTCCTGATGACGACGCGCTGGCGCTGATCGCCGCCCCGCGGTCTTTCCACAGGTGTCAGCGCCTGTGAGTTACACCGGTGTAATTCATCCCCATCTGTGGATGAGCCTGTGGATAAGTCTCCGCTGACGGCCTAGGCGTAGATGAACAAGGGCACCGCGAGGAGGCCCAGCAGACCCGCCCCGACCGCGACGAGCAACCATACTTGCAGCCCCCGTTGTCGGATCTTGCGCGTTCGGGCGAAGATCACGCCGATCAGCGCACCCACGAGCCCGCCGCCGATGTGAGCCGGCCACGCGATGCCCGATCCGGGCAGGAACGTGATCACGAGGTTGATCCCGAGAAGCACGGCGATCGCGGTGACGTTGGCGCCGAGGTGACGACCGATGACGAACATCGCGCCCAGAAGACCCCAGACCGCACCGGAAGCGCCGACGACCCATGTCGTCGGCGCGACGAAGGCGCCCAGCACGGATCCACCCAACGCGCTCAGGAGGTAGAGCGCCAAGAAACGCCACCGCCCGAGCAGCGGTTCGAGACTGCGTCCCAGCGCCCACAGCGCCAGCATGTTGAAGGCGATGTGGAAAGGGCTCGCGTGCACGAGCGTCACGGTCAACAATCGCCAAGGCTGCGTGTAGGCCAGCCACGGTGCGAACGCAAAAAGACTCTGAACCAGCGGGCCGATGCCCGGGATCAGTCCGATCAGGTAGAACACGGTGGTGACGATGACCAACGTGTACGTCACGACCGGTTTGCCGTCGATGCCGGACGGACGCCGTCGCGGCATCCGCGTGACATTCGCCTTGGCGGCCTGGCGCTGCTCGGCGAGGCACTCCGGACAGATCACGCCCACCGGCAGCGGCGTCTGGCACTCTCCGCAGATCGTGCGCAGACACCGCTGGCAGAGCACGAAGCTCTGGCGGTCAGGATGCCGGTAGCAGAAGTTGTCCGGATTGGTGCGGATGTCGGAGTCGGTCACGCGGGCCGGTTCCGCTCTCTTCAGGCGGGGACGACGTCGATCGAGCTGATCACGACGGGCTCGATCGGGCGGTCGCCCGCGGCGGTCGGAACGGCCGAGATCGCGTCGACGACGGCACGCGAGGCATCGTCGGCGACCTCGCCGAAGATCGTGTGCTTGCCGTTGAGCCACGGCGTCGGATCGGTCGTGATGAAGAACTGCGAGCCGTTGGTGCCCTCGGCCTTGCCCGTGATGGCGTTGCGGCGCAGTCCGGCGTTGGCCATCGCGAGCAGGTAGGGCGCACCGAACGTGAGCTCGGGGTGGATCTCGTCGTTGAAGTTGTAGCCCGGGCCCCCGACGCCCTGACCGAGCGGGTCGCCGCCCTGGATCATGAAGTTCGGGATGATGCGGTGGAAGATGACGTCCTTGTACAGCGGACCCTCGCCGGGCTTGCCGGTCGCCGGGTGCGTCCAGGCCTGCGAGCCGTCGGCCAGACCCGTGAAGTTCTGCACGGTGCGCGGTGCGTGGTCTCCGAAGAGGTTGACGACGATGTCGCCGTGGTTGGTGTGGATGGTCGCGACGGCGGTGTGGATCGGCATGCCTAGCATTCTCTCACCTGTCAACCCCTCGCGAGGCCCGGGAGGTCTGGCAAGATGGGATGAAACCCAGCCGGAACCCAGGGAGGGCACCGTGAGCCTCAGCCGCAAGCGCAAGAAGGAACTCCGCAAGCTCCAGCACCAGGCGAACACGCTGTGGGAGTCGCAGCAGGTCCTGATCGGACAGGCGGGCGAGGTCGCCCGCGAAGCCGGCCGCCAGCTCGGCAACTACAACCGCGAGCAGGTCGTGCCGACCGTGCAGCACACCTACGAGAAGTACGCCGCCCCCTATGTCGAGCAGGGCGTCGCGACCTCCAAGAAGGTCTACAACGACAAGGTCGTCCCGACGGCGGGTGCCCTGATCGGTTCGGCGCTCTCGGTGTGGGATGCCGCGAACGAGAAGCGTCAAGATCTGGCCGCCGGTCGCGGTTTCGGATCGATCGACCTCGCCGCTCTGCAGAAGAAGGCCGACAAGTACGGCAAGAAGGCGACGAAGCAGCTGAGCGTCCCCGCTGCGAAGAAGGGGATCGGCGCCGGGGGCGTCATCGCGATCCTCCTCGGCATCGCGGCGGCGGCCGGCGTGGTCTACGCGGCGTGGCAGACCCTTCGCGCGGACGACGAGTTGTGGGTGGCGGACGACCCGCTGCGCGCCCCGGATGCCTGATCCCCTCGACCGCGTCCGAGATGCGGCCGCCGCGCGCGGCCTGGCCATCGAGGTTCGTGAGCGGCCCGCGGCATCCAGCCTTGCGGAGGCGGCCGGCCTGCTCGGTCTGCAGCCTGCTGACATCGTCAAGACACTCGTGGTCAAGAAGTCCGACGACACGTATCTGTTCGCGTTGATTCCGGGAGATCTGGCGATCTCCTGGCCGAAACTGCGCGCGCTGGTCGGGGTGAACAAGCTGAGACTCCCCGAGCCGGAGCTCGCTCTGGCCGCGACCGGCTACGAGCGGGGAACCATCGTGCCGATCGGCAGCACGAACGACTGGCCGGTGTACGCGGACGCGTCGATCGTGGGCAGACGTATCGCGATGGGTGCCGGGGCGCACGGCTACAGCCTGTTCGTCGACGCCGACGACCTCATCCGTGCATACGATGCGACGGTTGCCGACATCTCGCAGCCGGCGGCGTCCTGAGCCGATCGCACTGCGCGCTCAGACCGCGCCGGTGACGGCCACGCCGGCCATCCCGAGCGCGATGTCGACGAGCTTCACCCGTTGCGGCGGCAGCGCCGTGAGGTCGAACCACTCCGCCCGATCGGTCGATCCGTTCTTCTCGTGGCGCAGCTGACCTCCCGTCACCTGCGCGCGGTACACGATGCGCAGCGTATGCAGGGGCTCGGTGTCGGCAGCGAAGACCCGGCGGTTCGCCGGGATCACGCGGGAGTGGATGCCGAGGAGCGTGCCGATCCGCACGCGGTACCCGGTCTCCTCCCACACCTCTCGGCGCGCGGCATCCACGGGATCCTCGCCCTCTTCCAGGCCGCCGCCGGGCATGGTCCAAGCTCCCCGGCGCCCCTGGTGCCAGTGAGCGAGCAGCACGCGGTCGGACTCGTCGACGACGACGGCGTAGGCGGCGACCCGCAAGTCCATGCCGAGAGCCTAGCGGTCGCGATCGGCAGATCCGAGGGTCAGGCCGAAGCCGTCCGCAGCTCGCGTTCACGCAGCGCACGTTCGACGGATTCGACATCGCGGACGGCTCCGCGATCGGCCGACGTCGCCATCGCCGCATACGCCCGCAGCGCCAGCGACACCGGTCGCTGACGATCGCGCGGCGCGTATCCGCCCTCGTCCAGCAGTCGGGCGCGACGTCGCTCGAGCTCGTCGTCGTCCACACGCAGGCTCATCGACCGCGACGGGATGTCGATGTCGACGATGTCACCGTCTTCGACGAGGGCGATGATCCCGCCGCTGGCTGCTTCCGGCGAGACGTGACCGATGGACAGACCCGACGTGCCGCCCGAGAAACGACCGTCGGTCACCAGGGCGCACACCTTGCCCAGGCCCCGGCCCTTGAGGAACGAGGTGGGATGCAGCATCTCCTGCATACCCGGGCCGCCCTTGGGACCCTCGTACCGGATCACGACGACGTCACCCGGCTGCACCTTCTTGCCGAGGATCTTCGCCACCGCCTCCTCTTGCGACTCGCAGACCACCGCAGGACCCGAGAACACCAGGATCGAGGGGTCCACGCCCGCGGTCTTGACCACGGCGCCGTCCACCGCGAGGTTGCCGCGCAGCACCGCGAGACCACCGTCGGCGGAGTAGGCGTGCGCGACGGAGCGGATGCAGCCGTTCTCGGCATCCTCGTCCAGGGTCGCCCAGCGCTCCGACTGCGAGAACGCGCTCGAGGAGCGCACGCCTCCGGGTGCCGCGTGCCAGAGCTCACGCGCCGCGTCGGAAGCCGTACCCCCGCGCACGTCCCACTCGCCCAGCCACGCGTCCAGCGAGGCCGCGTGGATCGACGAGACATCGGAGTTGAGCAGCCCCGCGCGGTGCAGCTCGCCGAGGATGGTGGGGATGCCGCCGGCGCGGTGCACGTCCTCCATGTAGTACATGCGGCCGTAGGCCGGGTTGGGTGCGATCTTCGCAAGGCACGGCACGCGACGGGAGATGGCGTCGATCTCGTCGAGACCGAAGTCGATGCCGGCCTCGTGCGCCGCGGCCAGCAGGTGGAGGATCGTGTTCGTCGATCCGCCCATCGCGATGTCGAGCGCCATCGCGTTGGCGAAGGCCGCCGGGCTCGCGACGGCGCGCGGAAGCACCGACGCGTCGTCTTCGTCGTAGAACGCCCGCGTGATCTGCACCGCGACCTCGCCCGCCTTCTCGTACAGCGCGCGGCGGGCGGTGTGGGTCGCCAGTACCGAGCCGTTGCCGGGAAGGGCGAGGCCGAGCGCTTCGACGAGACAGTTCATCGAGTTGGCCGTGAACATGCCCGAGCACGACCCGCACGTCGGGCAGGCGTTCTCCTCGATGCGCTGGATGTCGGCATCCGACACCGTGTCGTTCGCCGCCTCGGAGATCGCGTCGACCAGGTCGAGGGTGCGGACGGTCCCGTCGACCAGAGTCGCCCGGCCCGACTCCATCGGACCGCCCGAGACGAAGACGGTCGGAATGTTGAGGCGGAGGGCCGCCATCAGCATTCCGGGCGTGATCTTGTCGCAGTTGGAGATGCACACGAGCGCGTCGGCCTGGTGCGCGTTGACCATGTATTCCACCGAGTCGGCGATCAGATCGCGTGAGGGCAGCGAGTACAGCATGCCGCCGTGCCCCATGGCGATGCCGTCGTCGACGGCGATGGTGTTGAACTCGCGCGGGATGCCGCCGGCCGCGGTGATCGCGTCGGAGACGATGCGGCCCACCGGCTGCAGGTGCGTGTGGCCGGGGACGAACTCGGTGAAGCTGTTGGCGACGGCGATCATCGGCTTGCCGAAGTCGGCGGCGTTGACGCCGGCGGCGCGGAACAGGGCACGGGCGCCAGCGGCGTTGCGGCCGTGCGTGACGGTGCGGGAGCGCAGAGGGGTGGGCATGGTTCCACTCTGGATGCCGCGGCACGCGGTCGGAAGTCTGCGCTGCTCCTAGTAGTGGCAGTACTAGGTTTGTGGGGTGACTGACGACAGCACCCGCGACGACGGCCGTCAGCGGCGGCAGGAGCTGGGCTCGTTCCTGCGACGCCAACGCGAGCGTCTCGATCGGGCCGCCTACGGGCTGCCGCCGGCCGGCCGTGGTCGAGCCGTGGGCCTGCGGCGCGAGGAGGTCTCGTACCTGTCGGGGGTGAGCGTCACCTGGTACACGTGGCTCGAGCAGGGGCGCGACATCCACCCCTCGCGCCAAGTCCTGGACGCCGTCGCGGCGGCGCTGCGCCTCACCGACGCCGAACACGATTACGTGCTGAGTCTCGTGGGCCTCGCGCCACGGCCGGCGGCCCGCGCCGATGCCGTGGATACGGCGCCCGCCGCCGTGCAGCGCTTTCTCGACGCCCTCGACGACCACCCCGCGTACGCACTCGCCCCCGACTGGGGGATCGCGGGCTGGAACAGCGCGTATGAGCGCCTGTACCCCGGTGTGGCCACGACCTCGTCGGAAGATCGCAACCTTCTCTGGCTCGTGTTCACCGACCCGTCGGTGCGCTCGCTGCTGGACGACTGGGACGACACGAGCAGAAGATTCCTCGCCGAGTTCCGCGCCGAGGCCGGACCTCGTCTGGGAGATCCGCGCTACCGCGATCTGGTTGCGAGACTGATCGCGGCCAGCGACGACTTCCGCACCCGGTGGAACGAGCACGGCGTGGGGGGCTTCGTCTCACGCGAGCGCGTGTTCCGCCATCCCGAACGGGGGCGGCTGGTGTTCGAGCACCACCAGCTGCGACCGTCGGATCACACCGACGTGCAACTCGTGGTCTACGTCGCGGATGCCGAGACCCGGCAGCGCTTCGCCCGCACGACGGACTGACGCTGCGCCGCCGCTCAGGCGAGCTTCGCGACGATCGCGGCGATGCGTCGCGTGCGGGTCTCATCCGTCTTGGCCGAGACCACGTTCGTGACGTGCGCCTTGCGCGCGCTGGGAGCGAGCGCGTCGAAGCGCGCGCGGATCCCCGCATCGTCCAAGGCGACGGCGAGATCGTCCGGGACCTCGACCGTCCGCGGTGCCGTGTCGAGCTCGAGGGTGACCTCGATCGCGTCACCGCCGGCGAGGCCGGTCGCCGAGCGCTTGTCGGACGAGAACGGGATGAGGTGGCGTCCACCCATCACCGCGAGCGTGCTCGGGTAGGTGAAGCCGTTCACGGTGACCGTGACCGCTGCCCGGCTGCCACCGCCGAGGGCCTCGACGACCTCGGGGGGAACCACGATGCCGGTGTTGTTTCCCTGCTGGAAGAGCGTCGTTTCGAACCGCATGCTGCGAGTATGTCAGCGTGCGAGGCCGAGGGGAGAAAAACTGTGGAGCCTAGGAGATTCGAACTCCTGACATCCTGCTTGCAAAGCAGGCGCTCTACCAACTGAGCTAAGGCCCCGGACGGGTAGTGGTGGGGCTACCAGGACTTGAACCTGGGACCTCTTCATTATCAGTGAAGCGCTCTAACCGCCTGAGCTATAGCCCCGTCCGGAGGCGGCGTTGCCGCCGTCAACCTCCAAGACTTTACCCGACGAGCGGGCAAACAAAAAATCGGTCAGTTGGACGTGAAGCCGACGAGCAGTCCGCCGGTCACCTTGACCATCAGGTTGTAGATCCCGGCGACGACGGCGCCCAGCACCGTGATCACGATCAGGTTCAGGATGGCTACCACGGAGGAGAACGCCATGACCTGCGCCAGGTTGATCACATCGCTCAACTTGAAGTTGTCGTCGAAGGCCTTGAAGAGGTCGTCGAGCTTGCCGATCAGTCCCGTCGTGCTGAGCACCGTGTAGATCAGGAAGCTCGCCACCACAGTGACGATCGCGACGGCCACCGCGGCGAGGAAGGACAGCTTCACGGCGGACCAGAAGTCCACGTACACGAGGCGCAGACGCACCTGCTTGGCGCTGGTCTTACTGGATGACTTCTTGGCGAGCTTGTCGGCTACCGTGCTCATGCGTCGGTGTCACTTCCTTCGGGGCGCGAAGCGGGGGAGTCTTCGGCGTCGGTGGTCTCGGCCGGGTCCTGCTCCGCTCGGAGCGCTCGCTCCGAGTTCCGTGCGATTGCGAGGATGCGATCGTCGTCGTCGGGACGGGCGAAGACCACTCCCATGGTGTCGCGACCCTTCGCAGGCACCTCGGCCACGGCAGAGCGTACCACCTTGCCGCTGGCAAGAACCACCAAGACCTCGTCGTCCTCACCGACGATCAGACCGCCGGCGAGATCGCCCCGGTCCTCGTTCAGCTTGGCGACCTTGATGCCCAGTCCGCCACGTCCCTGGAGGCGGTACTGGTCGACAGCGGTGCGCTTGGCGTACCCGCCTTCGGTCACGACGAAGACGTAGGCATCGTCCTTCGCGACGGATGCCGACAGCAGCGTGTCACCCTCACGGAACGACATCCCCTTCACACCCTCGGTCGAGCGGCCCATGGGACGCAGCGACTCGTCGGTCGCGGTGAAGCGCAGCGACATGCCCTGACGGGAGATGAGGAGGATGTCGTCGGTGTCGTCGACGAGCAGCGCGCTGACGACCTCGTCGCCGTCCTCCTCATCCTGCCCGCGCAGGCGGATCGCGATGATGCCACCCTGACGATTGGTGTCGTACTCGCTGAGGAAGGTCTTCTTGATCTTGCCGTCGCGGGTCGCGAGCACGAGGTACTGGGCGACCTTGTAGTCGCGGATGTCCAGGATCTGCGCGATCTCCTCACCCGGCTGCAGTGCCAGCAGGTTCGCGACGTGCTGACCCTTCGCGTCGCGGCCGGCCTCGGGAACCTCGTACGCCTTCGACCGGTAGACGCGGCCCTTGGTGGTGAAGAAGAGCAGCCAGTGGTGCGTGGTCGTCACGAAGAAGTGCTCGACGACATCGTCGGCCCGCAGCTGGGCGCCCTTGACGCCCTTGCCGCCGCGATGCTGGGAACGATAGTTGTCGCTGCGCGTGCGCTTGATGTACCCGTCGCGGGTGACGGTGATGACCATCTCCTCTTCGGGGATGAGGTCTTCCATCGACATGTCGCCGTCGAAGCCGTGCAGGATGTGCGTGCGACGGTCGTCACCGAACTTGTCGACGATGCCGGTGAGCTCCTCGGCGATGATCGTCCGCTGGCGCGCCGGCGACACGAGGATGTCGTTGAGATCGGCGATCTGCGCCTCGAGCTCCGTCGCCTCGTCGATGATCTTCTGCCGCTCCAGCGCGGCGAGGCGACGCAGCTGCATGGCCAGGATCGCGTCGGCCTGGATGTCGTCGATCTCCAGGAGCGCCTTGAGTCCTTCGCGGGCCTCCTCGACCGTCGGCGAGCGACGGATGAGCGCGATGACCTCGTCGAGCGCGTCGAGTGCCTTCAGGTACGCACGCAGGATGTGCATGCGCTCCTCGGCCTTGCGGAGTCGGAAGGCCGTGCGACGGACGATCACCTCGACCTGGTGCTCGATCCAGTACGTGATGAACCCGTCGAGGGCGAGCGTGCGCGGCACCCCGTCGACGATCGCCAGCATGTTGGCGCCGAAGTTCTCCTGCAGCTGGGTGTGCTTGTAGAGGTTGTTCAGCACGACCTTGGCGACGGCATCCCGCTTGAGGACGATGACGAGACGCTGACCCGTGCGATCGCTCGTCTCGTCGCGGATGTCGGCGATGCCGGTGATGCGCCCGTCGCGCGCGAGATCGCGGATCTTCAGCGCGACGTTGTCGGGGTTGACCTGGTAGGGCAGCTCGGTGATCACGAGGCACGTACGGCCCTGGATCTCCTCGACGTTCACGACGGCGCGCATCGTGATCGAACCCCGACCGGTGCGCTGCGCTTCGCGGATGCCCTTGGTTCCGAGAATCTGCGCCCCGGTGGGGAAGTCCGGCCCGTGGATGCGGCTCATGAGCGCCTCGAGCAGCTCCTCGCGCGGCGCGTCCGGGTTCTCCAGCGCCCACAGCGCGCCCTCCGCGACCTCGCGGAGGTTGTGCGGCGGGATGTTGGTCGCCATGCCGACCGCGATGCCGACCGAGCCGTTGACCAGCAGGTTCGGGAAGCGCGACGGCAGCACCGTCGGCTCCTGCGTCTTGCCGTCGTAGTTCGGCTCGAAGTCGACGGTGTCCTCGTCGATGTCGCGCACCATCTCCATGGCGAGCGCGGCCATCTTCGTTTCGGTGTACCGCGGCGCGGCCGCACCTTGGTTGCCCGGGGATCCGAAGTTTCCCTGACCGTCGGCCAGCGGGTAGCGCAGCGACCACGGCTGCACGAGGCGCACGAGCGCGTCGTAGATCGCACTGTCACCGTGCGGGTGATACTGACCCATCACCTCGCCGACGACGCGCGCGCACTTGTTGAAGCTCTTGTCAGGGCGGTAGCCCCCGTCGTACATGCCGTAGATGACACGGCGGTGCACGGGCTTCAGACCGTCACGGACGTCGGGCAGGGCGCGGCCGACGATGACGCTCATCGCGTAGTCGAGATAGCTGCGCTGCATCTCGACTTGGAGGTCGACCTGGTCGATGTTGCCGTGGTTGTGGCCGGCGTTCGGGTCGGGGCGTTCTTCGTCAGTCATGTCTTCTCGTTCTCACGGGGGCCGGGGTGCGTGTGTCGCGTTTCGACTCGTCGCTGCGCTCCTCGCTCGACGAGTCGAAAGGCATCAGATGTCGAGGAAGCGGACGTCCTTGGCGTTGCGCTGGATGAAGCTGCGTCGCGACTCGACGTCCTCACCCATGAGCACCGAGAAGATCTCGTCCGCTGCGGCCGCGTCATCGATCGTCACCTGACGGAGCGTGCGGGTGTTGTGGTCCATGGTCGTCTCCCACAACTCCTTCGGGTTCATCTCTCCGAGACCCTTGTAGCGCTGGATGCCCGACTCCTTGGGAATGCGCTTGCCCCCGGCCAGACCGTCGGCAAGGAGCGCATCGCGCTCGCGGTCGCTGAACACGTACTCGTGCTCGGCATTGGTCCACTTCAGGCGATACAGCGGCGGCATGGCGAGATAGACGAAGCCGGCCTCGATGAGTCCGCGCATGTAGCGGAACAGCAGCGTCAGCAGCAGCGTCGTGATGTGCTGGCCGTCGACGTCGGCATCGGCCATCAGCACGATCTTGTGATACCGCGCCTTGGCGACGTCGAAGTCCTCGCCGATTCCGCAGCCGAACGCCGAGATGATCGCCTGGATCTCGTTGTTGCCGAGCGCACGGTCCAGTCGCGCCTTCTCGACATTGAGCACCTTGCCGCGCAGCGAGAGGATCGCCTGCGTCTCGGGGTCGCGACCGCGGACGGCCGAGCCGCCGGCCGAGTCGCCCTCGACGAGGAAGATCTCACTGATCGACGGGTCTTTGCTCGTGCAGTCCTTGAGCTTGTCGGGCATGGATGCCGACTCGAACACGCTCTTGCGGCGCGCGGTCTCGCGCGCCTTGCGTGCGGCCAGCCGTGCCGTGGCGGCATCGATGGCCTTCATGATGACGCGCTTCGCCTGGGCGGGGTTGCGGTCGAGCCAGTCGGTGAGCTGATCGCCGACGACCTTCTGCACGAACGCCTTCGCCTCGGTGTTGCCGAGCTTCGTCTTGGTCTGTCCCTCGAACTGCGGTTCCGACAGCTTCACGGAGATGACGGCGGTGAGGCCCTCGCGGATGTCCTCGCCCGTGAGGTTGTCGTCCTTCTCCTTGAGCAGGCCCTTCTCACGCGCGTACTTGTTGATGTACGTGGTCATCGCCGCGCGGAAGCCCTCTTCATGGGTGCCGCCCTCGTGCGTGTTGATCGTGTTCGCGAAGGTGAAGACGTTCTCGGTGTAGCTCGTGGTCCACTGCATGGCGAGCTCGAGCGAGATGTGGCGCTCCGTGTCCTCGGATTCGACCTCGATGATCTCGTCGTTGACGACCTCGGCCTTGCGGATCTTGTTGAGGTACTCGACGTAGTCCACCAGTCCGCGCTCGTAGTGGAAGTCGTCGAAGGGCTGCTTCTCGACGGCCTGGCCGTCCTCACCGTCGACGAGGTAGGCCGACGAGGGACGCAGATCACTCAGCGTGATGCGCAGCCCCTTGTTGAGGAACGCCGTCTGCTGGAAGCGCGTGCGCAGGGTGTCGTAGTCGAAGTCGATCGTCTCGAAGATCGACGCGTCCGGCCAGAACGTGATGGTCGTGCCGGTCTCCTCGGTCGCCTCGTCCTGGCTCAGCGGGGCCTGCGGCACACCGCCGTCGCGGAACGACTGCCGCCACACGTGTCCCTGCCGACGTACTTCGACATCCAGCCGGGTCGACAGCGCGTTGACCACCGACGAGCCGACGCCGTGCAGCCCGCCGGAGACCGCATACCCGCCGCCGCCGAACTTGCCGCCGGCGTGGAGCACGGTCAGCACGACCTCCACGGTCGACTTGCCCTCGGTCTTGTGCATGTCGACCGGAATGCCACGACCGTTGTCGACCACGCGGATCGCGCCGTCTTCGAGGATCGTGACCGTGATGGTGTCGCAGTAGCCGGCGAGTGCCTCGTCGACGGAGTTGTCGACGATCTCGTACACGAGGTGGTGGAGGCCGCGCTCACCGGTCGAGCCGATGTACATGCCGGGGCGCTTGCGCACCGCCTCGAGGCCTTCGAGCACCTGGATGGCGTCGGCCCCGTAATCGTTCTCGACCTTCTGTGACTGCTTCGGAGGAAGTTCCTGAGGAACGCTGTCGGGGGTATCGGACGTCATAGGTTTCGAGCGCTCCTGGATGGTCGATCAGAGACGTCTCATTCTACCCCCACAGGACCCTCGAAAGCCCGGAGAAGGCCCCTGTGGCGCCCTGAAATCGTTCCAGATGCCCTCGGACCCTCTTCAACCGTAGGTATCGCGAGGACCCCGCCCTGGAACGGCTCTGGGGCCCCATTTCCATGAGGGGACGTCCGGTCCCACGAATCGGACATTCTGCACCCCGGCATCCGGGAAGCGCCGCATCAGCTGCGTCACGATCTCCGCGCGCATCAGCTGCAGGTTCTTCGCCCACGCCGTCGAATCGCACTGCACGGTCAGAAGTCCGTCGGCGAGGGCGACGGGATGCGCGTGACGGGCCGTCTCCTCGCCTGCGACATCCGTCCACTGGAGGACGAGGTCTTCGCGCGCCAGCTGCGCATCCCAGCCCGACTGACGTGTGAGGTCCGAGAGCACGTCGGCGACCCCCTTGGGATCGCGGCCGGGAGCGAACGGCTGTTTGTCATCGTCGTCGACAGAGCGCTTCTTGCGCCGGCGTGCCGTGCGCGCAGACGGCTCCAGGCCGCGCAGGCGCAGATACGTGCCGATCGTCTCCGGGATCTCGTCACTCATCGTCGACCTTCGCATCCTCGTCCGCGTCGGCGGCCACGATCGTTCCCGCGACCACGCGCACCGTCCGCGCGCGCAGTGCGGCAGGCACATCCTCCTCGACGGCGGCCGTGACGACCACCTGCTCGTAGCCCTCGACGAGTGCCGCCAGGCGCGAACGGCGATCGGCGTCGAGCTCGGCGAAGACATCATCGAGAATCAGCACCGGATCGCCCAGCTGCGACTGCGCACGCAGAAGCTCTGCCGACGCGAGACGCAGGGCGAGGGCGACCGACCAGGATTCACCGTGCGATGCGTAGCCCTTCACCGGCAGGCCGCGCACCCGCAGCAGGAGATCATCGCGATGTGGACCGACCAACGTCAGCCCTCGTTCCAGCTCCGACGCGCGCACCGCGACGAGCTGCTCGCGGAAGATGCGCTGGATGTCCCCGGCACCCAGCCCCCTCACGGTCGCCGGCGAGCCGTCGACGGCCCCGATGTCGTCATCGTCGGGGTCGAGGCCGCCGATGGAGAGCATCCACTCCATCTCGGGCCGATGGTCGGCGCCGGCGATCGCGGTGTAGGCCCGCGCGACGGGACCGGCGAGATCGTCGACGAGGGCGAGTCGCGCGCGGATCACGTCGGTGCCGAGCTGGACGAGCTTGTCGTCCCAGACGTCCAAGGTGGACAGTGCATCCCCACGCACGCCACGCGCACGCGCCGACTTCAGCAGAGCGGTGCGCTGCTTGAGGACACGGTCGTAATCGGAGAGCACTCCCGCCATCCGCGGTGCGCGCTGGATGAGGAGCTGGTCGGCGAAGCGGCGGCGCGCGGAGGGATCGGACCGGACGATCTGCAGATCTTCCGGCGCGAACAGGACGACCTGGGCGTAGCGCGGAAGCTCAGACGTCTTCACCGGCGAGCCGTTGACGCGCGCCTTGTTGCTGCCCGTCCGGTTCACCTGGGCCTCGAGCATCACGCGCCGTTCACCGTACGCGAGACGCATGCGCACGATGGCGGCATCCGCGCCGTCGCGCACCATCGGAGCGTCCTGCGACACGCGATGCGACCCGAGGGTGGCGAAGAAGCCGATGGCTTCGGCGAGGTTCGTCTTGCCCTGGCCGTTGCGGCCGACGAAGACGTTGGCGCCGGCATCCAGCGTGACGTCGGCGGCCGCATAGTTGCGGAAGTCGACGAGGCTGAGCTGCTCCACGATCACCGACCCAGCCTATTCGGCGGTGCCGACTCCCGACGGTGCGCCGGGAGAGCGCAGAAGACGTCAGCGCAGCAGCAGGTTGGGCTGCAACAGGTACTTGAAGCTCTCGGGCGTCCCCGACGTCTGCGGCGTGATCAGCACGGGGCTGAGCTTGTTGGCGTTGTCGCTGGACGTGAAGGTGATCCGCGCGAACTCGCTCTTGACGGCTCCGAGGGCCTCGAGGAGGTACTGCGGGTTCAGTCCCAGCGTCACGTCCTCGCCGGTGAGGGTCGCATCGACCGACTCGGTCGCCCGGGCCTGCTCGGTGCCCGAGGCATCCATCGAGACGCCGTCCGCGGTGAACGTGAATCGCAGCGGCGCGGAGCGGTCGAGAACGAGGGCGACGCGACGGACCGCTTCGGCCAGCTCCGCCGTGTTGACGACGGCGTAGTGATCGGTCTGCTCGGGGAAGAGGCGACGCACCGGAGGGAAGTTTCCCTTGATCAGCAGCGAGGTCACCGTCTTGTTGCCCGCGGTGAAGGCGATGATCTCGCGATCGCCGGATCCGGAGAAGGAGATCTGGATGTCGCCGGAGTGCGCGAAGGTCTTTCCGACCTCGGTGAGCGTACGCGCGGGCACGAGTGCGGTCGTCGACTCGTCGCTGGCGACACCCCCGCCGTCGAACTTCACGTCGCGCAGGGCCACACGGTAGCGATCTGTCGCGACGAGGCTGAGCTCGGTGCCCGCCACCTCCAGCTGGACACCGGTGAGCACGGGGGTGACGTCGTCACGGGAGGCAGCGAAGGCCACCTGGGCGATCGCGGTGGCGAAGTCCTCCGCGGGCACGAGTCCCGACTCGCCCGAGACCTCGGGGATCGCGGGGTATTCCTGCACCGGCATCGACGCGAGGGTGAAGCGTGCGGACCCGCAGGTGAGCAGGATGCCGTCGTCCTCGCCGACCTCGATCTGGATGGGCGCGTTGGGCAGTCGGCTCGCGATCTCGGACAGCAGTCGTCCGTGGACGAGGATGGTGCCCGGATCGTCGACCGTCGCCTCGATCGTCGTGCGCGCCGACGCCTCGTAGTCGAAGGCCGCCAGCGACAGGCCGTCCTCGGATGCCTCGATCAGCACACCCGCCAAGATCGGCTGCGGGTTGCGCTGCGGCAGGAGCTTGACGACGAACGACACGGCCTCGCTGAACACATCGCGATTCACGTGGAACTTCACTGGCGCTCCCTTGACGTCGAGTAGGGCCCTCCCATGCTAGTGCCACGATCCGAACGGATTGACCCGGCATCCTTTCGCCGTGCCTCAGCCCTCGACACCGTGAGGTGATCGAATCGGATTCCTTGATGAAGTTCTCTGTCATGGTGTTAACGGCTGTGGAAACTGTGGAGAACTCGACCGATCCCTGTCGCGACAGGGAAACCACACGCGTGTAACTTGTGGGCACCCTGCGGAGAGTCGGTGGGTGAGGGCGACGATGCCCGCCCCGTCGTCCGATCGTCATCCACAGCCCACCGTCATCGACTCACAAGACTCCACGGGGATGCCGAGTTATCCACAGCCTGTCCACACTGTGCAGAACGCGTATATTGGCGCCGCCTGTGTGAGGCTGTCAAGCACGATCTGCGCGAAAAGACCCCCGGTGACGACACCGAGGGTCTTTCCGGCCCAGACGGGGCAGGTGCTCAACGTCCGACGCGGCCGAGCTGCGTCGTGATCTCGGAGACCTGGTTGTAGATGGAGCGCCGTTCCTTCATCAGCTCGCTGATCTTCTTGTACGCGTACATCACCGTGGTGTGATCTCGGTTGCCGAACAGCTGGCCGATCTTCGGGAGGGAAAGGCTCGTGCGCTCCCGGCACAGGTACATGGCGATCTGACGTGCGGTCGCGATGGACTGGGACCGACTCGACCCGTACAGGTCGTCCACCGACAGTCGGAAGTACTGGGCGGTGGCCGTGATGATGTCGGTCGGAGAGATGACGTTCGCGTCGTCGGTGTCGACGATGTCGCGCAAGACCGTCTGGGCCAGCGAGATGTCCAGCGTCGAGCGGTTCAAGCTCGCGAAGGCGGACACACGGATCAGCGCGCCCTCCAGTTCGCGGATGTTGCTCGACACCTTGGTGGCGATGTACTCGAGGACGTCGTCGGGAACGAGGAGGCGCTCGGACTGCGCCTTCTTGCGCAGGATCGCGATGCGGGTCTCGAGGTCCGGGGCCTGGACGTCGGTGATGAGGCCCCACTCGAAGCGGCTGCGCATGCGGTCTTCGAAGCCGGTGAGGTGGCGCGGTGGCACATCGCTGGTGATGACGACCTGCTTGTCGTGATCGTGGAGCGTGTTGAAGGTGTGGAAGAACGCCTCCTGCGTCTCTGCTTTTCCCTGGAGGAATTGGATGTCGTCGATCAGCAGGATGTCGACATCGCGGTAGCGAGCCTGGAACGCGGAGCCGCGGTTGTTGGCGATGGAGTTGATGAAGTCGTTGGTGAACTCTTCGCTGGAGACGTATCGCACGCGGATGCCGGTGTAGAGACTGAGCGCGTAGTCGCCGATCGCGTGCAGGAGGTGGGTCTTGCCCAGCCCCGAGTCGCCGTAGATGAAGAGGGGGTTGTAGGCCTTCGCGGGCGCTTCAGCAACGGCGACGGCCGCCGCGTGTGCGAAGCGGTTGGACTGACCAATGACGAAGTTGTCGAAGCTGTACTTCGGATTCAGGCGGGTGTCATTGCGCGAGGGTGATGCCGCCGTCTCCGCGTAGTCTTCGGCGGCCGGTCGGGCGATCGGGACCGGCGCGGACGCGGATTGAACGGGAACCGGAACCGTCAGATGCGCGTCGGCGAGCTCGGGGTTCACCACCACACGGAACGACGATGCCGCCGGCTCGGCGTCAACGCGGGCCAGAGCCTCCATGATGGGTGCCCGCAGACGCTTGTTGAGCTGAGCCGCGGTGAGGTCGTTGGGCACATCGAGGTACAGCGTGCCGCTCATGACGCCCTGGGCGACGGCGAGATTGATGAAGCCCTGCAACTGCGGAGTGACGCGCTCGTCTCCGGAGAGCTCTTCCAGCACGGCGGTCCAGACGGGGACATCTGGAGTTTCGTGCTGTGACATGTCCCCTCCGGGGGTGGGATCGGTGCGGGGCAGGGCGACATCGATGATGATCGAACCTGTGGATAACTACCGCAGTCACGGTAGTCAGCGACCCCGCGAAGAGCAAAATCCACTGTAGATCCGCCCCGCGTGTCTTCACCACACGCTATCCACAGTCGGTGGATAATGACCCGTCCGGGTGCTTCGGTTTGAGTTCTTGTGGTTCTCGACGTAGCCTTAGTCGGTTGACTTATGCCCTGGGGCGCCTTCGGACGCTCCTGGACAGTCCCTGTACCCCGTGTCCCCGGTCTAGAGCGTTCGGGTGACCGCCGATCCGGAGTGATCCTCATGAGCAAGCGCACGTTCCAGCCCAACAACCGCCGCCGCGCCAAGAAGCACGGCTTCCGCGCCCGCATGCGCACGCGTGCCGGCCGTTCGATCCTGTCGGCGCGCCGCGCCAAGGGTCGCACCGAGCTGTCCGCCTGATCCGACGAAAGTGCTGGCGCGCGGGAACCGCATCACCCGCGGGGCGGAGTACAAGACCGTCGTCCGCAGGGGTGTCCGCTGTGCCGCGCCGCACACCGTGACGTACGTCACGACCTCGACGGAGCAGCGGCCACCGCGTTTCGGCTTCATCGTCAGCAAGCAGGTGGGCGGTGCGGTCGTTCGCAACACCGTTCGTCGACGCCTGAAGGCCGTCTGCGCGCAGGCCATCGACGATGTCCGCCCGGGAGCGGACATCGTCATCCGCGCGCTGCCGAGCGCTGCCTCCGCCGACTTCGCGCAGCTGCGCGACGAGGTCACGAGATGTCTGACGCGACGGGCCGCCGCGTGAGTACGACCACCCTCCCCTCGTACTCTCTCGGCACGGGCCACCTCACGGCATCCGGTGTGCTCTCGTCCATCCCTCTCCTGCCGCGCAACGCCGGGCTTCTCGTGCTCCACGGCTATCGCGCGACGATCTCGCATCTGTACGGCGACGTCTGCAAGTACTATCCGTCGTGCTCTGCCTACGCGGTCGGAGCGGTTCAGCAGCATGGCCTCGTCAAGGGATCAGCGCTCACCGCTGCCCGCCTTGCGCGCTGTCACCCCTGGGCGCGTGGTGGAATCGATGATGTGCCCTTGCACGAGAACTTTCGACACGAGCTGACCCGGTTCGGTTTCGTCGTGCCATCCACAGGTGAGGCGTCGCCCGACGCGTCGCCGAGAAAGGACTGATCCGTGCTGGATCTTCTGTACGCCGCCGCCGCGGCGACACCGACCCCCGTCGTGCCGACGCCGACCACGCCGGCGCCGTCGTCGAGCCTCGACTTCTTCAGCACCATCATGTGGCCGTTCAAGTGGATCGTCGAGGCGATCCTGGTGTTCTGGCACTGGATCTTCACCTCGCTCGGCCTCCAGGCCGACGCCGGACTCACGTGGGTGCTCTCGATCATGGGCCTCGTGATCGTCGTCCGCAGCGCCCTCATCCCTCTCTTCGTGCGTCAGATCAAGAGTCAGCGCAAGATGATGGAAATCGCCCCTGAACTGCGAAAAGTTCAGGAGAAGTACCGAGGCAAGAAGGATCAGCTCTCCCGCGAGGCGATGAGCCGCGAGACGATGGCTCTGTACAAGAAGCACGGCACGACGCCGGTCTCGAGCTGTCTGCCGCTGCTGGTGCAGATGCCGATCCTGCTCGGCATGTTCTACACGCTCAGCGATGTGAAGAAGCACGCCGAGTGGGGTGTGGGCGGTGTGGGCCTGCTGAGCAAGGACCTCACCTGGCAGTTCTACGAGGCGAAGCTGTTCGGCGTCGCCCCCCTGCACACCAGCCTCGTCGAAGCCATCAATCAGAAGCCGGACGGCTGGGAAGCCACCGTCGCGATCCTGATCGTGCTCGTGGTGCTGATGATCGCCTCGCAGTTCATCACTCAGCTGCAGATCATCTCGAAGAACCTCTCCCCCGAGGCCAAGACCGGCCAGGCCTACCAGATGCAGCGCATCATGCTCTACATCCTGCCGTTGGCCTTCATCTTCTCCGGCATCTTCTTCCCCCTCGGCGTGGTCCTGTACTGGTTCACGTCGAACATCTGGACCATGGTTCAGCAGTTCCTCGTGATCCGAAACCTGCCGACGCCCGGCTCCGAGGCGGCCAAGGCGCGCGAAGAGCGGCTCGCGCGCAAGGGCAAGGCGATCGATGCTCAGGGGAAGATCGTGCCGTTGGAGAAGTACCAGGCCGAGCAGCAGCGTCTCTACGAAGAGGCGCAGAAGGCGAAGGCCGCAGCTCCCAAGCGTCAGCAGCCGGTGAGCAAGCAGCGCGCGAAGAAGCAGTCGCAGGCGCCGAAGAACAAGCCCACCACCGATTCCTGACCGGATCGACGATT
The DNA here is from genome assembly GCF_003293595.1 of Microbacterium sp. PM5. NCBI lineage: Bacteria > Bacillati > Actinomycetota > Actinomycetes > Micrococcales > Microbacteriaceae > Microbacterium > Microbacterium sp. PM5. Next base: position 2,108,256 of record NZ_CP022162.1, on the reverse strand, counting down.
CTCCGAGGACCCTCATGAGCACGATTTCCGAGAGCGACGCGACCGAGCGTCCCGTTGCGACCACCGAGCAGCTCGAGCAGGAAGGTGACATCGCGGCCGACTATCTCGAGGTGCTCCTCGACATCGCCGATATCGATGGCGACCTTGCTCTGGACGTTCGCGGGGGCCGCGCCTACGTGTCGGTCGAGAACGACGATGCCGAGAGCCTTCGGCTGCTTTCGGAGCCCGACACGGTACAGGCACTGCAGGAGCTCGTGCGCATCGCCGTGCAGACGAAGACCGGCCGCTTCTCGCGCCTGATCCTCGACGTCGGCGGATCCCGCGACGCGCGTCAGCGTCAGTTGGAGAAGCTCGTCGATCGCGCGATCGCCCGACTGGATGAGGGCGCGTCGCAGGCGTCGCTTCCCGCGATGACGAGTTACGAACGCAAGCTCGTGCACGACATCGTCGCCGACCGCGGCTTGATCTCGGAGTCGTACGGCGATGGCGCCGATCGTCACACGGTGATTCGTCGCGCCTGACGCCCATGGACGATGTTTCACGTGAAACAGTTGCGATGGAGTCGGAGCCGGCCTCGGCGCTCGTCATCTTCGGAGACCGCTTGCCGCTTGCGCGCCGGTTCACCGCCGCTCTTGGCGCGCACGGGGAGGAGCGCGGCCTTATCGGCCCACTCGAACCTCCTCGGTTGTGGAACCGGCATATTCTCAACTCCGCCATCGCGGCCCCGCTCTTCCCCACCGGCGGGCGCGTGGCGGACGTCGGATCCGGCGCCGGCCTTCCGGGGCTCGTGCTCGCCATCGCCAGGCCGGATGTGCAGTGGGTCCTCATCGAGCCGATGGAGCGCCGCGTCGCGTGGCTCGAGGAGCAGACGGCTGACCTCGGTCTCGACAACGTCGAGGTGGTACGCGCACGCGGCGAAGAGTGGACCGGTGGTCCGGTTCTGGATGCCGTCACCGCACGTGCCGTGAGCGCCTTGCGCACTCTGATCCCGGTGACCGCTCCCCTGCTGCGCCCGGGCGGGGAACTGGTGCTGCTCAAGGGCGCCAACGCAGAGAATGAGATCACTGCTGCGGAGAAGGCGATCCGTCGCTACAAGCTCACGGATGTGCGTGTCGAGACAGTCGGCGAAGGTGTCATCGACGAGCCGACGCGTGTTCTCCGCGCGACACGCGGCGCCTGATTCCTCGAGTCCGTCGCGGAGCATCCACCGTGGTCTGCGTGCGGGCTTGTGGCCGTTTCACGTGAAACACCCTCGTTGTCTGTCCGCCTCCACGCTGGGTGACTAACGACCAGAGGTGACGCGGTCCTCACAAGGATGGGCCGTTGAGTGCGCGACGAGTCGAAACGCAGTGTTCAATTTCCTCGACCCGCCGGCTCGCTCCACGTGGATGGCAGTCGTGACGTACCGACTGGGTGGCGCGCCCGTAGCCAACGACCTGCGCCGCAATCGTCGGTCGTTGCCCGCGCGCAAAGCCCGCTTGTTTCACGTGAAGCATCCCCGGTGATGATCTGGGTGGTGCGTTCGCTGTCTGGATGGCGCTCACCGTTTCACGTGAAACGTCACCTGTGGCGTTTCGACTCGGTGCTACGCACCTCACTCAATGACCGGGTGTCACAACGATCAGTCGTTGAGTGGGCGTGGCTAGTCGAAACCGAGCGCTCAGCTGTCGGAAGGCCGCGCGTGGTTTCACGTGGAACGCTGGGAGGAGCGCTACGACGCCGCGCGGCGGACGTCGGTCGCGGTGCGCGTAGTGCGGCAGCCGTAACTACCGGTCGTTGAGCGAGCGGAGCGAGTCGAAACGGAGCAACTGGATCTCGAGACGCGTCTCATGGTTTCACGTGAAACGGCGGGGAGGAACGGGTTCGACGTCGGTTCACGTCGGACGCCTCGACTACAGTAGAGAAGTCCCGCGAAGACAGGAGTTGATGGTGCCGGAATCGGAGAATGCGACCGCACCCGCACCCTTCTCCATCGATGACAGCCCGATCGCTCGGGAGTTGGCCGACCTGACGTCCCGCCGCAAGGCGCTGGATGCCGTCGATGTGACGTTCACGGGCGACACCCGCGTCTTCACCGTGTCGAACCAGAAGGGCGGCGTGGGAAAGACCACGACCACCGTGAACCTCGCGGCCGCTCTGGCGTCGCTCGGCGCGCGTGTGCTGGTGATCGATCTCGATCCCCAGGGAAACGCATCCACCGCACTGGGTGTGCCGCATTCCGCGGATGTCCCCAGCGTCTACGACGTGCTCATCGACGAGTTCCCCCTCGCTGACATCATCCAGGTGAGCCCGGAGTCCCCCAATCTCCTCTGCGCACCCAGCACCATTCATCTCGCCGGCGCAGAGATCGAACTCGTGTCGCAGGTGGCGCGTGAACACCGCCTCCGTACGGCGCTCGATGACTTCCTCTCGACGACCTCCGAACGTGTGGACATCGTCCTCATCGACTGTCCCCCGTCTCTGGGGCTTCTCACGATCAACGCCTTCACGGCGGCGAGCGAACTGCTGATCCCCATCCAGTGCGAGTACTACGCGCTCGAGGGTCTGAGCCAGCTCCTGGGCAGCGTCCGCATGATCCAGAAGCACCTGAACCCGCGTCTGCATCTGTCGACGATCCTTCTCACGATGTACGACGGCCGCACGCGTCTTGCTCAGCAGGTGGCCGACGAGGTGCGCCAGCATTTTCCGCAGGAGGTGCTGCGAACGGTGATCCCACGCTCGGTGCGCGTCTCGGAGGCACCGAGCTTCGGGCAGACCGTCATTGCGTATGACGGTCAGTCGGCGGGCGCTGTGTCGTATCGCGAAGCGGCGGTCGAATTGGTCCAACGCGCTCAGCGCACCCCCGCGAACGAGGAGAACTCCTGATGGCGAAACGTACCGGTCTCGGCCGCGGAATCGGCGCACTGATCCCGACCGGAGACAGCGCGGAGGCCCGTCCCGTCGACGTCTTCTTCCCCGGGGCTTCGTCTGCCGTGGCCGCGGCGACCGTCGAGTCCGCGGATCGTGCCGATGCCGGCGCGGACGTCACGGATGCCGCGGCACCGGGCAGTGGAGACACGGAACTGGTGGCGGTGCCGGGAGCCCGACTGATCACGATCGACCCGAATGACATCGTTCCCAACCCGCGGCAGCCGCGCACGAACTTCGATCCCGATGATCTTGCCGAGCTGGTCCACAGCGTCCGTGAGTTCGGGGTGCTGCAGCCGGTCGTCGTCCGTCTCAACGACGAGGGCAAGTATGAGCTGATCATGGGGGAGCGCCGCACGCGCGCCTCCCGGGAAGCCGGTCTCACGTCGATTCCCGCGATCGTGCGCGAGACCGCCGACGAGGACCTGCTGCGCGACGCGCTCCTCGAGAACCTGCATCGCTCGCAGCTGAACCCCCTCGAAGAGGCCTCGGCATATCTCCAGCTGCTCGAGGACTTCGGCATTACGCAGGAGCAGCTGGCGACGCGCATCGGTCGATCGCGACCCCAGATCAGCAACACGATCCGCCTCTTGAAGCTGCCCATGCCGGTGCAGCAGCGGGTCGCGGCGGGAGTCATCAGCGCGGGTCACGCCCGCGCAATCCTGTCCCTGGACGATGTCGACGCCATGCAGCGACTGGCCGACAAGATCATCAACGAGGATCTCTCCGTGCGGGCCGCGGAAGCGGCTGCAAAGGGTGTCGCGGATGCCGGCTCACGCCGGGTCGCACCGAAGGCGGGCGCCCGCCGTGCGCACCTCGACGACGTCGCCGAGCGCCTCGGGGACCGTCTCAACACCAAGGTGAAGATCACGCTGACGGCGCGAAAAGGCCAGATCAACATCGATTTCGCTACGGTTCAGGATCTTAACCGCATTCTCGGCGAACTCGGTGAGGACGGCTACGGTGTCGGAAGCGGCGCGTAGGCTGGAGGGGTGACCGACGACCCCTCGCTCCCGCGCCGTGCCAGCCTCGAGCTGTTGCGCGCCGAGGCGGCCGACGAGTTGTCGGTGCTCGTGGAGGAGCGCATCCGCGAGGGGGAAGACCCGTGGGACTTCATGGAAGACCTGCCCTCGGTCGACGAGCTCGTCGTGCTCACGCTGCGGGCGGAGAACATCGCCTCCGACGGCGGCAACAGGCCCACGGCGTCGCGCAACTACCGGGTGCTGCGACAGATCGCGTTGCAGTACCCGCCGCTGACGCGCGCGGTCTGGCGCCTGTTGGGAAGCGAACCGCACCGCCGCTGGGATGCGTCGGTGCGAGCCGAGGCATCCTGACGACGGTGCGGTTCAGAGGTGGCGTACCGCCCTGGGCGGACGCGCGCTGAGGATCGCTCAGCCGAGGTAGGCGGCGAGGTCCTGCTCGAGGGCGAACTTCGGCTTGGCGCCGATGATCGTCTTCTCGACCTGGCCCTTGTTGAACACCTTCATCGCGGGGATCGAGGTGATCTGGTACTCCATGGCGAGGTTGGGGTTCTCGTCGACGTTGAGCTTGAGGACCGTGATCTTCTCGCCGTTCTCCGACTGGATCTCGTCGAGGATCGGTCCGACCATGCGGCACGGACCGCACCAGGCGGCCCAGAAGTCGACCAGCACGGGTCCCTCAGCGTCGATGACGTCCTGCTGCCAGGTGCTCTCGCTCGTGGCCTTGGCGGTCATGTCTGTCTCCTTCGTTGTGAGCCGCGGTTCTTTCGGCTCCGGTGTGTCCAACACGTGGGGATGCCGGGATGTTCCCGACCCGGCCCGCGTGGCGTCGGTCAGGCGACCTGCTCGAGGCCGTCGATTTCGGCGGCATCCGCCTCGGGAGCTCCGGCATCGCCGCGGGCGGCGAGGTAGTGCTCGACGTCGAGGGCCGCGGCGGTGCCGCTGCCGGCGGCGGTGACCGCCTGGCGATAGATCGGGTCGACGACGTCGCCGGCGGCGAACACCCCGGGCACGGACGTGCGGGAGGAGCGACCGTCGACCCAGATCGTGCCGTGCTCGGTCAGTCGCAGGGAGTCGTGCACGAGATGGGTGCGCGGGTCGTTGCCGATCGCGACGAAGACACCGGTCACCGCCAGTTCGCGCTCAGTGCCGTCGACCGTATCGCGCAGCAGCAGTCCCGAGACCGCATCGCCGCCGAGGACGTCGACGACCTCGCTGTTCCACACGAACTCGATCTTCTCGTTCGCGAAGGCCCGCTCCTGCATGATCTTGGAGGCCCGCAGCTCCGAGCGACGGTGGATGACGTACACCTTCGAGGCGAACTTGGTGAGAAAGGTCGCCTCCTCCATCGCGGAGTCGCCGCCGCCGACGACGGCGATGGCCTGCTCGCGGAAGAAGAAGCCGTCACAGGTTGCGCAGTACGACACCCCGTGACCGGACAGGCGCGACTCGCCCTCGATACCGATCTTTCGCGGGGCGGAACCCGTCGCGAAGATGACGCTCTCGGCCTCGTGCTCGGCGCCGCTGCCGAGCACGATCTTCTTGACGTCGCCGGTCAGCTCGAGCTTCACGACATCGTCGTAGACGACCTCGGTGCCGAACTTCTCCGCCTGCTCCTGCATCTTCGCCATGAGGTCAGGACCCATGATGCCCTCGGGGAACCCGGGGAAATTCTCCACCTCGGTGGTGTTCATCAGCTCGCCGCCGGCCTCGACCGAGCTCGCGATCAGCAGGGGGGAGAGGTTCGCCCGCGCCGCATAGATGGCGGCGGTGAATCCGGCCGGGCCGGAACCGATGATGATGACCTGTCGCACGTGCTCTTCCCTTTCCGCACGAGCCCCTGTCGGGCTCCAGTGCGTGCAACCCATGCTAACCGCGCGGCATTCCGCGCCGCCGGTCAGCGGCCGGTGAGGCGTCGCACGAGTCGGCCCGCGATCGCGAGCTCGGGGGCGCGCAGCAGCGCCAGAGCGGCGATGTAGACGACCAGCGACGCCGCACCCACGAGGCCGCCGCCGATCGCCCCGAGCAGGCGGTCGGACACGGTCCAGCCCGCAGGTCCACCCACGAGCAGGAACACGGCCCATCCCGCGCCGAACGCGGGGACGGCGGCGACGGCGAAGCGGCCGAGCGCCCTCCACGTCGTGCGCAGAGCGGTCGTGTCGGTGTGTCGGCGCAGCAGGCGTAGCGCGACCGGCAGCTGCACGTACGTCGAGAGCGACTGCGTGAAGGCGACGGTGGCGGCGAGGAAGGCCAACGGCAGCAGTCCCGCTGCGACCGCGACCGCCGCGACTGCGGCGCCGAGGGCGGCGAGGGCGGCCTGCACGAAGGAGAAGACGAACGGCGTGCGGGTGTCCTGGAAGGCGAAGAACGCCCGGCGGATGATCAGCAGCACACCGAACGGCACCAGCGCGATGAGGTATCCGCACAGCACCCACGCCATCGGGACCGCACCGTCGGAGTCGGTCGTGAACACGCGGGAGAGTGGGACGGATGCCGCGCCGATCGCGGCCGTGAATCCGAACCCGAACAGCGCGATCGCGCGGATGGACTCGTCGAGGTTGGGAGCGACGCGATCGAGCCGCCCTGCGGCGACCTCCTCGGCGAGCCGTGTGAAGTACGTGGTCGAGATCGACATCGCGACGATCGAGTGCGGGAGCATGAAGATCAGCCACGCGTAGACCATCACGGTGACGCTCGCCTCGCCCGATGCCTGTGTGACGACGCGGGATTGCACGATTCCCGCGAGCTGTCCGACGACCACGGCGAGGAACGTCCACCACGCGAGCGTGCCGACGTGTCGGAGGCCGATGCCGCGCCATCCGAAGTCGGGTCGGATGTGCAGCCGCGTGCGCTTCCAGAACAGCAGGAGCACGAACGTCTGCATCGCGATGCCCAGCGTGGCGGTTCCGCCGAGGAGCGCGATCATGCCGGCATCCCAGTCCGCGACGGCGGTGAAGGGGCCCCCGAAGACCAGGAGGAACACGCCGAATCCAGCGATCGACACCAGGTTGTTCACGGTCGGAGCCCAGCTGTAAGGGCCGAAGACCTTCCGCGCGTTGAGAACTTCGCCGAGGAGGGCGAACAGCCCGTAGAACAGCAGCTGCGGAAGCAGCCAGTATGCGAAGGCGACGGCGAGACCCTTCTGGGTGGCGTTCCATCCATCCGTATAGAGCCAGATCAGCGCGGGCGCCAGCGCCATCATGAGTGCGGTCGCGGCGACGAGCACGACACTGCCGAGGGTCAGCAGCTTCGACACGTACCGCGAGCCGCCGTCGCTGTGCGCGGCGGCCTTCACGATCTGCGGGACGAGAATGCCGGTGATCACACCGGCGGCGAGCAGCTCGTACACGTTCGTCGGAAGCTGCGCCGCGATGCTGAAGGCGTCGGCCGCCTTGCTGCCGTAGGAGCCGATCACGGCGACGAGCACGAGCGAGCGCACCAGTCCGGTGACGCGGGAGAACAGCGTTCCCGCTCCGATGATGGCGCTCGCGCGACCGAGATTAGCCATCGACGTCCTCTGTTCGGGGGTTCTGCGCGGCGGTCGCGGCGGTGGCGGTGCGCCGGCGGCGCATCTTTCGCACCGTGCGAACGATGCCGAGCACGAGCATCGCGCCGATGAGCACCGACATGACGGTGATACCGACCGACTCCCACTCGGCGCGCACCGACACCGCGACGCGCACCCGGGCTCCGATCTCCACACCGGCCGAGCTGCGCAGCTGCAGGTCGAGAGTCGACTCGCCGCTGCCCACGCGCGCCTGCACGGGAACCTGCACGCGTGTGCTCTGGGCGGCGCCCACGGACACGTCCGCCGTCTTCTGCACGATCAGGCGCGGGTCGTTGGGGGCGGCGGTCAGCATCAGTGTGACCGGCCACGGCAGGTCGTTGCGCACCGAGAAGGTGAGCGGCGCCGACGAGGCCAGCAGCGTGATGTCGCTGGGGGGCACGATCGCCACGGAACCCAGGGTCGTGCTCGTCGCATCGCGATGGTCAGACAGTGCACTGGCGAACTGATCGGGTGCCGCACGCCACACGTTGCCCAGGAGCTGCAGGATCTCCGCCCGGTCGGGCGCGGTCAGAAGCGTCGGATCGGCGAGCACGGTGGCGAACGCGGCGACGCGGTTCTCCTGGTCGAGCAGATCGCGGAGGGCATCGACGCGCGTCGGATCCGCCGCGTCGCCTCCGGTGACGGAGACCGCCGTCGCCGAAGCCGCCAGCAGCGCATCCAGATCCCAGGCTGTGCGCCCGGCCAGGGAGGATGCCGCGGCGATCGCGGCCCGCAGGCCGGTCGCCGACCGTCCGGTCGCCCGGTCGACGACGACGAGCAGCGGCGCGGAGGAGGCGGCACCCCGTGTCGCGACGCTCGCGTAGGCGGAGGCGGCCGCGAGACCGGCACCCTGGTGTACAGGGTCGGAGGCGAGCGAGGCGGTGCGCAGCGCGCGGGAGGCACCGTCGTCGTAGGCGAGGATGCCGGCGCCCGCGGCATCCGCTCGTGCCCCGACGGCACCGCTGAGAGCACTCGTGCCCACGAGCGTGATCGCCGCGGGCTCGGTCGAGCCGGAGGCGCCCCGCGCGCTCTGGAGTGCGGCGACGACACCCGCGGTGGCCGAGCCCGTCGCGGGCCAGAAAACGTTGGCGCGCGCCGTGCCGATGTCGAGCAGTTGGTCGAGGGTGGGCAGCGTGCGCCCGTCGGGCGCGGGGGTCGCTGCGGGGCTTGCGCCGGCGGCCACGGCGGGGGAGGTGAAGTTCCGCGCCGACATGAAGGGATCGAGGCTGGAGACACGCAGAGGCGCGGGAAGACCGGCGGCGATCTGCGTGGCGAGGTCGGCATCACCGAACTGCAGAGCGAAGCGGGAGTTGGGCAGAGCCAGCAGGTCGGCGAGCCATTGCCGCGCCGATGCCGGTGCGGACGAGCCCAGGACGCGGATGGCCGCGGGGATCGCAGGGTCGACGGCGAGGATCGCCGGCGTACCGGTCACGGCGTTCAGTTGCGTGCGCAGGGCTCCGTCGTCGGCGGTGAGCGCTTTCAGGTCGTCCGCGCTGAGCAGGCCGGTGGTGGTCGGCGGAGCGGTGATCGGTACGACGACGCCGACACCGCTCGCGGCGGACGCGGCATCGGGCACGGTCAGCACGCTGTGCGCGACGAGCGGCTGTGTGCCGGTGGTCGGGGAGGAGTACGCGGCGCTCAGCGGGTAGACCCCGGGGGCGAGCGCGCCCAGCGCGCCGAGATCGACCGCCGCTGTCGCCGTCGCGGTCCCGCGCGCGACGACGGCGGTGACCGGTACGGAGGCGACGGTCGAGTCGGCGACCGTCTGGGCGTCGAGCCAGCTCGTCACCTCGGCGCTGGTGGCCAGCGGCGATCGGCTCAGCGCGATGGTCACCGTTCCGCTCGCCGCCGGGGCGTCGCCGGTGTTGGAGACGGCGACCGCGACGGAGACGACCGTCGTGCTGACCACGCCGTTGCCGGCCGGGGCGACGACGACCGACAGGTTTGCGGCATCCGCGGCGTCGGTGGCGCTCGGAGTTGCGGAGGGCTCCGGGGGACCGGTCGCGGCATCCGCGGGGGCCGGCGCGGGGGCGGCGACGATCGCGAGCGCCATCCCGGTCGACGCTGCGAGCAGCACGGCGGCTCGCAGCCCTCGCCGCGCCGCGCCGATGATCGTGCGACGACGACGGCCGCGCACTCCGTCGGGAGGTCGGCGCGCGGCGGCGGGGAAAGACACAGTCATAGCGGGAATCGGCTCCTGTGCGATGCCTGACCGCACGATCAGCTGTGATTCTAGGGTCCTCGTGCTGTGGGCAGCCCGTGACCGGCCGCGATCGCCGCGATCCGTCGCCTCGCCGAGTGCGGCGTCCCGCACCGGCGTGCGTGAGGATGGGATGCTGTGGAGCCCACCGTGAACCCCGACCCCGCGCTCATCAGCGCCTTGCGCCGCGACCTCGCCGCCGCCGGCTACCGCGCCGACGCCGTCAGATCGCTGTGGGGCCCGGTCGCCGACACCGCTGTCGGCCACGGGCTGCACGGACCGGCTCTGGCGGCCCTGGCACTGCGCAGTGACGCGCTCGCCGCCCTCGCGCGCCTGCTGTACCTCGGGGTGGCGACCGACCGTGCTGCCGTCGCGCGCGCCCTGCCGATGCTCGGAGCACAGGGGCTGGTCGACCTCGGCTTCGCGCGGATCGACGGGGACGTCGTCGTGCCCGCCGTTCTCGTGCGTCCCCAGGACGTCGCGGGCCCTCCCGACGACGCCGAATGGTGGATCGCCAGCGACCTCGACGAGGCCGCGCTCGGGGGGCCGCTGCCCACGGGCCACGTCCTCGGCGTCGGGGGTGCCTCCCTCACCCTCGCCGGGCTGCAGCTGACCACGCCCGCCCGGCGGGTTCTCGACGTCGGCACGGGCTGCGGCATCCAGGCCCTGCGCGCCCACCTCGCCCTGCGCACTCAGCCCGCCCCGCCTACGGGAGCGTCGACGGACGCCGAGACGGCGATCGTCGCGACGGACGTCTCGCCGCGCGCCCTTGTGTTCACCCGCATCAACGCGCTGCTCAACGAGGTGGAGGGCGTCGACACCCGTCGCGGCAGCCTCTTCGAACCCGTCGCAGGCGAGCAGTTCGATCGCGTCGTCTCGAACCCGCCGTTCGTCATCACCCCGCGCGTCGCGGGCGTGCCGGAGTACGAGTACCGCGATGCCGGGTACGCCGGCGACGATCTCGTCGCAGCCTTCGTGTCGGAGGTCGGCGCGGTGCTCGCGCCGGGCGGCACCGCGCAGCTGCTGGGCAACTGGGAGTACCGCGCGGGGAAGGACGGTCTGCAGCGCGTCCGCGAATGGGTCGCCGCCTCGCCGGTGCCGCTGGAGGCCTGGGTGATCGAGCGGGAACGTCTCGACCCCCTGGCGTACGCCGAGCTGTGGGTTCGCGACGGCGGCACGGCACCGGGGACGCCCGGCTACGCGGCGCTGGTCGATGCGTGGCTCGCCGACTTCGCCGCACGGGAGGTCGACGCGGTCGGTTTCGGCTACCTGGTGCTCCGGCGCCCGGCATCCGCCGTCGCGGCGCTCGCCCGATACGAGCGCGTCACGCACCCGTTGCCCGACGATCGCGCCCTCGGCGTGCACCTGGGGGCGGCGCTCGCCGCCTTCGACACGCTCGAGCAGCTCGATGACGCGGCGCTCGCCGCCGCACGCCCGATCGTGGCCGACGACGTCACCGAGGCGCGTCACCATCTGCCGGGCGCGGAAGCTCCGAGCGTCATCGAACTGCGACAGGGCGGTGGTCTCGCGCGCACCGTCGAGGTCGACCCCGCCCTCGCCGCTCTCGTCGGCGCCTCGGACGGCGAGCTCACGGTCGGTCAGCTCTCCGACGCGATCGCGCAGCTGCTCGAGGTGGATGCCGCCGCGCTGCGCGCCGACCTGCTGCCGCGGGTGCGCGAACTCGTCTTCATCGGGATGCTGCGCCTGGCGTGACCCCGGGGGCGACGAGGGTGCGCCGGTAGGCTGGAAACCATGCTCAACATGGCCGAAGGCCTCGACCGGCTCGGGTCGCTCGCGACCTCGCCGATCATGGCGACCCTCGGTGCCGCCTTCGCCCAGGCCGGGTTCGAACTGGCGATCGTCGGCGGTCCGGTACGCGACGCGCTGCTGGGACGTCCGACCCACGATCTCGATCTCACGACCAACGCCCGCCCCGACGACATCCTGCGGATCGTCAAGCCCCTCGCGACCGCGACGTGGGACATCGGACGGGCGTTCGGCACCATCGGTGCGAAGATTCCCGGCCCGTCCGGCACCTCCGAGCAGGTCGAGATCACCACCTACCGTGCCGACAGCTACGACGGGCTCACCCGCAAGCCCACCGTCGCGTTCGGCGACCGCCTCGAGGACGATCTCGCCCGCCGCGACTTCACCGTCGGCGCCATGGCGCTGCGTCTGCCTGTTCCCGCCCTGGTCGACCCGACCGGCGGCGTCGAAGATCTCCTCGCCGGCGCGCTGCGCACTCCGGGCGACCCCGACGTCAGCTTCGGCGACGATCCCCTCCGCATGCTGCGCGCCGCCCGGTTCGCGAGCCAGCTCGAGTTCGAGGTCGCGCCGGCCACTCTCGAGGCCATGGAGCGCCTGCGCTCGACGATCGCGATCGTGAGCCCCGAGCGTGTGCAGGCCGAACTCGTGAAGCTCCTCGCCACCGACGATCCCGTGCGCGGCATCCGCATCCTCGTCGAGACGGGACTGATGGGCGAGATCCTGCCCGAGGTACCCGCGCTGCGCCTCGAGGTGGACGAGCACCACCATCACAAAGACGTCTACGAGCACTCCCTCACCGTGCTGCGCCAGGCGATCGAGCTCGAGCACGCGCGCCATCCCGGCGCCGCCCCCGACACCACGCTGCGCCTGGCCGCCCTGCTGCACGACATCGGCAAGCCCGCGACCCGTCGCCTGGAGCCCGGCGGCGGGGTGAGCTTCCACCACCACGACGTCAAGGGCGCTCGCCTGGCCCGCAAGCGCCTGCAGGCGCTGCGCTTCGACGGCGACACCATCGCCGCGGTCACGCAGCTCATCGAGCAGCACCTGCGCTTCTTCGGTTATGCCGAGGGCGCCTGGACCGATTCGGCGGTGCGGCGCTATGTGCGGGATGCCGGTGACCAGCTCGAACGGCTCCACATCCTCACCCGCGCCGACGTGACCACCCGAAACGCGAAGAAGGCGACGCGCCTGCGCCGCGCGTACGACGACATCGAGTGGCGCATCGACGAGCTCGCATCGCAGGAGGAGCTCGCCGCCATCCGCCCCGAGATCGACGGCAACCGGATCCAGGAGATCCTCGGCATCCCGCCCGGACGCGAGGTCGGTGAGGCGTATCGCTTCCTGCTCGAGGTGCGCCTGGACGAGGGCCCGATCGGCGCGGATGCCGCCGAGCAGCGCCTGCGCGCCTGGTGGTCCGCTCGCTGACCCCTCTCTCCCCCCGCCGAGCCGCCACGTTCGTGCCGAGCCGACATGCTCCGGCGCGTCGAATCTTGGCGGCTCGGGGCAATCTTGGCGGCTCGCGATCTAGACTGACGGCACCTCCTCACCGTCGAACGGAGTTGCCGTGCCCTCGCCGTGGTCATCGCGCCGCGAGGTCTCGCCAGAGACGTCGCGTCTGCTGATCGAGCGCGCGCACGAAGAGCTGGTCGGCGGCAACATCGGAGATCCGCGCCTGGGTCAGATCCGCCCGCTCGTGCAGGACTCCTGGCGCCGCTCGCTCGCGCACCTCGTGGGTGCCGAAGGGCTCCCGCCACTCGATCTCGGCGACGAAGAGCTCGAGGCGTACCGGCAGGCGCATCCGCTCTCGGCAGCCATGGACATGATCCGCGCCCTGCTGCTGCCGGGCGGCGAGAGCGACTCGGGAGTCGTGGTCGCCGTGGGGGATGCCGTCGGCCGGCTGTTGTGGGTGGAAGGCGACCGGCGGGTGCGAAGCCTCACCGGAGACATGGGCTTCGTCGCCGGCGCGAACTGGTCGGAGGAGGCGGTGGGCACCTCGGCTCCCGGCACCGCCCTGGCCCTCGGGCGCTCGGTGCAGATCCATGGGGCGGAGCACTTCAACCGCCTCGTGCAACCGTGGTCGTGCACGGCGGCACCGGTCTACGATCCGGAGACGCGCCGGGTTCTCGGCGTCATCGACGTCACGGGCGACAGCGATGCCGCCACCCCGCAGGCGCAGTTGCTCGTCGACGCGACGGCCCGCGCCGTCGAGTCCGAGCTGCTCGTGGGGCGGCTGCGCGCCCGTGCCCAGCCTCCCGCGCCGCGGCGGGCGCGCCGGCCCGCGGCGACGGCGACCGCGACGACGATGTTGCGCGTGCTCGGACGCGACCGGGCGCTCCTCGATGTCGCCGGACCCGACAGCGCCACGGTGACCGAGCTGTCGGCGCGGCACGCCGAGATCCTTCTCATGCTCGCTGTGCACCGCGAGGGGCTTTCCGCCGAGCGGCTCGGACAGCTCGTGTACGGCGAGGACGACGCGGAGGGAACGCTGCGACCCGAGCTGGTGCGCCTGCGCAAGGTGCTGGAGCGGGTGGCGCCGCAGCTGGTGCCGGCATCCCGCCCCTACCGCCTCACGGCAGAGCTGCACACCGACGCCCATCAGGTGGTCGCGTTGCTCGGCCGCGGTGCGCACCGCGTCGCGCTCGCGGCCTACCGCGGGCGCGTGCTGCCCGACTCGGTCGCGCCCGGCGTGGAGGAGTTCCGCGAGTCGGTGCGCCTCGCCCTGCGCGAGGCCCTGCTCACGGAGGCCTCCGTCGACGTGCTGCTCGCCTACGCCGACACCGACGACGGCGCCGACGACGCCGAGGTGCTGCGCCTCGCGCTCGAGATGCTGCCGGCGCGCTCGCCGCGGCGGGCCGGCCTCGTCGCGCGGTTGGAGAAGCTCGAGCGCTGAGCGGCGCCGGGTGCCCGGCGCCGGGTCTGGACGACAGGGGCCGGGGTGGGGTGCCAGGATGGGCGCAGACGCCCGCGTGGCGCTGAGGGAGGATCGACATGACCGACGACGCGCCCACGCCCGACCTCGTGCGACTCGCGAGCGCCTTCGGCATCGCGACGGAGTACTGGTCGTTCTTCGGTGACCGGGTGCACGTCCCGGCATCCACTCTGCGGGCGGTGCTGGCGGCGATGGGCGTCGACGCCTCGACGGATGCCGCGATCAGCGCGGCCCTCGTCGCGGAGGAGGAGCGCGTGTGGCGCGACCTGCTGCCGGCGTCGGTGGTCACCCGCCCCGGGGTCGGCGTGCTGTGGGTGCACGTCGACGACGGGCACGACGTCGCGCTGACCGTCGATCTCGAACACGCTGGGACGCGTGAGCTGACGATTCCGGAGCAGCGTCCCGCGGCGCGGCTCGTCGACGGTATCCTCCGCTGGCGCGTCGAGGTGCCCGTGCCCGCCGACCTTCCGCTAGGCTGGCACACCCTGCGTGCCGAGCAGCGCGCGTTCGGTGCGGCGGAGGCCGACCGCGCGGCATCCATCCCCTTCGTCATCACCCCGGATCGCCTGGGCGATCCGCCCGCGCGGCGCGGCCGCGACCGCGGGTGGGGGCTCATGGCGCAGCTGTACTCGGTGCGCTCGCGCGCCTCGTGGGGCCTCGGCGACTTCGCCGATCTGGGCGACCTCGCCGCCATCGCCGGACGCCGCGGCGCCGACTTCCTGCTCATCAACCCGGTGCACGCCGCCGAGGTCACGAGCCCCATCGAGCCGTCGCCGTACCGCCCGGCGACCCGCCGCTTCCTCGCACCGCTCTACGTCCGCCCGGAACACATCCGCGAGGTCGCCGCGCTCACACCCACCGAGCGCGCCGTCGTCGAGGCGGCTCGCGCACCGGTCGCGTCGACCGACGGCGACGCCGACCGCATCGACCGCGATGCTGTCTGGGCGGCCAAGCGGCTCGCGCTCGACGCGATCTTCACGGTGCCGCTCTCGCCGTCGCGGCGCGCCGAACTCGACGCCTTCGCCGCGCGCGAGGGCCAGCCGCTGCAGGACTTCGCCCTGTGGTGCGCGCTGGAGGAGCACTACGCGGGCCGGGAGCGCCCGGCCGACGTCGACGACATCCGCTCACCCCTGGTGGCGGCGCTGCGGACGAAGCTGGCGGACCGGGTCGCGTTCCACGTCTGGTTGCAGTGGATCGCCGATCAGCAGGTCGCCGACGCCCAGGCCGCAGCGCGGGCGGCGGGAATGGCGATCGGCATCATGCACGACCTCGCGGTCGGGGTGCATCCGCAGGGCTCGGACGCGTGGTCGCTGCGCGACATGTACGCGACCGGCATGGCCGTGGGCGCTCCGCCCGACATGTACAACCAGCAGGGGCAGACGTGGAACCAGCCGCCGTGGCTGCCTCGCGCGCTCGCCGAGGCCGGATACGCACCCCTGCGCGACATGATCCGCACGCTCCTGCGGCACGCCGGAGCGCTGCGCATCGACCACGTCATCGGGCTGTTCCGGCTGTGGTGGATTCCCGAGGGGCTCAGCCCCGCCGCCGGCACCTACGTGCGCTACGACCACGAGGCGATGATCGGCGTGCTGCTGCTCGAAGCCCACCGCGCGGGTGCCGTGTTGATCGGTGAAGACCTCGGCAACGTCGAGCCTTGGGTGCGCGACTACCTGTCGGCGCGCGGGGTGCTCGCCACCTCGGTGCTGTGGTTCGAGCGCGAGGGCGACGGATTCCGGCCGCCGGAGCAGTACCGCCGCTCGCTGCTGGCCACCGTCAACACGCACGATCTTCCGCCGACCGCGGGCTACCTCGCCGACGAGCACGTCGCCCTCCGTGCCCGCCTCGGTCTGCTCACCCGCCCGGTCGAGGAGGAGCTCGCCGATGCGGATGCCGAACGCTCGAGCATGCTGGCACTCTTGCGCGAACGCGGACTGATCGGCGACGAGCCCGGCGAGGCGGAGGTCATCGAGGCGCTGAACGTGCTGATCACGGCATCCCCCGCGCAGCTGATCGGCGTCGCCCTCGTGGATGCCGTCGGCGAGCGCCGGGCGCAGAACCAGCCCGGCACCGACCGGGAGTACCCGAATTGGCAGATCCCGCTGGCCGGTCCCGACGGTCGCGCCGTGCTGCTCGACGACCTGGCCGACAATCCCCGTTTCGACGCGCTCACGCGCGCCGTCGACGCTCACCTCTGACGAGCGGCGGCGCCGCGGGCGCAGGCGCCGGTCCGTCGGTGGCGGCGGCCGGTGGGAGGGTGCCGGCGAGAACGCCGACGACCACGAGCACGAGTCCGAGCAGCTGCGCGGGACCGAACGGCTCGTGCGCGACGACGACGCCCAGGAGCACACCGGTCACGGGATTGAGCAGCCCGATCACGCCGACCACGGCCCCGGGCAGGCGGGCGAGCCCGGTGAACCAGGCGGCGTAGGCCACCGCCGTCGCCACGAGGATGATGTACACGAAACCGAGCAGCGCCGGTCCGTCGAGCGCCGGCGGTGCACCCTCCACGACGATCGCGACCGGCATCACGACGAGCGACCCCGCGATGAGCTGCCATGCCGTCATCGTCAGGGGTGGCACGTCGGCTCCCCACCGCCTCGTCAGCACGAAGCCGAGCGATGACGACAGCATCGCCACGACGGATGCCGCGATGCCCCACCCGTCGGCATCCCCGCCGCCGGGCTGGAGCATGACGATCACGCCGACGATGCCGAGGACGGCACCGCCGGCGGCCCGAAGAGTCGGACGCTGGCGGAGCATCATCCAGCTGAGCAGGAGCAGCGCCGCCGCAGACGTGGACATGATCGTCGCCGCCAGGCTCGTGGCGAGTCGCTGCGCCGCGACGTAGACGAGGACGTTGAGGCCGCCGACGGTGAGAGCGCCGAGCACGAACGAGCGCCACCACCAGGCGCCGCGCGGCAGGCGCCGTGTGACGAGCAGCACGAGAAGACCCGCCGGCAGGCAGCGGATGACGGCGCCCCACAGCGCCGCGTCGGGCGGGAGCAGGTGGCGCGTCACGAAGTACGTGCTGCCCCAGGCGACGGGGGCGATCGCCGTCACGAGTACCCAGCGACGCCTTTTATCTTCCATGGAAGAGAATATAGCTTCCACGGAAGGTAATGTCGAGGGTGTGCAGGATCACGTCGACCTCGTCCAGGAGCAGTGGCGCCGCGAACGCCCCGATCTCGATCCCTCTCCGCAGGGCGTGATCGGCCGCGTCCATCGCCTGGCCGCGGCACTGACGGCCGAGCTGACCGCCGTCTACGCGCAGTTCGGGCTGAGCGAGGCGGAGTTCGACCTCCTGGCATCGCTTCGCCGCGCCGGTGCGCCGTACGAGCTGCCGGCGGGTGAACTGGCCGACCACACGATGGTCACCACCGGCGGACTCACGAAGCGGGTCGACCGCCTGATCGAGCGCGGCCTCGTCGTCCGCACGGATGCTGACGACGATCGCCGCCGGCGCCTCGTGCGCCTCACCCCCGAGGGCGTCGAGCTCATCGACCGCGCGTTCACGGCACACCTCGCCAACGAGCACCGCCTGGTCGCGCTCCTTCCCGCGGACGACGCCGCCGCCGTGCGCGACGCCTCCCGCCGCTGGCTCACCGCCCTCGGCCACGACTGACCCCGGCATCCCCCCGCCCCCCGCGAGAAACCACGCGCACGCCGAGAAACACCCCGCGCACTGGTTTCTCGGCTTGCAAGGTGTGTCTCGCGGCGGATGCCACGCGGATGCCGCGGCTCCCGCCGCCCATGCAACGCGATGCAACGTTGCGGTGCGTACCGTCGGCGCATCCGAACGCGGCGGGGATGCCGCGGACCATGCACTGTCGAAGGAGACATCATGACCATCGTCGAAGAGGGCGTCTCGAGCGTCTACGCTGCTCCCGGCCAGCGCGGGGCCATCGCCGAGTACCGTCAGCGGTACGGCCACTACATCGGCGGCGAGTTCGTCGAACCGATCAAGGGGCAGTACTTCGAGAACATCACCCCGGTCACGGGCAAGCCGTTCACCGAGGTCGGCCGCGGTACCGCGGAAGACATCGACCGCGCCGTCGACGTCGCCTGGAAGGCGTTCGAGTCGTGGAAGAAGACCACCCCGGCCGACCGCGCGAACATCCTCAACAAGATCGCCGACCGCATCGAGGCGAACCTCGAGAAGATCGCCGTCGCCGAGACGTGGGAGAACGGCAAGCCGGTCCGTGAGACGCTCGCCGCCGACATCCCGCTGGCGATCGACCACTTCCGCTACTTCGCCGGTGTGCTGCGCGCCCAGGAGGGCACGCTCAGCCAGATCGACGAAGACACCGTCGCGTATCACTTCCACGAGCCGCTGGGCGTCGTCGGCCAGATCATCCCGTGGAACTTCCCGCTGCTGATGGCGACATGGAAGCTCGCGCCCGCGCTCGCCGCCGGCAACTGCGTCGTGCTCAAGCCGGCCGAGCAGACCCCGGCATCCATCCTGTTCCTCTTCGACATCATCGGTGACCTGCTGCCGGCCGGTGTCGTGAACATCGTCAACGGGTTCGGTATCGAGGCGGGCGCGCCGCTCGCCCAGCACAAGCGCATCCGCAAGGTCGCGTTCACGGGAGAGACCACGACCGGTCGGCTGATCATGCAGTACGCGTCGCAGAACCTCATCCCGGTGACGCTGGAGCTCGGCGGCAAGAGCGCGAACATCTTCTTCGAGGATGTCGCCCGCGACCGCGACGCCTACTACGACAAGGCGCTGGAGGGCTTCACGTTCTTCGCGCTCAACCAGGGCGAGGTCTGCACCTGCCCGTCGCGGGCGCTCATCCAGCGCTCGATCTACGACCAGTTCCTCGGCGACGGCCTCGAGCGCGTCGGCAAGATCATCCAGGGAAACCCCCTCGATCCCGCCACCATGATCGGTGCGCAGGCCTCCAACGACCAGCTCGAGAAGATCCTCAGCTACATCGAGATCGGCAAGGCCGAGGGCGCGAAGCTGCTCGCCGGCGGGGAGCGGGTGGACCTCGGCGGCGAGCTCAGCGGTGGCTACTACGTGGCACCGACGGTGTTCGAGGGACAGAACTCGATGCGCATCTTCCAGGAGGAGATCTTCGGTCCCGTCGTCTCGGTGACCAGCTTCGACGGCTTCGACGACGCCATCCACACGGCGAACGACACGCTGTACGGCCTGGGTGCGGGCGTGTGGAGCCGGTCGGCCGACACGATGTACCGCGCGGGTCGTGGCATCGAGGCGGGTCGTGTCTGGACGAACACGTACCACCAGTACCCGGCGCACGCCGCGTTCGGCGGGTACAAGCAGTCGGGCATCGGACGCGAGAACCACCTCAAGATGCTCGACCACTACCAGCAGACCAAGAACCTGCTCGTGTCCTACGCCGAAGGCGCGATGGGCTTCTTCTGAGTCGAGACACATCGGCGAGACACGACCTGCCGCCCCAGACGCCCGTGCGTTTCGGGCGGCAGGTCGTGTGTCGGCGGAGAACGGGACGGTCATGACCACCACACTCAGCAGGGTCGCGGTGACGGATGCCGCGGCATCCCTCCTGCGCCAGCTCACGGCGCAGCACGGCAAGCTCATGTTCCACCAGTCCGGCGGATGCTGTGACGGCAGCGCACCCATGTGCTACCCCGTCGGGATGTTCCTCACCGGGCCGTCGGACGTGAAACTCGGCGACCTCGACGTGGGGCTGGACGACCCGATCGAGGTCTTCATCTCCGCATCGCAGTTCGAGTACTGGAAGTACACGCACCTCACGATCGACGTCGTTCCGGGCCGCGGCGCGGGCTTCAGCGTCGAGGGGCCGACCGGCATGCGCTTCCTCATCCGCTCGCGGTTGCTCGACGACGCCGAGCTCGACCACTTCGGCCTGCGCTGACGCCGGCATCCATACGGTCGGGCTCGCTCGCTCGCTCGCCCGCCCGTCAGGCGCGGTCGTGGAGCGTGATCCGGTACCCGTCCGGGTCGACGAACGTGAAGGTGCGGCCGAACGGGCCGTCGATCGGAGCGGCGACGATCTCGTGGCCGGCGGCGACCAAGGCGTCGTGGATCTGCTGCACGTCGGTCGCGTGCAGCCAGAGGGCGATGCCCGCTCCCGGCGGGGTCGCGCCCTCGCGGACGGCGTCATCGACGATGTCCCGCACGGCGAATGCGATGGGGGTCGTCGCGAAGACGACGGCGTGCGGGGGTCCTGCCGGTGAGCGCGTGAGCCCGAGGAACTGCTCGTAGAACGCCTGGGAGGCGGCGAGGTCGCGAACCTGCAGGGAAATGAAGTCGGGGCCGGTGGCGGGCATGAGTTGTTCCTTTCGTATGTCAGTTATCTGACACGCAAGTGTATGTCAGGATACTGACATGAGTCAACGCACGCCCGTCGTCGATCTACCGACCTCTGTCGGCTATCGCCTCAAAGAGGCAGCGAGCGCTCTGAGGAGCGCGATGGAAGACGTTCTCCGTCCGCTCGGGATGAGCGTCACCCATTACGCGTGTCTCGAACTGCTGGCACAGCGTCCCGGGCTGTCGAACTCGGATCTGGCCCGTGGCACCTTCGTCACCCGCCAGACCATGAACGTGCTGCTGCAGAAGCTCGAGCGTGATGGTGAGATCTCGCGGCCCGACACCCCCGCCTCCGGCAAGGTGCTCCCGGCGACGATCACCGATCGGGGCCGCACGGCGCTGTCCGCCGCCAGCACGGCCGTGCGATCGGTGGAGGATCGCATGTTGGACGGTCTCGACGACGGCGACCGCGACGAGGCGCTGCGGCTGCTCGGCGCGATGATCCGCTCTCTTCGCGGCTAGAGCCAGCCGTTCTCGTCGGCGACCCGCACGGCGTCGGCGCGGTTGCGGGCACCGGTCTTGCCGATCGCGCTGGAGAGGTGGTTGCGCACCGTGCCCTCGCTCAGGTGCAGCATCTGCGCGATGTCGGCGATCGAGCCGCCCGTCCGGGCCACCGCGAGCACGTCGGTCTCGCGGCCGGTCAGGGGCGACTCGCCCTGCGCGAGCGAGTCGGCGGCCAGGGCGGGATCGACGACCCGCAGTCCCTGCGCCACCCGTCGGACGGCGTCGGCGAGCTGCGCAGCGGGCGTGTCCTTCACGACGAATCCGGCCGCGCCCGCCCGCATCGCGCGGGTCAGGTAGCCCGGACGGCCGAACGTGGTCACGATGAGCGTCCGGCACGTGGGCAGCGCATCGCGCAGCGCGGATGCCGCCGCGATCCCGTCCATCCCCGGCATCTCGATGTCGAGCAGCGCCACGTCGGCGGATGTGCGCACGGCGGCATCCACGACCTCGTCGCCGCGACCCACCTCGGCGACCACCTCGATGTCGGGCTCGAGACCCAGCAGGGCCGACAGAGCACCGCGCACGAGCGCCTGGTCGTCGGCGATGAGCAGGCGGATCACAGCGTGACCTTCAACAGGAATCCGCCCCACTCGCTGCGGCCGAGCGTCAGACGCCCGCCGGCCGCCTCCACCCGTTCGCGCAACCCGATCAGTCCGCTGCCCGCCGTACCCGCGCCGGACGCCGGTCCCACCCCGTCGTCCTCGATGCTCACGCTGCGGCCGCTGAGGCGCACGCGGCAGCGCGACGCGTGCGCGTGGCGGATCACGTTGGTCACGCCCTCGCGGACGATCCAGCCCGCCAGCTCACGCCGCTCTGCGGGCACGTTCTCGGTGGCGGTGGGCAGTTCAGCGGCGATGCCGGCGGCATCCAGCGCCTGCCGAGCGGCCGCCAGCTCGCCCGCCACCGTGATGCCGCGGTAGCCGGCGACCGTCGCGCGCACATCGGCCAAGGCGCCCCTCGCGAGGGCCTCGACCTCGGCGACTTCCGCCTTGGCCCGCGCGGCATCGACGTCGATCAGTCGGCCTGCCAGCTCGGTCTTCACCGTGATCACGGTGAGCGAGTGACCGAGGATGTCGTGAAGGTCGCGCGCGACGCGGCTGCGTTCGCGCTCGACGGCCATCTGCGCCATCTGATCCCGCGTGGCGCGCAGGGCGTTCATCGCGGCGATGTTGCGGCCGAACGCCGCCATCATCGCGGAGATCGAGACGATGATAGCCGGCAGGAACAGCACGCCTTCCGTCCACCCGTCCGAGATCACGCCCGTGACGAGCGCCGTCGCTCCCAGCACGAGCAGCAGCGTCCAGGTGGTGCGCAAGCGGACGACGGCCATGCCGATCGCAACGCCCACGTAGCTCCACACACCGCGGACATCCCACCCGATCCACGGGAAGAGGGTGAAGGAGAGGAGGAACAGCCAGGCCGCCGGCAGCAGTCGCAGCCGCGGCGGCAGAAGGCGCGACACAGGGATCGCCATCAGAAACGATGCCGCGAACAGCACCAGCAGGGCGATCACGACCGCGCTCGAGACCGCGGTGTCCGCGGCGGCGACGGCCTCGGTGGCCACGATGAACAGCCAGATGAGCGAGATCGAGCCGCCGACGTACCAGCCTCGGGCGGCGCGGGCGGTCAGCAGCTCGCGCGCCGTGGGTGTCGTCGACGAGGCGGGGACCGGGGGGATGTCCCACCCGGTCCCGCCGAGATCGTCTCGTGTCGCGCTCACGGACTTCACTGTAGGGCGCGCCGACTCAGACGCGCTTGGTGTCGCGCCGGAACGCCCACGTCGTGCCGGCGACGAACAGCACGAGCCAGACGAGCGCGTTGACCAGCCACATCGCGTCGAAGCTCTCGCCGGTCAGCGGCGAGCGGGCGAGCTCGCCGATGCCGTAGACCGGGGTGAACTTCGCGATGGTCTGCATGAAGTCGGGCATGCTGCTGAGCGGGTAGAACAGGCCCCCGAGGAACGACAAGAACACGACGACGAGGCTCGTCACCTGCGCGGCGTTCTCGCTCGGCATGAGGTAGCCGACGAACAGTCCGAGCGTCGTGAACACGGCGCTCGCGAGCACCCAGCCGACGAGCCCCGTGCCGATCCACTGACCGACGCTGAGCTGGATGCCGCTGATCGCGCCGGCTGCATATGTGGCGACGACCGCGAGAAGGCCCAGCACCATGCCCGCGATCATCTTGATGATGATGTTGACGAGGGGGTTCAGGGGCGTCAGGCGCAGCTGCCGGCTCCAGCCCTGCGTGCGTTCCAGGGCGACGGCAGCGCCGGTCTGCGTGGCCGACATCATGGCGCCGTACATCGCCATCGACACCATGATGTACGCCGCGACCGACACGCCGCCGTCGGCGACGGGCGTCGCCGTCAGCTGCTCATCGCGCAGACGCAGACCGATGATGACGTACATCACGACCGGGAACGCGATGGTGAAGAAGAGGGTGCGGCGATTGCGCAGGCGGCGCTTGAGCTCGATGCCGAGGTAGGTGAGGTTGAAGCCGCCGAGCGGCGGGACGCGCCGGTCGAGGGTGACGCGATCGGCGGACAGCGCCGACGGCGCGGAGGATGCGGTGCTCATGCGGAGGCTCCTTCGGAGGTGAGGGCGAGGAAGACGCTCTCGAGGTTCTGTGAGGTGATCTCGATGTCGCGGGCCGCCGTCTCGGTGAGGAGGTGGCGCGCGACGGCATCCGAGTCCTTCGTGTGGATGCTGATGCGGTCGCCGGCGAACTCGACGTCGTCGACGCCGGCGAGTGCGGCCAGGCGCGCGGGGTCGGCGCCCGGGAGGGTGGCGCGCACGATGCGGCCGGAGACCAGATTCTTGATCTCGGCGGTGGAGCCGTCGGCGACGATGCGGCCTCGGCTCATGAGCACGATGCGGTCGGCGTACTCGTCGGCCTCGTCGAGGTAGTGCG
This sequence comes from Microbacterium sp. PM5, assembly GCF_003293595.1. NCBI lineage: Bacteria > Bacillati > Actinomycetota > Actinomycetes > Micrococcales > Microbacteriaceae > Microbacterium > Microbacterium sp. PM5. Next base: position 2,084,190 of record NZ_CP022162.1, on the reverse strand, counting down.
TGGCGAAGAGCACGGTGCGTCCGCGCGCGGCGTCGGCGCGGATCGCGCTCCAGAACGCGCGGCGGCCCTCGACGTCCATCCCGGTGGTGGGCTCGTCGAGAATCAGCAGACCCGGGTCGCTCAGCAGCGCCATCGCGAAGCGCAGCCGCTGCTGCTGACCGCCGGAGCACATCCCGACGCGCCGGTTCGCGATCTCGCTGATGCCGGCGCGCTGCATGACCTCCTCCACCGGGCGGGTGTCGGCGAACAGGCTCGCCGTGAGCGCGAGCGTCTCGCTGACGGTGATGTCCTTCAGCAGCCCGCCGGTCTGCAGCACCGCGGAGACGAGCCCGTGCGAGATGGCCGCGCGAGGGCTCTCGCCGAAGACGCGGACAGCGCCGACGTCGGGGTCGGAGAGCCCCAGCAGCATGTCGATCGTGGTGGTCTTGCCGGCGCCGTTCGGGCCGAGGAAGGCGACGATCTCGCCCGGGCGCACCCGCAGATCGACGCTCTCCACCGCTCGGACACTGCCGAAGCTCTTGCGCAGGCCCGCGGCATCCACCGCGAGCAGTCCCTGGTTCTCATCCATGTCTCCGACTCTGCCCGCGCGCCGGCCCGTGCACCGCACACGGCCGTCACGACTGCGCCATGACATTCGTCACGGCCGAAAACTCGTCGGCGTACTCGCGTGACGAATCGTCGGTTTCGCACTCTCTTCGAAGGGACGCAAGGAGGAGACATGACCGCTTCCGCGGGTGCGGCGCTGCGGCGCGTGACGATCGTCGACCCATCGAGCGCTCGCAGGGCGCATGCGCGCGAGCTGCTGGCGGGTCGCCTGGGTATGCGGGTGGTCGCCGAAGCCGCCACGGTCGGCGAGGTCGTGGCGCGCCGCCCGGCGGGCACGCACCCGTCGCAGGTGCTGTTCCTCGTCGTCACCGACCGCGTCGAGACCGACCTGTCGGCCCTCGCTGCCTGTCGACGAGCCGGAATGCGCGTGGTCGCCCTCACCGCCGACGCCCCCGACCACGTCGTCCGGACCTTGATGGATGCCGGGGTGGAGGGCATCGTGTCCTCGCGGGAGTCCGAGGGTGTCGTGCTGGCGGTCGTCGATGCGGTGCGGCGGGGTGCGCGCGCCTGGTCGCCGCGCACGCGCGCGACGCTCGACGCGCTCGCGGTACGCCCCGCCCTCAGCGTGCAGGAGTCGCGTCTGATGGTGCTCTATGCCTCCGGTCTCACGATCAGCGAGGTCGCCGATCGCCTCGGCGTGCGCGGCGACACCGCCCGCAAATACCTCAACCGGGTGAAGGCCAAGTACGCCGCCGTCGGTCGTCCCGTGCGCACCAAGACAGAGCTCTCCCAGGCCGCGCGCGACGACGGTCTGCTCCCGCCCGGCCCGCCGCCCGCGCGGGACCTCTGACCGTCGCGGTCGGTGTCGGCCGGCGAAACCCCGCGTCACGCGCAGTGGTGCCGGGTTTCATTCCTGTTACAAAAAGCGCGATCACGAGGCAGATCGGCGATGTGCACGACAGGATAGCGACCTGAGTCCCGCCTGCCTGGCGGGGCCTACCGACATACAGCAGAGGTACTCACACATGGCACTGCACTTCAGTTCGCCGGGCTCCGCCCGCGCACGCACCGCGCTGGCAGCGGGCGCGCTCGCCGTCTCCGCGCTGCTCCTCGCCGGCTGCGCCGGCGGCGGCAACACGGGCGGATCGACCGACGGCGCGGCATCCGGCCCCATCATCATCGGCACGACCGACAAGGTCACCACGCTCGACCCGGCCGGCTCGTACGACAACGGCTCGCTCGCCGTGCAGACCCAGGTCTTCCCGTACCTGGTGAACACCGACTACAACTCCAACAAGGTCGTTCCCGACCTGGCCGAGTCGGCCGAGTTCACCGCGCCCAACGAGTACACGGTGAAGCTGCCGGCGGGCCTGAAGTGGGCCAACGGCCACGACCTGACCTCGTCCGACGTGAAGTTCTCGTTCGACCGCAACCTGAAGATCGCCGACCCCAACGGTGCATCGAGCCTGCTGTACAACCTCGACAGCGTCTCGACCCCCGATGACACGACTGTCGTCTTCAAGCTGAAGACCGACAACGACCAGGTCTTCCCCTTCATCCTCACGTCCTTCCCGGGCGCGATCGTCGATGAGGAGGTCTTCTCGGCCGATGCCGTCACGCCCGACCAGGACATCGTGAAGGCCGACGCCTTCGGCGGCCCCTACTCGATCACGAAGTGGGACTTCAACAAGACGGTCGAGTTCACGCCCAACAAGAACTACAAGGGTCTGCTCGCCGCGCCCAGCAACTCGGGCGCTGTGCTCAGCTACTTCGCCGAGTCGTCGAACCTGAAGCTCGCCGTCCAGCAGGGCGACGTCGACGTGGCCTACCGCAGCCTGTCGTCGACCGACGTGGCCGACCTGTCGGGCAACGACAAGGTCAAGGTCGTCGAGGGTCCGGGCGGCGAGATCCGCTACATCGTCTTCAACTTCAACACGCAGCCGTACGGTGCGACGACCGCAGAGGCCGACCCGGCCAAGGCGCTCGCCGTCCGTCAGGCGGTGGCCGATCTGATCGACCGCAAGACGATCTCCGACCAGGTCTACAAGGGCACGTACACCCCGCTCTACTCGTACGTCCCGGCCGGGTTCGCCGGGGCGACCGACGCCCTGAAGGGTCTCTACGGCGACGGCAACGGAGGCCCCAGCGCCGACAAGGCGAAGGCGACGCTGGCTGCGGCCGGTGTGACGACGCCCGTCGCGCTGAGCCTGCAGTACAGCCCCGACCACTACGGCCCGTCGTCGGGTGACGAGTACGCGCTGGTCAAGCAGCAGCTCGAGAAGGACGGCCTCTTCACGGTCAACCTGCAGTCGACCGAGTGGGTGCAGTACTCCAAGGACCGCACCGCCGACGTCTACCCGGCCTACCAGCTCGGCTGGTTCCCGGACTACTCCGACGCCGACAACTACCTGACGCCGTTCTTCCTGGAGAAGAACTTCCTGGGCAACCACTACGTCAACCAGGAGGTCAACGACCTGATCCTCAAGCAGGCCGTCGAAACGGATGCCGCCACCCGCACGTCCGACATCGAGAAGATCCAGGACCTCGTGGCCAAGGACCTCTCGACGGTGCCGCTGCTGCAGGGCGCTCAGGTCGCGGTGACCGGTGCCGACGTGAAGGGCGTCACGCTCGACGCGTCGTTCAAGCTGCGCTTCGCACCGATCACGAAGTAACGCGTCCGGGCGTTCCGACTCGTCGCAACGCGCCTCGCTTAACGACCGGGGGATCACACCCCCGGTCGTTGAGCGAGCGCAGCGCGTCGAAACGCACTTCATCCGTAGAGTAGGCATCCATGACCAGCACCGTCGCGGCATCCTCCGTCGCCGAGCCGCCTCCCGCGCTGGAGGTCCGAAAGACCGGATCCGGTTCCGCGCTCGGCAGGTACATCCTCATCCGGTTCCTGCTGATCTTCCCGACCGTGCTGATCCTCGTGACGCTGGTCTTCTTTCTCATCCGCCTCACCGGCGACCCGATCACCGCCGCTCTCGGCGGGCGGCTGCCGGCCGATCAGCTCGCCGAGCGCATCCACGAGGCCGGCTACGACCGGCCGATCATCGTGCAGTACATCGAGTACCTCGGCCGCATCTTCACCTTCGACTTCGGCACGACCATCACCGACAATCAGCCGGTCGTGCAGGTCATCGCCACCTACGGCACCGCGACCCTCGAGCTGGTGCTGTACTCGCTCGTGGTCGCCTTCATCGTCGGCATCCCGCTCGGCCTCGTCGCCGCGGCGCTGCGCGACCGCTGGCCCGACGCGGTGCTGCGCGTGAGCGCCATCCTCTTCTACGCGACGCCGGTGTTCTTCGCGGGCCTGGTCGCCAAGCTCGTCTTCGGGGTCTGGCTCGGCTGGCTGCCCATCTCGGGGCGCGCGAGCGTGCGCACCGAGCTGGCCATCGGACGTAACGGCGGCACCGGCATCTACCTCATCGATGCCATCGCCTCCGGAAACCCCGCCTACGTGCAGGACGTGCTGCTGCACGCGGTGCTGCCCGCGCTGACGCTGGGTCTGCTCACCGCCGGCATCTTCCTGCGCTTGGTGCGCACGAACGTCATCGGCACCTTCAACATGCCCTACATCGACGCGGCTCGCTCACGCGGCGTGCGGGAGGGACGCCTGGTGCGCACGCACGCGTACAAGCCCGCGCTCATCCCGATCATCACGGTCATCGGGCTGCAGATCGCGCTCATGCTCGGCGGCGCGGTGCTCACCGAGACGACTTTCGAGTGGAAGGGTCTCGGCTTCCAGCTGGCCGCGTATCTGGGTTCGCGCGATTTCGTCGCCGTGCAGGGGATCGTCGCGATGATCGCCATCATCGTCGCGGTGACGAACTTCGCCGTCGACATCATCGCCGCGCTCATCGACCCGCGGGTCCGGTACTGAGGAGGGATGCGAACATGACGAAGTCTCGCCTCATCGACCGGATGCCGGTCGTCCACCAGCTGCGCCAGAGCGTCGGCCTGCAGCGCGGCATGCTCGTCGCGGGCCTCGTGCTGACCGGCATCTTCGTGTTCTGCGCGATCTTCGCGCCGCTCATCGCCCCCTACGGCTACGCGCAGCTGGACGGGCCCGACGGCAACTTCGGCGCGCAGCAGCCGCCCAGCGCAGCGCATCTGCTGGGCACGACGGTCGGCGGCTACGACGTGCTCTCCCGGGTGATCTGGGGTGCGCAGACCGCGCTGTACGTCGTGATCGTCGCGATCGCGCTGTCGGTGTTCATCGGCATTCTGCTGGGTCTGGTCTCGGGCTATCTCGGCGGGTGGGTCGACCGCACGCTCGTGGTCGTCGCCGATGCGATCTACGCGTTCCCGACGCTGCTGCTGGCGATCGTGGTGGCCATCGCGATCAGCGGGGGCCAGTCCGGACTGTGGCCGGGAATCCTGGCGGCGGCGGCATCCATCACCGTCGTCTTCATTCCGCAGTACTTCCGCGTCGTCCGCGCCGAGGTCGTGCGCATCAAGGGTGAGGCGTTCGTCGAGTCGGCGAAGGTGATCGGCGCGTCGACGCCGCGCATCATGTTCCGTCACGTGCTGCGCAACTCCACGCGCACGTTGCCGCTGATCGTGACCCTCAACGCGTCGGAGGCCATCTCGACCCTCGCCGCGCTGGGCTTCCTCGGCTTCGGCATCCAACCCACGGCCGCAGCCGAATGGGGCTACGACCTCAACAAGTCCATCAGTGACGTCGCCGCGGGCATCTGGTGGACCGCGATCCCGCCGGGCATCGCGATCGTGCTGACGGTGCTGGGCATCACCCTCATCGGCGAGAGCCTCAACGACCTCGCCGACCCGCGCCTGCGCGCGCGGCGACGGGCCGGCTCGGCGAAGACGGCACCGACTCCGGCGGATGCCGTCGCGGCGAGCGAGCCGGCCTCGCGCGAGTTCATGGGAGAGGTGGAGTGATGGCGGCGACGTCTTCCGACGCACGGGCGGTCGACATCCGCGACCTGGATGTCACCTTCGCCACCGACGGCGGCGACGTGCACGCGGTGCGAGGGGTGAGTCTCGACGTACGCCCGGGCGAGGTGCTGGCGATCGTCGGCGAGTCGGGAAGCGGCAAGACCGTCACCGCGCGCAGCATTCTGGGCCTGCTGCCCGAGACCGCCCTCACCCAGGGCGCGGTCGTGCTCGACGGCACAGATGTCATCGGCCTCGACCGCGAGGCGATGCGCCGGGTGCGGGGCACGAAGGCGGCGATGATCTTCCAGGAGCCCTCGACGGCCCTCAATCCCGTCTTCACCGTGGGGTGGCAGCTGGCGGAGGGCCTGCGCGCCCACGGCAGGTACACGAAGAAGCAGGCGCGTGCGCGGGCGATCGAGATGCTCGGTCGTGTCGGCATCCCCGAGCCCGAGCGGCGCGTCGACGACTACCCGCACCAGTTCTCCGGCGGGCAGAAGCAGCGCATCGTCATCGCTACGGCGCTGGCGCTCGATCCGACCGTGATCATCGCGGACGAGCCGACCACGGCGCTCGATGTCACGGTGCAGGCCGAGATCCTCGACCTGCTGCGGCGCCTGCGCGACGAAGACGGAACGGCGATCGTGCTGATCACGCACAACATGGGCGTCGTGGCCGACCTCGCCGACCGGGTGGCGGTCATGCTGAACGGCGAGGTCGTCGAGACCGCGCCCGCCTCGGAGCTGTTCGCCGCGCCTCGCGACGACTACACGAAGCGCCTGCTCGCCGCCGTGCCGCGGCTGGAGGTCATCGACCGCCAGCTGCCGGCGGGCGCCGCCGAGGCGGCGCCGGTCGTCGCGGCATCCGACCTCGTCATCGAGTACGCGGGGCGCCTGCGTCGCGCTGGATTCCGCGCCGTCGACCGGGTCAGCTTCTCGATCGCGCCCGGGGAGGTCGTGGGCCTGGTCGGCGAGAGCGGTTCGGGAAAGACCACGATCGGCCGCGCGATCGCCGGGCTCACGCCGGTGACCGGCGGCTCGCTGCGGGTGCTCGGCGTCGAGATGAACGGGGTCAAGGAGCGTACGTTCCGGCCCCACCGCAAGGACCTCGGGTTCGTGTTCCAGGATCCGGCGACGAGTTTCAACCCGCTGCTGACGATCGCCCAGAACGTCGCCGAGCCGTTGATCGTGCACGGCGGGGCTCGGGATGCCGCGGATGCCCGCGACCGCGTCGACGAGCTGCTCGAGGCCGTGCAGCTGCCGAAGGCGTTCGGCGACCGCTTCCCGCACGAGCTGTCGGGCGGGCAGCGCCAGCGGGCCTCGCTGGCCCGCGGTCTCGCGCTCGATCCGAAGCTGCTCATCGCCGACGAGCCCACCAGCGCGCTCGACGTGTCGGTGCAGGCGCGCGTGCTCGAGCTGTTCGGCGAGCTGCAGGAGCGGTTCGGCTTCGCGACCCTCTTCATCACGCACGATCTCGCGGTCGTCGACATGCTCGCCCACCGCGTCGTCGTGCTGCACAAGGGCACCATCGCCGAGACCGGGCCGACCGCGCGCGTGCTCGGCGACCCGCAGGACGACTACACCCGCACGCTCATCGCCTCGCTGCCGGTGCCCGATCCCGCTGAGCAGGCCGCCCGCCGCGAGGCCTGGCGCGCCGCCCGCGGCTGAAGCCGCGGCATCCGCGGCCGCGGCCCCGCCCCCGGTCCCGCGTGGCGTGCGTAACTCCGCCTGGACGGCGTCGGCGCGGGCGTGCGGCGCTGGCTTGCGCGGTTCAGGCGGAGTTGTGCACGCGGGGCGCTCGAGGGTGAGTGTCTCCGGCCTGCCATAGCCTGACGCCATGACAGCAACCCTCGGATTCATCGGCATCGTCGTGCGGGACATGGCGGCATCCCTCGCGTTCTATCGGGCGCTGGGCGTGCCGATCGCCGACGATCAGGACGACGCTCCGCACGTCGACGCGACCCTCGACGGCGGCGTCGCTCTGGCGTGGGACACGGTGGAGACGATCCGCAGTTTCGACCCCGACTACCAGCCGGCGTCCGGCGGACACCGCATCGCGCTCGCGTTCGTCAAGGACAGTCCGGCAGAGGTGGATGCCGCGTATGCCACCCTCGTCGCCGCGGGCCACGAGGGTCACGTTCCGCCGTTCGACGCGTTCTGGGGTCAGCGCTACGCGACGGTGCTCGACCCCGACGGCAACGCCGTCGACCTGTTCGCGCCGCTGCCGGCAGCCTGAGCCGGTCGTCGCGCGGCCGCCGGCGCGCACCGTTTCACGTGCAACGGCGGTCTCAGTTCGACAGGTTCTCGATGATCGAGGCGAACACGCCCAGCGGGCCGAACAGCATCAGCAGCAGCGCCGCGCCGATCACGATGATCGCGGCCCACGGCACGCGCCGCCGCAGCCGTCTGCCCTCCGGCGCGACGCCGTGCGGTGGACCCAGGGATGCCGCGGGCGCCGCGAACGGGAGTGCCGCCGATCCCGCCGCGTCACGCGCGGGGACGGCCGCGCCGGTCGCCGGTGCGGCGAGGCGGTCGTCGCGCCAGCGCTCCCACTGGGCGAGCTTGTCGAGCAGGGCCGCGACCACGGAGAACAGCCAGGCCCAGGTGGCAGGGTCGAGCGTCGACGCCTCGCGCGGCGTATAGAGGAAGAGCCAGTCGTCGACGATCTCGATGTCGAGGGCGGCGGCGTGGTCGACGAATCGCGCCATGATGTCGGGCGTGAAGAGGTAGAGCGCGTCGGCCTCGTAGCCGGACGGGCAGTAGAGCGTGAAGGTGCGGTCGAAGTCGCCCTCCAGACTCAGCCGCTGCGACCCGTCGAGCGCGGCCGGCAGGTTGGAGCCGAACAGGCTGTTGTTGCCGACGGCATCCAGCACGATGTTGGGCAGCGGGGTCGACAGCTTGACGGCGACGTAGCCCCACCGATGCGTCGACTCGTTCTTGCCCGAGCCCGTGCGGTACACATAGTTGCCGAACTCGACGAAGCGCGGCCTCTCGCCGCGGACCACGTCGCTCGCGATGCGCCCGTGTCCGATGCCGAACACCATTCCCGGCAGCGGTGGGTTCGACACCGACGGGTACCAGGTCATCGCGTTGGCCCGCGCGAAGCGGTCGAGGCGCCACCACCGCTCCCCCGTGCGGGCGCCGAACATGCGCACCAGCGCGGTCGCGAGCACCGCGACCACACCGACGACCACGAGGATCGGCGCGATCAGGAAGGGCGAGAACCCGCCCCCGGATGCCGTCGTCATGCCGCCCACGACACCGATCACCGTCGACCCGAAGACGAAGAGCACGGCCACGACGGCGAGCACGGCGAAGACGGCCCGCGACGCGATGTTCGACGCCGGTGCCCGTCCACTCGCGCGCAGGTCGCGCACGTAGGCGCGCACGGTCGCCCGATCGGCGGGCTCGATGAGCGGTCGCGCGTCGAAGGCTGAGGATGCCGCGGGCGTGCTCATATCGCCACGCTACCCGGGCGAGCTTTCAGGGCGCCGTCAGCGCGTCCTCGTCGCGATAACGGCCTCGCAACTCTTTCTCGACGGCGACCCCCGGAAGGCCCACGGTCACCACGATCAGTCCCACCACGAGCGCGACGGCGCCGACGAGGTACGCCGCCCAGGCGCCGTCGACGAAACTCAACCGCGCCGCCTCGAGGATCTGCGCCGCGTAGGCGGGGTTGTTGGCGGCCACGTGGGCGGCCGACGCGTACGACGCCTGCAAGGCGCGGGTGATGTCGTCGGAGAGCGATGCGGCTTCGGGAGAGGCGGCGATGAGCCCGGCGAACACGTGCGAGAACCCGCCGGCGAGCACGGCGCCGAGCAGCGCCTGCATCACCGCACCGCCGAGGTCGGTCTGCAGGTCGCTGGTCGCCGAGGCCATGCCCGCGCGGCGCACCGGGGTGCTGCTGGTCAGGGAGCGGGATGCCGCGGTCATCACGAACGACGCACCCCCGCCGACCAGGGCGAACGCGAGCGCGACGATCACCGGCGGTGTGGTCTCGTTCCACGCGAGCATCGTGCCGAAGGCGGCGATGAGCACGACGTAGCCGACGATCATCGCCATCCGCGTGCCGCGTTCGACGAGGATCGCCGCCAGCGGTGCGCACACGAGCAGCGCGATCGCGGCCGGGATGAGTGCGACGCCCGCCTGCAGCGCGTCGTAGCCGAGGATGTTCTGCAGGTACTGCTGACCGACGAACATCGCCCCCACGAGCGCGCCGAAGGCGAGGGTGCCTGCGACGGCCGGGACCCAGAACAGGCGCCGCCGCGCGATGGACAGATCGTAGAGGGGCGCCGCGATCCGCAGCTGGCGCGCCGCGAAGGCGGCGATCAGCACCGCCGCGGCGACGAGCAGGCCCACCCCCGCACCCGTCTCCCCCGGGGCGAAGACGACGCCGAGACCGAGCACCAGTGCGGCCACGGCGACGACCGACAGGATGCCGCCGAGGTGATCGACCGGCTCGTCGGACTCCGCCACGCCGCGCGGAATCGCGCGCGCGGCGATGAGGAGTGCCACGGCGGCGACCGGCACGGGCAGCAGCAGGGCGATGCGCCAGCCGAAGGCGACGACGAGTGCGCCCGAGATCACCGAGCCGGCGACCGTCGCCACCGCCCCGGTCGCCGTCCACAGGGCGATCGCGCGCACGCGGGCCGGACCCTCCGCCCAGAGGGCGGTGATGAGGGCGAGGGTCGTGGGAAAGGCGCAGCCCGCAGCGATACCCGTGAGCACGCGGGCGCCCATGAGGAACTCGATCGTCGGGGCGAGGCTTGCCGCGGTGCCGGCGATCAGCAGACCGATCAGTCCGATGCACAGCAGCCGCACGCGGCCGTAGCGGTCGCCGAGGGCGCCGGCGTACAGCACAGTCATCGCGAGCCCCAGCCCTGTGCCGAGAGCGACGAGGTTGAGCGTCGTCTGCGGGGCGTCGAAGGTGCCGGCGATGTCGGGCAGGGCGACGCTGGCGCCGCCGGTGGTCAGATTGCAGACCGCGGCCGCCATCAGCAGCGCGGTCAGGACCGCGCCCGTGCGCGCGGGAACGTGCGTGCCCGGCATCCACCGTCCTTCCGTCGCCCCCGTCGTCCATGAGCGTAGCGGTCGTCGGGTAGACTGTTGTGGTTGCCCGTCTGCGTTCCGTTGCGGAATAGAGTCCGGGCACGTGCATCAACCCTCCTGATGCCGGGAAATGCCCGGCATCCGTTCTAGTCCGAAGGAGGTGGGTTAGTGACGCACTCACACCAGTACGAGCTCATGGTCATCCTCGACCCCGAGATCGACGAGCGTCAGGTCGCCCCCAAGCTCGACGGGTTCCTCAAGGTGATCACCGCAGACGGTGGCTCCATCGAGAACGTCGACGTCTGGGGCAAGCGTCGCCTGGCGTACGAGATCCAGAAGAAGAACGAGGGCATCTACGCCGTCGTCAACTTCACCGCCACGAGCGAGGCCACGCAGGAGCTCGACCGTCAGCTCAAGCTGAACGAGCAGATCATGCGTACCAAGGTCCTGCGTGCCGAGGAGGCGATCGCTCAGGTCGCCGCCGAGAAGGAGCGCGCCGAGGCCAAGGCCGCCCGCAAGGCAGCGAAGGCGTAAGGACGATGGCCGGCGAGACCGTCATCACCGTCGTGGGAAACCTCACGGCAGACCCCGAGCTGCGCTACACGCAGAACGGCCTGCCCGTCGCGAACTTCACCATCGCGTCGACGCCGCGCAACTTCGACCGTCAGGCCAACGAGTGGAAGGACGGCGAAGCGCTGTTCCTCCGCGCGTCGGTGTGGCGCGAGTTCGCCGAGCACGTCGCCGGTTCGCTGACGAAGGGTTCCCGTGTCATCGCGACCGGTCGGTTGAAGCAGCGTTCCTACCAGGACCGCGAGGGCAACAACCGGACCGCGATCGAGCTGGAGGTCGACGAGATCGGCCCCTCGCTGCGGTATGCCACGGCTCAGGTCACGCGTGCCGCCTCCGGCGGAGGCAACTACGGGGGCGGCCAGCAGTCGCGCCCGCAGCAGGTGCAGCAGGAGGAGCCGTGGGCGACCCCGGGCTCTGCCGCACCCGACGCCTGGAGCGCACCCGGCGCCTACGGCGACGACACTCCTTTCTGATCGTCGCCGCCGGGGGTTGAGCGAGGCCCGGAGGGCCGAGTCGAAACCCTCACGCAGAAAATCTTGGATGCCTCGGCATCCGCTCACATCTAAGGAAAACAATGGCTGGAAAGGCTACCGGCGATCGCCGTAAGCCGCGGAAGGGCGCGAAGAACGCCGCTCCCGCGAAGGCGATCCGCGTCGGCGTCATCGACTACAAGGACGTCGCAACGCTTCGCAAGTTCATCTCGGAGCGCGGCAAGATCCGCGCCCGTCGTATCACCGGTGTCTCGGTGCAGGAGCAGCGTCTGATCGCCAAGGCGATCAAGAACGCCCGCGAAATGGCGCTCCTGCCTTACGCCGGCGCTGGCCGCTAAGGAGCACCCATCATGGCAAAGCTGATTCTCACGAACGAGGTTGCCGGGCTCGGAAGCGCCGGCGACGTCATCGAGGTCAAGAACGGGTACGCCCGCAACTACCTCATCCCTCAGGGCTTCGCTGTGGCGTGGACCCGCGGTGGCGAGAAGCAGGTGGCGTCGATCCGCGCCGCCCGTGACGCCCGTGCGATCCACGACCACGAAGAGGCCGTCGCGCTCAAGGACACCCTCGAGTCGAACAAGGTCAAGCTGTCGGTCAAGGCCGGCAAGGAAGGCCGCCTCTTCGGGTCGGTCAAGACCGCCGACGTGGCCGACGCGGTCAAGGCAGCCGGTTTCGGTGACCTCGACAAGCGCAAGATCCACATCACCGCGCCCATCAAGGCCGTCGGTGAGCACGAGGCGACCGTGCGTCTGCGCGACGACCTCACCGCTGTGATCACCCTCCAGGTGGTCGCCGCCAAGTAAGACCCGCCGGGTTTCCCGGTCGTTGAGCGAGGCGCGCAGCGCCTCGTCGAAACGCAGCACGGATGCCGTGACCTCCCCCAAGGTGAGGTCACGGCATCCGTCGTTTACGCCCTGACGGTGCGGGGGCCGGTGCCAGGCACGGTCGCCGGCCCCTCCCGTCGGGGGTCATTCGGTGCGGCTGCGGCGGCGTGCGGTGAGCATCACCCCCAGCGCGAGGGCGAGCAGCCCGCCGACCAGCGGCAGCGTGTCGAGCACGCCGCCGGTGACGGCGAGGGTCTTCACCGGGCCGCTCGCGGCGACCATTCCGGTGATCGGGGTGCCGCCGGTGGTCGGCGTGCCGGGGTTGCCGGGGTTGCCGGGGTTGCCGGGGTTGCCGGGGTTGCCGGGGTTGCCGGGGTTGCCGGGGTTACCCGGGTTGCCGGGGTTGCCGGTGGTCGGCCCCGTCGTGGTGGCGTCGCCGACGACCGCGACGGCGTTGCCGCCGAGCGTGATCGGCGCGGTGATCGGCAGGCCCAGCTGCGTGCCGCCCAGGATGCCGTCCAGGCCGCTCGTGGTGGAGCCGCCGGTCGTCGTGCCGGAGGTGCCGGTGGGGGCCGTGGTGGTGGCGTCGGTGCTGTCGGCGTCGCCGAGGACCGAGATGGCGTTGCCGCCGGCGGTGACGGGTGCGGTGATCGGGGCGAGCACCTGGGTGCCGCCGAGGATGCCGTCCGTGCCGTCGGTGGTGGAGCCTGCGGTGGAGCCGCTTCCGGTGCCGGTGGGGGCCGTCGTGGTGGCCTTGGTGGTGTCGGCGTCGCCGAGGACGGAGATGGCGTTGCCGCCGGCGGTGACGGGTGCGGTGATCGGGGCGAGCACCTGGGTGCCGCCGAGGATGCCGTCCGTGCCGTTGGTGGTGGAGCCTGCGGTGGAGCCGCTTCCGGTGCCGGTGGGGGCCGTCGTGGTGGCCTTGGTGGTGTCGGCGTCGCCGAGGACGGAGATGGCGTTGCCGCCGGCGGTGACGGGTGCGGTGATCGGTGCGAGCACCTGGGTGCCGCCGAGGATGCCGTCCGTGCCGTTGGTGGTGGCGCCGTCGGTGGAGCCGCTTCCGGTGCCGGTGGGGGCCGTCGTGGTGGCCTTGGTGGTGTCGGCGTCGCCGAGCACCGAGATGGCGTTGCCACCCACGGTCACCGGGGCCGCGACGTTCACCACGCCCTGGGTGCCGCCCAGGATGCTGTCGCTTCCGCTCGTGGTGGGTGCGGCAGCCTCCTGTGCAGCCGGCGTCGCGGCGGGCGCCTCAGCGGGCTGCGAGGTCGCGGCATCCGTGCTCTCGGCGTCACCGAGGACGGAGACGGCGTTGCCGCCGAGCGTCACCGGCAGGACGACATCGATGAGGGCCTGGGTGCCCGAGCCGGCGCCGTCGGAACCGCTCGTCGACGCGTCACCGCCGCCGACCGAGATCGCCGGGGTCGAGGTCTGCGCGTCGGTGCTGGTGGCGTCGCCGAGCACCGAGATGCCGTTGCCGGCGACCGTGACGGGCACCGCGACGGAGATGAGCCCCTGGGTGCCCGACAGCAGACCGTCGTCACCCGTTGTCTCGGCCGCCTGAGCGACCGTTGCGCCGAAGAGCGTGATGCCTCCGGCCAGGAGCGTGCCCCACAGGGCGCGCTTGAGGTTGGTGTTCATGATGACTTCTCTCCTGAGAGTGTTGGGGGGTATGCGCGCACAGCGCGCGGGATCGTGCCGCTCGGAAGGCGGCCGAACCCCCGTCAGTCAGGGGAGACGTCGGTGGCGAACACCGGCGCGGGGAGGGCAGAGTCGTCCTCCGGTCGGCGTCGCAGCACCCAGGCACGGTGTGCAGCGAACAGACCGAAGGCGAGCACGGCGCCCGCGCCGAACGAGAATCCAGCTCCGCTGGAGAAGAACGAGGTGGCGTCCAGGGTGGGACCGAGAAGTCCCCAGCCGCCGGGAGCGCCGGGCGCTGCCGGATATGCCACAGCGGCCGCGCCCGGAACGAACGAGGTAACGGCGCTGCCGAGCGAGAGTGCGGCCGCCGTCGTCGTGGTCGCGACGCCATGCATGGTCTGATCCCACGCGGCCGACAGCACGGCCAGAGCGGCCGCGGCGGGGGGAGTTCCCGCGGCAGGCGCGGAGGGGTCGGAGGAGGATGCCGGGGCCCCGCCAGGGGGGACGACGACGCTCGTGATGGGGGTCACGAGCTCGCCGACGACCGGAAGTGAGCTCACGGCGTCGGTGACGGGGGCCGCGGCATCCACGATGGGCTTCACCGCGCCGGTGACCGGCGCGAGAACGGGTGCGAGGGGGCTGACGATCTCGCCGACCGCCGAGCCGACGGGGGCGACGACCTGGCCGACCGGTGCGAGCGGCTCGAGGACGGGGGCGACGGAGTCGACGATGCCGCCCACCGGCGGAGCGACGCTCTCGACGACGGGGGCGACGGTCTCGGCGACGGGAGAGAGGATCTCTGCAACCGGGTCGAGGACGGGCGTGGTGACCTTCGAGAGCGTGCTGGAAACGCCGCTCACGAGGGAGCCCAGGGGGTTGTCCGTGTCGTCGGCGGCGTGGGCCGACGGACCGGAGAAGAGCGAGATGGCGAACCAGGCGAACGCGGCTCCGACACCGAGCGCGCCCAGCATCGCCCATCGCCGTGTCGACTCGGTGGTCGATCGTCCGCGGCGCAGCGGGGGGACTGCGATTGTTGCCATGTTCACCTCCCACGACGATGTGTCGGGATGCCGGCGCACGCCGACACCCATGGAGTGCCTGGAACAGAGAAGATACGCCGATATATCACTCGTGTCCAGACCCCTGTCTCGAAACTTCCGACGCGCCGGGGCGGACATCTCGACTTGACAAGGGCGCATTCATCCCCATGGTTGTCCCCAACCCTCACCCACGGCGTCAACCTTCAAGCGGTACTTCAACCACATTGCGCATCCACAGGTTGTGAATCTTAAAAAACCAGGTCAAAGGGTATTTCTGACGGCGAATCTTGAGGTTGGTCGGCGTGTTTCCACAGGTACTGTGCACAGGGTGTCCGGCGTTTCGCGCAGATCATCCACAGAGTTATCCACAGGCCTGTTTGCGACTGTCGGAACCCGTGCCTAACGTGACGTGTGGTCTCGCGGCGGGACCGGTCATCGAGCGTGTGAAGGGGACTGCATGTCGATCGCGGACATCTCCGAGGATCGCTTCGGTGGACCCCTGGAGAGCCGCGGCCCCGAGCGCACGCCGCCGCACGACCTCCTCGCCGAGCAGAGCACACTGGGCGGCATGCTGCTGTCGAGCGACGCCGTCGCCGATGTCATCGAGGCCCTTCGCGGCACCGACTTCTACGTGCCGAAGCACGAGCTGATCTTCGAGGCGATCCTCTCGCTGTACTCGCACGGCGAGCCCACCGATGTCGTCGCCGTGACCGACGAGCTCATCAAGACCGGCGACCTGCAGCGATCCGGCGGTGCCGACTACCTGCACTCGCTGACCTCGATCGTGCCGACGGCGGCCAACGCCGCCTATTACGCGTCGATCGTGCGCGAGAGGGCGCTGCTGCGGCGGCTCGTCGAGGCCGGCACGCGCATCGTGCAGATGGGCTACAACGGTCAGGGCGATGCGCTCGACCTCGTCAACAACGCGCAGGCGGAGATCTACTCGGTCACCGGCGCGGAGCAGGCCGAAGACTACGTGCCGCTGCAGATCGCGGTGGATGCCGCGGTGGAGGAGATCGAGGCCGCGCGCGGCCGCGACGGTCAGATGACCGGCATCCCCACCGGCTTCTCGGGTCTCGACCAGCTGACCAACGGTCTGCACCCCGGCCAGATGATCATCATCGCGGCGCGACCCGCCATGGGTAAGTCGACGCTGGCGCTCGACTTCGCGCGGGCCGCCGCGATCAAGGCGCAGCAGCCGACGATCGTCTTCTCGCTCGAAATGGGTCGCAGCGAGATCGCGATGCGTCTGATGAGCGCCGAGGGCGCCATTCCGCTGCAGAGCATGCGCAAGGGCACGCTCGACTCCCGCGACTGGACGACGATCGCGGCGACCCGTGGGCGTATCAACGACGCGCCGCTGTACATCGACGACAGCCCCAACATGACGCTGGTCGAGATCCGCGCGAAGTGCCGCAAGCTCAAGCAGCGCGTGGGTCTGAAGATGGTGGTCATCGACTACCTGCAGCTGATGACGTCGGGCAAGCGCGTCGAGAGCCGTCAGCAGGAGGTCTCGGAGTTTTCGCGTGCGCTGAAGCTTCTGGCGAAGGAGCTGCAGGTGCCGGTGATCGCGCTGTCGCAGCTGAACCGTGGTCCCGAGCAGCGCGCCGACAAGAAGCCGGCCCTGAGCGACCTGCGTGAGTCGGGCTCGATCGAGCAGGATGCCGACATGGTGGTGCTGCTGCACCGCGAGGCCGCCTACGAGAAGGACAGCCCTCGCGCTGGCGAGGCCGACCTGATCGTCGCGAAGCACCGTAACGGCCCCACCGACACGATCACCGTCGCCTTCCAGGGCCACTTCTCGCGCTTCACCGACATGGCCCCGGGGGACTTCGGGTAGGAGTCGCATTCACGTTCCACGTGAAGACGTCGGGATCTGTCGCCACGTGAACTGCTCCCGAGGGGTAGTTCGAGCCTCGAGGGTCAGCGACCGAGGCTCGCGTTCATGATGCCTACGCCCGCGAACCAGATCGCTACTCCCGACGCCGCGCCGACCGCCGCAACCCACCAGCTGATCTTGCGGTGGACGAGGCGGATGATCGTCCACACCGCCGCGGCGAGGAACACGACGGGAGGCACGCCGAGAGCGATCAGCCAGCCCACCGACATGAGGCCGGTGTTGCACCGGTCACCGAAGCACCCGTCCGACATCATGACGAGAAAAAGCGACATGAATGCGAGCACCGCGAAGCAGAGGAAGCCGGCGACCATGAGGATCACCGAGGCGATCACGTCGGCGATGCGGGCACCTGATGTGGATGGCCTCACGGGTACCTGATCGCCCGGAGCCACAGACGAAGGGAAGTCCGGCGGCGGTGTCGACATGCGGGAAGTATCGCATAGCCAGGGACCACCGCCGCAGGAGCGGGCGGCGACTCTGAGCCCTCACGAAACGCACCTCGAAGTGCCTTTTGTAGGCCTCACCCTACTCACTCACAATGTGGTTACGAATCAGAAGTGAGGTAATGATCATGTCGTCCAAGGAGACCAATGCGGCGGCCCCGATCGTCATCGAGGTGTGGGCGGATCTCAGCTGCCCGTGGTGCTACGTCGGTAAGCATCGACTGCAGCGAGCCATTGATTCCCGCGCGGATGCCGATCGGTTCCAGGTGAAGCTGCGCTCGTTCGAGCTCAACCCGAACGCGCCGCACACACCGGAGACCATCGAGAGCGCCTTCATCCGCTCGCACGGCGGCAACGCGAACGTCGTCCTTCAAGCCGAGCGTCAGATTCAGGCGCTCTCGCAGCGCGAGGGTCTGCCCTTCTCGCTCGACCGGCTCAACGCCAACACCTTCGACTTCCATCGCGTCGTGCACTACGCCGAGGAGGCGGGCAAGGGCCTCGAGTTCTTCTCCCGAGTGCAAGACCGATTCTTCGCCGGAGAGATCAACCCCTTCGATGCCGAGGTGCTCGCACAGGTCGCCGCAGAGGTGGGGCTGTCGGCAGACCGCGTTCGCACGGTGCTGACCAGCGACGAATACGCCGATGCCGTGCGCGCCGACACCCATGAAGGTCAAGCACTCGGCATCCAAGGCGTGCCCTTCACCGTCTTCGACCGCCGCTTCGCCGCGTCGGGCGCCCAGTCCGTCGAGGCATACGGGCAGGTGCTCGACAACCTCGTGACAGACGCCACGGACGGTGTGGCATGAGCACCGACGACACCGCGAAGCCCGTCCTGCTCACCTTCGGCGACCCCGCCGCGGCCGCGTGCGATCCCAACGGTGAAGCGTGCGCCCTGCCCACAGCCACCCGCCCGTAACCCACCGACCCCCACACACTGACGAATCTGAGGAAGACTGTGCCCACCATCGCCATCATCGGAGCCGGCTCCGGCCTGGGACTCGCTATCGCGCGCAGCTTCGGTGCCCAGGGATTCGACGTCGCGCTCATCTCCCGCAACCAGGCGAAGCTCGACAGCCTGGTCGCCCAACTCGCCGCCGACGGTATCACTGCCGCCGGCTTCGCCGCCGACGTGCTCGACCGGCCCACCCTCCGCGCAGCGCTGACCGCCGCAACGGCGCACTTCGGCGGCATCGACGTGCTGGAGTACTCGCCGGCCGACGCGTCGGCAGGTCCCCTGGCTCCCGTCGACATCCGTGAAGCCACCCCGGAGAACGTGCAGCCGCAGATCGAGTACTACCTGTACGGCGCCATGACGGCAGCCGACGTCGTTCTGCCCGAGATGCTCGCGATCGGTGCCGGCACGCTGCTGTTCACCACGGGCGCCGGATCGATGTACCCGGTTGCCCAGTACGGCAACGTCACCGCCGGTGGTGCGGCACTGCGCAACTGGGCGCTCAACCTCGGTCAGGCCCTCGCCGGCAGCGGCGTCCATGTCGCCCATGTCGCCATCGCGCTCATGATCGCCGAGCACGCACCCGCGCCCGGACTCGACTTCCTCCCCGCCGCCGACATCGCCCCCCTGTACTGGGACATGCATCACACTCGCGCGGTGCACGAGCTGGTCGTCAAGAAGTAGAGCGAGCGCTATTGGCCGACGGAAGCGAGAATGGCATGCGCCCCAACGCGGCCGACACCCGTGACCTCGTGATCGCGGCGGTTCGCCGCCACGGTCTCGTGGTGGGCGGCCGCCCAGCCGGCCAGCGCCATGACGGCGTCCAGCAGCGACCGCCCCAGATCTGTCAGCTCGTACTCCACCCGCGGCGGCACCTCGGGGTAGGCCGTGCGGGTGAGCAAGCCGTCACGCTCAAGGGCCTTGAGTGTGACGGTCAGCATCCGCTGCGAGATGCCCGGAATGCTCGCCTGCAGATCCGAATAGCGCAATGGTCCGCCGCCGAGTGTGCTCACCACCAGCACTGTCCACTTGTCGCCGATGCGGTCGAGCACCTCGCGGATGAAGTCGCTCTCGGCCGGCCATGCCCGGCACGGACCGCTGATCGTCCTCGCTGACGCCATCTTTCGCCCCCGCCGCTCCTGATTACCGACTGAAAGATATGTTGCCACACCATCAGTGCGTATGCCCCGAAAGGACTCTTCTGTGACCACCGTCCTCGTTCTCGGCGGCAGAGGGCGCCGATGCGGTCGTGAGTGCGCTCAACAACTCACGCGCGAGCGACAACCCCTGGTCTAAGGCGGTGAGCCCGCCGAGCTTCATGACGGATGCCACCCGCGACACCTTCGCGGTCATGAGAGAGAAGGGCATCCGTCGCATCGCCGTCGCCTCCACCATGGGCGCCGGCGACTCCTGGGCTTCGTTCAACCTGCTGTTCAAAGCGTTGATCAAGAGCTCCGGCATTCGCCACGGCTACAACGACCACCACGGCGTCGACGCCGACGTTCGTGCTTCGGATGCCGAGTGGGTCATGGTCCGCTCCGTCGCACTGTCTGATGCCACCCCTCGCGGGCCGGTGCGCGCCGCTCAGATGGAGCAGGCGAAGCCGGGCTTCACCATCAGCCGCGCCGACGTCGCCCGGTTCCTTCTCGACTCCCTGGAGGACGACACCTGGCTGCGTCAGGCGCCGCTGATCTGGAACGCGCGGGCGCCGCGCTGACCACTGTTCCACCCGTCATCACCACACCACAACCGAAGGAATCACTCATGTCGATCGCCTACTGGATCATTGCCGGTCTGCTCGCCCTGGCCTACCTCACCGCCGGGGGTATGAAGGCCTTCCGCTCTCCCGATGCCCTTGTCGCCGGGGGCATCGCCTGGGCGAAGGACGTATCGCTGCCGCTCGTCCGCGTCATCGGTGTGGTCGAGGTGCTGGGAGCGCTCGGTCTGATCCTGCCGCCGCTCACGGGCATCGCTCCGGTGCTGGGGCCCGTCGCCGCCATCGGGCTCGCGCTCGTGCAGCTGGGCGCCGTGATCTTCCACCTGCGTCGAGGCGAAGCCCGGGTGGTGCCGATGAATCTGGTTCTGCTGCTGCTGGCCGTCGCAGTCGCGATCCTCGGATTCCTCGTCTGGGTCTGACCGCGCATCGCGTCGGCGCCGCGACGAAGACCAGGATCAGCGTGAGGCCCGCAGCGCCCGCCGGATCAACGTCACCTGAAGCGGCAGCCGCACCAGCGACACGGCGAACGCCGCCCACGCCTTCGGGGAGCGGCGGCGCGCTGCCCGGCGGCCGAGGTCGATGCTCATCTGCATGTTCGCGGGCCAGACGCCGGCCAGCACCACCGCGCTCGCTCGCCCCGCGGCGGCCCGAGTCGAAGGCACGACCAACCCCACCGCGCATGCCAGCTCCGCGATGCCCGACACGACCACGAGCGGCCGATCCCATCGGCGCAGCGCCCGCGGGATGATCGGCGTGAACACGCCGGGTCGCACGAGGTGGATGACGCCCGACACCGCGAACGGCACCATCACGATCCAGGGAACGGTGGCGGCGGGCTTCTTCGCGCGACGTGTCATCACGCCATTCTCCCCGCCCCGCCGCCGCCCGGGGCCGCCGCGCGAACAGCCCCGGTGACAGCATGGGCAGATGCTCTCCCCGCAAACCCTGAGCGAGCCCGACCGGCGCCTCGTCGCCGCGTGGGCGGCCGACTGCGCCGAACGGGTGCTCCCTCTCTTCGAGAGCGAGGCTCCCGACGACGATCGCCCGCGTGACGCCATCGCGCGGGCCCGCGCCTACGCCCGCGGTGAGCTCGACTCGGCGGGCGAGATCCGCCGCCGGTTCGTTGCGGGCCGCGCCGCCGCCTCGGTCACCTCGCCCGCCGCGATCGCGGCGGCCCGGTCGGCGGCGCAGGCGTCGGGCGTCGCGCACATGGGTGCGCACGCCCTGGGCGCCGCCGCCTACGCCGTGAAAGCCGTCGGCATCGACCGGCCCGACGAGGCGGATGCCGAG
Organism: Microbacterium sp. PM5; assembly: GCF_003293595.1. Taxonomy (NCBI): domain Bacteria; kingdom Bacillati; phylum Actinomycetota; class Actinomycetes; order Micrococcales; family Microbacteriaceae; genus Microbacterium; species Microbacterium sp. PM5. The sequence continues at coordinate 2,062,835 of NZ_CP022162.1, read as the reverse complement.
ATCGAGTGGCAACTGCAGCGCATGACACCGGCGGTCCGCGCCGCCCTCCGTCAGCTTCCACCGGTCGGCGAGGATGCCGCGGGTCCGTTCGTCGCCGGCGGATTGCTGGCCCGCGGCATCCTGGGATCGACCATCCGAACATTGCAGAATCGGATCGCATCCCGGGCTTGACCCTCACGCGACGTCAGGCTCGATCGTGGTCTCATGACCGACCTTCCCCACGCTTTCGACATCAGCCCCGTCCCTGCCCCGGGACCCGACGCCGTCGCCCCGCCCCTGTTCCGCGGCATCTACGGCATGCCCATGTTCGTGACGATTCCGACGGCCGATCTCGCGGCATCCATCGACTTCTGGACCCGCGGCCTCGGCTTCTTCGAGCTGTTCGGCATTCCGAGGCAGATGACGCACCTGCGCCGGTGGGCGTTCCAGGACGTGCTCCTCGTCGCGGGCACACCGGCCGACACCGCCCCGGCCGCGAGCGTGAGATTCGCCTGCGTGCTCGACCAGATCGATCCGATCGCCGAGGCCCTCCGCGCCCTCGGCGTCGACGCCCACCCGCGCGACACGATGTGGAACACCCGCGACATCGAGGTCATCACCCCCGAGAACACCCGCGTGATCTTCACGGCGGGCAAGGTGTTCGACCCCGACAGCGTCGAGGGCCGCACCCTCCGCGCGGTCGGCATCGGCACCGACGACAATGAGTCCCATGTCTGACGACGGACTGCCGGTGGGCGAGACGGCTGCGCGCCTGGGCCTGACCGTGCGGACGCTCCACCACTGGGACGAGATCGGCCTCGCGAGCCCTGCAGCGAGATCGCGGGCCGGCTACCGGCTCTACACGGATGCCGATGTCGAACGCCTCCGGCGCATCGTCGTGTACCGCGAGCTCGGGCTCGACCTCGACGCGATCCGGGCCATTCTCGATGAGCCGGGGGGCCATGTCGCCGACCAGTTGCGGGTGCAGCGCGCCCAGCTCGCGCAGCGGATCGCCCAGCTCAACGACCTCGACGAGGACCTCGCCCGCATGATCGAGGCGCAGGAGCGCGGCATCCTGCTCTCCGAGGACGAACAGCGCGACATCTTCGGCCCCGACTGGAATACCGAGTGGCCCGCGCAGGCGCGCGAGGCCTACGGACAATCGGCGCAGTGGCAGCAGTACGCCGAGCGTGCGGCGTCGCGCTCGGCCGGCGACTGGGCCGCGGTGACCGAGGCGATGACCACGTTCGAGATCGAGCTGGGCGCCGCGGTCGGTGGCGGAGCGATGCCCGGGGATGCCGTGGCGGACGGCCTCGTCGAGCGACACCGCACCCTGCTCTCGCAGTTCTTCCCGGTCACGCGGCAGATGCAGGTGTGCCTCGGGCGGATGTACGTCGCCGACCCGCGCTTCTCCGCGCACTACGACGCGGTGCGGCCGGGGCTGGCGGCGTGGCTGAGCCGCGCGATCGACGAGAGCGCGCGCGCCGCGGGCATCGACCCCGACACGGCCACCTGGGAGTGATGGCTCTGAAAGGGTGCGCCGACGGGTCCAGCCACCAGCTACCGGCGAAGCTCCGCGATGCATGCCCAATCGTCCAGGGAACTGCCTCGTGAAATGGCCTCGTCGAAGACGTCGCGGAGAACCTCCGAACGGGAGCAATGCTCCCACGTTCGCGGCCGCGTCCAGAGCGAGGTGCAGATCCTTGCGTCCGAGGATCGTGGTGAATCCCGCGGGCCGATAGCGACGCTCGGCGATGAGGTCTCCGTAGGCGGAGTACACCGGCCCGGGAAACAATGTGCTCGTGAGCAGTTCGACGACGGGGCTGGGTCGATGGCGGCGCGTTCGGCGACGGCGATCGTCTCACCGAGAGACTGGATCGCACCCTTCATGGGGCATCAGCGTCCGACGCTGGTCTGCATGATGCTCACGGCGATGACCCAGACGAGGATGCCGGCGGCGGCGCCGGCAAGCGGCATCCACCAGGAGGTCTTCCGGCGGGAGAGGCGGATGATCGTCCACACGATTGCGGCGCCGAAGACGAGGGGAGGTCCACCCATCGCGATCATCCACGCGACGGACAGAAGGGCCGTATTGCAGGTGCCGTTGGTGCAGGAGTCCGCCGCCATCACCAGGAACAGTGACGCGAATGCGAGCACGGCGAACCCGACGATGCCCACGAGCATCAGGGTGACGGAGACGATCACATCGGCGATGCGACCGCCGGACGTGCCGGTGGCGTGCTGAGTCGTCATGAGGGCGAGTGTCCCACAGGCCACTTCCCTCCGCGCCAGCACGCCTCCGAACGAGGCTAGTTCGATCCCGATTCGCGCATCATCCAGTACCACCAGGCGATGCTCGGCAGGGCGCCTCTGGCCCCGGCCGTCACTGCGTCGCGACGCGAATCGCGTACATCGCGACGACTGTGGTCACGACCACCAGCGCCATCCCGCCGACCGGCGCCCACCAGCTCGGGCGGAAGCCGCGCGCCACCACGATCACCGCGCTCACCAGCGCCGCGACGACAGACACGACCAGCGCGCCGCGAGACGCCACGGTCACGAGGGTGAAGTCGCACCGGTCGCCGCAGCCGTCGATGCTGAAGGTCTGCATCACGACCATGACGTACGCGATGGACGAGACGATCACCTGCAGCACGAGCAGGCCCACTGACCGCAGCGGCTCCGCCTCGCCCATCACACGCCCGCGTCCACGAGCACCGCGCGAGCAGCGCGCTCGCCGGAGGCGAGAGCGCCCTGGATCGACGCCGCATGTCGGTGGTCGCCGGCGAGGTACATCCGGTCGTCGACGCGCGGCGGGCGAGGCGCACGCACCGGTGCCGGCTGGGCGGGCAGCGCATCCGGGATGTCGTCGCGACGCAGCAGCTGCCAGTCCGTCACCCCGGCATCCCACAGCTCGGAGAGGTGCCGGCGCACCTCGCCCTCGCCTGCTGCCGCGCCACCCCGCGGCAGCAGGCACGTCGCCTCGATGAGATGACGCCCGACGGGCGCATACGACGGCACGGTGTGCGACACGACCGCCGTGTTCACGACCGGCCCGCGGCGGGCGGCGTCGCGTCCGTCGACGCGCAGCAGCGCGGATGCCGAGGGTGCTGCCGTCGCCGCGAACCACCATGTCTGCAGCCCGTTGGTCGCGGGTCGCGGCACCGGCGCCAGCTCCGCCACCGACTCCGCGCCGACGGCCACCACGACCCGCCCGGCGCGGAGGGCCTCGCCACCCGCGACGCCGACCTCGACGATCGGGCCGTCCCTGTCGATGCGCTCCGCTCGCGCCCCGAGCCGGATCTCCGCGCCCGCAGCACGCGCCCGCGCCGCCAGTTGCGCCGGCCCCGCCGCGATCCCCTGCGCGGGAAGCCCCGGCCGCCCCAGCGCGAAGTACCGCACCAACTCCTGTACGAACGCGTTCGAGCTGCCCCCACCGTCTTCGGCGACGACACCGGCGAGGAACGGCTCGAGCACGGCGGTGCGCAGCGGGCCGCGCAGGCTCGCGGCATCCCACCCCTCGCGCAGCGCGCGATCGCTTCGCGCCCGTGCCGACAGCCGCCGCATGAACGCCGGCGTCAGCCAGCGTGCGAACGCCACGGCATCCGCGATGCTCACCAGGCCGCTGCCGATCGTTCGGGGGATCGACAGCGGTGAGCGCAGCGGATGCCGCAGCTCAGCGAGGCCGCGATCGGTGCGCACCTGCACGCCCACGGGAAACGACCGCAGCGCCAGAGCGTCGAGATCGATGCTGCGACGCAGCGCCGGATACGCCGGGTTGAGCACCTGAAAGCCACGATCGAGTCGGAACCCGTCGACGAGGTCGGTGCGCTGACGTCCGCCGACCTCGTCTCCCGCGTCGAGCACGATGACCTCGAGTCCGCGCTCGGCCAGCACCACCGCGCACCGCAGCCCCACGAGGCCTGCTCCGATCACCACGACGTCATGCATCGCCGCTCCGCCTCTCGTCGTCGGACGCGTCCGGGGTCCCCGCCGCACCGTCGCATGCCGCCAGCTTAGGGATGCCGCGGCATCCGATCTCGGGGTTGACGAGCGCGCCGAATCCGACCCTCGCTTCCCGCCGCCGTGCCTACGATGACGGAATGAAGATCCTCCTCACCGGTGCCACCGGCTACATCGGCTCGTCCGTCCTCGACGTTCTGCGCGCTCATGGTCACGACGTCGTTGCGCCGGTGCGCAGCGCAGACGCCGCGCAGAAGGCCACGGCGGCCGGAGCGACTGCGGTCGTCGGCGACGTCACCGACGCCGACTGGTTCACTCCGCTGCTGGAGGGCGTGGATGCTGCGATCCACACCGCCGCACCGGGTGACGGCACGGCCCCCCAGTTCGACAGCGCCGTCGCCGATGCCGTCATCGCCGCGTTCGGCGGCACCGGCAAGCCCTACATCCACACGGGCGGTCTCTGGATCCACGGCCCGTCCGACGACCTCACCGAGCAGACCCCGTTCCACCCGCCCGCGATCGTCGCCTGGCGGGAGGAGGTGGAGTCCCGGCTCGCCGCGGCGGATCTCGCCCTCACGATCGTCGAGCCCGGCATCGTGCACGGCCACGGCGCCGGCATCCCAGCCATGCTGGGCTCCGCCCCGCGTGACGGCGAGGGCCGCCTCACCGTGATCGGCGACGGCACCCAGCACTGGGCGACCGTGCACGTCGACGACCTCGCCGAGCTGTACGTGCGGGTGATCGAGCGCTCCGAGCCCGTCGGACGCGTGCTGGGCCTCAGCGGCCACAACGCGACGGTCACCGAACTCGGCGAAGCGCTCGCCGACGGTCCGGTCGCTGCGGAGGGTGTCGAGGCCTCACGCGCACGCCTGGGTGCCCCCTTCGCCGATGCGCTCATGCTCGACCAGCAGGGACGCGGCGAGAAGGCGCGCTCCCTCGGCTGGACGCCCACCCGCCCGTCTCTGCTCCAGGAGATCCGCGCCGGCGCCTACGGCTCGGCGGCGCAGGGCTGACCGGGTCACCCGCGCCGTAGCGGCACCTCTGTCGCTGCGGCGCACCGCGGTCTACGCTCGCCGCATGTGCCGAAACATCCGGGTGCTCCACAACTTCGAACCGCCCACCACCGATGACGAGGTCCGCGAAGCGGCCCTCCAGTTCGTGCGCAAAGTGAGCGGCTCGACGCATCCCTCGCGCGCCAACGCCGAGGCGTTCGACGCGGCCATCGACGAGATCGCCGCCGCCACGCGGCGCCTCCTCGACGCGCTCGTGACGACCGCACCGCCGAAGAACCGCGAGGCCGAGGCGGTCAAGGGACGCGCCCGCCACGAGAAGCGGATGGAGCGCGAGGTGCGCATCCGCACGGCATCCTGATCGCCGGCGCCGGTCGGATGCCGCGGCATCCGGCGTCTTCTCAGCTTCACGTCACTTTGTTCCCCTACTGTGACAGCAGTCCAGGGGGAGTACTCCGATACGGACGGTCCGTCATTACGGTCGCATCGCGGCCCGGGCCGACCGGTCCCGCAGGGGATGGGGGAGACTCTGGCGTCGACCACGTCACGCCATTCTTCGGGAGACCCCTGTGAACATCACCCCGCTCGTGTGGATCATCACGATCGCCGTCACGATCGCCTTCTTCGTGTGGGAGTTCTTCGCGCACGTGCGCAAGCCCCACGAGCCGACCGTCGGCGAGTCCGCGCGCTGGTCGGCCTTCTACATCGGCCTCGCGCTGCTGTTCGGCGTGGGCGTGGGCGTGTTCTCGGGGTGGGGCTACGGCGGCGAGTACTTCGCCGGGTATCTCACCGAGAAGGCGCTGTCGATCGACAACCTGTTCGTGTTCCTCATCGTCATGACCGGGTTCGCAGTGCCGAAGATGTACCAGCAGAAAGTTCTGATGATCGGCATCGTCATCGCCCTCATCATGCGCGGCGCCTTCATCGCCGTCGGGGCGGCGCTGATCGAGAACTTCTCGTGGGTGTTCTACCTCTTCGGCGCGCTGCTGCTGTTCCTCGCGTATCGGCAGGCCTTCGCGCACGGTGAGTCCAACCCCGCCGACGGCCGCTTCATGCGCCTCGTACGTCGTGTGCTCCCGGTCAGCGACGAGTACGACGGCGACCGGCTCACGGTGAAGAAGGACGGCCGCCGGTTCGTCACCCCCATGCTGCTCGTCATCGTCGCGATCGGGTTCATCGACCTCGTCTTCGCGGTCGACTCGATCCCCGCGATCTACGGGCTCACGCAGGAGGCGTACCTCGTCTTCACCGCGAACGCCTTCGCGCTGATGGGCCTTCGGCAGCTCTACTTCCTCATTGGCGGTCTGCTGGAGCGCCTGGTGTACCTCGCCCAGGGTCTCGCGGTGATCCTCGCGTTCATCGGCGTGAAGCTGCTCATCCACGCGCTCCACAAGAACGAGCTCCCGTTCATCAACGGCGGCGAGCACGTGACGTTCATCCCGGAGATCCCGATCTGGCTGTCGCTGCTGTTCATCGCTGCCACCGTCGCCGTCGCCACGATCGCGAGCCTGCTGAAGACACGGAAGGATGCCCGAGGCGAGGCCCTGCCCGCCGCGCGTGAGGACGCCCGCTGATGGGCGATCTCGCCTGGAACATCGCTCTCGTCTTCGTCTTCGTGCTCGTCGGCGGCGTCTTCGCCGCCACCGAGATGGCCCTCGTGACCCTGCGCGAGAGCCAGATCAACGCGATCGCGGCGCGTGGTGCGCGCGGGCAGAAGGTCGCCGGCCTCGCCCGCAACCCGAACACGTTCCTCTCCGCGGTGCAGATCGGGGTGACCGTGGCCGGCTTCGCCTCGGCGGCCTACGGCGCGACCTCGATCGCCCCGGCCGTGGCGCCCCTGATCGAGCGGGTGGGCGCCGCACCTCAGCTGGCGATGACACTGGCGACCGTCGCGTTGACGCTGGTGATCGCGTACCTGTCGCTCGTGCTGGGCGAGCTCGTGCCCAAACGCCTCGCCATTCAGCGCAATGCGCAGTTCGCCTACGCCGTCGCTCCCGTGCTCGACGGGTTCGCCGTCGTGATGCGGCCGGTGATCTGGCTGCTGTCGGTGTCGACCAACGCGCTGGTGCGCCTGCTCGGTGGCGACCCGCACAAGACGGCGGACGAGCTCAGCGAGGACGAGATCCGCGACATCGTCGCAACCCACCAGGGTCTGCCCGACGATCAACGGCGCATGCTCGACGACGTGCTCTCGCTGCGCGGGCGGCAGATCAGCGAGGTCATGCGCCCGCGTCCCGACGTCGTCGTCCTCGACGCCACCGCGACCGTCGCCGAGGCGGTCGCCCAGGTGCGCGAGCTGCCGCACTCGCGCTATCCGGTCGTCGATCAGTCCATCGACGACATCTCGGGCTTCGTCCACGTGCGCGACCTCTTCGACATCGCATCGCGGGATGCCGAGGCCCCGGTCAGTCGGGTCGTGCGCCCGATCCCGTACCTCCCCGCGACGGCCGGGGTGCTGGCCACCCTCACACGCATGCGCGCCGACGGCGATCACATCGCCGTCGTCATCGACGAGTACGGCGGCACCGACGGCATCGTGACCCTCGAAGACCTCGTCGAGGAGGTCGTCGGCGAGATCTTCGACGAGTACGACACCGTCGCCGACGCGCATGCGGGCGTCTTCGACGGGCGCCTCAACCGGGCGGACTTCGAGGAGGCCACCGGCGTTCAGCTGCCGCCGGGGTCATCGGACACCATCGCCGGTTTCGTCATCGAACAGCTCGGACGACTCGCCGTCGTCGGTGACACCGTCGAGTTGCCCGATGCCGCGATCCACGTGGTCGCGATGGACCGCCGCCGCGTGGCGGGCGTGCGCGTGGTCGCGCGGGCGGCGCAGAGCGATGCCGCCGGCACCCCCGGGTGAGTTCGGGCCGCGGGGCGACGCTGTGCGCCGCCCCGCCCCGCAGCACGGGCCTCTGGGGAAGGCGGCGTCTGCGGGTGACGAGCCCCCCAGCTCATCGAGGCCCGAACACGGCGGGATACCATCACCACCGCACTGATGAGATGACTCGAAGCGGGTTTCATCACGCGATTCGTGCGAATTTCTCTCGATGCGGCCTGCGAACATGAGCACATGAGCGCACCCGTTGCCCCGTCCGCCGTCCGCGTGCGCCCGGCATCCGTCGACGACGCCCGGGGCGTCGCCGAGGTTCACGTCCAGGCTTGGCGCGAGGCCTATGTCCGTCAGCTTCCGGCGACGGTCCTCGCCGGTTTGCGGGTCGAGCCGCGCATCGAGCGGTGGGCGTCGATCATCGAAGACGACGTCACCGACGTCTTCGTCGCCGAGGTCGACGGGCGGATCGTCGGCTGGGCGACGGCCGGTGACGGGCGCGACGACGATCGGCCGACGTCGCGGGAGCTGGAGGGCATCTACGTCCTGGCGGCGCACCACGGTACCGGTGCGGGGCAGCTGCTGCTGGACGCGGCGATCGGTGCCGGCGACGCCTACCTCTGGATGATGGACGACAACCCCCGCGCCGAAGCGTTCTATCTGCGCAACGGCTTCGTCCGCGACGGGATCGAGCGCGACCAGCTCTTGGCCGACCATCCCATCCACATCGTCCGGCTGGTGCGTCACGCCGGCGTACGGCAATGGGCGGCGGTGAAGGATGCCGAGACGGCCCTGCTCACCGCCGACGTGCGCCGCGACACCGCGCGGGTCGACGAGCTGCTGCACCCCGCTTTCGTCGAGATCGGCCGCTCCGGCACCCTCTGGACGCGGGAACAGATCGTCGGTGCGCTCGCCGAGGAGAGCGCGGACTCGCGCGCCACGCCCCAGACCGATGAGTGGCAGTTCCGTCAGCTCTCGCCCGAGCTGGTGCTGGTCACCTATCGGCTCACGACGCCCTCGCGGATCAGCCGACACTCATCGCTGTGGGACGTCGGCGGCACCGCACCGCGCCTGCGCTTCCATCAGGGCACCGTCGTGCCGCCGGCATCCGCTCAGTAGCGGGGCGCGACGTCAGCCGTCCTTGCGCTCCCACTCCGCGCGCAACAGCCCGAGAACCACCATGTCCTCGTAGGCGCCGCGCACCCACGCATGCTCGCGCAAGCGGCCTTCCCTGACGAAACCCGCCTTCTCGTAGACGCGGATCGCGCCCGTGTTCGAGCTGATCGCCTGCAGGTGCACCCGGCGCAGGTTGCAGCGCACGAACGCGAACTCCACCATCTGGGCGAGGGCCGCGGATCCGATGCCGCGCCCGCGATGTTCGGCGAGCACGGCGATGCCGATCTCGGCGTGGTGGGCGAGGTCGTCGAAGCCGAACAGGCTCACGCTGCCGACTGCGGCGCCGTCGACGTCGATCACGAACTCGATGCTGCGCGTACTCGAGCCGTTCGTGGCATCGGTGAGCCGCTTCTCGAAAGCCGACCTCGTCAGCGGCGACGGGCGCGACGGCGTGCGCTCCTCCCACGTGTCCAGGTCGGCGGCGACGCGGTACAGGGCGTCGACATCGGCGGCGGTGCGAGCGCGCAGTGTGACGAGGGGAGGGTGCGGCATTCCCTCCACGTTACCGGCGGGGTGCGTCACCGGCTTCGGTCGACGTCCACGACTGCTCGTGTCGACGTTGGATGCCGTCGAGCAGCAGGTCGAGGGCGAAGGCGAACTCCGCGTCGTCGTCGCAGGCCTGCCCGGCGTGCGGCGCGGTCGTGGCCATGCGGATGATCGCCGGGTAGGTCGTCGCGAACGCGGCCATCGCGGCGGCGCGCTCCCGGGGATCGTCGGGGGGCACCGGTGTGGGCAGCACGTCGCGGGTGAAGCCCCACATGCGGGTGCTCAATGCGTGCATCGCGTGATGCACGAGATCGGCTGACAGCCCACCCGCGAACATGTCGGCCATGAGTGCGTCCATGTGCGCGAGAACGCGAGGCGTGGCGTGCTCGCGCGTCTCGATCGCCTGTCGGGTCCAGGCGTGCGACGACAGGGCTGCGCGCGTTGCCATGATCCGCGAGCGCACGGCGTCGTCCCACGAGGCGGTGGGCGCGGGGCGAGCGACGTCGGCAAGGACGCGGTCGAGCATCGCATCTACCAGGGCGGCACGATCGGCCAGGTGCTTGTACAGCGCCATCGGTGTCACGCCCAGGCGCTCTGCGACCGCACGCATGCTCGCCGCGTCGAGGCCGCTCTCGTCGGCGATGGCGATCGCGGCGTCGATGATGCGCTCCAGGTCGAGGTGTGGACGCACGGTTGACACGTATACACCGTACACCTAGTGTGTGTGCGAACTGGTTTACGCCGTATACCGAACGTGGAAGGAACACCGTGTCTCAGCTCGTCCGCCGTCAGTCGCAACTCGCCGGCATCCTCTATCTCGTCACGCACGTCACGTCGGTCACCGCCGTGATCGCCTACGGCGGAGGTGTCGTCCGCGCCGGTGTCGCCCTGGAGTTCGTGCTCGCACTCGGCTGCCTCGGCACCGGCGTACTGCTCTGGGTGCTGCTGCAGGCGCACGGTCCTGCCCGAGCGGCGAGCTTCGCCTTGCTGCGTACCCTCGAAGCGGCCGTCATCGTCGCCGGCGCGCTCCCTATGCTCGCAGCGGCGCTGGCCGGCACGACGGTCGACGGCGCATCCGCGGCCATGCACACCGCCGCCTTCCTGCTCGGACAGGGCCTCGTCATCAGCGTCAACACGGTGATCCTCGGCTGGCTGCTGTGGGATGCGCGAGCCGTACCCCGCGCGCTCGCCGCGCTGGGGATGGCGGGCGGCGTGGTCGTGCTCGTCAGCAACGGGCTGCAACTGGCCGGAGCCATCCCTCTGAACGGCGTCGTCGCAGCGATCGCGGCGGTGCCCGTCTTCGGCTTCGAGATCTGGTTCGCCGTCTGGCTCATCGCCGTTGGGGTGCGGCCGGATCGCGGCATCCGCACCGCGCACGCGGCGGATGCCGTCGTCGGCTGATCTATTGCGCGGGTGCGGCGGGCAACCCGAACAGCACGGATGCCGCGCGCCGGATGTGTGCTTCGGCGAGGTCGGCCGCGCGATCGGGATCTCCGCCGTCGATGGCCGCGAAGATCGCGCGGTGTTCCCGCCGGAGGCGATCCGATTCTTCGGGCCATTCTTCGGTGCGTTCGGCGGCGCGCAGGATCGGCACCTTCATCGCACTGCGGATCGCGGCGGTCAGCGCCGCGGACAACGCGCTGCCCGAGGCTTCGGCGATCGCGAGGTGAAACTGCGTGTCGGCCTCATTGAACGAGTCGCGCGAGGAATGCGGCTGATCCATGCGGTCGAGCGCGTCGACCATCTGCGATCGCGCTATGTCGTCGAGGTGGCGCGCAGCGGATGCCGCGCTGGCGCGCTCGAGCACCACACGCGCGTCGGTCACGTCCTGAATCGTGAAGTTCGACAGTGCGACATGCAGACGCAGGAAGCGGGTGAGTGCATCGCGGGGCAGCGCCGCCACGAATGTCCCCGCAGCGGCGCCCGCCCCGGGCTGTGAACGCAGCACGCCCTGAGCCTCGAGCACGCGAACGGCTTCTCGCACGCCGGCCCGGCTGACTTCCAGGCAGGAGGCGAGCTCCCGCTCCGGCGGCAACGCATCGCCGACTTGAAGGGTTCCAGAGAGAATCCGGTCTTCGATGGCTTCGATGACGAGCTCGTGGGCGCGTGCCTTCTTCACCGGCTGCCAGAGCGGTGCGGAGCCGGTCGGGAGCGTGGTGGGTCGGTCCGTCATCGTCCGTCACCGCCTTTCGCTTCCGCTTGACAGCCTAGGGCCGCTCGAATAGCGTGCGCTAGAGGTCAGACCTCTCAATGGCCGTGCATCGTCGCATCTTCTGAAAGGCCCGCCATGTCACCCGTGAAGCGTCAGCTGCCCAAGCCCGGCGAGCTCCTGGAGCTCATGCAGTTCAAGAAGCCCGAACTCGATGCCCGCAAGAGGCGATTGGACGCTGCGCTCACGATCGCCGACCTCCGCGTCATCGCCAAGCGGCGCACCCCGAAAGCCGCGTTCGACTACACCGATGGTGCGGCGGAGGGGGAGCTTTCGCTCGCCCGCGCCCGCCAGGCCTTCCAGGACATCGAGTTCCATCCCGACATCCTGCGTCCGGCCGCAGAGGTCGACATGTCGACCGAGATCCTCGGCGGCCCCTCGGCGCTGCCCTTCGGCATCGCGCCGACCGGTTTCACGCGGCTCATGCAGACCGAAGGCGAGACGGCCGGCGCCGGCGCCGCCGGCGCCGCCGGCATCCCGTTCACCCTCTCGACGCTCGGTACGACCTCGATCGAAGACGTGAAGGCGGCGAACCCGCACGGGCGCAACTGGTTCCAGCTGTACGTCATGCGTGAGCGCGAGATCTCCTACGGACTCGTGAAGCGCGCGGCGGCGGCGGGCTTCGACACCCTGCAGTTCACCGTCGACACCCCGGTCGCAGGGGCGCGCCTGCGCGACAAGCGCAACGGCTTCTCGATCCCTCCGCAGCTGACCGTCGGCACCATCATCAACGCCATCCCGCGGCCCTGGTGGTGGATCGACTTCCTGACGACACCCAAGCTCGAGTTCGCGTCGCTGTCGACCACGGGCGGCACGGTCGGCGAACTGCTGAACGCGGCGATGGATCCGACCATCAGCTACGACGACCTCGACGTCATCCGCAGCCTCTGGCCCGGCAAGATCGTCGTCAAGGGCGTGCAGAACGTCGAGGACTCCAAGCGATTGATCGATCGCGGCGTCGACGGCATCATCCTCTCCAACCACGGCGGTCGGCAGCTCGACCGCGCTCCCATCCCGTTCCACCTGCTGCCCGAGGTCGTGCGCGAGGTCGGCAAGGACGCCACGGTCATGATCGACACCGGCATCATGAACGGCGCCGACATCGTCGCCGCCGTGGCGATGGGGGCGAAGTTCACGTTGATCGGGCGCGCCTACCTGTACGGCCTGATGGCCGGCGGACGCCAGGGCGTCGACCGCACGATCGAGATCCTCCGCACCGAGATCGAGCGCACGATGAAGCTCCTGGGCGTCTCGACCCTCGCCGAGCTCGAGCCGCGCCACGTGACCCAGCTGGAGCGCCTCGTGCCCCGGGCATCGAACGGGGGCGTGCTGAGCGCGGCATCCCGCTGACGCCGAGCGACCCGCTGTCGCCGGGCCGCCGGCCGGGGTAGCGTCGAGCGCACAGCACCGACGCGAAGGAGCGGAACGTGGGCCGGATCATCCTCTCGATGTCGCATTCCCTGGATGGCTACATCACGGATGCCGAGGGGCGCTTCGACTGGGGTGCGCCCGACGAGCACATCTTCCGTGCCGCCCTCGAGGAGGTGCGTGGTCTCAGTGCCCACTTCTTGGGCCGGCGCCTCTACGAGACGATGCGGTACTGGGAGGATCCCGACGTCGAGCCCACCTTCGAGCCGCTTGAGCGCGAGTTCGCCGAGGTATGGAAAGCGCTGCCGAAGATCGTCGTCTCGTCGGCGCTGGATGCCGCGCCCGGGCAGAACACCAGGTTGCTGCAGGGCGATCTCGTGGAGGAGATCGCGCGCCTGCGCGACGACGACGCGGTCGCAGAGGTCGCGGTCGGAGGAGCGACTCTCGCGGCGACCCTCGCCGCGGCGGGACTCGTCGACGAGTACCGCAGCGTCGTGTATCCGATCCTCCTCGGTGGTGGCACCCCGTTCTACCCGCCCGGAGTAGGCCCTACGACGCTTGAGCTGGTGTCGACGCATCGGTGGGCGCGGGGGATTCAGTCGCTGCGCTACCGCGTCGTTCGCGACTGACGGCCGCATTGCTCCGGCAGCCGATCCACGCTCGGACGTCTGAGTATTGCGAGACAGTCGCGTCAGCATCCCGCAGCGCGGTAGGCGTTCCATTCTGCAGCGGTGAAGGACTCGCCGGCGTAGTTGGAAACCGTTCCTGCTGAGCACAGTGCCGCCCAGGTGTTGGGGCCGACGATTCCGTCTGCGGCCAGACCCCACCTTTGCTGAATACGGATGATCGCCGTGCGGGTGGCGGCGCCGTACTGGCCATCCACGGCGATGCGATAACCGGCGATGGTAGGGAGTTTGTGGTTCGCGAGAGTCTGGATGTAGCTCACGCAGTTGCCGTTGCCCCCGTAGGAGTAGTTGTAGGACCGGCACGTTCCCGCTGCCATCGCGGGGGACGACCCGACGAAGGAACCGAGCGCAACGGCGGCCACGGCTGTGAGAGCGGCGAGGGAGCGAGCAGACGAGGTGGACCAGAGCTTCATGAGTGCCTTTCGTGACGTGCGGGCAGGAGGCGACGTCCCTGCGGGTCTGCGATCGAGGCTTCCCGGGGGTCGATTCTCCGAAGCTAGTCACAGCCACGCCGCCCTGACTATGGGCAGCACTCCCCATAGTCAGACGACGCGCAGTTGCGGCAAGGCGCACCTGTGATGTTCGTCCGGGCCGAGAGATCCCGAAGGAGCTAGGTATGAGTCCGAGCGGCGGGACGGCGACGTTCCGCGGAAAGATTCCGGAACGGGTCTGCAACGGTTGGGCCCGTTCCGGGCATGTCTCCGGTGAGAGGCTGGAGGCACCAATGACCGACGACGAACTGAACATCCGACTGGACCGGATGGCTGACCGCCTGCCGTCCGCGGTCGAAGCCGAGGCTGGACACATCGCCCGAAACACCATGCCACCCCGGTTGCGGAAAGGCCGGGCGCCGCGCGCGCCCTGGGTGCTGCCAGTTGTCTTGGCGGGAGGGATCGCGTTGACCGCCGGGGCCAGTACTGCGGTGGTCGCGATGTCGCACTGGGCGCGAGTGAGCATGCCCGCCCAGAACATCCGTAACACCCAACCCATCCCTGTCACCTGGACCACCCCCACCGGACACACCGAGCAATGCCGGGTCTGGATCGAACTACGTCACCCCGCCACCGGCGACGCCACAACCCTCGACGCCGCGATCACCGCCCACGACTGGGGCGGCCTCGGACAAGACCTCTACGACGCCGCCCCGGCCGGCACCGGCACCGACGACCCTGACGGGGAAGAACGGGTTTCCGGCGCTCTGGTTCCGGTCGTTCACGCGTTCGCAGAACAGACCTTCCCCGGCATCGGCTGGATGGATGAGAACGCTGCTTCCGACGCTCGAGCAGTGGACGCGTGGGGCATGACCTGCGCGCCCGCATCATGACCCGCGACCGGGACCGCGTCATCGCCGCGGTCAACGACAACGCCGCCGACATCCTCGCCTACCTCACCCGACGAGTTGATCCCGCCGAAGACGCCGCTGACCTGCTCTCCGAGGTGCTCACCGTGCTCTGGAGAAAATCCGGAGCGCTACCCACCCGAGACGAAGACGTCAGGCCCTGGATGTTCGGCATCGCCCGCAAAATGCTCTACCACCACTACCGCACCCTCGGCAGGAAGCACGCCCTCGCCGATCGGCTCCGCAGCATGCTCGCCGTCACCGAGCACCCCGGCTTTACCACGGATGACCACCTCGACCTCCGCCAGGCGCTGGTACGGCTGGACCAGATCGACCGCGACATCATCGGGCTCGTGCACTGGGAAGGCTTCACCCTTGCCGACGCCGGTCGCATCATGGGGTTGAAAGAAGGCACTACCCGCAGTCGCTACCACCGCGCACGAGCGACTCTCCGCGCCCACCTCATCGCCCAGAAGGAGGCCGCCAACACCGAGTAAGACGACGAAGGCGTGTTGCTACGCCGCGTCGTTTCGCTTGTCATTGCCAGGCGCGGACATGATGGACAGTGCCGACTTGGGGTAGCTGCCACCGCGAGGTCCGATCTCGAAGATGCAGATCTCCCGGACTCTGGCGCGGATCGGTGCTCGGTTCCAACCAGCCATGCCGCGAGCATGCAGTCGGCGGCGCGGCTCGCGGAAGCGGTGATGTCCACCCGCCCGCGTGCCCGCTGCTCCTGACCGAAGTCGACCGGTCAGGAGCAGGCCGAAAGTAAGCTCGGTACGTGAGCAGATGGCGCCCGTCCCCCGCCCGGTGGGTGCACCACGCGGCATCCGAGACGCCCCGCTTCTCGCCGAACGTCGAGTCCCGCGCGACGCGCTGGGCGCTGGGTGCCGCGCTCGTCGCCGCCGCCGTCACCGTGGTCGTCATGGGCGGGGCGCGGATGCCGCTCGGCGGCGGCGAGTCGGTCGGGAGCCTGGCCGCGCTGCTCGCGGCGATCGCCGCCGGTCCGGCCTTCGCGGTCTCCTTCGCCCTGGAACGGCGCCGCGGTTACCTTGCGTGGCGTGACAGCCTGCCGCGCGCCAAACGCGTGACCGACCTCATCGCGCTGTCGGCGGCGATGATGATGCTGGCGGCCCTCGTCGTCGTGGCCGTGGCGGAACTGTTCCAGCTGGGGTTCCGTGGACTCACGATCGACCCGTTCGGTGCTGCGGCGCTGGTTGCCGCCGCCGCCGGCACGATGACTTACGTGGCGTCGGCCTCGGGCGCGCGGGTCACCTCGACAGCCGTCGCGTCCCTGGCCACCCTGGTGCTGTTCATCGGCACGCTCGCGAGCATGGTCAGCGCCTCACAGGGCGATTGGTGGCGGTTCCACTTCTCCGAACTGGGCAACGAGTCGGGATACGCCGGCTACCAGTTCAACCTCTCCCTGATCACGACCGGCGCGGTCATCACCGCGCTGGCGAACTTCGTCGCCCATGACCTCGAAGTGGGTCTGCGCGCGCACGTCGACACCGCCCAGCGCCGTGCCCGCCTGTTCGCCTGGCTGCTCGCGGTGATCGGTCTGTGCCTGATGGTCGCCGGGTTCGTACCGGACGCCGTCGCCTTTCCGGTGCACGTGGGCGCGGCATCCGGAATGGTCGTCGTCTTCGGCGTGCTCGTCGGATGCCTGCTGACGCTCGTTCCCGGAATCGGCCGCGACATCGCGGTCTTCTCGGTGCTCGTCGTGATCGGCATCGTCGTCGCCGTCGCCCTGTGGGTGCCGATCGACTACTACAACCTCACCGGGTCGGAGTTCATCATCGCCGGCCTGCTGTTCGCGTGGCTCATGCTGTTCGTGCGGCAGTCGCGTGCGTATGCGGATGCCGCGACACACGCTGCGCCCGTGCCGGCTGTCGTGCCGCCGGTGACAACGCCTGTGGGTCAGTAGCGGCCGGAGAGCGATCGTGCGAGCGATCCGCAGATATCGGCGAGACGTCCGAAGAACCTCGTTGTCGCTCGGAGGAAGGTGTTGCGGCCGGGGGTGGGATCGGAGTGGCGATCGTGCATCTGCGGCCTTCCTTTCGCGATCGTGCATCTTGCGTGCGCTGGGACCGACGCTACATCAGCCACCGGCTAGCGTGAAGGGGACGAAAGGGTGCGGATGCGTGCAGTGGTGATGGATGCCGTGGGCGAACCGTTGGAGGTGCGCGAGGTCCACGACCCGGTCGCGCCCGCCGGCGGCGTGGTCGTGGAGGTGCGGGCGACCGGCCTGTGCCGCAGCGACTGGCACGCATGGGTGGGCCACGACGACATCGCCGTACCGCATGTTCCGGGCCATGAGCTCGCCGGAGTGATCGTCGAGACCGGCGCGGGCGTCGAGCGGTTCGCCGTCGGCGACCGGGTGACCGTGCCGTTCGTCTGCGGGTGCGGCACCTGCGAGTGGTGCCGCGCGGGCGACGCGCAGGTGTGCCCCGACCAGCAGCAGCCTGGATTCACGCACTGGGGCTCGTTCGCCGAACGCGTCGCGCTGCACGCCGCCGACACCAACCTCGTGCGCATTCCCGACGACGTCTCCTTCGCCGCGGCCGCCTCCCTCGGCTGCCGCTTCGCCACCGCCTTCCGCGCACTCACCGGACGTGCGCGCGTGCAGCCGGGCGAGTGGGTCGTGGTCGTCGGTGCCGGCGGTGTGGGACTCAGTGTCGTCATGATCGCCCGCGCGCTCGGCGCGCACGTCGTGGCCGTCGACCGCAACCGGGCCGCGCTGGACGCGGCATCCGCTCTCGGCGCCGATGCCGTCGTCGTCGCCGCCGACGGGACCGACGTGCCCGACGCCGTGCGCCGGATCACCGGGGGAGGCGCACATGTGTCGATCGACGCGGTGGGCGCCGAGCAGACCTCGGCGGATGCCGTGCTGAGCCTGCGTCGCCGCGGACGCCACGTGCAAGTAGGGCTGCTGCCGTCTGCGAGCGATTTGTCGGGGATGCCGATGGCACGCGTCATCGCGTGGGAACTCGATCTGCTCGGCAGCCACGGCATGGCCGCGGTCGACTATCCCGCCATGCTCGAGCTCATCGCGGAGGGACGTCTGCGCCCGCAGGAGCTCATCGAGCGCACGATCTCGCTCGCCGACGCGGCCGCACTTCTGCCCACGTTCGACCGTGCCACGCTTGCCGGTATGACGATGATCGACCCGGCCTTGCCTGCGACGACGGGAGTGCCGGCATGAGCGGAACGAAGCGGAGCGAGCCGACCTTCCAGCGCAACGCGCTCGCCCCGGCCCTGCTCGCGGCCGCCGTCCTCTTCCTCGCGCCGGTGCTGCTGACGGCGGGTTGGGGGATCGTCGTGCTCTACGTCGTCGCGATCCTGGCGCTGATCGTGGGCTGGTTCGCCGCGCAGGCGCGTCAGTGGGTGTGGGCGGTCGTGTTCGCCGTGATCGCGGTCGTGTGGAACCCGGTGTTCCCGTTCGGGTTCGACGGACTGGTCTGGTCGCTCGTGCAGCCGGCCGCGGCCATCGTGTTCCTCGTCGCCGGGGCGATGATCAAGACACCGCGCGCGTGACGACGGCGGCATCAGTGCTGGCGCCGGCCCTCTCGAGTGGAGTTGCTCCGGCCGTGCGTTCATAACTCCGGAATTCTCGGGCTGTCTGGCGGTTCAGCGCCCCTTCAGGGCTCGCCGTCGCCGAAACTCCGGAGTTGTGAACACCGATAGATCGACAGGCCGCTGGCCGCCGACCGGTGCGTGCGGCCGTCGACAGGGACGATAGCTGCGGCCACGGCGTGTTGGTCGATGCACGAGAGGACCGCGTAGGGTGAGGGCATTCTCGGAGCCTGACCGCGGCGACAGCCGCGGAGTGAGGGGAACACGATGGGTGTCTCATTCCCGACCGGTGCAGTGTCGTTGACGACCGCGGAGGGCGACACCGTGCTCCTCCGCGTCTGTGACCTGTGCGGAGCCGCGGTCCTCGACGCCGATGACACCGACCTCGCGTTCCACAAGCGTTGGCACCGCATGACAGGCTCCGGCAACTGGGTCGATCCCGCGACGGGGCACCTCCACGGTCCAGGCGCAGCAGCGTTCGGCGCGGACGCATCGAGCTGAGCCTCCCGCGGGAGGCGTTCACGTCAGCCCCGCTGTGGGGCGGCGCTCGTCACGACGGCTGCGGTGCGTCCTCGCGGGCGACGGCGAGCTTCTCGGCGTCCTGTCGTTGCTGCTCCGCGGCGGTGAACGGCGACGTGTCGGGCTCGCCACGATGGCGCACCGTCTGCACGACGAAGATCGCGACGCCCAGCAGCACGACGGCGAACGAGGCCCAGATGTTCGCCGGGATGCCGAGGGGCGCATCGCTCGTGGGATCGATGCGGATCGCCTCCAGCCAACTGCGGCCCAGCCCGTACCAGATGAAGTACGACGCGATGCTGCGGCCCCAGCCGAGACGCACTCTGCGCTCGAGGACGATGATCAGCGCGGCTCCGACGAGGTTCCAGATCATCTCGTAGAGGAACAGCGGATGGAACAGCGTGCCCGGCGCGACGCCGGCGGGGAACATCGGCGCGTCGGGGGAGATCTCCAGGCCCCACGGGAGGGTCGTCGGCAGCCCGAACAGTTCCTGATTGAAGTAGTTGCCGAGTCGTCCGATGGCCTGCGCGACGAGCAGCGCCGGCGCGAGCGCGTCGGCGAAGGCGAAGAAGCGGATGCCGGCGCGCCGGGTGGCGATGTAGATGCCCACCGAGCCGCCGATCATGGCGCCGTAGATGGCGTTGCCGCCGTCCCAGATCGCCACCACCGCCCAGAGGTTGTCGCCGGGGGCGAAGTAGTCGCCCATGTGGGTGAGCACGTGGTAGATCCGCGCCGCGACGATGCCCAGCGGCACCGTCCACAGCGCAACGTCGATGACGGTTCCCGCCGGCACTCCGCGCGCCCGCAGGCGCCGTTCGGTGATGATCACGGCGGCGATGATCCCCGCGATGATGCACAGCGCGTAGATGTGGATCGTCAGCGGGCCGAGGTGAAAGCTGGACCAGCTGAGGTCGGGGCTCGGAATACTCAGGTGCACGCCCGACATTATGCGCCTGCCGGGTATGAGCTGTCCCGGCGTGGCGGTGGTCAGTCGGCGCGAGTGGCGCGGGCCACGCGGCGAGGGAGGGCGGTCGAGCGCGCGCTGTCGCGGGCCCGGGCGAGCGCTCCCCGGATCACCACGTCGCCGCCCAGGTGCGAGCGCAGCAGCGTCGGCGCGGGCAGGTGGATCTGGGCGGCGAGCGTGCGCTGGGCGGCGTCGAGCACCGGCTGGATGCCGTCGGCGATGGCTCCGCAGACGATGACGCGCTCGGGGTCGAACATGTTGCCGAGCACCCCCACGATGCGCGCGAGCACGCGGCCGATCGCATCGGTGATCTCGATCGCCAGAGGATCGCCGCCGGCGGCGAGCTCCAGCACGTCGCGGCCGTGCACCTGCGCGGGGTCCATGGCGGCGAGTCCGCTGCGCTCGGTCGTTTCGGTCTCCGCCTTGGCGATGGCTTCGCGCGCGAGGCGTTCGAGAGTAGGTCCGAGACCGAACGCGGAATCCACATCGCGGATGAAGTCGAAGGCGAACATCTCGCCGACACCGCCGTGAGCGCCGTGCAGCAGGTGACCGTCGACCACGACGCCGGCCCCGAGGCGCTCGCCGGCCAGCAGCGCGACGTAGTCGCGGCATCCCACCGCCTCGCCCCCGGTGCCTTCGGCTGCCGCCGCCAGCTGCGCGTCGTTCTTCACTTCGACGACGTCGGCTTCGTCGCCCAGCGCATCGATCAGACCCGGGTTCGTGCGCTCCCAGAAGCCCTCCGGGTGCGGCGGTGACTGCCCCCGCAGCGTGACGGGGGCGGCCACTCCCACACACAGGGAGAGCACGTCGTCGCGGGCCACGCCGGCCTCGGCGAGCGTCGCACGCAGGTGCGCGACGATCGTGTCGCGGCGCTCGTCGACGCTCTGGGCGGGCGAGAGCGCGATCTGGCGCCGCAGCAGCACCTCGCCGGAAAGGTCGGACACGGCCGCGGTCAGGTGCGTGTCGCCGGCGTCGAGCGCCGCGACGACGCCGGCGTCGTCGCGCAAGCGGAAGCGCCGAGCGGGCCGGCCCGCGCGGTACTCGCCGGCGTCTCGCGCGTTGGGGAGCTCCTGCAGCACGCCGGCGGCGATGAGCGTGTCGATGGCCTCGATCGTGGTGGAACGAGTGAGCGATGCTGCGCGCATTGCCTCGGTGGCGGTGAAGGTGCCGGCATCCCACGCGAAGTCGAGCACTCCGTCGACGCTGGCGCGACCGGTGCCCGTGTCGAGGACCGTCTGAATCACTCTTGACCTTTCCGCAGGTGTTCTGTCAGAGTATTGCCGAACAGTTGATTCGACCACTAAATCTAATCAAAGTCGAATCTGGAAGGGCGGCCACGATGCCGTCGGACGGAAGGACGAAGGTGTCTGTGAGAACCTCACGAGCGCTCCGGGCGGTGGCCGCCGGATTCGCTCTCGTGCTGGCGGGGAGCCTGCTCTCCGGCTGCAGCAGCGACGGCCGCGAGACGATCCGCTTCACCTTCAGCAAGCGCGAGGCCCTCGACTTCATGAACGGCGTGGTCGACGCGTACAACGCATCGCAGGACCGCGTGCGCGTCGAGATGGACACCTCCGGCGTCGACGTCGTCTCGGCGAGTTTCGTCCGCGGCAACCCGCCCGACATCATGCTCGCCAACTACAACTACGAGACCGCGCGCTTCGTCCAGCGCTGTGCACTCAGCGACCTCACCGGCACCACGGCCGCCTCCACGACCCGCGATGACCTCCGCGGCCTGATGGATCAGTACGGCTCGTGCCCCGGGCGCATCAGTGCGCTGCCGTACTCGGTGATGGCGGCATCCGTCATCTACAACAAAGACCTGTTCGCGAAGGCCGGGGTCGACGTCCCCACGACGTGGGACGAGCTGCTCGCCGCCTGCGCGAAGCTGAAGGCGACCGGCATCACCCCGTTCTACGCGACCTTCAAAGACGACTGGACGGTCGGACAGGGCTGGTACGACTACGCGGTCGGCGGCGCGGTCGACGTCGTCGACTTCTTCAACCGCCTCGCGGCAGAAGGCGCCGACGTCGGGCCCGACTCGGCGACCTCGTTCGAGAAGGACTTCTCCTCACCCGTGGAGAAGATGACCCAGCTCACGTCGCAGTTCGTCAACACCGACGCCCCCAGCCGCGGCTACGGCGACGGCAACCTCGCCTTCGCGAAGGGCGAGGCGGCGATGTACCTGCAGGGCCCGTGGGCCTTCAGCGAGATCGCGAAGACCTCGCCCGACATGAACCTCGGCACGTTCCCGCTGCCGATGACCGACGATCCGGCCGATCGGCGCGTGCGCGTGAACATGGACCTCGCCGCGATGATCCCCGAAGGTTCGCGGCACAAGGATGCCGCGCGCGACTTCCTCGAGTACCTCTACCGTCCCCAGACCATCGAGGCGTACAACACGTCGCAGCTCGGCTTCACCCCCACGAAGGATGCGCCCGCGCCCGACGATCCCCGCATCGCGGGCATGATCCCCTTCTACACGGCGGGCAAGGTCTACCAGGGGCCGTCGGTGCTGGTGCCCAAGACGATCCCCGTCTTCAACTACGTGCAGGCCGTCGTGCTCGGCGCGAGCCCCCAGGGCACCCTCCGCACGATGGATGCCGACTGGGCGCGCCTCGCCTTCCGCGCCCCCGCCCCCACGACCGAGACAGAGGAGTCTGGGCAATGACCACGTCCACGATCGTCACCGCCGGTGACCGCACGGCGCGCCGCAGCCACCGCCGTGTCGAGCCGATCTACTACCTGTTCCTACTGCCGAGTCTCGTGCTGTTCACGCTGGCGATCACGGTGCCGGGCGTCGTGGGGATCTTCTTCAGCTTCACCGATTCGATCGGCATCGGCGAGTGGCACTTCACAGGACTGACCAACTACATCGCAATGTTCAGCGACCCGGCGATCCTGCAGAGCTACCTCTTCACCATCGGGTTCTCCATCGCGACCGTGCTCGTCGTCAATGTGGTGGCGTTCCTGCTCGCGGTCGGCCTCACCGCCCGCATCCGGATGAAGACGGCCCTTCGGACCGTCTTCGTGATCCCGATGGTCATCTCGGGCATCATCATCGCCTACGTCTTCAACTTCCTGTTCTCGAACTCGCTTCCCTCCCTCGGCGAGTCCCTCGGCATCCCGGCGCTGTCAACGAGCCTGCTCGCCAACCCCGACCTCGCGTGGGTGGCGATCGTGCTCGTCACCGCCTGGCAGGCCATTCCCGGCACGCTTCTCATCTACATCGCGGGGCTGCTCGCCGTGCCGGGTGACGTGTACGAGGCTGCGGCGCTCGACGGCGCCTCCAAGGGTCAGCAGCTCGTGCGGATCACCCTGCCCCTGGTCGCGGGGTACGTCGTGATCAACATCATCCTCGGCTTCAAGGGCTTCTTGAACGCCTACGACATCATCGTCGGCCTCACCAACGGAGGGCCCGGAACGGCCACCCGCAGCGTCGCGATGACGATCATCGCGGGCTTCAACGGCGGCGACTACGCCTACCAGATGGCCAACGCGACCATCTTCTTCGTCGTCGCCATCCTCATCTCCCTGCTCCAGCTCTCGCTGACTCGCGGAAGGAACGCCTTCTGATGTCCACGCAACCCGCCCTCGTCGTCGAGGATGCCGCGGCCTTCGCGCCCGCGGACGACCGCCGTCGCAAGAGTCCCACCACCCGCGGTGAGCGTGTCAGCTGGTCGACGACGATCATCCTGATCCTCTGCGCCGTCACCGTGCTGCTGCCGCTGTACGTCACCATCTCGATGTCGCTGAAGACCACCGCTCAAGCCGTCGATGGCAACGCGTTCTCGTTGCCGGCGCCGTTCAGCTTCGACGGCTTCGTCGAGGCGTGGAACCTCACGAAGTTCCCGGTCGGGGCGGGCATCTCCCTGTTCGTGACCGCAGGCACCGTCATCGCCACGATCCTGCTGGCCGCGTTCGCGTCGTACGCGATCGTCCGCAACTGGGACCGCCGCCTGTTCCGCTACTCGTTCTTCTACCTGCTGGCGGCGATGTTCATCCCGTTCCCGGTCGTGGCGCTGCCGCAGATCCAGCTGACCGGCCGCGTCGGACTCGACAACCCGTTCGGCGTCATCATCCTCGCCACGATGTTCCAGCTGAGCTTCAGCGTGCTGCTGTTCACGGCATTCCTGCGGTCGATTCCGCTGGAGCTCGAGGAGAGCGCGCGCATCGACGGCGCGACGACGTGGCAGACGTTCTGGAAGCTCATCTTCCCGCTGCTCGCGCCGATGAGCGCAACCGTCGGCATCTTCGCGTTCCTCTACGCCTGGAACGACTTCATGATGCCGTCGCTGATCATCTCCGACCCGGCCCTGCAGACGTTGCCCGTGCGACAGAACCTCTTCCAGACGCAGTTCAGCAACAACTACAACGTGTCGTTCGCCTCCTACCTCATGGCGATGGCCCCCGCGATCCTCGCCTACCTGTTCACCCAGCGCTGGGTGATGGAAGGTGTGACCCAGGGCGCCGTCAAGGGCTGACGCCCGCGCCGCCGCCTGCCCTCACCCCCCGAACCCGACCCGACTCCGAAAGGTTCTGCATGTCTGCCGTGCTCTCCGCCTCCGACCGCCTCGAACTCTCCCGCCCGGAGGATCGCGACTGGTGGCGCCAAGCCGTCGTCTATCAGGTCTATCCCCGCAGCTTCGCCGACGCCGACGGCGACGGCATCGGCGACCTCCGCGGCATCCTGTCGCGCGTCGACTACCTCGCCGAGCTGGGGGTGGATGCCGTGTGGCTGAGCCCGTTCTACCCGTCCGAGCTGGCCGACGGCGGTTACGACGTGGCCGACTACCGCGATGTCGACCCGCGCCTCGGGAGGCTCGCCGACTTCGACGAGCTCGTCGCGGCGCTGCACGAGCGCGGCATCCGCATCGTGGTCGACATCGTGCCCAACCACACCTCCGACCGGCACGAATGGTTCCAGGAGGCGCTCGCCGCCGGTCGCGGATCGGCCGCGCGGGGGCGCTACATCTTCCGCGAGGGCGCCGGACCCGACGGATCCGAACCGCCCACGGACTGGACCGCCGCGTTCGGCGGATCGACGTGGGAGCGCGTCGCCGACGGGCAGTGGTACCTGCACAGCTTCGCGATCGAGCAGCCCGACCTCGACTGGAACAATCCCGAGGTACGTGAGGACTTCCTCACGACGCTGCGGTTCTGGTCGGACCGTGGCGTCGACGGGTTCCGCATCGACGTCGCGCACATGCTCACGAAAGACCTGAGCGAGCCCCTGCCGTCTGCGGCGGAGCTTGCCGCGCTGCCCGTCGACGGCTCGCATCCGCTGATCGACCGCGATGACGTGCACGAGATCTACGCCGAGTGGCGCCGCGTGTTCGACTCGTACGACCCGCCGCGGACGGCCGTCGCCGAGGCGTGGGTGGCGACCGACCGCGTGCCGAAGTACGCGAGCCCGGAGAGTCTGGGCCAGTCGTTCAACTTCGACCTGTTGCGGGCCGCGTTCGACGCACAGCAGTTCCGTCAGATCGTGTCCGACAACATCGCTCTCGCGGCCCGCTCGGGCTCGTCGAGCACGTGGGTGCTGTCGAACCACGACGTGTTCCGTCACGCGACGCGCTACGCGCTGCCGCGGGTGGAGGAGGTCGAGGGCGCGGTGCCCAATCGGCACGGCGGGGGGTGGCTCGAGGCCGGCGCCGACGAGGCGGTCATCGATCGCGCCGGTGGCCTTCGCCGTGCGCGTGCGGCGTCGCTGTTCCTGCTCGGGCTGCCGGGGTCGGCGTATCTGTACCAGGGTGAGGAGCTCGGCCTGCACGAGGTGGCGGAGATCCCCGCCGACCAGCGGCAGGACCCCACGTTCTTCCGCACCCACCAGGAGCAGTACGGACGTGACGGATGCCGCGTGCCGCTGCCGTGGACCCGCGAGGGCTCCTCGTTCGGTTTCGGTTCGGGGGGCGCGCACCTGCCGCAGCCGTCGTGGTTCGCGGACGCGTCGGTCGAGGCGGAGGAGGGCGACCCGGCATCCACCCTCTCGCTCTACCGCCGGGCCCTCGCCCTGCGGCACGAGCTGCTCGCGCCGGAGCGACTGGAGTGGGTCGAGACCGGCCGAGACGACGTGCTGCGCTTCCGCCGTCCGAACGGGTGGGAGGTGGTGACGGTGTTCGGCTCCGCACCGCTCGCGCTGTCGCTCGCGCCGGGTCAGCGTGTCGTGCTGTCGAGTGCACCGGTCGACGGCGAGACCGTGCCGGGGGAGACGACCGTCTGGATCACGGGGGGCTGATCCGGCGGCTCGGGCTGCGGGTCGCGTGGCCGGTCAACGCGCGGTGCGGGAACGATGTGTTCAACGGGAACGTGGCGTCGACCGACAACGGCAGACTGAGCGGATGAGCACGAAGTCAGGTAGGAGCGCCGCGGCATCCGTTCTTGCCGTCGCGGTCATCCAGGTCGTCGTTTTCGCGATCACGACTGCGGTGTGGTTGGGGAGCACGATCTTCGCCGGAGGGGTGTGCGAGCTCCGCTGCGACTGGTCCGGCGCCGACCTCGCGGGCGCCGTCTACTACCTCGTCGCCGTCGTAATGTTTCTCGGCACCGCAGCGGCGGCTCTCTTCTCGTGGCGGATGGAGAGGGATCTCACCTGGGTTCCGCTCGCCGCCAGTGCGGGCACCGTGGCGGGGCTGTTGATAGCGCTCAGACTCTTCCAGACGGCGATGGGATCCTAAGCGTCAGCGCGACCCGCGATTCAGCAGGGGGCCGAGGGGGATCTCCAGCAGCAGGACGAGCAGCCAGAGAGCGCCGTACTGAGGAAACAGCAGCACGAGCACGAGTGCGACCGCCATCAGGATCGCGCCGATCCAGTGCCTCAGCGGCGGTGCGGGTGCGCGGTCGCTCAGTCCCGCCCGCTGCAGCGCGACCGCCTGCACGCGCAGTATCACTCCGCCCACAAGCATCGTTCCGACGTAGGCCCCCAGTCCGACCCTGTCCGTGCCCGGCCCGGCGAGATCGAGCGCCGTCGCGACCGGCAGGAAGACGATCGTCGCGAGCCAGAGGGTCTGCAGGCGGCCGACCAGGCGGGTGTAGCCGCGGGCGTGCACGAACATCACGTGGTTGGCACGCCAGAAGGCCGCGATCACCACGAAGCTCAGCGCCGCGGAGATCATCCCGGTCACGTTGTCGGCGAAGAAAGCCGACGCCGACTCGGCATCCATCGCCTTATCCACCAGGGGCAGCACGACGAGAGTGATCGCGATCGCGACGACCGCGTCGCTGAACGCGACCAGCCGGTCGAGGGCCTTCTCGCCGTGAGCGGCCCCGTGGGCGCCGTCGTCGATCTGGTCTTCGGACATGGCGCCAGGCTAGCGGGGGCAGAGGGGCTGTGGAGAACTTCCGAGGCCGACTTCGACGGATGGCTAGGATGCCGGGGTGACAGCCCCCCGCCTCGTTTCTCGTGCCACCTTCGCCGTCCTCGTCGCTGCCGGCGCTCTCGCCTTCGCGGGATGCGCCGCCGGAAGCAGCACGGCGGCCTCGCCGTCGATCTCCGCATCCGGAGCCATCGGTGGCGACACAGGTGCGCCGACGGACGGGGCGACCGACCCCGGCGACGGGGATGGGGGCGGAGATGCCGTCGGCGGCAGTGCGCCGTCGGCGCCCACCATGGCGCTCGCCGACGTGCTCGCCCGCTACCCCGACTGCGCCGCCATGGGCTCGGTGCTCGGCTCGGCGATCGACGGACTCGAACTGAGCGACCAGAGCAACGAAGACGGCACCGTGCAGTGCAACTGGATGTCGACGACCGGCGACTACGTGAACACCGTCCTCGTCACGGTGACGACCAACAACGGCGCGGTCGACGTGCCCAAGAAGGAGGACATCGCCGCCATCGGGTCGGAGTACATCGCCGATGGGGCCGTCGAGGCTCGCGGTGGCATCGCCTATGGCACGAAGTCCACCGGAGATCTGCGCATCTACGGCACGCTCGTCGACATGCCCGGAGTGGGCGTCTCGATCAGCTCGGGTGCGCTCAACGAAGACCCGCGTCTCTTCGGCGCGCCGGCCGTCGCCGCGGCGAAGCAGCTGCTCGGCATCGCAGGCTGACGCGCGCCGACGGCGGCTCCCGCGCGCCCCGTTGTCCGCCGGGCCCGCGCTCAGCCGCGTCCGATAAAATCCCTCGTGCCCGAAACGCCTGCAGACACCGAGATCACGCCCGACCCGGACGATGCGGCGACCCCGGCCCCGACAACGACCCCCGTCGCGATCGACCCCCACGAGTTGGAGATCGCGCTGCGCGTCATCGACGCGGCATCCCTCCTGGATCGCGACGACCCCGCCTACATCGCCCTGCGTCGCCAGACCGGCAAGATGTACAAGGACGTCAAGCGCATGTCGCGCAAGGAGAAGCGTCAGCGCATCGCCGACGCCGATCGTGCCGTCGTCGCCGCGACCGCCACGGGCGCGCCCGACCGCATCGACGACGAGACCCGCGGCATCCCCCTGGCGGCCCGCACCGCGGCGCCGACCGCGGGCGAGCTCATCAAGCCCCGCGCCTGCTATATCTGCAAAGAGCAGTACACGATCGTCGACGCGTTCTACCACCAGCTCTGCCCCGACTGCGCGGCGATGAGCCACGCCAAGCGCGACGCCCGCACCGACCTCACCGGACGGCGCGCCCTGCTCACGGGAGGCCGCGCGAAGATCGGCATGTACATCGCGCTGCGCCTGCTGCGCGACGGCGCCCACACGACCATCACGACCCGCTTCCCGCGCGACGCCGTTCGCCGCTTCTCGGCGCTGCCCGACAGCGGCGACTGGATCCACCGGCTCAAGATCGTCGGCATCGACCTGCGCGACCCCGCCCAGGTCATCGGCCTTGCGGATGCCGTCGCCGCCGACGGACCGCTGGACATCCTCATCAACAACGCGGCGCAGACCGTGCGTCGCTCCGCCGGGGCGTACAAGCCGCTCGTGGACGCCGAGCTCGCGCCGCTGCCGCAGGGCCCGCTGCCCGAACTGCTGACCTTCGGCCACACCAACGACGCCCACCCGCTCGCACTGGCCCAGTCGGTCTCGAGCCATCCCATCCTCGCGGCGGCCGCACGGACGGCCGAGGAGCTCACCGCCGAGGCGATGGCCGCCGGGTCGTCGTCGCTCGAGCGTCTCGCCGCCGGCACGGCGATCGACGCGGGCGGGCTCGTGCCCGACGAGAACCACATCAACAGCTGGACCCAGTCGGTCGAGCAGGTCGAACCGCTGGAGATGCTCGAGGTGCAGCTCGCGAACATGACCGCGCCCTTCCTCCTCGTGTCCCGTCTGCGCCCCGCGATGGCGGCGTCCCCGGCGCGGCGCAAGTACGTCGTGAACGTCTCGGCGATGGAGGGCGTGTTCGGTCGTGGATACAAGGGTCCCGGACACCCCCACACCAACATGGCGAAGGCGGCGCTCAACATGCTCACGCGCACCAGCGCCCGCGAGATGTTCGAAACCGACAGCATCCTCATGACGGCCGTCGACACCGGCTGGATCACCGACGAGCGCCCGCACTACACGAAGGTGCGCCTCGCGGAGGAGGGCTTCCACGCCCCCCTCGACCTCGTCGACGGCGCCGCGCGCGTGTACGACCCGATCGTGCGCGGCGAGGCGGGCGAAGACCTCTTCGGCATCTTCCTCAAGGACTACCGCAAGAGCTCGTGGTGAGCCGGTCGGCCGCCGCCGGCGGCGCTCAAGCCTCGGGCAGGAAGTAGGCCGCGGCGAGAGGGGCGATCTCCAGAGTGGATGCCGCGCCCCGGTCGACCCAGCGCAGCTCCTCGATCTCGGCATCCGTCACGGGCTGCTGATCGCCGATGTCGACGCGGAAGACGTCGGCGACGACGGCGAAGCCCGGCTCGTTCGCGGCCGGGGCGGTGAACTCGCCGAGCGGCGTGAGGTCGCTCGGCTGCAGGCGCAGCCCGATCTCCTCGGCGAGCTCGCGGATGAGGGTCTGCGCCGCGTCCTCGCCCGCCTCCGGCTTGCCGCCCGGCTGCATGAACGCGGTCGTCCCCGCCTTGCGCACGAGCAGCAGCCGTCCGTCGACGTCGGTGATGACGGCCGCGGAAACACGGATGGAGCGGGCGGTCGCGGAATCGGGGGGCGGCGTCGAGGTCACCCTCGCACGCTAACACTGCACCGCCGGCAGGCGGAGGCTCACCCCCTGGCCGCGCGCCGCCGTACGCGATTGACTGTCCGCATGAAGCTCCTGCTCACCTCGGGCGGCGTCACGAACGACAGCATCCGCACCGCTCTCGAAGACCTGCTCGGCAAACCCATCGCAGACAGCTCCGCGCTGTTCATCCCGACCGCGCAGTGGGGGCAGCCGATGTGCTCGCCGGAGACGGTGTGGCGTTCGACGGCGGGGCGGTGGCCCGGCGGCATCCACAGCCCCGTCGAGCTCGGGTGGCGTGAGGTCGGCGTGCTCGAGCTCACCGCCCTGCCGACGATCGCGCCCGAGCGATGGATGCCGTGGGTGCAGGAAGCCGATGCGCTTCTCGTCGACGGCGGCGAAGCGGTGTATCTGGCCGAATGGATCCGTCGGTCGGGACTGGCCGACCTCCTGCCGGAGCTGCACGAGACCGTCTGGGTCGGCATCAGCGCGGGCAGCATGGCCCTCACGCCGCGTATCGGACCGGAGTTCGTCGACCGGCATCCGGGCGGGACCGACGAGACGCTGGGACTGGTCGACTTCTCGATCTTCCCGCATCTGGACTATCCGGGCTGGACCGGAAACACGACCGCGGCGGCCCACCGGTGGGCGGAGGGCATCGGCGGTCGCGCCTACGCGATCGACGACCAGACGGCGATCCGTGTCGTCGACGGCGAGGTCGACGTGATCTCCGAGGGCCACTGGGAGCTGCTCAACGCGTGAGCCTGCTGCCGGGCGCTTCGACGGCTCAGACCGTCAGCATCACCTTCAGCGCCTCTCGGGAGTCCATCGCGGCGTAGGCAGCGGGCGCCTCGTCGAGCGGCATGATGCGATCGAAGACCCGGCCGGGCTCGATCGTGCCGTCGAGCACGAGCGGAATCGCGTCGTCGAGGTAGGCGCGCACCGGGGCGACGCCGCCCGTCAGAGTGATGTTCTTGCCGAACAGCGAGGCGAAGCCCACCGGTGCGCTCTCGTACTGCGGCACGCCGACGCGCGAGATGACTCCGCCCGGACGCACGACGCCATAGGACTGCTCGTACGCGGGCATGTGGCCGACCGCCTCGATCACCACGTGGCTGCCCTCGCCGTTCGTGAGGTCCATCACGCGGTCGATGCCCTCTGCGCCGCGCTCGGCGACGACGTCGGTCGCGCCGAACTCGACGCCCAGATCGGTGCGGTCGGTGTGGCGGCCCATGAGGATGATCCGCTCCGCGCCGAGGGTGCGGGCGGCGAGCACCGCCGACAGCCCCACGGCACCGTCGCCGACGACCGTCACCGTCTGGCCGGGCCGCACGCGGGCGAGATGCGCGGCATGGTAGCCCGTCAGGTAGACGTCCGACAGGGTCAGCAGCGACGCCAGCAGGGAGTCGGATGCCGCGTCGGGGTCGACACCCGGCACGACCACGAGCGTGCCGTCGGCCTGCGGGATGAGGGCCCGCTCGGCCTGCAGCCCGCCGACCCGCCCGTTGCCGTAGAAGCCGCCGTGCTGGCAGGAGGTCTGGAACCCTTCGCGGCAGAAGACGCACGTGTTGTCGGAGTAGACGAAGGGCACGACGACGAAGTCGCCGGGGCGCACCGTGGTGACGTCCGCGCCGGTCTCCTCGACGACGGCGATGAGCTCGTGCCCCATCCGCCGGCCCGTCGAACTCTCGGTCATCGAGTGATACGGGTGCAGGTCCGAGCCGCAGACGCACGCGCGGACGATGCGCACCACGGCATCGGTCGGCTGCTGGATGACGGGATCGGGGACGTTCTCGACGCGGACGTCTCCCGCGCCGAACATGACGGTTGCTCGCATGAGTACATTTCACGCCATCCGGGGTGCCCTTTCCATTATCCCGCGCGCAGGGGGACTTGCCGCAAGGCCCCCTGCGTGAGGCAGAATCGCAGGTCGCGTCGGCTTTTCGGCGCCAGAGGGGGAGTGGGATGCCGAGCGAAAAGTCTCAACAAAGCGTGTTCGATCTGCCGCCGCGCCTGCAGCGCAAGGCCGACCCCGCGCTCATCGACCGCGACGAACGACAGTTCGCGGCGATCGCGAGGGTGCTGGCCGCCGAGGTCGAGCGCACCCAGACGCGGCTGGCCGCGCTCCAGCACGAAGCCGTTAGCGGAGGCCAGCGCGCACTCGAACGCGATCTGGAGGTGCAGAGCCTGTCGGCGCGGTTGCGCATCCTTCGCCGGTTCGGCCTCGACGCGTGCATCGGTCGCATGGTCGACGAGGGGGGCATCGTCATCTACATCGGACGCTTCGGCCTCGCGGACGCCGCGGAGGAGCGGCTGCTGATGGACTGGCGGGCCCCGGCATCCGCGCCGTTCTTCGCCGCGACGGCGGCGCATCCGCTCGGGCTCACCAGTCGACGCCGGTATCGGTGGCGCGAGGGGCGCATCGTCGACTACTGGGACGAGGTGTTCGCCGACGACGGCATCGACCACAGCGCCGCGCTCGATGACCAGTCGGCGTTCATCGCGAGCCTCGGCGGCAGCCGGTCGCCCAAGATGCGCGACGTGCTGGCGACGATCCAGTCCGATCAGGACGCCATCATCCGCGCCGATGCGCGGGGCGCCCTCGTCGTCGACGGTGGCCCCGGAACCGGCAAGACCGTCGTGGCGCTGCACCGCGCGGCGTATCTGCTCTACGCCGATCCGCGTGTGCAGTCGGGGGGCGGCGGACTGCTGTTCGTCGGGCCGCATCGCCCGTACGTTGACTACGTCGACGACGTGCTCCCCGGACTCGGCGAGGACGGTGCGCTCGTCTGTGCGGTGAACGACCTCGTCGACGGCGGCGATGTGGGGGAGGAGGACGATCCGGAGGTTCGCCGTCTGCTCGGCGACGGGCGCATGGTGGATGCCGTGGCCGCCGCGGTACGCCTCTGGCAGCGCCCGCCGCGGCGGCGCACCCCGATCGAGACGGCGTGGGGGACGGTCGTGGTGACCCCCGCGGAGTGGGCGGAGGTCTTCGCCGACGCGGAGGCGCTGTCGCACAACGCACTGCGTGCGCGGGCCCGGGACCGCCTGCTCGACCTGCTCGAAGACCGCATAGACGACGAACTGCGCGGCGGAGATGGTGTCGCCGACGGCGGGGACGAGAGCTGGGGTGAGGGCTGGGGCGAGGCCTCGCGTCCCTCGTCGCGCTCCGACGGCGACTTCGACGCCTACGGGTCGGGGTGGGGCGAGGACGAGTCGACGCGGGAGACGCTCGAGAACGATGACGAGCTGCGGGCGCTCTTCGACCGGTCGTGGCCGCTGCTCGATGCCGACGCGTTGCTGCGCGGACTGCTCACGACGGGTGAGATGCTGCGGCGGTGCGCGCCGTGGCTGACCCCGGCCGACGTCGACGCCGTGATCGCGCGAGGGGCGCCCGCGGCGTGGACCGACGCCGATCTGCCCCTCCTCGACGCGGCACGCATCGCGGTGGGCGATGCGCGGCAGGAAATGCGCGAGCGCCGCGCCCGTCGTGCGGCCGCCGAGGAGCGGCGAGTCATGTCCGACGTCGTGAGCGACCTCATCGCGGCCGACGACGGTGACCTGCGGATCATGTCGATGCTCCGCGGTCAGGATCTGCGTCGCACGCTCGCGCAGCGCGCGGCATCCGATCGGGATCCGTACGCCGGGCCGTTCGCGCATCTCGTGATCGACGAGGCACAGGAACTCACCGACGCCCAGTGGCGGATGCTGCTGCGACGGTGCCCGTCGCAGAGCGTGACGATCGTCGGAGATCGCGCACAGGCGCGGCGGGGATTCCCCGAGAACTGGGGGGAGCGGCTCGCGCGGGTCGGTCTGAGTCCTGCATTCGTCACCACCCTGTCCGTCAACTACCGCACGCCGAGCGAGGTGATGGATGCCGCCGGGCCGGTGATCCGGGCGGTGCTGCCCGACGCGAACGTGCCCGCGTCGATCCGCAGCACGGGCACTCCGGTGAGCTACGGCTTGCGCGGCGACCTCGACGCGATCGTCGACGCCTGGGAGCGTGAGAGCGCCGACGGCACGGCGGTGGTGATCGGCGCTCCCGCCTTCGTCCCGCGCCCGCGCGTGGCCTCGCTCGATGCGCAGCGGGTCAAGGGGCTCGAGTTCGACCTGGTCGTGCTCGTCGACCCCGGGCGTTTCGGCGATGACGTCACGGGCGCCGTCGACCGCTACGTCGCGATGACCCGGGCGACCCAGCGCCTCGTGGTGCTCTCGTGAGGCGGCCGCCGATGTCAGTGGGAGCGGGAGACCATGAATGCGATCGCCCAGAAGAGGAATGCCACCGCACCGATGACGAAGCCGGCCAGTCCCAACCCCTTGCCTCTCGCACGTCCGCGCATCGCCGCCCGGGCACCCTGCGCGGAGATGATCGCGCCCACCGTGCCGAGGAACCCGAACACGAACAGGCTCACGCAGGAGATCACGAAGCCCCAGATGGCCAGCTGGCTGAAGGGCAGCCGCGGAGCGGGTCCAGGGAAGGACGCCTCGGCGCCGGAGGGCTGATGAGACGTGTGTGCGGGTTCATCCATAGGGGTGTTTTCGCACGCGGCGCTATGTTCCGGCTGAGCCTCTCAGGCGCAGCGCGAGGAAGAGCGCCGCGCACAGCGTCGTCAGCCCGGCCGCGAGAAGGATCACGGCCGTCCACCCCGCGCTGGCGAACAGATGCGTGGATGCCGCTCCCGACACGGTGCTGCCGAGGTAGTAGGTGAGCAGGTAGGCGCTGGAGGCCCGCGAGGTGCTGCGTCCCACCGCCTGAGCGCGGGCGACCACCCAGCCGCTGAGGATCGAGTGCGTTCCGAGGAAGGCCGCCGTGAGCAGACCGAGACCGGCGAACACCGCGATGACGTTCGGCCAGAACACCAGACCGATCGCGGCGAGCATCGCGATCGCGCCGAGCAGCGACGTCACCGCGCGGCCGAGGCGCCTCGAGATCCGGTGGAACAGGCCCGGCGCGAGGATGCCGAGGGGGTACGCGAAGTACACGAACACCTCGGCCGCGCCGAGCGAGAACGGGGGGCCGTCGAGGCGGAACGGCACCGCGTTGTAGAGCCCGACGAACGTCGCCATCGCGAGCGCGCCCGCCACGCACACGGCGAGGATGACGGGGTCGCGCAGCGACGCGACCGTGCCGCCGAGGAGGTCGCCGATCCGCAGCGGCAGCGGGGCGGCGCCGTCGCGGGGGAGCGCGAACCAGACCAGCACGCCGACGACGACGCTGAGCACGCCGAGCACGGTGCTCACGACCTGCCAACCGCCGAGGGTCGCCAACGGCAGCGGCGCGAGCCGACCCACGGCGCCGCCAAGAGCCGTGCCCGAGATGTACAGCGCGTTGGCGCGCCCGTGCGCGTCGTCGCGGACGGCGTCGCGCAGGTAGGCGAGCGCGACGGGCGGCAGCACCGCCAGCGCGAGACCCCCGCCGGCACGCAACGCGAGGAAGGCCTCCCACGTGGGCGCGAACGCGCACGCGACCGACAGGACGCCGGCTGCCACCAGCGACCCGCTCATCGCGGACACCCGCCCGATGCGGTCGGACAGCGGTGCCGACAGCAGCAGCCCGAGCAGCATGGCCGCGGTCGTCGCCGAGATCGCGAGTCCGCTGACCCCGGCATCCACTCCGAACGACGCCGCGATCGCCGGCAGCAACGGTTGCGGGAAGTAGATGATCGCGAAGTTCGCGAGGCCTCCCGCGGCGAGCAGCCCCACGACGCGTCGGTAGGAGGGGGTGCCCGCGGCGATGCGCGCGATCGACCCGGTGGGGGTGCGATCGAGCACGGTGACGGCCATGCGGACCATCGTCGTCCGGTCACGGATGGGCCGGAAATGAAACGGATGCCACTTGTGATGCGATCGGCGCATAATCGGTGTCATGGACGAGCAGACCCTCCGCATCTTCCTGTCGCTGGCCGAGACGCAGAACACTCGCGACACCGCTGCGGAGCTGCGCATCAACCAGTCGAACGTGTCGCGCGCACTGGCCCGCCTCGAAGACGAGGTCGGCATGGGGCTGTTCTCGCGACACGGCAAGCGGCTCGAGCTGAACGCTAACGGTCTCGCCTTCCGGGCCGATGCGGCCGGCGTCCTCGACGCGGTCGAGTCGGCCCGCCGCCACGCCGAGCTGATCGCCGACGAGGGCCGTCTGCTGCGCGTCGGGTTCCTCCACTCCGTGGCGCGGTGGATGGTGCCCGATGTCATCCAGCGCTTCCGCGCGCTGCGCCCCGACGTGCGCGTGTCGCTGCGGCAGGGTTTCGCCCGCGATCTCTACGGCTGGCTCGCCCTCGACACGATCGACATCGCCCTGAGCACCGCTCCGCTCGCGACCTCCGCGACCTCGGACGACATCGGCTGGCTCGCGCTCGCCGAGGAACCGCTGTGCATCGCCGTGCCCACCGGTCACCCGCTCGCGACGGCATCCGGCCCGGTCGACGTGCGCGCGCTGGCCGGCCGCGACTTCATCGGCTTCTCACGTATCGCCGAGCTGCACACGGCGGTCACCGGCATCCTGGACGAGGCCGACGTCACCGTGAACGTGACCTTCGAGAGCAGCGAGATCGACACGATGCGCAGCCTCGTCGCGGGTGGCCTCGGCGTCTCGATCCTTCCGCGGACTCCGGGCCGCGATGACCCCGGCGTCGTCTATCTGCCGCTGGAGCCGCAGCGCGTGCGCGCGATCGGCATCGCCTGGAGCACGACCGCCCAGGGCTCTCGCTACGCGAAGGAGCTGGTCACCGCGCTGCGGGAGCGGTGAGGCGGTCCTGCGGCTGGGCGTGGCGGTGCCCGTCTGTGGCGGGTAGAGTCGCCGCATGACGCCGGTGCGGAAGATCGTCGTCGTCGTCGGCTTGAGCGCAGCCCTCGCGGTCGGCCTCAGCGGCTGCACGATGAACGAACTCATCTGGGGCGCCGACGGTGCACACGTCATCGACACGACCCAGAAACTGATCGCGGCCGCCGCGGCGGGCGAGGCTGCGGCACTCGTCTGCCCGGGATCGCAACCCGACGTGCGCGATCCGGCGGACTGGGAGGGGCTCACCGCTCAAGAGCCCGAGCGGTTCGTCGCCGCCCACTGGCCCGAGATGGCCCATCATGATCCGACGTGGAGCATCAACCTCTCGCTCCCTGCGTCGGGCGTCGTCGCGGGTGCGCAGTATCCAGGCGACGTCTTCTACCGGGAGGCCGGCGGCGAGCTCTGTCTCGTCGACATCGCCTGGTGGACGGTGCAGTAGGCGCGGCGAGGCACCACAGCCTCGGCATCGACCGGCGGACGAGATGACCGGTCGACGCCGCTGATCCGGACACACGGATGCCGCGGCATCCGCCAGAATCGTGGTGCCCGTGCGGCGCGCACCGGCGGCATCTCCGCTCGACCGCCCTCTCCCGAAGGACGTGACCCGATGACCGACAACTGGCTGCTCGCCCGACCCGAGGTCGACCTCGACGAGGTTCGCGCGCTCGCGCGGCGCGAGTACGGCGTGGACGGTGAGCTCACCGAGCTGGGCAGTCAGCAGGACCGCAACTTCCTCGTGCGCGGCGTGGACGGGGCGGGCATGCTCGTCAAGATCTTCCACCCGACGGTCGACGCGTTCGCCGTCGACCTGCACATCGCGGCCTCCGATCGCCTGCGCTCAGAAGGACTGCTGACACCGGAAGTGCTGACGACCGCCGGCGGCGCTCGCACGACGCAGATCGTCTGCGCCGACGGGCAGGTCGCTCGCGTCGCGGGGTTCCAGATCGTCGACGGGCAACCGCTGTCGGACATCACCGACGCCGACGGCGCCCAGGCCGAAGAACTGGGTGAGCTCGTCGCCGAGGTCGCCGACGTTCTGGCCGGAATGGATGCCGAGGACACCGACCGCAACCTGCAGTGGGAGCTCGGCAACGCCCTCGCCGTCGTCGAGCAGCTCATCGACGACCTTCCCGAGGACCGTCGCGAGCAGTGCCTGGCGGCGGCCCGCCGCGCCGCCGCCGAGCTCGACGCCGTCGCGGCCGACCTTCCGCGGCAGGTGATCCACGGCGACCTCACCGCCGACAACGTCATGCGCGATCGGCGCGGGCGGCACTGGGTGATCGACCTGGGCGATGTCGCCACGTCGTGGCGCGCCGCCGAGCTGGCGATGCTCCTCGCCGACCTCATGGGTCGCACCGACGACCTCGCAATCGTCGCCCGCGCGGTCGCGGGTTTTGATCAGCGCGCGCGCCTCACCGACGCGGAGATCGAGGCGCTGTGGCCCCTCGTCGTGCTGCGCGGAGCGGTGCTCGCCGTCAGCGGGTGGAGCCAGCTGCGCATCGACCCGGGCAACGACTACGCGCGCGAGCGGGTCGAGCACGAATGGCAGGTCTTCGCGCGCACGGCGCGGGTGCCGTCCGCCGAGGTGACGGCGCAGCTGCGCCTGGCCGCGGGCCGGCCGCACCGCGCGGGCCTCGTCTACCGTCCCGTCCTGTCGCAGCTGGATGCCGCGGCCACCGTGGATCTCGGCATCCGCAGCCCGCTGCTGGACCGGGGGCGCTGGGCGACGCCGGGCATCGAGCGCAGCCTCGTCCGCGAGGCGCTCGCCGAGGGTCCCGTCGCGGTGCTGCGCTACGGCGAGAGCCGGCTGAGCCGCGTGTCGGCCGACACCACCCGGCCCGCTGCCACCCGGGCGCGGTGCGTCGAGCTGTGGACCCGCCCAGGTGTCGAGGTGACCGCGCCGTTCGGCGGCACCCTGACGGTCGACACCGATCCCGACGGCGCCGCCGGCGCGGTCGAGGTGCGCGATGCCGGTGTCGTGCTGCGGATCGAGGGGATCGTTCTCGACCCGGCGGTCGCGGATAGCGGGGTGGATGCCGGCGCCCGCCTCGGACGCGTCGCCGAGCTCGAACCGGGACTCGGGCGCGTGCGGATCACGCGCCGCATGCGCGACGCCGCGCCCGGCGACGTGTTCGCAGATGCCGAGGGCGAAGCCGAGACTCCCGGGGCGGCCGATCCCTCGGTGATCGTGGGCACCGACCGCGTACCCGATCCGGTGCGGGCGACGCGCCGTGCTCGGCGGGCGCGCGAGCAGGCCGTGGGCGCCGCCGCCGAGCGCTTCTACGCCGAGCCGCCGCAGATCGAGCGCGGGTGGGGAGCGCTGCTCATCGACACGCAGGGTCGCGCGTACGTCGACCTCGTCAACAACGTGACCGCGATCGGGCACGCCCATCCCGAGTTCGCCGACCGCATCTCGCGTCAACTGCACCTGCTGAACACGAACTCGCGCTTCCTCTACGACGCCTTCGCCGAGTTCACCGCGCGGCTCGTCGCGCACAGCCCCGACCCGTCGCTCGACACCGTCATCCCCGTCAACAGCGGGTCGGAGGCCGTGGACCTCGCCCTCACGCTCGCCCGGGTCGCGACCGGCCGGCGCGACGTCATCGCGGTGCGCGAGAGCTACCACGGCTGGACGAGCGCGGCCGACGCCGTGAGCACCTCGGCGTTCGACAACCCGCACGCCGCCGACTCGCGCCCCGACTGGGTGCACCTCGTCGACGCCCCGAACGCCTACCGCGGCCGTCACCGAGGACCGGATGCCGGGGCCGCCTACGCGCGCGAGGTCGCCGACCTCGCGCGCTCCCTGGCCGACGAGGGCCGCCCGGCCGGCGCCTTCATCTGCGAGCCGGTGCTGGGCAACGCCGGTGGCGTCATCCCTCCGGCCGGCTACCTCACGATGGTGGCCGAGGCCGTGCGCGCGCACGGCGGACTGGTCATCGCCGACGAGGTGCAGGTCGGCTACGGCCGCCTGGGATCGTCGTTCTGGGGGAGCACGATGCAGGGGCTCGTGCCCGACATCGTGTCGGTGGCGAAGGCCGCGGGCAACGCCTATCCGCTCGGTGCCGTCATCACGCGGCGGGAGATCGTCGACGCGCTCGCCCGCGAGGGCACGTTCTTCTCGTCGGCGGGCGGCGCCCCCGCGAGCGCCGTCGCCGGATCGGCGATTCTCGACATCATCGACGCGGAAGGGCTGCAGCAGAATGCAGCGCGGGTCGGCGGCATCATCGCCGACGGCGTGCGGGCGCTGATGCCGCGGCATCCGCTCATCGGCGCCGTCCACGGAACGGGTCTGTATCTCGGTATCGAGCTGGTGCGCGATCGCGAGACGCTCGAGCCCGCGCGGGAGGAGGCGGCGCGCGTGTGCGATCTGCTGCTCGGGCACGGGTTCATCGTGCAGGCCGCCTCGGAACGCCAGAACGTGTTGAAGGTCAAGCCGCCGCTCGTGCTGACCGAGGCCGACGCGCGCCGGTTCGTCGCCGCCCTCGACGCCGTGCTGGGCGCTCTCCGCGACTGAGCGCGACCGCGGTATGCCGGGGCGGACGGCCCCCGACCAGGGCTCCGCTCGTAGAGTGGAGGAGATGACTTCCTCGCCGCAGTCCCGTCGTCCCCTGTCGTCCCGCCCCCTGGTCCGTCGGGCCCCGGAGGGGCTCGGCATCCCCGAAGCCGCCGTCCTCGCGCTGGCCGAGCGCCTCGCCGCGGAGGGCCTCGACCCGCACGCGCTGCTCGTCGCCCGTCACGGCGAGGTGGCGTTCGAGACCGCGTGGGCGCCGTACCACCTGGAGCGGCCGGCGCTCGTGTACTCGGCATCCAAGACCTACACGGCACTGGCGATCGGCTTCCTCGCCGACGAGGGGCGGCTGGGCCTCGACGATTCTGCGGGTCTGCACGTGGGTGAGGCGAACCCGCACGGCATCACGGTGCGCCATCTGCTCACGATGAACACCGGCCACTCGGCCGCGCAGATCGAGCGCATCGGCGCCGATCCGCTCGTGCTGCTGCGCGAGGCGCCCGCCTTCGCCCCGGGCACGCACTTCGCGTACAGCTCTCCGGCCACGCACCTGCTGTCAGCGATCGTCACCGGCGTCACCGGCCAGCCCCTCACCGCGTACCTGCGCCCGCGACTGCTCGATCCGCTCGGCATCGGCGAGCGGTGGATGTCGCCGTACGGCGGCATCGAGCACGGTGCGTCCGGCTTCCACCTGACGGTCGATGACCTCGCGCGCACGGCCATCATGCTGAGCGCCGGCGGGGCGTTCGACGGCGTGCAGGTCGCGCCCGCGTGGTACGTCGAGGAGATGTCGCGCCCCTGGTCCGAGACCGCCGCCTTCGACGGCCCGGCTGCGGCCACCGGCGAGGTCAACGACTGGGCCCTCGGCTACGGCTACCAGGTCTGGCGCGGCCGCCACGGGTTCCGGCTCGACGGCGCCGCGGGGCAGTTCGGTCTCGTCCTCCCCGAGCATGATCTCGTCATCGCCTACCAGGGCGCCACGCTCGACACCCAGGCGACGCTGCGCGCGTTCTGGGCCTTCGTCGCGGCCGTCGAGGTCGCGGACGCGGCCGGTGGGGCGGATGTCGCAGGCGGGGCCGATGCCGCCGGCCGGGCGGATGCCGGTGCGGCAGATGCCGCCGTGTCGGCGCGCCGCGTCGAGCGCGACACCTGGGCCGAGCGCGACCGCCTGCTCGCCGCCGACCCGCTCGACGGTGCCGCATTGCACGACCGCGCCGATGGCGACGGCTGGACGCTGGTGCTGCCGGGCGTCGGCTCGG
This sequence comes from Microbacterium sp. PM5, assembly GCF_003293595.1. Taxonomy (NCBI): domain Bacteria; kingdom Bacillati; phylum Actinomycetota; class Actinomycetes; order Micrococcales; family Microbacteriaceae; genus Microbacterium; species Microbacterium sp. PM5. The sequence continues at coordinate 2,021,098 of NZ_CP022162.1, read as the reverse complement.
TGCCGGTGGACACGTTCTGGCAGGAGGTGTCCGTGACGGGACCCGCCCTCGAGGATGCCCCCGCCGCCACTCATCTGCGCCTCGCGACGCGCGGGGAACGCCGCGACGACGGCGCCGCGCTCGTGCACCTCGTCGACACGACCTCGCCGCACCGGGTGATCGTGTCGCGCGACGGTGATGGCACCGTCCACGCCGGGTGGCACGTGCCACCGCTCGGCGGCGGGTGGGAGGTGCTGCGCGTGCCGGCATCCGTCGTTCGCATCGAGACGCGGGCCGCCGCGCTGCTGCTGGACATGGACGGCACGCTCGTCGATTCGCACGCCGTCGTCGAGCGCCTGTGGACGCAGTGGTCGCTCGATCACGGCGTCGATCCGGCACGGACGCTCGCGGTGATCCACGGCCGCCAGGGGCAGGACTCGATGGCGCTGCTGCTTCCCGATCGTCCGCACGAGATCAACCTCGCCGAGAACGCCGAGCTGCTCGCCGCCGAGACGGCGCAGACCGACGGCGTCGTGGCGATCCCCGGCGCCGCCGACCTGCTCGCCGCCCTCGACCGCGAGGGCGTGCCGTACGCGCTCGTCACCTCGGCCACGGCCGAGCTCGCCGCGGCGCGCATGCGTGCCGCCGGGCTGCCGATGCCGCCGGTCGTCATCGCCGCGGGTGATGTCTCGCGCAGCAAGCCCGATCCCGAGGGGTTTCTCGCGGGGGCCGCGGCGCTCGGAGTGGATGCCGCACGATGCATCGTGGTCGAGGACTCCGACAACGGCATCGCCGCCGGGCTCGCCGCGGGCATGCGCGTGATCGGGGTCGGCCCGCACGCCGCCGCGGCGGCGCCGACGTGGACGGTCGCGGACGCTCGCGGCATCCACGTCACCCGCCCGGACGGCGCGGACCCGGTCATCACGCTCGACTGACGCCGCGCCCGCCGCGCCCACACGCGAGAAACCACATCCGCCCCGAGAAACCACGGCGCCGACGGTTTCTCGGAGTGGATGTGGTTTCTCGACTGCGAGGACGTCGGCGCTCGACCGCGGGGCCGTCGCCGTCAGTCGGTCTCGCCGTGGGGCGCGCGGTGCCCCTCGCTGAAGCTCAGGTTGCGACCGAACGCCTTGCCGATCACGAGCGCGATGCCGACGATCACGAGCCCGACGCACAGTCCTGCGACGGCGGACACGGCCGTGTCGCCGATCCACACGACGACCGGGCCGAGCGGTTCGAGCGCGTGCTCGACGGCGTGCAGGAGTTCGACCGGGGCATGCCAGCCGACCTCGCCAAGGTTGGCGAGCACGAGATGGCCGCCCACCCACAGCATCGCGACGGTGCCGACGATCGAGATGACGCGGAAGACCGCGGGCATCGACCGCACGATGCGGGTGCCGGTGTGGCGCACGCGCGCCGAGGAGCTCTTGGCCATCTTCAGGCCGATGTCATCGATCTTCACGAGCAGGGCGACGGCGCCGTAGACCAGCGCCGTCATGGCGAGTGCGATGACCGCGAGCACGGCGAGCCGCAGCCAGAAGTCGAGATCGGGATCGACGTTCGACAGGCCGATCAGCATGATCTCGGTCGACAGGATCAGGTCGGTGCGGATCGCGCCCATCACGAGGCGCTTCTCGTCACGCCCTCCCTCGTCGTCGTGACCGCCGTGGTGGAAGCCGAACCACTCCAGCACCTTCTCGGCGCCCTCGAAGCAGAGGTATCCGCCGCCGACGATGAGCAGCCACGGCAGCACCCACGGTGCGAACGCGGTCAGCAGCATCGCGATGGGGATGATGATGAGGAACTTGTTCGCGAGCGACCCGAGGGCGATGCGACCCACGACCGGAAGCTCCCGCGCGGGCGAGAGCCCCTGCACGTACTGCGGGGTGACGGCCGCATCGTCGATCACGACGCCTGCGGACTTGGCCGACGCCTTCAGCGCCGCGCTGAGGATGTCATCGACGACGGCGAGCAGACCTACGGACATGCCTGCAACAGTACCGGCCGCGCCGAATGCGACCGACGGATGCCGGACCTTGCGCTTCTCGAATCGATTCGATAGCCTGGAATCCGGCGCTCCCGTGAGGAGCGCCTTTCGCCGTTTCCGCCCCCGTCTCGAACCCGGCCGTATGTCACGTTCTCTCACCACCGGTAGCCCCTGGCGCGTCATCCTCGCCTTCGCGGTGCCCCTGCTCATCGGCAACGTCGTGCAGCAGCTGTATCAGTTCGCCGACGCGATCGTCGTCGGGCGCCATCTCGGCGTCGATGCGCTCGCCGCGGTCGGCGCGACCGGCAGTCTGCTGTTCCTGCTGCTCGGCTTCGCCTGGGGCCTGACGAGCGGATTCGCGATCCCCACGGCGCAGGCCTTCGGCGCCCGCGACGTCACGGCGGTGCGCCGCTCGGTGGCGGCGGGCACGATTCTCACCGCGATCACGACGATCGTGCTCACCGTGGGCGCGCCGCTGCTGGCCGGACCCGCCCTGCACCTGCTGCAGACGCCTCCGGAGCTGATGGACGAGGCGACGGTGTTCGCCCAGGTCAGCTTCCTCGGTGCCGGTGCCATCATGGGCTTCAACTACCTCTCCGCGATCATCAGGGCGATCGGCGACTCGCGCACGCCGCTGGTGTTCCTCACGATCGCCTGCGGACTCAACGTGGTGCTCGTCATCCTCATGGTCGGGCCGTTCGGACTGGGCGTGGCCGGAGCGGCACTGGCGACCGTCGTCTCGCAGGCGCTGTCGGTGATCCTCTGCCTCGTCTACGTCCGCCGTCGGCTGCCCGTCCTCCACGTGCNGCGCGCCGACTGGCGCATCACGCGAGCCGATCTCGTCGAGCACCTGCGACTCGGCCTGCCCATGGGGTTCCAGGCGTCGATCATCGCGATCGGCACCCTGACGGTGCAGGTCGCGCTGAACACCCTGGGCGCCGATGCGGTCGCCGCCTACACGACGGCTTCCCGCGTGGACGGCCTGGCCGTGGCGCTCCTGCAGTCTCTCGGGCTCGCGGCATCCATGTACGCCGCCCAGAACCTGGGAGCGCGCCGCCCGGATCGCATCCGTCGCGGCGTCGGGCAGGCGATCTGGATGGCGCTGATCGCCGCTGTCGTGCTCGGCGCACTGCTCATCACGTTCGGCGCGCCGCTCGTGCGCCTGTTCGTCGGCGACGGCAGCGACACCGTCGTGCGGTTGGCCGCGCTCATGCTGCTCATCAACGGCGCGAGCTACACGGCGCTGGGCGTGCTGTTCATCCTGCGCGGCACGCTGCAGGGGCTCGGCAGCACCGTCATCCCGACGGTGACCGGGCTCGTCGAGCTGGCGATGCGCGTGGGCGCGGCGGTCGTGCTCGGCCACATCTTCGGATTCGTCGGCGTCGTGTGGAGCAACCCACTGGCCTGGGTCGGCGCCAGCGTCATCCTCATCCCCGCGTACCTGCGCGCCCACCGCGCACTGGAGCGCATGCCGGTCGACCCCGCCGAACCGACCCTCACCACCCCGATCGCCGTCATCGGCCCCACCGACGGGTCGATGGTCGTGGATGCCGTGGTCACGCAGCCCATCCCGCTTCCGCAGCAGCCGGCCGCCGACCTCGTTGCGGGCCGCGTGCGACGGTGGAAGGGTGGGATGCGAGCGAAGCGGAGGACGCGATGAAAGCTGTTCTGGGTGATGTCACGGTGGCCGAAGCCGACCGCGATGACCTGATCTCCATCGAAGGAAACTGGTACTTCCCGCCGTCGAGCGTGAACTGGGACCTGCTGCAGGAGAGCCCCACGCCCTACACCTGCCCGTGGAAGGGCGAGTGCCAGTACTACTCCGTGCGCTCCGGCGACGAGCTGCTCGCCGATCGCGCCTGGTCGTACCCGACGCCCTACGAGAGCGGCATCGCCCGCGTCGGCAAGGACTTCTCGGGCTATGTCGCGTTCTGGAAAGAGGTCCGCGTCGAGGAGTGACCGGCCGCGGCGACCGGGGCCGCCGAATCGACGGCAGGATAGACACCGTGACCGCGCCGCTTCAGAACCTCACGCAGATGCCCGACCCGCAGTACCTGATGGTCGGCGACGGCTACCGCATCGCGACGTACTCGTGGGGTGACGAGGACGCACCCACCGTCGTCGTCGTGCACGGGTTCGCCTCGAGCACGAAGGACAACTGGGTCGCGACGGGCTGGGTGCGCGACCTCACCGCCGCCGGCTATCGGGTGCTCGCGCTCGACCAGCGCGGCCATGGCGCCAGCGACAAGCCGCACGAGCCCCGCGCGTACGACATCCGCCAGCTCGCCGGCGACGTCGAGACGATGCTCGACACCTACCTCGTCGACGAGGCGTTCTACGTCGGCTACTCGCTCGGCGCCCGCGTGGGATGGGAGGTCGTGCAGGACATCGCCCCGCGCATCCCGCGGGCCGTGCTCGGCGGGGTTCCCGACGGCATCCCGCTGGCGCGGCTCGACCTCGACCAGGTGCGCGCGCTCATCGCCGACGGCACGCCGGTCACCGATCGCGTCACGCAGAACTACATCGCCCTCACCGAGCGCGTGCCCGGCAACGACCTGCGGGCGCTCCTCGCGATCGCCGAGGGCATGCGGTCATCGAAGACCGTCGACCCCGACCCCGCCCATGCACCGCAGCAGCCGGTGATGTTCGCGACGGGATCGCTGGACGGCATCATCGAAGGCTCGAAGACGCTCGCGGCCGCGTGCCCGCAGGGACGCTTCGTCGAGATCCCCGACCGGCACCATTTCAACGCGCCCGGCTCCCGCGTCTTCCGCGGCGCCGCGCTCGAGTTCCTCGGCTCCTGACCTCTCCCTCTCCCTCTCCCTCTCCCTCTCCTTCTCGCCGAGCCGCTGCGTTTCTCGCGAGCCGCTACGCCAGGTCCTGGCGGCTCGCGCAGATCGTGGCGGTTCGGCAGCCGCCCCAGGCAAGGGGTGGGGGCGGACGTCAGGCTTTGGCGATGGCGTCTTCCAGGGCGACCCAGGCGAGCATCGCGCACTTCACGCGTGCCGAGAACTTCGACACCCCCGACAGGGCCGCGGCGTCGCCGTAGACCTCCTCGTCGAGCTCGAGCGTTCCGCGCGAGCGCAGCGCCTCACGGAACCCCTCGATCAGCTGCAGGGCCTCGGCCCGGCTGAGCCCTTCCTCGGCGACGAGGTCGGCGAGCATGGATGCCGAGGCCTGCGAGATCGAGCAGCCCCGACCCTCCCACTGCACGTCGGCGATGGTCTCGCCGTCGACGCGGGCGCGCAGCGTGATCTCGTCGCCGCAGACGGGGTTCTTCTGGTGCGAGGTGCCGATCGTGCCGACCGTGGCGGGGGCGTCGCCCTCGTCGGTGAGGCCGAAGTGCTGCGGGTGCTTGGAGTGATCGAGGATCAGCTCACGGTAGAGGGCGTCGAGATCGCTCATGTCAGACTCCGAAGTAAGGGCGGATGCCGGCGACGGCCTCGATGAGACGGTCGACGTCGTCGGTGGTGTTGTAGAGGGCGGCGCTCGCGCGAACGCTGGCCGTGACGCCGTAGCGCGAGTGCAGGGGCGCGGCGCAATGGTGGCCGACGCGGACGGCGATGCCCAGCGCGTCGAGGTACTGGCCGGCATCATGCGCGTGCACGCCGTCGACGTCGAAGGCCCACAGCCCGACGCGCTCGACCCCGACGGCGTCGCCGAGGAGGCGGATGCCGGGGATATCCGCGAGGCCCGCGTGCATGCGCTGAGCGAGCATGCCCTCGTGGGCATGGATCCGATCGAGGCCGATGTCGTCGAGGTAGCGCACGGCGGCGGCCAGCCCGATCGCCGGTCCCACGGGCTGCGTTCCGGCCTCGAAGCGCTGCGGCGGAGGCAGGTACTCGGCGCGATCGAGCGTCACGGTCGTGATCATCGAGCCGCCCGTGAGGAACGGCGGCAGCGCCTCGAGCACCGGTGTGCGTCCGTACAGTCCGCCGACACCGTACGGGCCGAGCATCTTGTGTCCGCTGAAGACCGCGAGGTCGACGCCGAGAGCGGGCAGATCGAGCGGCAGGTGCGGCGCTGACTGGCAGGCATCCATCACCGTGATCGCGCCCACACCCTGAGCGAGCGCGATGAGCTGGGCGACGGGGTTCACGATGCCGAGGACGTTCGAGACGTGCGTGAAGGCGACGACGCGCGTGCGCGCCGTGATGAGGGACGCGGCGGCATCCATATCGAGCGTGCCGTCGTCGTGGGCGGGGATGTGTCGCAGCACGGCGCCCGTGCGAGCGGCCAGCTCCTGCCAGGGGATGAGGTTGGCATGATGCTCGATCGCCGTCGTGACGATCTCGTCGCCCGGCCGCACCAGCCCCGCATTCCCGATCGAGTATGCGACGAGGTTCAGGCCCATCGTGGCGCCGCTGGTCCAGACGAGCTGCTCAGGCCGTGCGCCGACGAATCCCGCCACGGTGGCTCGGGCGTCCTCGAACAGCTCGGTCGCCTCGGCGGCCAGCGTGTGCGCCCCACGGTGCACCGCGGCGTTCGCGTGCGTGAGGAAGTCGCGCTCGGCGTCGAGCACCGCGAGCGGCTTCTGACTGGTGGCCGCGGAGTCGAGATAGGCGAGGGGGTGACCGTTGACCTGCTCGGCCAGGATCGGGAAGTCCGCCTTGATCGCGGAGGCGTCGAGGGTCGCCGCAGGCGCGGCGGAAGCGGGGGACGCGGTCGCGGAAGTCACCCCTCTAGGCTACGCCCCGGCATCCCACCCGGCTCCGGCGCGACGGAGCCGCCTCGGATGCCGTCAGCTCTCGTCTTCGGTGTGCGCGACGAGTCCGTAGCTCGGCAGCCGGCCGTCACGACGGTCATCGCCGAGGAGCGGGCGGGAGCGGCGGCCGTAGATCAGCTCCGACGAGTCGAGCAGCCACGGCACCAGCGTGATCTGCACACCGTGCACGAGCATGAGCTGCTGTGCGATGCGGCGCGCCCGTCGGTTGTGCAGGAACGTCTCCCACCAGTGACCGACGATGTACTGCGGCATGTAAACCGTGACGACGGCGCTGCCGTGCTTCTCGCGGTACTTCGTGATGAACTGGGCGATCGGAGCCGCGTAGTGCCGGTAGGGCGATTCGATCACCACGAGCGGAACCGGCATGTTGTGGAACTTCCAGTCCTCCTGCACGTCGCGGGCTTCTTCCGCCGTGACCGCGACGTGTACCGCCAACGTCTTGTCGTGCCTGCCCGACAGGGCGTAGTCGATCGCCTTCGCCGTCGGCTTCTGCAGCGTGCCCACCAGCACGAGCGCGACATCGCCGGTCGAGCCGTAGTGCACGTCGTCGTCCATGGCGATCTCGTGCGAGACGTCGCGGTAGTAGCGGTGCACCCCGATCATGAGGAACGACAGCAGCGGGATCGCGATGAAGACGAGGTAGGCGCCGTGGGTGAACTTCGTGATCGTCACGATCACGAGGACGACGATCGTGAACGTCGCCCCGAGCGCATTGATGAACAGGCCCGAGATCGCCTCTCGCCGTGCCTTCGCCGCCTTCGGGGAGAGTAGCCGCAGCTCGCGCCGCCAGTGCTTGACCATGCCGAGCTGGCCGAGTGAGAACGAGACGAAGACGCCGATGATGTACAGCTGGATCAGCGTGGTCAGCTTCGCCTGGAAGATCACGAGCACCAGCACCGCGGCCAGGCCCAGGATGATCATGCCGTTCGAGTAGACGAGACGGTCGCCGCGCGTGTTCAGGGCCTTCGGCGCATAGCCGTCGCGTGCGAGCACCGAGCCCAGCAGCGGGAAGCCGTTGAAAGCCGTGTTGGCGGCCAGCAGCAGGACGGCGGCGGTTGCGGCCTGCACCACGAAGAAGAGGATGCTGCCGTTGCCGAACGTCGCAGCGGCCACCTGCGCCATGAGGCTCGGCTGCACGAGCGCCTCGCAGTTGAAGCCGATCAGCCGGCACGGATCCTCCGAGTAGTGCACACCGGCCACGAGAGCGAGCACCGTGAGGCCCGCGAACATCGTGATGGCGATCGAACCCATCAGAACGAGCGTTGTCTGGGCGTTTCGGATCTTCGGCTGGCGGAACGCCGGAACACCGTTGGAGACGGCCTCCACGCCGGTCAGGGCGGAACAGCCGCTGGAGAACGCGCGCAGGATCAGCAGGATGAGAGCGGCCTGGCTGAGGTCTTCCGCCTGCACGGCGAACTGCGCGCTCTCGGCGATCGGCGCATCGCCCAGCATCCAGCGGACGAGGCCCGTACCGATCATGAGCATGACCGAACCGATGAACAGGTAGGTCGGAATCGCGAAGGCCGTCGAGGCTTCGCGGACGCCGCGGAGGTTGACCAGGATGATGAGCACGACGAAGCCGACCGCGAGCTCGACGCGCCAGGGGTCGAGGTTCGGCAGGGCCGAGATGATGTTGTCCACGCCCGAGGCGACCGACACGGCCACCGTCAGGATGTAGTCCACCAGCAGGGCCGCCGCGACCACGACGCCGGCCTTCTCGCCCAGGTTCGTGCGGGCGACCTCGTAGTCGCCGCCGCCCGAGGGGTAGGCCTTGATCAGCTGGCGGTAGCTGAGCACCACCACGATGAGCAGGGCGACGACCGCCGCCGCGACCCACGGGCTGAGCGCCAGAAAGGCCGTGCCGCCGATCAGGAGGATCATCAGCAGCTCCTGCGGGGCATAGGCCACCGAGGAGAGGGCGTCGGAGGCGAAGATCGGCAGCGCCATCTTCTTGGGCAGCAGCTGTCCTTCGAGCTCCTCGCTCGTGAGGGGCTCGCCGATGAGGATGCGCTTGGCGATCGGCGTCTCTTCGCCGGGGCCGCGACTGTCGTCTGTCACGGCGGGCGACATTACGCGGTCGCGTGTCGCCGCGCAATCCCGGCGAGCGTGAGAATGACGCCGCGAGGCTGCAAGGATCGACGCATGGGGAATGAGCTCTA